>NZ_JYJF01000260.1 GCF_000955975.1 Saccharothrix sp. ST-888
GACTGGCCTCAGGCGGCGCCGAACGCCAACTCCAACTGATCCTCCGCCACCTGCCGGACCACCACACCTGCGAAGTCGCCACCCTGACCAACCCCGGCACCGTCGCCGCCGCGCTGCGCGCCGAGGGTGTGGTGGTGCACGACCTGGCGATGCGCGGCAACCGCGACCTCACCGTGCTGCCCAGGCTCACCCGGCTGATCCGCTCCGGCCGCTACCGGCTGGTGCACACCCACCTCTACCGGGCCGGTCTGTACGGGCGGCTGGCGGCCCGGCTGGCCGGGGTCCGTACGGTGGTCGCCACCGAGCACTCGCTGCACCCCGGGGTGATCGAGGGCCGACCGGTCACCGCCGGGGTCAGGGCGCTCTACCTGCTCGCCGAACGCCTCGGCAGCACCACCGTCGCGGTCTCCCGCCAGGTCGCCGGGACACTCGACGCCTGGGGCGTCCCGCCGCACCGGGTGCACCTGCTGCCGAACGGCGTCGAGGCCGCCCGCTACACCCTGCCCACCGCCTCCAGGGCCGCCGTCCGGCAGATCGTCAGGACGGACCTCGGCCTGCCGCAGCAGGCCTGGGTGATCGGGGGCGTGGGCCGGCTGGTCCCCGGCAAGCGCTTCGAGGTGCTGGTCGACACGCTCGCCGAACTCGCCGCACTGGCCGGGGAACACCCGGCACTGCGCGAGCCCTGGCTGCTGCTGGTCGGCGCCGGACCCGAGGGCGAAGCCCTGGTACGGCGGGCAGAGCGGCTCGGGGTGCGCGGTCGGCTGGTCTGCCCGGGGGAGCGCGAGGACGTGCCCGAACTCCTGGTCGCCATGGACGTCCTGGCCGCGCCCTCGACCGAGGAGACCTTCGGGCTGACCGTCCTGGAGGGGCTCGCGGCCGGACTTCCGGTCCGCCACAGTGCCTGCCCGGCCCTCGACGAACTGGGGCCCGAGGCCGCCCCCGAGGCCGCCCGCATCCCGTCCGACCCGGCCTCCTACACCGCCGCCCTCTGCGAACTGTGGAGCCGGCGCAGCGTCGCCCTGCCCCAGCCGCCCGCCGTCGCGCACTACGACATCGTCCGGATCGCCGGGCAGCTGGGCCGGCTCTACGACGTCCTCGCCGCCGGACCGCGCGCCCAGGGGCCGCAGGAGCCGTGGGCACCCGATGGAGCGGGCAGCCACGACGGGCACGGGGAGCCGCACGACCGGTCCGCCACGACGTCGCCAGGGCTCTCGCGCAGTTCCCCGCGCCCCTGAGCCCCGCCCGGCTGCCGTCCGCCGGGCGGGCCGGCCACCACCTCCGGCCCTCCCGGGCCGCTTCACACCTACGGAGTCACCCATGTCCGAACTGGGCCGCAGCGCACGTGTGCTGACCCGCCGCTGGTGGCCGGTCGTGCTCGCCGTACCGCTGGGCGCGCTGGCCGGGGCCGGCTACGGCGTCCTCGCACACCCCAGCTACGCCGCCAACTCCTATGTCGTGGTGGTCCCGCAGGGTCCGGGCGAGAGTGCCACCGCCGTCAACTTCGCCCAGGCGTACGGAAGGCTGGCCGGTCAGCCGCAGGTGCTGGCCGGGGCCGCCGCACAACTGGGCCGGAGCACGGCCGTGTTGGCCGGGCTGGTCCGGGGCACCACCTCGCCGGACGCGCCGGTGATCGAGATCACCGGGACCGGCAGCCGCGGGGCGGACGCCGTACGGGCGGCCGACGC
>NZ_JYJF01000261.1 GCF_000955975.1 Saccharothrix sp. ST-888
AGTGGTCAATTCCCGTTCGGCGGTGGCCTATCAGCACGAGGGGCGTAGGCCGTGGCTCCCCGCATCGGCGGCGACCAGCCGCTGCCTACCCATGCCTCGCCCGTTACCACGCAGATCGCACTACATCGAGTGAACCGGTCGCGAATCCTGCGCATGAGAAGCCGAGGCCTGCTAAAGGCAGCGGGGCTGCCGGAGGACACCGGCCCGGTCTCGCTCTGGCTGCCGAGGGGCAGGGTGAGCCCGCAAGGTGGCGGCGCCGACTCCCGAGGTCTGCGGGGCACCCCATAAACAGGCCATCCCCAGGTTCGTGCGAGTCCACGGGCGCTCCAGTCCCACGAACTGCCTCTCACTCTGTCAGACGCCACAGCCGCCCTGACCGCGTGAGTACGACGAACTCGACGACGAAGACTGGGCCGACGAGCACGCCGGACAGCAACAGAACCACAGCCACAGCCACAGCCGCTTCGCCCAGCTCGTCCGTGAAGCCGCGGCCGCCCACCGCGACCGGCTCATCTGACCGCCTGCCCGGCCGCGTGAGCAGGCAACGCCCAGCCGCCGCACCAGATCTCCCTTCCCACTGATCAAGGGAGATCCACACGTCACGGGGGGACGATTTCAGGCCTGCGACCCCTTACCACCCACAAGGGAGACCGGCAGGTCACAGGCCCCGTTTGGGTCCTGGTGGTCGCACGGTGGTCGCATCGAAGGCAGAGACTTGAAGAGCACGACCAGCGCTCAACCCTTCGAGGCGATCACCATGCGCCACACACCGACCCCAAGCGGAGAGCGAGGACGGGTCTACCGGCGCTGCGGCTGCCGCGACGACCACCGCCGACAGCTCGGCACCGCCTGTCCCCTCCTCGCCACCGACCCCAAGCACGGCACCTGGGCCTTCGCCGTCGATGCCCGCTCCACCGACGGCCACCGCCACACCATCCGCCGCGCTAGCTTCCCCGACGAGATCGAGGCCCGCACCGCCCTGCGGCACTTCAACCAGGGCCTGGCCACCGGTGTCATCACCGACCCCCGGCAGACCCTCGCCGGCTACCTCACCACCTGGCTCGCCGAGAAGGAACTCCATCTCAAGCCCACCACCATCACCCGCTACCGCGCCTACATCGAGCAGGACCTGATCCCCGCCCTCGGCGGCATCCCCCTCGACGACCTCACCCGCCAGCACCTGGCCGCGTTCGTCACCAACCAACTGCGACACCACCACCGCGGCAAGGTCACCGTTCACCGGATCATGTCCACCCTCTCCAGCGCCCTCAGCTCCGCCGTCACCGGCGAACGCCTCCCCCGCAACCCCGCCAAACCCCCGCTCCTCCCCCGCCCCGCCCCCGCCGAGCGGCACCTGTGGACCGAGGAGCAAGCAGCCCGCTTCCTGCGCTTCACCCACGCCATTGACCCGCTCTACGCCGACCTCGCCGAGCTGATGATCGGAACCGGCATGCGCAAGGGCGAGGCACTCGCGCTGCGATGGGACGACGTCCACCTGCGTGAGCGCACCCTGTTCATCCGCGCCACCCTCTCCGCGGTGAACAACAACCAGCTGCTGCTCACCGCGCCGAAGACCAAGGGCAGCCGCGCCTGGGTCGCCCTCTCCGACCGCGTCGCCGACGCCCTCGACGACCGCGCCGGCTCACGAGCCTTCGGCCAGATCACCCCCGC
>NZ_JYJF01000262.1 GCF_000955975.1 Saccharothrix sp. ST-888
CAGGTGCCGGGCCACCAGCGCACCCAGCGCACCCGTACCACCGGTGATCAGGACCGTACCGGACGGACCGAACACCGCACCCTCGACCTCGGCGGCCTCGGCGGCCTCCTCCGGCCGGGCCGGGACCCGGGCCAGCCGGAAGGCGTGCGAGGTGCCCTGCCGGACGGCCAGTTGCGGCTCACTGGAGGCCAGTGCCGCCGGGAGCGCCCGGGCCGAGCCGCCGTCACCGTCCAGGTCGACCAGCACGATCCGGCCGGGGTTCTCGCCCTGGGCCGAGCGCAGCAGGCCCCAGACCGGAGCGTGCACCAGGTCGGTGACGTCCGCGTCGGCGGCGGTCGCCACCGCGCCACGGGTGAGCACCACCAGCTGCGCGTCGGTGAACCGGTCCTCGGCAAGCCAGGACTGGACGAGCTCCAGGGCTTCCCGGACAGCGGTCCGGGCGGCAGCGGCGGTGTCCGTACCCTGGGCAGCCGACGCGAGACGGGGTACCAGGACCACATCCGGGACGTCCCCGCTCGCCGCGAGCGCCGCCAGGTCCGGGTACGCCTCGACGTTCCGTCCGAGATCACCCAGCACCTCGGCGTCGGCGCCCAGCAGCGCCCAGCGCCCACCCTCGGACGCCGCACCGGCGGGCAGCGCAACCCACTCCGGCCGGAACAGCGACTCGTGGAACGCGCCCTGGGCCGACCGCAGTTGACCGGCCGACACCGCGCGCAGCACCAGCGAATCCACCGAGGCCACCGCACGGCCCGTCTCGTCCGCCAGCTCCAGCGACACGCTGTCCGACCCCGCCGGAGCCAACCGCACCCGCAGCGCCGAGGCGCCTGCGGCGTGCAGCCGGACCCCGCCCCAGGAGAACGGCAGCCGGGCTCGGCCCGCGTCCTGGTCGGCGTCACGGACCAGACCGCCGAGGCCCACCCCGTGCAGGGCGGCATCCAGCAGCGCTGGGTGCAGGCCGAACGGCGTGCCGTCCAGAGCACGCCCGTCCACGGCCGGCCGGATCTCCGCGAAGACCTCGCCGTCGCGCCGCCAGGCCCGGCGCAGGCCCTGGAACACCGGACCGTAGTCCAGGCCGACTCCCGCCGCCCCCTCGTACAGCCCGTCGATGTCCACCTGCTCGGCACCGGCCGGGGGCCACTCGCCGAGGTCGAACGCGGGCTGCTGCGCGCCGGAGGCCAGCAGGCCGGTGGCGTGCCGGATCCACGGCTCCTCGGCCGGGACGTCCTCCCGGCGCGAGTGCAGGCTCAGCGCCCGGCTGCCCGACCCGTCCGCCGCACCCAGCGTGAGGCGCAGCTGTACCCCGCCGCGCTCGGGCAGCACGAGCGGCGCCTCCAAGGTGAGCTCGTCCAGCAGGTCGCAGCCCACCTGGTCGCCCGCCCGGATCGCCAGCTCCACGAAGGCCGTGCCCGGCAGCAGCACGCTCCCCAGCACCAGGTGATCGGCCAGCCACGGCTGGGTGGACACCGCCAGCCGCCCGGTGAACACGAACCCGCCCGAGTCCGGCAGTTCGACCGCCGCACCCAGCAGCGGGTGCCCCGCCAGTTCCAGGCCCGCCGACGCCATGTCACCGGCGGACACACCGGCGTCGAGCCAGTAGCGCTCCTTCTGGAAGGCGTACGTCGGCAGTTCGACCCGCGCCGCGCCGCGACCGG
>NZ_JYJF01000263.1 GCF_000955975.1 Saccharothrix sp. ST-888
GCGCAGGGCGTCGCTGAGGCGCTTGAGGACGACGATGCCCACGCCGCTGGCGAAGACCGTGCCGTTCGCGTCGGCGTCGAACGGACGGCAGTGCCCGTCGGGGGAGAAGATGTTCCCCTCCTGGTACACGTAGCCGCCGCGCTGCAGCACGTTGATCGAGGCGCCGCCGGCGAGCGCCACGTCGCACTCGAATTCGGCGAGACTCTTGCACGCTTGATGAACCGTCACCAGCGAGCTGGAGCAGGCTGTGCTGATCGTCATGCTCGGCCCGGTGAGGTTGAGCCGGTGCGAGATCTGGGTCGCCGCGTAGTCCTTGTCGTTGAAGAGCGCGATCTGGCGGGCGAACGAGGCCATCAACTCGGCCCGCGGCAGCAGGTGGTGGAGGAAGTAGCCGCTGCGGCCCACGCCCAGGAAGACGCCGGTCGCCTCCTCGCTCACGGCGGGGTCGTGGCCCGCGTCGTTCAGGGCCTCCACCGCCACTTCGAGGAGGAACCGCTGTTGCGGGTCCATCAACTCGGCTTCGCGCGCGGTGAGACCGAAGTACTCCGCATCGAACTCCTCGATCCCGTCGAGAAGCCCACCCGCGCGCACGAGATCCGGATTGTCGAGGACGTCCGGGTCGTCATGCGCGGAGATCAGGTCGTCGTCGCCGAGGCGAGCGATCGACTCTCTTCCCTCGATCAGGTTCCGCCAGAATTCATCGGCATTCATGGCGCCGGGCACGCGAAGGGCCAATCCGACGACCGCAATCGAGTCCACGCTCAAAATCGGCTCCTCTACGGGCATGAAGGTGTCATTTTTCGATTACCGTATCGAGCGCCGATGAATCTGTCGTGAATCACAACTGCGGGTCAGTGAAGTCGGACTGCCGACGAGTGGACGGCAGAGGCGGTATCGGCTCCGCCGCTCCGGCGCCGGTGCGCCGACTGTTCGGACAGGAGCGTCGGTTGTGGCCCGGCGCGGGCTCGCGCCGGGGCGGCTGCCGGCGTGCACGGTGCGCGAATCAGCAAACGTCGCATTGGCAGGTCACACAGGGTTGACACGATGCTGAGCCGACGGGTTTGATCAAGGCGAAGCGGGATAGTTCGACTTTGACTGGTCGGACTGGAGCATGCCAGGGGAAGGGGAGGGTGAATTCTACAATGGACCGTTCCGGTGCCTGTTGACTTTCATTCGCCAATCGCATTATCGTCGCTTTCGGCGGTCGGTCGTGGCAGCCATTCGATGTGGCGCCTGTCGATCCTGTCGCCGGCCTCGGTAATCGAAAACCGGTCCGCGACCCTCCCGCTCGCGAAGTCATTCTGCCGAGAGACCTGCCCGTGCGGATCTCGGCCCGCGAGAACCCCTGCTCCTACACGTCCCGACTGCACCGCAGTGTGTCGTGTCCGGACCCGCCGTTCCGAGTCCGCTCTCCGGAATCCCGGAAGAGTCGTGGGCTCCCCACATGCTCCGCTGCCGTACCTGTGAGCGCTGAGCCCTTGAGGCGCTGTGCTCGAAAGGCGGCCGCGGTTTTCCACACAGTCTCGCCGAACAGGAGGAGGTGAACAGCATGGAGAAGATCGAGTTCGAGAACGTCGAGATCGCCGGTCTGGCGGACGACGAGCTCGCCGACGTTGTCGGTGGCAACGCCCTGGTTGCCCGCCCC
>NZ_JYJF01000264.1 GCF_000955975.1 Saccharothrix sp. ST-888
CGGGGGCGCTGACGAAGACCTCGGGCGTACGGCTGGCGGCGACCACGTCGGCGTGCCGGACCAGGGCGTGGAAGCCTCTGCCGGTGCGGGGGTCGGTACAGAACTGCGGACGGTCCAGCGCGCGCAGACGGGCGAAGGCGGCGGCCCGGTCCTCGGCCGGGAGGCTCCAGAACTCGGGGTGGGCGGGATCGGTCCCGCTGGATGGGCGGTCGGTGTCCGAGGCGATGCCCGCCAGTGCGCTCATGCGGCAGTTATCGTTCAGTTATCCGCGGAATGTCAAATTCCCGTCTGTTTATGAATTCTAATATCAGATTACTTTCTGAAGTACGCCGCATTCTCGGGATCGGGCTCCGCCGCTGCCTCTTCCACCGCCGGTTCCGCCGGAAGCAGCTCGCGGGCCAGCAGCGTCGCCCCGGCCACCGCGCCCGGCATCACCACGACCGTCAGTACCGGCACCAGGGCGAGCAGCGCCAGCGGCACCCCGAAGCCCAGGGCCAGCCCCAGCCGCCCGCGCAGCAGGCGAATCCGCTCACGCTGCGGGATGCCGCGCCGTTGCAGCGCCACGGCGGTCAGCTCGACGGCCAGGAAGAATCCGGACACCCCCATGCCGACCACCGGCACCACGGTCTGACCGACCACCGGAACGAATCCGCAGAGGAACAGCAGCAGGCCGATCCCGGCCACCCGGACGAGCACCCGGAGGCTGTCCCCGGCCGCCACGACGAGCTCCCGCCAGAGCGACTGCCCGGGTGCGGCGGGCACACCGCCCCCGGTCTCGTCCACCTTCGCCGCGAGCGACTCGTAGAACGGCTGCCCGATCAGCAGCGTCACCGCGGTGAAGCTGACCATCGCCAGCAGCAGCCCGCCGCCTATCAGCGCCGCCACGAACACCCCGCGCAGCAGGCCCTGCCACGGCGAGCCCCAGCCGTCCGCGAACGGGGTCGCCCAGCGGGCCAGGTCACCCGACCAGACGGCGAGCGCGGTCAGTGCCACCACGTACCCCACCAGCGCGATCAGTGCGGGGATCATGCCGAACCCCCACCACCGGCCGCGTCCCGCAACCCACCGCTGGCCCTTGAACAGGAGGCCGACCCCCGCCGCAAAATCTCGCATGCGGAAAAGCCTACGGGGCACCGTCCGAGCCCCCGCCCCCGACCGGTGGCCCGCACCGCACGCACCCGGCGGGGTGGCGCCGAGGCCGTTCCTGTCCGCCTTCCGGCGGGCCCGACCCGCCGACCGGTCCGCTCCGCGAGCCGGGGCGGCGGAGATCCGACGCCGCTGCGCCCCGGCACCCGATCCGACCTCCACGGGCCGCCTGCTTGGGATACCGTCCAAGCGGGCGGCCACGGACGTAGGCGCAGACGTAGGCGAGGTGCGGCAGTGGATCCACAGCAGATGCTGGCGGTCGCGGTCGAGGAGGCCAGGACCGGGCTCGCCGAGGGCGGCATCCCGATCGGCGCGGCGCTGTTCGGCCCGGACGGCGAGCTCCTCGGCCGCGGCCACAACCGCCGGGTCCAGGACGGCGATCCCTCGATGCACGCCGAGACCGCGGCCTTCCGCGCGGCGGGCCGACTGCGCGGCTACGGCCGCACCACGATGGTCACCACCCTGTCGCCCTGCTGGTACTGCTCGGGCCTG
>NZ_JYJF01000265.1 GCF_000955975.1 Saccharothrix sp. ST-888
GGTCGTTGTTTGAGAACTGCACAGTGGACGCGAGCATCTGTGGCCAAGTTTTTAAGGGCGCACGGTGGATGCCTTGGCACTAGGAACCGATGAAGGACGTGGGAGGCCGCGATAGTCCCCGGGGAGCCGTCAACCAGGCTTTGATCCGGGGGTTTCCGAATGGGGAAACCCGGCAGTCGTCATGGGCTGTCACCCATACCTGAACACATAGGGTATGTGGAGGGAACGAGGGGAAGTGAAACATCTCAGTACCCTCAGGAAGAGAAAACAACCGTGATTCCGGGAGTAGTGGCGAGCGAAACCGGATGAGGCTAAACCGGAGTGGTGTGAGACCCGGCAGGGGTTGCCGCTTCGGGGTCGTGGGAAAGTTCTTCAGTCGTCTGCCGGCGGCTGGGTGAGTCAGAAACCGTATGGGTAGTCGAAGGACATGCGAAAGGTCCGGCGTAGAGGGTAAGACCCCCGTAGACGAAACTTGTACGGCTCACTTGAGCTTCTCCCAAGTAGCACGGAGCCCGAGAAATTCCGTGTGAATCTGGCGGGACCACCCGCTAAGCCTAAATATTCCCTAGTGACCGATAGCGGATAGTACCGTGAGGGAATGGTGAAAAGTACCGCGGGAGCGGAGTGAAATAGTACCTGAAACCGTGTGCCTACAAGCCGTGGGAGCGTCGTCGTGGTTTTCGGATCACGGCCGTGACTGCGTGCCTTTTGAAGAATGAGCCTGCGAGTTTGCGGTGTGTAGCGAGGTTAACCCGTGTGGGGTAGCCGTAGCGAAAGCGAGTCCGAATAGGGCGTCTGAGTTGCATGCCCAAGACCCGAAGCGGAGTGATCTAGCCATGGGCAGGTTGAAGCGCGGGTAAGACCGTGTGGAGGACCGAACCCACCAGGGTTGAAAACCTGGGGGATGACCTGTGGTTAGGGGTGAAAGGCCAATCAAACTCCGTGATAGCTGGTTCTCCCCGAAATGCATTTAGGTGCAGCGTCGCGTGTTTCTTGCCGGAGGTAGAGCACTGGATAGGCGATGGGCCTTACCGGGTTACTGACCTTAGCCAAACTCCGAATGCCGGTAAGTGAGAGCGCGGCAGTGAGACTGTGGGGGATAAGCTCCATGGTCGAGAGGGAAACAGCCCAGAACACCGACTAAGGTCCCTAAGCGTGTGCTAAGTGGGAAAGGATGTGGAGTCGCAGAGACAACCAGGAGGTTGGCTTAGAAGCAGCCACCCTTGAAAGAGTGCGTAATAGCTCACTGGTCAAGTGATTCCGCGCCGACAATGTAGCGGGGCTCAAGCACATCACCGAAGTCGTGTCATTGCAGCAATACTCCTAACGGGGGCTGTGATGGGTAGGGGAGCGTCGTGTGCCGGGTGAAGCAGCGGAGGAATCCAGTTGTGGACGGTATACGAGTGAGAATGCAGGCATGAGTAGCGATACAAGAGTGGGAAACTCTTGCGCCGATTGACCAAGGGTTCCTGGGTCAAGCTGATCTGCCCAGGGTAAGTCGGGACCTAAGGCGAGGCCGACAGGCGTAGTCGATGGACAACGGGTTGATATTCCCGTACCCGCTTTGAAGCGCCAACGCTGAACC
>NZ_JYJF01000266.1 GCF_000955975.1 Saccharothrix sp. ST-888
GCAATGCCGCGAAGTTACGGCTGCTGCGGCGCTGTCAAGCGGTTCGTTGAAGCTGGTCCCAGCGGGCAGGGCTCCTGCTAGGAGAGGAAGTCGACCAAGACGACTCTCCCTGTGCAGGAGCCCTGTTGACCTCCCATTCTGGCAGTTGTCCCGCCGCTGATGTCTATGCTCCGGGACATCTTGGTGCGCTCACCCGGAAGATCCCGCCGAGTCTCGTCGATGACGTGCTCGAAGCAACGGGCCGCCGCGAACGCCGCGTGCGTCTGCTGCCGGCCCGAGTGGTCGTGTACTTCGTGCTCGCCATAGCCCTGTTCAGCACCGACGGCTACCACGGGGTGTGGGCCAGCTTGGTCAAGGGGCTCGGCGGCGTCACCGCGCGGATGCCGTCCACGCCCGCTCTGTCCCAGGCCCGTGCCCGGCTCGGGGCGGCTCCGATGGCCGAGCTCTTCGCCCGACTGTCCGGCCCGGTGGCCACCACCGCGACTCCGGGGGCGTTCTGGCACAGTCTGCGTCTGATGGCCTGGGACGGCCTGCACCTGGAGGCGGCGGACAGCCCGGCCAACGCCGCCGCCTTCGGCTATCTCCACGCCCGCCGCGGACGCTCCGGATTCCCCCTGGTCAGGCTCGCCGCCCTGGTGGAGTGCGGCAGCCGCGCAATCCACGAGGTGGCCTTCGGCGCGTACATCACCGCGGAGAAGACGCTCGCGCAGCGCCTGCTGGGCGGCCTGTGCCCGGGCATGCTGCTGCTCGCCGACCGGAACTTCGACGGCTATGAACTGTGGGGCCAGGCCCGGGACACCGGCGCTCACCTGCTGTGGAGGGCCAAGGGGGTGCGAATTCTGCCCCGACTGGTACCGCTGGCGGACGGCTCCTACCTCTCCGTGCTGCCCGACCGCAACGGCCGCGGCTACCGCACCGCCAACGGGCACCGGGTCCGCGTCATCGAGTTCCACCTGACGGTGGCCACCAGCGACGGCGCCAGCCGAACCGAGCACTACCGCCTGCTGACCACGCTCATGGACCCCCGCCGCCATCCCGCCGACCAACTCGCGGCCCTCTATCACCAGCGCTGGGAGGTGGAGATCGCGTTCTTCGGGCTGAAGGTGACCTTGCGAACAGCAGACCGGGTCCTGCGATCACAGCACCCGGAAGGCATCGAGCAGGAGATCTACGCCTATCTGACCGTCTATCAGGTCCTGCGTCGGGTATCGCATCACAGTGCTCGCCGCGTCGACGTCGACCCGGACCGGGTCTCCTTGACGGTGGCGCTCCGCGCCGCACGGCACAGCGTCATCGCGGCCGACCACGCCTCACCCGGCACCCCGGAACAGACCTTCCACCACCTGCTGACCAGCGAACTCCTACCGCCACGGCGTGCGGACCGCGTCAGCCCCCGTGCGGTCAAGCGCCCAGTCTCGCCGTTCTCCTACAAACAGGTCCATGCTCTCCGCGAGAGCCGAACGTCCAGACGTGCGACCTACACAGTCCACCTCCGCGAACCCTCCGCCGACGCCTTGACAGCGCCGCAGCAGCCGTAACTTCGCGGCATTGC
>NZ_JYJF01000267.1 GCF_000955975.1 Saccharothrix sp. ST-888
CACAGCAGGGGAGTTCGTGCGCTGATGACCATTGACCACGAGAGCGTGCCGCGTCCAGGACGCCCCCTGCCGAACTCCCGGCGGACCGCCGCCGCCATCCTCGACCGGCCGGCCGGGACCGCCCAGACCCGTACCGCGGCGGCGGTCGGGCGGCACCGCAGACCGCTGCAGTCCCGGATCGCGGTGCCGAGCGGGCTGCTGGCCGTCGACACCCTCGCGGTCTGCGCGGCCACCGGATTCACCGCCGACCGCACCGGCCGGCCCCTGCTCGGCGCGGTCGCCGTCCTGCCCCTGCTGCTCCCGCTCAACCTCACCGCCGGCCTCTACCGCACCAGGCTGACCGTCTCCGCACTCGACGAACTCCCCGTACTCGCCACCCGGGCCACCGTCGCGCTGGCCTTCGCGGTCACCCTCTCCGCCTGCCTGGACGGCCTGCCCGACGTGGCCGCCGCGCACCCGCTGCGCCTGCTGGCCACCCTGGCCGCCCTGATCCTGCTCGCCGCCGGCGGCCGGGCGCTGGTCTACCGGCTGCTGCGCCGCGCCCGGTGCCGCCGCCCCAGCCCGGCCCTGGTGCTCGGCGCCGGCCGGCTCGGCCAGCGCGTGGCCGCCGCCCTCACCGAGCACCGCGAGTACGGCCTGCGCCCGGTCGGCTACCTCGACCCCGACCCCGTCCTGCTCGCCCCCGACGCCAAGCTGCCCGTCCTCGGCGGGCGCGAGGTACTCGAACGCGAGGTCCGGCGCCACCGCATCCACCACGTCGTCGCCACCGAGGGCGCCGCCGACGAAACCGAGACCGCCGCCGCGCTGCGCGAGGCCGCCCGCCTCGGCTGCCAGGTCTGGCTGGTACCCGCGCTGCGCGAGTACGGCACGGTCGCCGGGACCGACCGCGACCAGCTCTGGGGCTTCCCCTGCCTCAAGCTCGGCCGCCCCGCGCCGCGCCGTCGCGGCTGGCCCGTCAAGCGGGCCCTGGACATCCTGGCCGCCGGCCTCGGCCTGGTCGCCCTCGCCCCCGTGCTGGCGGCCTGCGCACTGGCCGTCCGCTTCGACACCGGTCCCGGCGTCCTGTTCCGCCAGCAGCGCACCGGGCTCGACGGGCGGTCCTTCACCCTGCTCAAGTTCCGCACCCTGCGCCCCAGCAACGAGCACGAGTCGGCCACCCGCTGGAACATCGCGCAGGACCACCGGATGGGCGCCGTCGGCCGCCTGCTGCGCCGCAGCTCGCTGGACGAGCTCCCGCAGCTGTGGAACGTGCTGCGCGGCGACATGAGCCTGGTCGGCCCGCGTCCCGAACGGCCGTACTTCGTCATGCGGTTCGGCCAGGCCTACCCCGAGTACGCGGACCGCCACCGCGTCCCGGTCGGGCTCACCGGTCTCGCCCAGGTGAACGGCCTGCGCGGGGACACCTCGATCGAGGACCGGGCCCGCTTCGACAACCGCTACATCGAGAACTGGAGCCTCTGGCAGGACACCAAGATCCTGCTCCGCACCGCCGCCCTGATGCTGCACCCGGACGGGAGCTGACATGGCCCTCGCCTTC
>NZ_JYJF01000268.1 GCF_000955975.1 Saccharothrix sp. ST-888
TGGCGCAGCTGCACGTCCGTGGTGCCAAGCTCGACTGGCAGGCGGTCTTCGCGGGTACCGGCGCGCAGCGCGTCGACCTGCCCACCTACGCCTTCCAGCGTCAGGCGTACTGGATCGATCGCACCGCACCGCTCGTGGGCGACGCCCGTGCGATCGGTCTGGGATCTGCCGACCACCCGCTGCTGGGGGCCGCGGTCGCCCTTGCCGACGGTGACGGGTTCTTCTTCTCCGGCCGGCTCTCGCTCCAGTCCCACCCCTGGCTGGCCGACCACGCTGTCGGTGGAACCGTGCTGCTCCCGGGTACCGCCTTCGTCGAACTGGCGATCCGGGCCGGCGACCACGTCGGCTGTGACCGGCTGGCGGAACTGACCCTGGAGGCGCCGCTGGTGCTGCCGCAACGCGGCGGTGTCCAGGTGCAGTTGTGGGTCGGACGGCCCGAGGGTGCGGGCGTGCGGCAGCTGACGGTGTACTCCCGCCCGGAGGACGCCGACGACGAGGAGCCGTGGACCCGGCACGCCGATGGCCTGCTCTCCTCCTCGCGCGGCGCCGCCGAGGCCGAGCACCAGGCGGACTTCGACCCTGCGGTGTGGCCGCCGGCCGACGCCCGGGCGGTCGACCTGTCCGGCTTCTACGAGGGCCTGGCCGATTCCGACTTCGGCTACGGTCCGGCCTTCCGGGGTCTCGGGGCGGCCTGGGTACGCGGTGAGGAGGTCTTCGCCGAGATCGCCCTGCCGGAGGAGGCGGCCGCAGCCGCGTCCGGCTTCGGCCTGCACCCGGCGCTGCTGGACGCTGCCCTCCACGCGACCGCGCTGGGCAGCTCCCTGGACAGCCAGGACGACCGGCGCCAGGGACGGCTCCCGTTCTCCTGGGCCGGAGTCTCGCTGCACGCCGTCGGTGCCGCCGCGCTGCGGGTGCGGCTCGTGCCCGCAGGCCCGGACTCCGTCTCGCTGACCACGTTCGACGCCTCGGGCGCGCCGGTCTGCTCGGTGGAGAACCTGACCCTCCGTCCGGTGGCCGCCGACCAGCTCCAGAGCGCCGGAAACCGCGCCGCCGCGCCGAAGGACTCGCTCTTCGGCGTGGAGTGGACCGCCGTCCCGCTGCCCGAGCCCGCCGACGGCGCCGCCGAGCGTCACACCGTCGTGGGTACCGACCGGCTCGGCCTGGCCGCCGCCATGCTCGTCGCAGGCCACGGCGTCGACACGCCGCAGGATCTGGACGCCTTGGCAGCGCGCCTCGACGCCGAGGGCCAGGCTCCCGGGACCGTGTTCCTCCCGCTCGGCTTCGGCGGCGGTGCGGAGCAGTCCGCCGCCGATGTCCGGGCCGCCGTGCGCAAGGCCCTCGCCCTGATCCAGGGCTGTCTGGCGCAGGAGGCGTTCGCCGGTTCCCGGCTGGTGGTGGTCACGCGCGGTGCGGTGGCTGTCTCTTCTGAGGAGGATGTGCTCGACCTGGCGTCGGCTGCGGTCTGGGGTCTGCTGCGTTCGGCGCAGTCGGAGAACCCGGGGCGGATCGTCCTGCTGGACCTGGACGAGGACCC
>NZ_JYJF01000269.1 GCF_000955975.1 Saccharothrix sp. ST-888
GTAGTAGGTGAGCGATGGGGTGACGCAGGAAGGTAGTCCAGCCCGGGCGGTGGTTGTCCCGGGGTAAGGGTGTAGGACGAACGGTAGGCAAATCCGCCGTTCACGTAGTCTGAGACCTGATGCCGAGCCGATTGTGGTGAAGTGGATGATCCTATGCTGTCGAGAAAAGCCTCTAGCGAGTTTCATGGCGGCCCGTACCCCAAACCGACTCAGGTGGTCAGGTAGAGAATACCGAGGCGTTCGGGTGAACTATGGTTAAGGAACTCGGCAAAATGCCCCCGTAACTTCGGGAGAAGGGGGGCCATTCCTGGTGATGGGTCTTGCACCTTGAGCTGGGGGTGGCCGCAGAGACCAGCGAGAAGCGACTGTTTACTAAAAACACAGGTCCGTGCGAAGCCGTAAGGCGATGTATACGGACTGACGCCTGCCCGGTGCTGGAACGTTAAGGGGACCGGTTAGTCGTGATTCGTCATGGCGAAGCTGAGAACTTAAGCGCCAGTAAACGGCGGTGGTAACTATAACCATCCTAAGGTAGCGAAATTCCTTGTCGGGTAAGTTCCGACCTGCACGAATGGCGTAACGACTTCTCGACTGTCTCAACCATAGGCCCGGTGAAATTGCATTACGAGTAAAGATGCTCGTTTCGCGCAGCAGGACGGAAAGACCCCGGGACCTTTACTATAGCTTGATATTGGTGTTCGGTTCGGCTTGTGTAGGATAGGTGGGAGACTGTGAAGCGGCAACGCCAGTTGTTGTGGAGTCGACGTTGAAATACCACTCTGGTCGTGCTGGATGTCTAACCTGGGTCCGTGATCCGGATCAGGGACAGTGTCTGGTGGGTAGTTTAACTGGGGCGGTTGCCTCCTAAAGAGTAACGGAGGCGCCCAAAGGTTCCCTCAGCCTGGTTGGCAATCAGGTGTTGAGTGTAAGTGCACAAGGGAGCTTGACTGTGAGACTGACGGGTCGAGCAGGTACGAAAGTAGGGACTAGTGATCCGGCGGTGGCTTGTGGAAGCGCCGTCGCTCAACGGATAAAAGGTACCCCGGGGATAACAGGCTGATCTTCCCCAAGAGTCCATATCGACGGGATGGTTTGGCACCTCGATGTCGGCTCGTCGCATCCTGGGGCTGGAGTAGGTCCCAAGGGTTGGGCTGTTCGCCCATTAAAGCGGTACGCGAGCTGGGTTTAGAACGTCGTGAGACAGTTCGGTCCCTATCCGCTGTGCGCGTAGGAGTGTTGAGAAGGGCTGTCCCTAGTACGAGAGGACCGGGACGGACGAACCTCTGGTGTGCCAGTTGTTCTGCCAAGGGCATGGCTGGTTGGCTACGTTCGGGAGGGATAACCGCTGAAAGCATCTAAGCGGGAAGCCTGCTTCGAGATGAGCACTCCCACCTCCTTGAGAGGGTAAGGCTCCCAGTAGACGACTGGGTTGATAGGCCGGATATGGAAGCCCTGTGAGGGGTGGAGTTGACCGGTACTAATAGGCCGAGGGCTTGTCCTCAG
>NZ_JYJF01000028.1 GCF_000955975.1 Saccharothrix sp. ST-888
AGGTGTCGGTGGCGAGCGGCAAGCTGAGCAAGGTCACGGTGACGGACCAGGCCGGCAAGGAGGTGGCCGGGGCGATATCCGCGGACGGTGCCAGCTGGGTGCCCTCGGCGAACCTGTCGGTCGCCTCGCAGTACAGGGTCACCGCCCGGGCCACCGACGCCAACGGCGTCGCCACCCAGGCGGACAGCACCTTCGGCACCCTGACTCCCGAGAAGGAGGCGGGCCCGTACGACAACATCGACAACGACGGCAAGTACGGCGTCGCGATGATCGTCTCGCTCAACTTCAGGAAGCCGGTGAAGGACCGGGCGGCGGTCGAGAAGGGCGTCAGCTTCGAGACCTCGGACGGCACCGTGGTGAAGGGCCACTGGTTCGGCAGCCAGCGGGTGGACTTCCGCCCGGAGAGGTTCTGGAAGTCGGGCACCAAGGTGACCGTGCACTACCGGCTGAAGAGCGTCGAGGTCTCGCCCGACGTCTACGGCGGGGTGGACAGCGACCAGACCTTCACCATCGGCCGCGACCAGCGCACCACGGTCGACGCCCGCAAGGACACCATGACCGTGGTCCGGGACGGCGAGACCGTCGACACGGTGCCGATCACCGCGGGCAAGTCGGGCTTCGACTCCTGGAACGGCACCATGGTGATCTCGGAGAAGGCCGAGCGCACCCGGATGAGCTCACAGGGCGTCAGCGGCGTCTCGGCGGCCGAGTCCTACGACCTCTCCGACGTCCCGCACGCGCTGCGGCTCACCGACTCCGGCACGTACGTGCACGGCAACTCCTGGGCGATCGGCGCGATGGGCTCCTACAACGCGAGCCACGGCTGCATCGGGGTCGCGGACGCCCGGTACGGGAGCGACGGCTCGGACGCCGGAAAGTACTTCAACTCCTCTCTGGTGGGAGACCCGGTCACCGTGGTCAACTCCAAGGGTGCCGAGGTGGCCCCGGACAACGGCCTCAGCGGCTGGAACACGGACTGGCAGAACTGGTAACCGGCCACGGCCGGTACGAACTCGTAGGGGAGGACGGGGACATGAGGCTGGTACCCGGAAGGGTGGCCGCGACGGCGCTGGTGTTGACGACCGCGGTCGGCGGTGTGGCGGTCGGCGGCGGGAGTGCGTTCGCGGCCCAGCCGGCGGCGGCCGCGCAGCAGAGCGCGGGCCCGTACGACAACGTCGAGAGCGGCAGCACCTACGGCGTGGCGATGATCGTCTCGCTCAACTTCAGGAAGGCGGTGCAGAACAGGGCGGCCGTCGACAAGGCCATCAGCTTCTCCACCTCCGACGGCAGCAAGGTCAAGGGCCACTGGTTCGGCAGCAACCGGGTGGACTTCCGCCCGGAGAAGTTCTGGAAGCCGGGCACCAAGGTGACCGTGCACTACCGGCTGAAGGACGTCCAGGTCTCGCCCGGGGTCTACGGCGGGGTGGACAGCGACCAGACCTTCACCATCGGCCGCGACCAGCGCACCACGGTCGACGCCGCCAAGGACACCATGACCACCGTCCGCAGCGGCAAGAAGGTCAGCAGCTACCCGATCACCGCGGGCAAGACGGGCTTCGACTCCTGGAACGGGGTCATGGTGATCTCGGAGAAGGACGAGCACGTCGAGATGAAGTCCGCGGACGGGGCTCCCAAGGGCGAGCAGTACGACCTGAAGGACGTCCCGCACGCGCTGCGGCTCACCGACTCCGGCACGTACGTCCACGGCAACTACTGGGCCGTCGACAAGATGGGCCACAGCAACGTCAGCCACGGCTGCATCGGTGTGGCGGACGTCGAGCACGGGAGCGACAGCTCGAACGCCGGCAGGTTCTTCAACTCCTCGCTGGTCGGCGACCCGGTCACGGTGGTCAACTCCAAGGGTGCCAAGGTGGCTCCGGACAACGGCCTGAGCGGCTGGAACACGAGCTGGAGCAAGTGGTAGAGCTCCGCGGAGCCCTGCGGCACCCGGGTTAGCCCAACCCGACTTGCACCTGGCATATGCCAAATGAATAGTGATCGTTTCGTCATTGTCCGTACGCGGCCGCTTGCATTCCGCAATGATTGGCGCATGGCGGGATGGGGCGAAGCGGAATGGGCATCACATCCGGGTGCCGGCCTGGCTGCTGATGACCAGTCGGGCAGCCGGTCCTCGATCCTGGAGACACTGGAGCTGCTCACTCCCCAGCAGGTCGAACGGGAGTGCTTCGGCCGGCTCTGCGAGCAGGTCGGGGTCGAGGAGGAGGTCTGTCTGCCCTCCCGGCCGGAGCTGGTCCGGGTGGTCAGGCGGATCGTCCTCAAGGTGCTGCAGGACTGGCAGTTGCCGCAGTTGCTGGAGGTCGGCGAGCTGCTCGCCGGTGAGCTGATGGCCAACGCGGTCCGGCACACCGGCGGGCGGAAGGTCGGCCTCCGGCTCACCCGGCGGCCGGGCTGGCTGCGGGTGGAGGTACGCGACTCCTCGCGGGCGCTGCCCTGCCTGATCCTGGCCGAGCCGGGCAACGAGAACGGCTACGGGATGAAGCTGGTGGACGCGCTCTCCGAGCGCTGGGGCGCGGATCTGCTGCCGCGCGGCAAGGGCGTCTGGTTCGAGCTCAAGGTCCGCGAGCGCACGGCCTGACCCCCGGAAGACGATGCGGGGCCCCCGTCCCACGTGTGCGTGGTCGTCGGGGGCCCCTGCATGGTCACCGTGCCGGCCAAGGGGGTGCGTGCCGCACGGTGGTGACGGCCGAACCGGGTCAGATGGAAGGCCGTGGGTGTCGACGGACGCACTGCGTCCGGACATGTCCGACTATTGCATGGTCTCAGTATGTAAGCAAATTCGATTGGAAGGTTTGTAGCCTATTTTACCTTTGGTATACGCATAAATTCACGCCATGGCCTGTGAATATTCACGTGATCAGGTCCGGGTCGTCGCCGAGGTGAAATCGCGCAACCCCTCCCGGAACGCCTCGCCACCGGACGGGCCGAGCAGGGCTTGCTGGACCAGCAGGCCCTGCAGGATGCCGATGACGGTCCTGGCCAGGGCCTCGGCGGCCGCCTCGGCGATCAGCTCGTCCTGGCCGGCGAAGTAGCTGTAGACGGCGCCGGTCGACAGGCCGATGTCGGCGGCGACGTCCTGCATCGAGGCCGTGCGGAAGCCCTTGGCCAGGAAGCAGCGACGGGCGCCGTCGAGGATCTGGCGGCGGCGGCCGTCGTGGTGTTCTTGAGATACGCGGGTCACCGCGCTCCTCCCTCACTGTGGTTGGACCGCCGGCCGGCTCCTCGGTGAGGAGGGGCCCCGCGTGCGGCCGAGTGCCGCTCGCCGCAGCAAGGACAGCATCATCGTCAACGGGGTCAACTACTTCAGCCATGAGCTGGAGGCGCTGCTGGAGGACCTCGACGGGATCGAGAAGTCGTACGTGGCGGCGTTCCCCACCCGGCCCGAGGGCAGCGACGCCGAGCACCTGGTGGTCGCCGTCGCCGCCACCGCGGCGGCGACGGACGAGGCCGAGCTGCACCGCCTGATGATCGCGGTGCGCAACAGCGTCGTCATGCACTGGGGATTCCGCCCTTCCCTGCTGCTGCCGCTGCCGAAGGAGGCGTTCCCGAAGACCAGCCTGGGCAAGATCCAGCGCTCGCTGATGCGCACCCGGCTGGAGGCCGGCGCCTACGCTCCGCAGCAGGCGGCGGTCGACGAGCTGGTGACCCGTCAACTCGGCGGCCACGTGGCACCCGAGGGCGAGGTCGAGACCGTGCTGGCGGGCATCTACGCCGAGCTGTTCGACGTGGCGCCGGAGACGGTCAGTGCCACCGCGAGCTTCTTCGACCTGGGCGGCACCTCACTGGACATCCTGCGCCTGAAGCGGCTCGTCGGCGTCCGGCTCGGCGCCGACGACCTGCCGGTGTTGGCGATCCTCACCGCGCCGAGCGTCCGTGCCCTGGCCGGGCGGCTGCAGGCGGCCGGCCAGCCGGGCGGGGCCGCGTACGACCCGATCGTGCCGCTCCAGACCAGCGGGGACAAGACGCCGCTACTCTGTGTCCATCCCGGGGTCGGCGAGGTTCCCGTCTTCGTCAACCTGGCCGAGTACTTCGTCCACGAGCGCCCCTTCTACGCCCTGCGGGCCCGCGGGTTCAACCCCGGGGAGAAGCCGTTCGAGAGCTTCGCGGAGATGGCCCGCAGCTATGCCGACGCGATCCGTGCCAAGCAGCCGCACGGCCCGTACGCGCTCGCCGACTACTCCTTCGGTGCGGCGGTCGCCTTCGAGATCGCCAAGCTGCTGGAGGCGGAGGGCGAGCGGGTCGACTTCCTGGGCAGTTTCAATCTGCCGCCGCACATCAAGTACCGCATGGACGAGCTCGACTACATCGAGACCGCCGTCAACCTCGCCATGTTCCTGGAGCTGATATCGAAGCAGCAGGCGAAGGAACTGCCTGCCGAGCTGCGCCCGCTGGGCAGGGACGAGCAGCTCGCGCACCTGATCCGGCTGGCGCCGCCGGAGCGCCTGGCCGAACTCGACCTCGACCTGCCGAGGTTCGCCGCCTGGGCCGACCTCGCCGACGGGCTGACCGGTCTCGGCCGGACGTACCAGCCGACCGGCAGCGTGCGGTCGATGAGCGTCTTCTACGCGATCCCGCTGCGCGGCACCAAGCAGGACCGGCTGGAGCGGGAGCTGCGGCGGTGGGACGACTTCAGCTCCGAGCCCAACCGGTTCCTCGACGTCCCCGGCGAGCACTACACGCTGATGGGGCCCAAGCACTCCTGGAGCACGTGAGCTGAACCGCACCGGCCGACCCGGTCGGCGAAGTCCCTGGTGGGGCCCTCTCGACGGAGGCCTCACCAGGGCTTGGCCGGTGCCGTGCCCCGGGTCGGCCGGCCGGGGCCCGTGCGGGTGCGGCGGTCAGGGGCGCCGGAGGACGGCGGGGTCGTTGCCGAGATCCTCCAGCAGGGCGTCCAGCTTGGCACGGTCGACCGACGACATCAGGAAGACGTGCACATAGCTGCGCCGGGTGGTCTCGTCGCCCGGGACCAGCAGCACGTCCTGAGAGGACAGCGACCACTTCGCCACCAGCTCGGGGCTGGGCTTGCGGAACCGGACCGTGATGGCGCCCGGGGTCCGGGCCGGCCACAGCTCGATGTCCTTCTCCCGCTCCAGGAAGCGGAGTTGCTGCTCCAGGTAGGCGGCCAACTCCTGGGCTCTGCGGATCCGGTCCACCTGGTCCCGGTAGGAGTGCCGGGACAGGTGGTCCCAGAGCACCAGCGGCGAGAAACCGTTGCGCGACCCGGCGAACGTGGTGTCGGGTGCGCCGATGTAGTCCGGCTGGGAGGGCGGTGAGATCTGGTACTTGACCTTCGTCATGTAGATGCCGCACGGCCACGGTGCGCCGGGCCACTTGTGGCCGCTCATGGCGATCGAGGAGACCATGTCGAGGTCGCCGAACTCCCGGGTGGGCAGCGTGATGCCGAAGTCGAACTCCGGAACGCGGGTGTCGGGGGTCCAGCCGAACCCCGCCGGATCCGCGTCGGCCATCCGCATGAAGGGCGCATACCCGGCGCCGAGGGCGCCGTCCACGTGGATCCAGAAGCGCCGGCGCAGGTCGACCAGCGGCTCGCCGGTGACCGGGTCCTTGCCGTACACCACCTCGCCCTGGACCAGCCCGTGCTTCTCGAAGATCGGCAGCAGGCGCTCGCAGACCTGCCGGACGTCGTCGTGGGCGCCCTTGAAGGTGCTGCCGAGGTTGAGGCTGACGAAGATCGGGTGCCCCTTCGCGGCGAAGAACTCCACCAGCACCGCCAGGGCGTCGATGTCGATCTCGCCGGTGCCGTCCCAGGAGTGACCCGAGGGACCGCTGCGGGAGGGCACCTCGGCGGGCCATTCGCGCGGCTCCGCGGTGGGCCCGGCCAGCGGGCACTCGTCCGGGTACTGCTCCGTGCCCACGGCGTGGAAGGTCTCGACGCCCAGCACGTGGACCGCCTTGGCGAACGAGTAGTGGGTGTCCTCCGAGTAGAACGCCACCGGACGGTAGGCGTTGGGGTTGCTCGGCTCGGACGGGGCCTGGACGTACCGCAGGGCGCCGGACGGACCGGTCGGCGGCTGGATCAGCGCCTTGCCGCTCAGGTAGTCCCTGGCGTTCCAGAGCGCGTACATGTTGCCCTCGGTCGAGCCCATGGACAGCACGTACCCCCAGTACGACTGGGGGTCGTCCGCGTTGTACGGCCCCTTGGCGTGCCACAGCGCGGCGTAGTAGTCGAGCACCGCGCGCTCGACGACCTTGGTGTTCGGCTTGTAGCCGCCGCTCTGGAACGGGTCACCGAGGTTGTTGATGTTGTGCTGCATGAACCGGCCGAGGTCGAAGGCGCTGCCGCCCATCTCCTGGGTGGCCTGGTAGCCGAGCAGGTAGCGGCGCTTGCCCGTCAGGTACTCGTCCATCGTGTCGAGGGCGCGCAGGCGCTGCTCGTCGTCCAGCCCGCCGGCCGGGAGCTCGAAGTCGCAGACGTCCGGCTCGGCCGGGCCCTGCGGTACGCACAGGCCGGGCCCGTCCAGGGGCGGTATCAGGACGTCCGGCCGCGCGAGCTCGTCGTGGCCGATGTGAACGGTCAGGGTGTCGGTTCGGCTCATGGCACAGCACTCCCGGGTCGCTGGGTCGGAGGACCCGCCGGGCACGTCCGGTGGGTTGGCGATGGCCGATCCGATCAGCAGCCAGGATGGAACATGTGACAGCTGGAATGGAAGCAATCCGCAGAACATTCGGAATCACCGGGAAAACTCTTGCGGATCATCGGCATGAGCAGGGACCCTGGGTGTCGTGCCGAATATTCCGCAAGCCCGACAGGCGCCCCTCGACGACGTGGACCGGGCGATCCTGCGCATCCTCGCCGACAACGCCCGCACGCCGAACAACGCGCTCGCGGACGCGGTGGGCATCGCCCCCTCGACCTGTCTGGCCCGGGTGCGCGCCCTGCGCGAGCGCGGGGTCATCCGCGCGTTCCGGGCCGAAATCGCCCCCGCCGCAATCGGGTTGCCGCTCCAGGCGATGATCTCGGTCCGGCTCCGGGCCCACACCCGTGAACAGAACGAGAGCTTCCGCGCCACGGCCCCCGACATGCCCGGCGTCGTGGCGGTGTTCCACATGGCCGGATCCGACGACTACCTGCTCCACGTCGCCCTCGCCCACCCCGACGCCCTGCGCGACTTCGTGGTGGACCACCTCACCACCCATCCGGCAGTGGCACAGACCCGGACCAACCTGATCTTCGAACAGATCGCCGGCCGCCGACACCTGACCCCGAGCCCCTGATCACAGGAACAGCGCGATCCTGCCCGTACCGAGTGCCTGCTCCCGCGGGCGAATCGAGACTGTGCCGCGGTCGGCCGGTCGGGCTGCCCCGCCGCTCGGCTGAAAGCCGGAAATCCCCGGTCAGCGCTCTGCTGACCGGGGATTCGGCGGGTGTTTCGCAGGGGCCGTCAGGGCACGGCCGGGGTTGCTAGCACTCGATGACGTTGACCGCGAGGCCGCCGCGGGAGGTCTCCTTGTACTTGATCTTCATGTCGGCGCCGGTCTCCTTCATGGTCTTGATCGCCTTGTCCAGGGAGACGTGGTGGCGGCCGTCGCCGCGCAGGGCCATCCGGGCGGCCGTGACGGCCTTGACCGAGGCCATGCCGTTGCGCTCGATGCACGGGATCTGCACCAGGCCGCCGACCGGGTCGCAGGTCAGGCCCAGGTTGTGCTCGATGCCGATCTCGGCGGCGTTCTCCACCTGCTCGGGGGTGCCGCCGAGGACCTCGGCCAGGCCGCCGGCCGCCATCGAGCAGGCCGAGCCGACCTCGCCCTGGCAGCCGACCTCGGCGCCGGAGATCGAGGCGTTCTCCTTGAAGAGCATGCCGATCGCACCTGCGGCGAGCAGGAAGCGCACGATGCCGTCGTCGTCGGCGCCCGGGATGAAGTTCAGGAAGTAGTGCAGTACGGCCGGGATGATGCCCGCCGCGCCGTTGGTCGGGGCGGTGACCACCCGCTGGCCCGACGCGTTCTCCTCGTTCACCGCCATCGCGTAGAGGGTGACCCACTCCATCGCGTTCGCCGGGCCGATGCCCTCGGCGCGCAGCGCCCGGGCCCCCGCGGCGGCGCGCCGCCGCACCTTCAGCCCGCCCGGCAGGATCCCCTCGCGGGACATGCCGGCGGAGACGCACTCCTGCATGACGTGCCAGATCTCCAGCAGCCCGGTCCGGATCTCGGCCTCGCTGCGCCAGGCCTTCTCGTTCTCCAGCATCAGGCCGGAGATGGACAGGCCGGTCTCCCGGGTCAGGCGCAGCAGCTCCTCGCCGGTGCGGAAGGGGTAGCGCAGCACGGTGTCGTCGGGCTTGACCCGGTCCGCGCCGATCGCGTCCTCGTCCACCACGAAGCCGCCGCCGACCGAGTAGTACGTCTTCTCCAGCACCGGCACCCCGGCGGAGTCGTACGCGGCCAGGGTCATCCCGTTGGCGTGGTACGGCAGCGAGCGGCGGCGGTGCAGGATCAGCTGGCTGTCCGGGTCGAAGGCGATCTCGTGGTCGCCGAGCAGCCGCAGGCGCTTCTCGGTCTTTATCCGCTCCACGTCGAGGTCGGCCTGGTCGACGTCGACGGTGCGGGGCGAGTTGCCCTCCAGGCCGAGCAGGACGGCCTTGGGGGTGCCGTGGCCGTGGCCGGTGGCGCCGAGCGAGCCGAAGAGCTCGGCGCGGACGGCGGTGGTCCGGGCCAGCTGCCCTTCCGACTTCAGCCGGCGCGCGAACATCCGGGCCGCCCGCATCGGGCCGACCGTGTGCGAGCTGGACGGCCCGATGCCGATGGAGAAGAGGTCGAAGACGCTGATGGCCACGGGGGACGTCCTTGTCTGGGCTTGTGGAAGGACTTGCAGGCGGAACATGGCAGGGGCACCGCGCCCACTGTCCAGTGTGCGCGGTGCCTCGGAATTCCAGGCGACGCGGCGGGGTGAGGCCGGTCACCCGGAGGGGAACTCCGGAGGGGGGACTACAGCTCCGGGTAGAGCGGGTACTTCACGGCCAGCGCGGTGACGCGGGCCTTGAGCGCGGTGGCCTTCTCGTCGTCGAAGGCGGGCAGCAGCGCCTCGGCGATGATGTCGGCGACCTCGCGGAAGTCCTCGGCCGTGAAGCCGCGGGTGGCCAGCGCCGGGGTGCCGATCCGCAGGCCGGAGGTGACCATCGGCGGGCGCGGGTCGTTCGGGACGGCGTTGCGGTTGACCGTGATGCCCACCTCGTGCAGCCGGTCCTCGGCCTGCTGGCCGTCCAGCTCGCTGTTGCGCAGGTCGACCAGGACCAGGTGGACGTCGGTGCCGCCGGAGAGCACCGAGACCCCGGCGTCCACGGTGTCCTGCTGGAGCAGGCGCTCCGCGAGGATCTTGGCGCCCTCCAGGGTGCGCTGCTGGCGCTCCTTGAACTCCTCCGACGCGGCGACCTTGAAGGCCACGGCCTTGGCGGCGATCACGTGCTCCAGCGGGCCGCCCTGCTGGCCGGGGAAGACCGCGGAGTTGATCTTCTTGGCCCAGGCGGCCTTGGAGAGGATCACACCGCCGCGCGGGCCGCCCAGGGTCTTGTGGGTGGTGGTGGTGACCACGTCCGCGTACGGGACCGGGGACGGGTGCAGGCCGGCGGCGACCAGACCGGCGAAGTGCGCCATGTCGACCATCAGCAGCGCGCCGACCTCGTCCGCGATGCGGCGGAACTCGGCGAAGTCCAGCTGGCGCGGGTAGGCGGACCAGCCGGCGATGATCAGCTTCGGCTGGTGCTCCTTGGCCAGGCGCTCGACCTCGGCCATGTCGACCAGGCCGGTCTTCTCGTCCACGTGGTACGCGGCCACGTTGTAGAGCTTGCCGGAGAAGTTGATCTTCATGCCGTGGGTCAGGTGGCCACCGTGGGCCAGGCTCAGGCCCAGGATGGTGTCGCCCGGCTGGATCAGCGCGAACATCGCGGCGGCGTTGGCCTGCGCGCCGGAGTGCGGCTGGACGTTGGCGTGCTCGGCGCCGAACAGCTCCTTGATCCGGTCGATGGCGATCTGCTCGACCACGTCGACGTGCTCGCAGCCGCCGTAGTAGCGCTTGCCGGGGTAGCCCTCGGCGTACTTGTTGGTCAGCACCGAGCCCTGGGCCTCCATGACCGCCACCGGGGCGAAGTTCTCGGAGGCGATCATTTCGAGGGTGGTCTGCTGGCGGTGCAGCTCGGCGTCGACCGCGGCGGCGATCTCGGGGTCGAGCGCGTGCAGGGACTGGTTCAGAACCGTCATGGAGATGGGTCTTCCTGTGGGGCGGGGCAGGGGACCAGGAGGAGAGGGGCGGCCGCCGCGCTGCGGCCGCCCCTGCGTCAGTGGATCAGGCGCCGATGAAGGCGTCGTAACCGGCGGCGTCGAGCAGCTCGACGGTGTCGGTGACGCGGAGCTTGTAGAGCCAGGCACCCGTGAAGGGCTCGCTGTTGACCAGGGCCGGGTCGTCGATGACGGCCTGGTTGATCTCCACGATCTCGCCGGAGGCCGGGGTGAACAGGTCGCTGACCGACTTGGTGGACTCCAGCTCGCCGACCGACTCGCCCGCGGTCACGGTGGTGCCGACCTCGGGGAGCTGGACGTACACGATGTCACCGAGGGCGGTGGCGGCGTGCTCGGTGATGCCGACCGTGGACACGCCGTCCTCGGCGGCGGTCAGCCACTCGTGCTCCTTGCTGTACTGCAGGTGCGTGGGGTTGCTCATGGCGTCATTCTCCAGGATCGCAAGAGGGTAGGGCGAAGCCGTCCGCTGAACGGACCGGACAGGCGGGGATGGTGAGACGGGCGGCCGGCGGGAGGGTCAGCGGGCGCGCTTGTAGAAGGGCAGCGCGACGACCTCGACCGGCTCGTGCCTGCCGCGGACGTCCACGGCAACCGCGGTACCGGGCACGGCGTTTGCCGCGTCCACGTACGCGATGGCGATCGGCTTGCCCAGCGTGGGGGAGGGGGCGCCGGAGGTGATCCGCCCGATCACGGTGCCCTCGGCGTCGACCACGGCGTACTCGGCGCGCGGCACCCGCCGGCCCTCGGAGACCAGGCCGACCAGCTTGCGCGGCGGGTTGGTCTCGGCCTCGGCGGCGGCCTGCTCCAGCGCCTTGCGGCCGACGAACTGCCCGTCGTTGCTGGTCTTGTCGAAGCGGACCACCCGGCCGAGCCCGGCGTCGAAGGGGGTCAGCTCGGTGGAGAGCTCGTGCCCGTACAGCGGCATGCCGGCCTCCAGGCGCAGGGTGTCCCGGCAGGACAGGCCGCACGGGAGAAGGCCCTTGTCGGCACCGGCCGCGCTGAGCGCGGTCCACAGGTGCTCGGCGTCGGCGGGGGCGCAGAAGACCTCGAAGCCGTCCTCGCCGGTGTAGCCGGTGCGGGCCAGCCAGACCTGGCGGTCCGCCACGGTGGCGGGCAGCAGCGCGTAGTACTTGAGGCCGGGCAGGTCGGCGTCGGTGAGCGAGGCCAGGATGCCGTTCGCCTCCGGGCCCTGGACGGCGAGCAGCGCGTAGGCGTCCCGGTCGTCGCGGACCACGGCGTCGAAGGAGGCCGCGCGCTCGGTCAGCGCGTCCAGCACCACCTGGGCGTTGGAGGCGTTGGCGACCACCAGGTACTCGTCCTCCGCGGTGCGGTAGACGATCAGGTCGTCCAGGATCCCGCCGTCCTCGCGGCAGATCATGGTGTAGCGGGCGCGCAGCACGCCGAGCGCGGAGATGAAGCCGACCAGCGCGTGGTCCAGCAGCTCACCGGCCTGCGGGCCGGAGACGGTGATCTCGCCCATGTGCGAGAGGTCGAAGAGACCGGCCTTGGTGCGGACCGCGACGTGCTCCTCGCGCTCGCTGCCGTAGCGCAGCGGCATGTCCCAGCCGGCGAAGTCGGTCATGGTCGCACCGAGGGAGCGGTGCAGGGCGTCGAGCGCGGTGTGACGGAGGGACACGGCGGAACTCCTTGGCTGGGCACTCAGGGGCACCCGTACTGTGTACGGGCACACGGGGGTGGAGTCTCCCCGTCTGTCGTCACAACCTGAGAGCTTCACCGCTAACCAAGGATGGCGGCTTGCACCGTGGGTGGGCGCACGGCGCGGCCGTGTCCACTTTCCAGATGTGCCTCGCCCATGCGGTAGGGGTGCCTGAGAGATTCCGGGGAGGACTTGCTCCTTCGGCGCCGGCCCGTGCCCGCCAGGGGCACTCCGGACTCTCCCGCGCGGGTTCGAACGGCCTGTATGAAGTTGGGCGCTGTGTATGAGCGCGCTCATCATGGCATGCCCGGCCGCCTCGCGGGGAGAGGGGTCGGACATCTCCTCCGCAGGCGGTGGCCGTTCACCCTTGTGCGTCGGGGCGCTCGGTGCCCGGCCCGGGTCCCGCTACCCTTCTCGGAGCGGCGGAGACCGGGCCGACCTGGTCAGGTCGGGGGCCGGTCAGGTTGGAGGGGCAGGGGCGGATGAGCTACCCGGCGGGCGAGACGCAGGCATGGGCCGGGCCCGGTGCGGCCCCGACGGGCGGCGGCTGGCCCGCCAACGAGCTGGAGCAGGTGCTCACCGCCGCGCTCGGCGACCCCGGCGCGACCGCCAGAGTGGTCGAGGTGCTGGCGCGCAGCCAGGTGTGGATCCCGCTGCCGGCCGGCGCCGACCCGCAGGGCTCCTCGCTGGACCTGCCGACCATCGAACTGGCCGGTGCGCCCTACGTTCCGGTGTTCTCCTCGCAAGAGCTGTTCCTCCAGCACGCCCCCGGGATGCCGTTCGCGATCGCCCCGGTCTGGGAGTTCGCCCGAGGACTGCCGCTGGGCATCGGGATCGCGGTCAACCCCGAGGCGCCGGTGGGCATCCCGATCCCGCCCGAGGGGGTAGCCGAGCTCCGCCGCGGACCGCAGGGCGAGCGCTGGCAGGGCCAGCCGGACGGGGCCAAGGTCGCGCTGCGCGAACCCGAGCCGTACGAGGAGCCGTACGCCTTCCTGGCCGCCGCCGCCGCCGAACTTGCGGCGCTGCCCGGCGTGTTGACGGCCCGCCGGGCCTGCGCCTCGGTGGAGGGGGACGCCCCGGTGCTCTTCGTCGGGGTGCAGTTCGACCCCGCCTGGCCGACCGATCCGGCCCAGGCGAACGAGGCCCTCGGGCGCGCACTGGGAACCACCCCGCTGCCCTTCGGCGTCCACCTGGTGCTGCTCGACCTGGTCGCCGACCCGGTGGTGGAGTGGCTGCTCACCCGGGTGCAGCCGTTCTACGTCCGGGGGTGACCGGCCGGTAGGGGACGGCGGTATGACGGCTGTCGGCCCCGACCCATAGGCTGCTGCCCGGCAGCGGCGTACGGTCGGGAGAGCGTGCCGCGGCCCGGAAGAGGCCGCGGGTGACGGCGGCGGACAAGGACGGAGAGGGCTCGACGTGAGCGAGCAGCGCATCGGGGCCTCCCCCAGCCTGGCGGCTGGGAGGTGCCCCCACCCCAGCCTGAGGCCGGCGGAGGCTGGGAGGTGCCCCCACCCCGGCCTGAGGCCGGCGGAAGCTGGGCGGTGCCCCCAGGTCGGGGCGCGGTGGGTGCGCGCATCCGTCGTGCCCGGAGCGCTCATTCGACGGGTCCGGCCGGAGGCAGGGGTATGAACGGCGGAGCGGCAGGCGGCGTTCCGGGCTGGGGCCCGCCCCCGGCCGCACGTCCCGCAGCCGACCCGGGAGCCATCGAACGCGCCCTGCGCGAGGTCGCACCGGAGCGCTGGGAGGCGTACGAGGGCCTGCTGCGCGCCCTCGCGGACGGCCAGGTCTGGATGCTGCTCTGGCACGGCACCCCCGGCAGCCCCGACGCCCAGTACGGGAACATGGACATCGGCGGCCACGGCTACGCCCCCGCCGTCACCTCCCCCGAGCAGCTGGCCGCCAGCGGCTGGGCCCGCGCCCACGAGGTGATCTCCGGGCAGGAGATCGCCCACGCGCTGCACCGCGCCCGCTGGGGCCTGTGGCTCAACCCGCATGTGCCGGGCGGCGGGGTCGGCGTCCCCTGGGCCGACCTGCGCCGGATCGCGGCCGGTCTGGACCGGCTGCCCGCCGGGCCGCTCCAGCTGGGCGAACCCCAGGTGCAGGCGCCGCAGTTCTACGCCGTGCTGGAGCAGCAGGCCGCCGAGGTGCGCCCACTGCGCTCGCTGCGCCGGGCCTGGGTGCGTCCGGCCCTCGGTGAGCCGTACCTGGCCATCGGTCTGGACCTCTACGACACCTCGCCGCCGGCCGTCGAGGCCGCCCGGGCGCTGGTGCAGCGGGCGGCCACCCACGCGCCCGAGGGCCTGGCGGTCTCCACCGTGCTGATGGCCGACGAGTACGACCCGGTCGCGATGTGGCTGCGGGCCTGCGCCCGGCCGTTCTTCGACCGCGACCAGCCGGGCTGGCAGTCGTACCCGACCCGCTAGCCGGGGACCGTACCAGGGCTGGCGGGTGATCACTGACGGTATGTCAGTTCGGGTACGGCCCAGTGTCCTTTCCGCCGGATGTTTCGTCCAGGTGAAGATCCTTATGCGGGAAGATCCACGATGCATGCCCGCAGATCACAGCTTGGCATCCTTCGGTTGGCAGGGCTGGCGCAAGCCTGTCCGAATGACGGAGAGTCTGCGCAAGTAATCACGGCGCCTGCCCCACAAGGGCAACACCGCGCCGACTGCCCGACCCCGCGCGCTGTGCACGCTGCGCGGCAGCACTTCGGCACCTCCTGCTCCGAGCGCAACTCCCGTACCACCCTGCACCGTTCGCGCTTCCACCGCGTGCCCCACTTCTCGACTTCTCGCGCGGTGTTCCAAGTGCACCCCCGAACATTTCTTCACTGCCGCACCGGGCACCACCGCACCGACGCACCGCACCACACCGCATATGTCGCGACAACCGGACCGTCCTCGGCCCGGGCCCCGACCGGGTCCGGTCACTCCGTGTGCGGCCAGGACCGTGGGCCGGCCACCGTCGGCGAGGGGAACGAACTGACACATGAGCACACCCACCGAGACCACCGGGTCCGCCTCTGAGGCCGCACCCGCCGAGGCCCCGTCGAAGCGGATCGAGGGCCGTTCACCAGGCCGGATCGCCTGGAGTCGACTGAAACGCGACAAGATCGCCATGGCCGGCGGCGTCGTGGTGATCCTGCTGATCCTGGCGGCGATCTTCGCGCCGGTGCTGACCTCGCTGTTCGGGCATCCGACAGACCAGCCGCATCCGGACCAGATCAACGCGGACACCGGCCTTCCGAAGAACCCCCTCGGCGGCATCAGCGGCGGCTATCTGCTCGGCGTCGACCCGGTCTTCGGCCGTGACGTCTTCAGCCGCATCGTCTACGGTGCGCAGATCTCGCTCACCGTGGCCTTCCTGTCCGCCGCCGTGTCGGTGGTGATCGGCGTGCTGATGGGCATCGCCGCCGGCTACTTCGGCGGCTGGGTGGACGCGGTGATCAGCCGGGTGATGGACGTCCTGCTGGCCTTCCCCCAGCTGCTGTTCAGCATCGCGCTGGTCTCCGTGATGCCCAACTCGCTGCTCGGACTGACCGGTACGGGCGTCCGGATGGCCATCCTGGTCCTGGTCATCGGCTTCTTCGGCTGGCCGTACATCGGACGCATCGTCCGAGGCCAGGCCATGTCGATGCGCGAGCGAGAGTTCGTGGACGCGGCCCGCAGCCTCGGTGCGGGCAGTGGTCACATCCTGCTGCGCGAGCTGCTCCCGAACCTGGTGGCGCCGATCCTGGTCTACGCGACCCTGATCATCCCCACCAACATCCTGAGCGAGGCGGCACTCAGCTTCCTCGGCGCCGGTGTCAAGCCGCCGACGCCTTCCTGGGGTCAGATGCTCTCCGACGCGACCAAGATCTACCAGGTCGATCCCACCTACATGGTGGTCCCCGGTCTGGCGATCTTCATCACCGTGCTCGCCTTCAACCTCTTCGGTGACGGTCTGCGCGACGCGCTCGACCCCAAGGGCAACTGAGCCCGCGCACCACCCAACTCCCTGGGCCGGCCGCCCACTTCCGGCCCCACCCGACTCGGGTGCCCACAGCCCCCGGCGGACCGCTCAGGCCCGCGCATCTTCAGGAGGATCCCGTACCAATGAAGCGAAACCGGACGCTCGCAGCCGCCTCCTTGGTGGCGACACTGGCCCTCACCGTCTCCGCCTGCGGCGGTACGAAGGGTGGCGGCGGCACTGATGGCGCCAGCGGCAGCGGCGGGGGCTTCAACGCCGCCGTGGACAAGGTGCTCAACGCCTCCGACAAGAAGGGCGGCACCCTCAACCTCTGGACCAGCACCGACGCCGACTCCTGGGACCCGGGCCGCGCGTACTACGCCTCGGTCTGGAACATGGAGCGCTTCTACACCCGCACCCTGCTGTCCTACGACGCCAAGCCGGGCAAGGACGGCCTGAAGCTGGTGCCGGACCTGGCCGCCGCGCAGCCCGAGATCGCCGCCGACGGCAAGACCTACACCTTCAAGCTGAAGAGCGGCCTGAAGTTCGAGGACGGCTCCCCGATCACTTCGAAGGACATCAAGTACGGCATCGAGCGGCCCTTCGCGGCCGACGTGGTCGCGGGTGGCCCGGCCTACCTGGTCAACGACCTCGACCAGGGCCAGAACTACAAGGGCCCCTACACCGACAGCGACCCCAACAAGCTGGGCCTGAAGTCGGTCGAGACGCCGGACGACTCCACCATCGTCTTCCACCTGGCCAAGCCGGACTCCTCGTTCCCGTACCTGCTCGCGATGGGCCCCGCCGCGCCCGTCCCGCAGAAGCTGGACACCGGTGCCAAGTACGGTGACCACCCGGTCTCCTCGGGCCCGTACAAGTTCAAGTCGATCGAGCCCGGCAAGGGCGTCGAGCTGGTCCGCAACGAGAACTGGGACCCGACCAGCGACCCGTTCCGCAAGGCGCTGCCGGACGTGGTCAAGCTGACCGTCACCACCAACTCGGACGACATGGACTCCCGTCTGCTCGACGGCACCGCGGACATCGACTACTCCCAGACCGGTCTCTCCCAGGCCGCCCAGGCCAAGGTCCTCGCCGACTCCAAGCTGAAGGCCAACACGGACGACCCGTTCACCGGCTTCATCCGCTTCATCTCGATCGTCCCGAAGGTCGCGCCCTTCGACAACATCCACTGCCGCAAGGCCGTGATGTACGCCGCCGACGCCACCGCGCTGCAGACCGCCCGTGGCGGTTCCTACGCCGGTTCGATCAGCGGCAACATGCTGCCGCCCAACATCGCGGGCTATGACAACTACGACCCGTACGGCCTGACCCAGGGCAAGCCGCAGCTCGACAAGGCCAAGGCGGAGCTGCAGGCATGCGGCAAGCCGGACGGCTTCACCACCACCATCGCGGTCCGCGGCAACAAGGACAAGGAGGTCAACACCGCCGTTGCCCTGCAGACCGCGCTGAAGGCCATCAACGTCACCGTCAACGTGGACCAGTACGACGGCAAGCTGTACCAGTCCGTGATCGGCGCGCCCGACGTGGTCCACCAGAAGGGCTACGGCCTGATCGTGATGGGCTGGGGCGCCGACTTCCCGAACGGCGCCGGCTTCCTGCAGCCGCAGGCCGACGGCCGGTTCATCACCAAGACGGGCAACGCCAACTACCCGGAGACCGACGACCCGGAGATCAACGCCTGGTTCGACCAGGCGGCGGGCGAGCAGGACCAGGCCAAGGCGGCCGAGATCTACAAGCAGATCAACCACAAGATCACGGACAACGCGACCTGGCTGCCGATCGTCGACGACAAGGCGCTGAACTACCGCAACCCGCGCCTGACCAACGTCTACTTCAACGACGCCCTCCAGGAAGTGGACTTCCAGGCCCTCGGCGTCTCCGACGGCAAGTGATCCGCTCCGCGTCCGTAGTTCGCTCCGCTAGTCCGAAGGGCAGGTGAAGGCTCCGTCCGGGCCGGCCGGCACCCCTACCGGGGTCCGCCGGCCGGCCCCGGGCGGCGCCGACCGCAGTGCTCGTGTATCTCATCCGACGGCTGATCAACGTCGTCGTCATGCTGCTGGTGGTCTCTGCGGTCACCTTCGGCATCTTCTTCATGGTGCCCAAGCTCACCGGCAGCGACCCCGCGCTGCTCTACGTCGGCAAGATCGCCGACAAGGCGGCGGTCGAGGGTATCCGCCACAAGATGGGCCTCGACAAGTCGATCACCGAGCAGTACGTCCTGTTCGTGAAGGGCCTGGTGGTCGGGCGCGACTACAGCACCGGGGTGGATGTCACCCACTGCTCGGCGCCGTGCTTCGGGTACTCCTTCAAGACCGAGCGGGAGGTCTGGCCGGTGCTGCTCGACCGGCTGGGCGTCACCGCCTCGCTCGCCGCCGGTGCCTCCGTGATCTGGCTGCTCTTCGGCACCGCCACCGGTGTGGTTTCCGCCCTGCGCCGCCGCACCCTGCTGGACCGGATCACCATGACCACCGCGCTCGCCGGTGTCTCGCTGCCGATCTACTTCACCGGCATGCTGGCCAGCGCGATCTTCGTCTACCAGCTCGGCTGGTTCCCGCACGACTACGTCAATCTCACCGACGACCCGGTCGCCTGGTTCCAGAACCTGGTCCTGCCCTGGATCACCCTCGCCTTCCTGTACGCGGCGACCTACGCCCGGCTCACCAGGGCCACCCTGCTGGAGGTGCTCGGCGAGGACTACATCCGTACCGCCCGGGCCAAGGGCCTCAACGAGCGGAGGGTGATCGGCAAGCACGCCCTGCGCTCCACCCTCACCCCGATCCTCACCGTCTTCGGTATGGACCTCGGCGCCCTGATCGGCGGCGCGGTGCTCACCGAGTCCACCTTCAACTTCCGTGGTCTGGGCTACGAGGCGGTCGCGGCGATCAGCTCCAGCGACCTGCCGGTGATCATGGGTGTGACGCTCTTCGCCGGCTTCTTCATCATCATTGCCAACCTGCTGGTTGACGTTCTGTACGCCGTTGTCGATCCTCGGGTGAGGCTGGCATGAGCAAGACCGAGAAGGCCCCCACCCCTGCCTCCGAACGGGCCTCCGGGGACAAGCCCTTCCTCTCCGTCCGTGACCTGCGGGTGCACTTCCCCACCGACGACGGCCTGGTGAGGTCCGTCGACGGCCTGACCTTCGACCTGGAGAAGGGCAGGACGCTCGGCATCGTGGGCGAGTCCGGCTCCGGGAAGTCCGTCACCTCGCTGTCGATCATGGGTCTGCACCGCACCGGCACCAAGCGCGGTGCCCCCCGGATCAGCGGCGAAGTCTGGCTGGACGGTGAGGAGTTGGTAGGCGCCGACCCCGACCGGGTCCGGCGGCTGCGCGGCCAGAAGATGGCCATGGTCTTCCAGGACCCGCTGACCGCGATGCACCCGTACTACACGGTCGGTGCCCAGATCATCGAGGGCTACCGGGCGCACCACCCGGGCGTCGGCAAGAAGGACGCCCGCAAGCGCGCCGTCGAGATGCTCGACCGGGTGGGAATCCCCCAGCCGGACAAGCGGGTTGACGCCTACCCGCACGAGTTCTCCGGCGGGATGCGCCAGCGCGCGATGATCGCCATGGCGCTGGTCAACGACCCCTCGCTGCTGATCGCCGACGAGCCGACCACCGCCCTGGACGTCACCGTGCAGGCGCAGATCCTCGACCTGATCCGGGACCTGCAACGGGAGTTCGGCTCCGCCGTCATCATCATCACCCACGACCTCGGCGTGGTCGCCGAGCTGGCCGACGACATCCTGGTGATGTACGGCGGCAAGTCGGTCGAGCGGGGACCTGCCGCGACCCTCTTCGAGGCGCCCGAGCACCCCTACACCTGGGGCCTGCTCGGCTCGATGCCCCGGCTCGACCGGGAGCTCCAGGACCGGCTGGTCCCGGTCAAGGGCACCCCGCCCAGCCTGATCAACGTGCCGTCCGGCTGCGCCTTCCATCCGCGCTGCCCGTACGCGGAGCTGACCGGTGACCGGTCCACGACCGAGGTGCCGGTGCTGACCGAGGCCGCGCCCAAGCACCACGCCGCCTGCCACCTGCCGATCGCCGAGCGGCACCGGATCTTCGCCGAAGAGATCGCGCCCCGGCTGTGAGCCCGCACCACCCCTCAGGAGAAACCGCTATGACGGACAGTCAGACGGTGACGGTCCCCGAGCCCGCGCCGGCCTCCGATCGCGAGCCGCTGCTCAGGGTGACCGGCCTCACCAAGCACTTCCCGATCACCAAGGGCTTGCTGCGGCGCCAGAGCGGCGCGGTGCGTGCCGTGGACGGGATCGACTTCACCGTGAACGCCGGGGAGACCCTCGGCGTGGTCGGCGAGTCCGGCTGCGGCAAGTCCACCATGGGCCGGCTGGTCACCAGGCTCGCCGAACCGACCGGCGGGACCGTCGAGTTCGAGGGCAGGGACATCACCCACCTCGGGGTGGGCGCGATGCGGCCGCTGCGCCGCGACATCCAGATGATCTTCCAGGACCCGTACTCCTCGCTGAACCCCCGGCACACCGTCGGAACCATCGTCGGCGCGCCGTTCCGGCTCCAGAAGGTGCAGACCGAGCACGGGACCAAGCGGGCCGTCCAGGACCTGCTGGAACTCTGCGGGCTGAGCCCCGAGCACTACAACCGCTACCCGCACGAGTTCTCCGGCGGCCAGCGCCAGCGGATCGGCATCGCCCGCGCGCTCGCGCTCAAGCCCAAGATGATCGTCGCGGACGAGCCGGTCTCCGCACTGGACGTCTCGATCCAGGCGCAGGTGGTCAACCTGCTGGACGACCTCCAGCAGGAGCTGGGCCTGACCTACCTGATCATCGCGCACGACCTCTCGGTGGTCCGGCACGTCTCGGACCGGGTCGCGGTGATGTACCTGGGCAAGATCGTCGAGATCGCCGACCGCGACTCGCTGTACCGGGCTCCGATGCACCCGTACACCAAGGCCCTGATGTCGGCCGTCCCGGTGCCGGACCCCCGCCGCAAGGAACGCCGCGAGCGCATCCTGCTGACCGGCGACGTCCCCTCGCCGATCAACCCGCCCAGCGGCTGCCGCTTCCGCACCCGCTGCTGGAAGGCCCAGGACGTCTGCGCGAGCGAGGAGCCGCCGCTGGTGGCGGCGGTGGCGGGGCACCAGGTGGCCTGCCATTTTCCTGAGAACCAGCAGAGCCCTGAGAACCAGCAGAGCCCGGAGAACCAGCAGAGCCCGGAGAACCAGCAGAGCCCCGAGAGCCGGCAGAGCCCCGAGAACCCGGCGGTTTGACAGGGCACCCGGTGCGCCGCCCGCGGGCCGTGGGCGCCGCACCGGGCGCCCGGGGCACGCCGGGGTCGCGGCGCAGGTAAGAATTGACGGTGACCTCGCAGCTCTTCCCGCCCGACGTCCAGCAGGCGCTGGACCTGATCGGCATCTTCGTCTTCGCCCTGTCCGGCGGCCTGCTGGCCGTCCGCAAGAACATGGACATCTTCGGCATCTGTGTGCTCGCCGAGGCGACCGCACTCGGCGGCGGGGTGATGCGCGACCTGGTGATCGGGGCCACACCGGTGGTCGCGTTCACCAACCTCGGGTACTTCGTGACCCCGCTGGCGGCCGGCCTGGTGGTGTTCTTCCTGCACCCCGAGGTGGAGCGGATCAACCGCAGCGTGCAGACCCTGGACGCGCTCGGGCTCGGGCTGTTCTGCGTCACCGGTACCGCCAAGGCGCACGACTACGGACTCGGTTCGGTCGCCTCGGTGGCCCTGGGCATGCTCACCGCCGCCGGCGGCGGCGTGATCCGCGACGTACTGGCCAGCGAGATGCCCTCGCTGCTGCGCTGGGACCGGGAGATCTACGCCGTGCCCGCGCTGGTCGGCGCCGGGATGGTCGCCGTCCTGATCGGGATGGGCCGCCTGAGCACCCTCACCGCCTCGGCCGCCGCGCTGACCGCTTTCGTCCTGCGGATGTTCGCGCTCAAGTACGGCTGGCGCGCACCGCGGGCCTGGCACCGCAACGGTTCTCGCACCAGCGAGGAGTAGGCGAGCCGCCGTACGCCAGCGAGATCGCCTCGACCGTGCAGAGCAGTTCGGGCAGTAACCGGCTCAGTTCGCCGATCGGGGCCAGCCGGACGGGTGCCGAGATGGAACAGGCCGCGATCGCCCTGCCGTCCGTGCCGACGATCGGCGCGGCCAGGCAGTTGACCGCCTCCTGGTACTCGGCCCGGTCCACCGCCCACCCCTGGCGCCGGACGGAGGCGAGTTCGGTGCGGAACTCCTCGGCGGAGCGGATGCTGTGCCGGGTGCGGGCGGGGAAGTCCTGCTCGGCGAGGAAACCCGCCAGCTGATCCTCCGGCAGATCCGCCAGCAGCACCTTGCCGACCGCCGTCGCCACCGCGGGCACCCGGCGCCCGATCCGCCCGGCCGGGTCGGGCCAGGAGCCCGGGCGTTCGGGGTAGCGGCTCTCCACCTTGTCCAGGTAGAGCACCTCGCCCTCCTCCAGCACCGCCAGCTGCACGGTGTGCCCGTACCGCTCGTTGAGCGAGGCCAGGTACGGGGCCGCGACCTGGCGGACGTCGATACCGTCCAGGGCCTGCTGGGCCAGTGCGAAGAGCCGCCCGCCGAGCCGGTAGCGGTGGTCGGCCTGCCGGTGCACCAGGCCGTGTTCCTGCAGGGTGCGCAGCAGCCGCAGCGCCGTCGACTTGTGGACGCCGATCCGGGCCGCCGCCTGCTCCAGCGAGGCCGGGCCCTCCCCGAGCGAGGCAAGGATCGTCAGCGCCCGGTCCACTGTCTGCGACATACCGTCCACCCCTCCGTGCCCCAGCAGTGGGCAGGAGGCTAACGGCGCGTTGCAGGGCGTGCAATGGCCAAATCGTGACCCGTGCGCGGGCGTCGGGATCACGGCGCGGGGATGCCCCTACACTGGACCCGCTATGCCATATCTCGACCATGCAGCCACCACCCCGATGCTGCCCGAGGCGATCGCAGCCATGGGCGCGCACCTCGGGGTCGTCGGCAACGCGTCCTCGTTGCACGCCGCCGGCCGCCGGGCCAGGCGGGTGGTGGAGGAGTCCCGGGAGTCGCTGGCCCTGTCGCTGGGCGCGCGGCCGAGCGAGATCGTGCTCACCGGTGGCGGTACCGAATCGGACAACCTCGCCGTCAAGGGCCTGTACTGGGCGCGCCGGGACGCCGATCCGGCGCGGCGCCGGGTGCTGTGCAGCCCGGTCGAGCACCACGCGGTGCTGGACGCGGTGCACTGGCTCTCCGAGCACGAGGGCGCCCTGGTCGAGTACCTGCCGGTCGACGCGTACGGCCGAGTGCACCCCGAGGCGCTGCGCGAGGCTGTGGAACGCGACCCCGCCACGGTGGCGCTGATCACCGTGATGTGGGCCAACAACGAGGTCGGCACCATTCAGCCGATCACCGAACTCGTCGCCGTCGCACGCGAGTTCGGGATTCCGATGCACGCCGACGCGGTGCAGGCGCTGGGCCAGGTCCCGGTCTCCTTCGCCGAGTCGGGGCTGGACGCGCTGACGGTCACCGGACACAAGATCGGCGGGCCGTACGGGGTCGGCGCCCTGCTGCTGTCCCGCAGCGCAACTCCCGTACCCCTGCTGCACGGTGGCGGCCAGGAGCGCGACGTCCGGTCCGGCACGCTGGACGTCCCCGCTGCCGCCGGGTTCGCCGCCGCGGCGGCCATCGCGGTCGAACGGCGGGCCGAGCACGCGGAGTCGGTCGCGGGCCTGCGGGACGAACTGGTCGCCGGGGTCCTGGCAGCCGTACCGGACGCCGTGCTCAACGGAGACCCGGACCCGGTGGGGCGGCTGGCCGCCAACGCGCACTTCTCCTTCCCCGGCTGCGAGGGCGATGCGCTGCTGATGCTGCTGGACGCCCAGGGCATCGAGTGCTCCACCGGCTCCGCCTGCTCGGCCGGGGTGCCGCAGCCCAGTCACGTCCTGCTCGCGATGGGCGCGGACCCGCTGCTGGCCCGGGCCTCACTGCGCTTCTCGCTCGGCCACGCCTCCACCCGCGCCGACGTCAAAGCCCTGCTCGACGCGATCGAGCCTGCCGTCCGCCGCGCCCGCAACGCAGGACTCGCAGCCGCCGCCCGCCGCTGACCGCACCCCCAGGGACGCGGGGAACTGCGCTGACATCGGCCCAACGCCCCAGGTCGAGTGGGAATCCCTCCAGGGGCGCGGGGAACTGCGCGAAGCGGAAGGCTCCCTGCGGTCAGTGGACCCGGACGGCCCGGCTGCACTTCGTCGCCCGTAATGGCCGGTGCACCTTGCTCCCGGCAGGGGCGGTGCACTCTGTTCCGCCCCGAAACGCCGCACCGTGCCGCTGCGAGGACCGGCCCGGAAGAGTTGCGGCGAGCACGTAGGCTGGGTGCATCATGACTGAGTTCCCTGGCGCCCCCACTGGTCCCAACGACGGCCGTCGACTGCGTGTGCTGGCGGCGATGTCCGGCGGGGTGGACTCCGCCGTAGCCGCCGCCCGAGCCGCCGAGGCGGGTCACGAGGTGACCGGGGTGCACCTGGCGCTCTCCTCGAACCCGCAGTCCTTCCGGACCGGCGCCCGCGGCTGCTGCACCATCGAGGACTCCCGGGACGCCCGCCGGGCGGCCGACGTGATCGGCATTCCGTTCTACGTCTGGGACCTCGCCGAGCGCTTCCGTGAGGACGTGATCGACGACTTCGTCGCCGAGTACGCCGCCGGCCGCACCCCGAACCCCTGCCTGCGCTGCAACGAGAAGATCAAGTTCGCCGCGCTGCTGGACAAGGCGATCGCCCTGGGCTTCGACGCGGTCTGCACGGGGCACTACGCCAGGGTCGTCGATCTCCCGTCCGGTGAGCGGGAGTTGCACCGCGCGGTGGACATGGCCAAGGACCAGTCGTACGTCCTCGGCGTGCTCGACGCCGACCAGCTCGCCCACTCGCTCTTCCCGCTCGGCGACACGACCAAGGACGTGATCCGCGAGGAGGCCGAGCGGCGCGGCCTGGCGGTGGCCAAGAAGCCGGACAGCCACGACATCTGCTTCATCGCGGACGGCGACACCCAGGGCTTCCTGGCCCGGCACCTCGGCACCGCGAAGGGCGACATCCTGGACGCCGACGGCACCAAGCTCGGCGAGCACGACGGCGCGTACGGCTTCACCATCGGCCAGCGCAAGGGCCTGCGGATCGGCCGCCCGGCCGCCGACGGCAAGCCCCGCTACGTCCTGGACATCTCGCCGGTGAACAACACCGTCACGGTCGGCCCGGCCGAGGGGCTGGACGTGCTCGCGCTCACCGCGATCAAGCCGCGCTGGTGCGGCGCCGAGCCGGTCGGCGAGGGCGAGTACACCGCGCAGCTGCGCGCCCACGGCGAGGAGGTCCCGGTGACCGCCTCGCTGGCCGACGGCGAACTGCGGGTGCGCCTCGCCACCCCGGCCCGGGGGATCGCGCCCGGCCAGGCGGTGGTGCTCTACGACGGCACCCGGGTGGTCGGCTCGGCCACCATCGCCGGCACCGAGCGGCGCCCGGTCGGCGCGTGACCCGGCGGGTCCGTCCTGGACGCGGGCAGGTCCCCCGTGCCTCGGCGGACCGCGAGGTGGTAGACCTGTGGGCACTATGAACATCACTGTCTTCTGTTCCGCGTACTCCCTCGACGAGCGCTACACCGCCCCGGCCGCCGAGTTCGCCCGGCTGCTCGGGGAGCACGGCCACACCCTGGTCTGGGGCGGCTCGCACGCCGGGCTGATGGGGCTGCTCGCCGACGGCGTCAAGGAGGCCGGCGGACGACTGGTCGGGATCTCGGTCCAGTTGCTCGCGCACAAGACGTACGAGGGCGCCGACGAGCTGGTGATGACGCGTGATCTCGCCGAGCGCAAGGCCCAGTTGCTGGAGCGGGCGGACGCCGTGGTGGTGCTGGTCGGCGGACTCGGCACGCTGGACGAGGTGACCGAGGTGCTGGAGCTGAAGAAGCACGCCCTGCACGACAAGCCGGTCGTGGTGCTCGACACCGAGGGCTTCTACCAGGGCCTGCGCACCCAGCTGGAGCGGATGGACGCCGAGGGCTTCCTGCCCCGCCCGCTCGCCGAGCTGATCACCTTCGCCGCCGACCCGGCCGAGGCCCTGGCCCACCTCGAAGCCTGAGCCGACAGCCGGCCCGGCCCAGCCCCTCGAAGAACCCACCACCTCGAAGGAGCCCTGCCATGGGTGCACATCTGATCACCGGCGCCGGGTCCGGCATCGGCGCGTCCGTCGCCACCAGGCTCGCCGAACGCGGCGAGCGGCTCTGGCTGCTGGCCCGCGACGCCCGGCGCGCCGCCGAGCTGCGCGAGCGCTTCCCCGGAGCCCGCACGCTGGTCGGCGACCTGGGCGAACCGGCCAAGCTGTCCTGGGCGTTCGGGCACCAGGAGCTGCCGGTCGAACTGGACTCGCTGCTGCACATCGCCGGTGTGGTCCAGCTCGGCGAGATCGGCGAACTGCCGGTCAAGGCCTGGCAGGAGCAGCTGAACGTCAACCTGGTCGCCCCCGCCGAGCTGACCCGGCTGCTGCTGCCTTCGCTGCGGCTCGTCAAGGGCCACGTGGTGTTCGTCAACTCCGGCGCCGGGCTCGACGCGCATGCCACCTGGGGCGCGTACGCGGCCAGCAAGCACGGTCTGCGCGCGCTCGCCGACTCGCTGCGGCAGGAGGAGCACGGCCACGGCGTCCGGGTCACCTCGGTGTACCCGGGGCGGACCGCGACCGCGATGCAGGTCCAGGTGCACCAGCAGGAGGGCAAGGACTACGACCCGTCCCGCTGGATCGACCCCGAGTCGGTGGCGACCGCCGTCCTGACCGCCCTCGACCTGCCCCGCGACGCGGAGATCACCAACCTCACCGTCCGCCCGGGCCGTTAGGCCCCGGGGGCAGGGCCGGCGAGGGGCACGGGGAACTGCGCGCTGCGGAAGGTGACCGCCGTCGCTCGGGCCCGGCGGGCCGGCTGCACCCCGAAAGCCCCGGGTGGGGTTGCTCTTCGGCGGATGAGTGCAGGCGGGTGTCTTCCGTTTCGCGCAGTTCCCCGTGCCCCTGAGGATGTTCCCGACTGCCCTGAAGGGTTCCGTGCAGCTGAGGCCCGAAGGGGCTCCGGCAGGGCCTAGGCTCGACCCCGTGAGTAGCGACTTTCCCTTCCCCGAGCTGACCGGCGCCGCGACGGGCGTCGGGTCGATGCCGGGCACCGACGCCCGTGAGGCCGCCAAGACCGCCGTCGGTGCGCTGGAGCACCTGCCCCATCTGCCGGAGCTGCCGGCCCGTGGGCCCGGCGCCGACATGATCGGCCGCAGCGCCGGTCTGCTGGTCGAGCTGTTCGCGCAGGTGGAGCCGAGCGGGTGGCGGTTCGCCGACCGGCCGGGGCGGGACACCCGGCGGGCGCACTCCTGGCTCGGCGAGGACCTGGACGCCCTGGAGGAGTTCACCCAGGGGTACCAGGGAGCGCTGAAGCTGCAGGCGGTCGGTCCGTGGACGCTGGCGGCCGCCGTGGAGCTGAGGCACGGCGAGAAGGCGCTCGCCGACCCGGGTGCCTGCCGCGACATCGCCGGGTCGCTCACCGAGGGCCTGCGCCGCCACCTGGCCGAGGTCCGCACGCGGGTGCCGGGCGCGCAGCTCGTCCTGCAGCTGGACGAGCCCTCGCTGCCCGCGGTGCTGGCCGGTGCGGTGAAGACCGCCAGCGGCTTCCAGCGGCTGCGCGCGGTGGACCGCCAGGTCGCCGAGGAGCAGCTGCGCGACCTCGTCCGCGCCCTGGACGTCCCGGTCGTGGTGCACAGCTGCGCCCCGCAGGTGCCGATCCCGCTGCTGCGCCGGGCCGGGGTGGCCGGAGTCTCGCTCGACTTCTCGCTGTTGACGGAGCGTGAGGACGAGGACCTGGGTGAGGCGGTGGAGGCGGGCACGGTGATCCTCGCCGGTGTGGTGCCCTCCACTGACGAGGGATTGTCGGACCCGGCCGGTAGTGTCCAGGGTGTCAGGAGGTTGTGGCGCAGGCTCGGGTTCGCTCCGGAGTTGCTGGGCCGCCGGGTGCTGGTGACACCGACCTGCGGGCTGGCGGGGGCGAGCCCCTCGTACGCGCGCCGGGCGCTGTCACTGAGCGTGAAGGCGGCGCAGAGCCTGGTGGACAACCCGGAGTGAGACGGTAGTTGAGACGTAGGAGGGCGGCGTGGTGGCTGCTGTCGAGGGCTGGGAAGACGTGCCGACGGAGGTGCGCAAGCGGCACGCCGAGCTCGCGGTCGAGGTCGAGGAGCACCGCGTCCGGTACTACGAGCAGGACGCTCCGACGGTCAGCGACGCCGAGTTCGACGCGCTGATGCGCGAGTTGGAGGCGATCGAGACCGAGCACCCGGTGCTGGTCACCCCCGACTCGCCCACCCAGAAGGTCGGCGGCGCGCCCACCGAGGGTTTCGCGAAGGTCGAGCACCGTGAGCGGCTGCTCAGCCTGGACAACGCGATGGACGACGAGGAACTGTCGGCCTGGGCCGAGCGGGTCGCCCGCGAGCTGGACGGCCTGGAGTACCACTACCTGTGCGAGCTCAAGGTGGACGGCCTGGCGGTCAACCTCACCTACGAGCACGGCCGGCTGGTCCAGGCCGCCACCCGCGGCACCGGGCGGGTCGGCGAGGACATCACCGCCAACGTCCGCACCATCAAGGAGATCCCGCACCAGCTCAAGGGCGACAGCGTCCCCGAGCTGGTGGAGATCCGCGGCGAGGTCTACCTGCCCACCGAGGCGTTCGAGGAGCTGAACGCCTCGCTCGCCGCCGAGAACGAGCGCCGCCGCGCGGAGAACGAGCAGCGGGCGGCGGCGGGCAGGCGCCCGCAGGCGCTGGTCAAGCTCTTCGCCAACCCCCGCAACGCCGCCGCCGGTTCGCTCCGCCAGAAGGACCCGCTGGTCACCGCCTCCCGTCCGCTGCACATGGTGGTGCACGGCATCGGCGCCCGGGCCGGCTTCGACATCGACTGCCAGTCGCACGCCTACCGGCTGCTGCACGACTGGGGCCTGCCCACCGCCCGGCACAACCGGGTGGTCGCCACGCTCGACGAGGTGCGGGCGTTCATCAAGCAGTACGGCGAGCGGCGCCACTCGGTCGAGCACGAGATCGACGGGGTCGTCGTCAAGGTGGACGAGATCGCCCTGCAGGGCCGGCTCGGTGCCACCTCCAAGTCGCCGCGCTGGGCGATCGCCTGGAAGTACCCGCCGGAGGAGGTCACCGCCAAGCTGGCGCGGATCCAGGTCGGCATCGGCCGCACCGGCCGGGCCACCCCGTTCGCGGTGCTGGCCGAGCCGGTGAAGGTGGCCGGCTCGATGGTCCAGTACGCCACCCTGCACAACCAGCAGGTGGTCAAGGCCAAGGGCGTGCTGCTCGGCGACACCGTGGTGCTGCGCAAGGCGGGGGACGTCATCCCCGAGATCCTCGGCCCGGTGGAGGACTTGCGGGACGGCACCGAGGAGGAGTTCGTGATGCCCTCGCACTGCCACGAGTGCGGCACCGAGCTGCGCCCGATGTCCGAGGGCGACATCGACCTGCGCTGCCCCAACGCCCGGTCCTGCCCGGCCCAGATCCGCGAGCGGATCGCCTACCTCGGCGGCCGCGAGTCGCTGGACATCGAGGGCCTGGGCTATGTCGCGGCCACCGCGCTCACCCAGCCGCTGGAGCCCGCACAGCCGCCGGTCCGCAACGAGGGGGACATCTTCGGCCTGACCGAGGAGCAGCTGCTCCCGATCAAGGTGAAGGTGCGCGACCAGAAGTCCGGCATGCCCAAGCTGGACGACCAGACGGGCGAGGAGAAGGTGGTGACCTTCTTCGCCAATCTCAAGGGCGATCCGAAGAAGACCACCACGCTGCTCCTGGAGAACCTCGACAAGGCCAAGGAGCAGCCGCTCTGGCGCTACGTCAACGGCCTGTCGATCCGCCATGTCGGCCCGGTCGCCGCCCAGGCGCTGGCCCGCGAGTTCCGCGACCTGGACCGGATCTTCGCCGCCTCCGAGGAGGAGCTGGCCGCCGCCGAGGGCGTGGGCCCGATCATCGCCCGCTCCATCAAGGAGTGGTACGAGGAGGAGTGGCACCGGGAGATCCTGGAGAAGTGGCGGGCCGCCGGGGTGCGCTTCACCGAGGAGGCGGCCGAGGACGAGGGGCCGCGTCCGCTGGAGGGCCTGACCGTGGTGGTGACGGGCACCCTGGCCGGCCACACCCGGGACGGCGCCAAGGAGGCGCTGACCTCGCGCGGCGCGAAGGTGACAGGGTCGGTTTCGAAGAAGACCGATTTTGTGGTGGCCGGTGACAACCCGGGTTCCAAGTACGACAAGGCGGTCCAGCTCGGCCTCGCGGTGCTGGACGACGCCGGCTTCGCCGTCCTGCTCGACCAGGGCCCGGAGGCCGCCCGCGCCCACCTGGGGCGGTGACCTCCCGGCCGGGCGCCGGGGAGGGGGCCGATCCCCGTTACCGTCCTGATGCCGCGTCACCCGGGTTCCTGTCCGGGAAAGAGGGCATTCTGTCACTGAGCGGCATTCATGACGGGTGGCGCGCTCAGGGATGTCCGAAAGTCCGCCCTCTCGGCGTACGCCGGAATACCCTGGTGCGCAACAGAGTGTCAGCAGGGGTTGGCGGCATCGGCCTTACCGGCCGGTTCCGCAGGGGACGCCCCGTCACTGGCGCCCACCGGCACCAGCAGGTGCCGCACCGAAAGGCGGCCTGACGGGGCGGGCCCGACGGAGGACAGGGCATATGGATCGTACGACCGGCGGTGCGCCCACACGCCCGCCGCAGGGGGTGGCAGGTGCGGTCCTGCTGCTCGGCGTGCTGCTGGCCGGCGCCGCGCCGCTCATACCGCTGGCCGTTCTGGTCTACCGGTACGAGCCCGAGCTGCTGCCGCTCTTCGCGGTGCCGCTGGCCGTACTGGTCGCCGCCTGGCGGATGGCGCGGGACCGCGCCCGGGACCAACTGACCGACCCGCTCACCGATCTCCCGAACCGCCACGCCCTGCTGCTGGCGGCGCAGGAGGCGATCGCCGAGCACGACGGCGAGGAGGACTACAGCGTCGGGCTGATCCTGCTCGACCTGGACCGCTTCCGATCGCTCAACGACGCATTGGGGCACACGGCCGGTGACCGGTTACTGGTGCACATCGCCCGCCGACTGCACCGGGCGCTGCGCACCGGCACCCACCACCCCGGCCGGGAGGACCCGGAGGACGTCTTCTCCAGCCTGCCGCCGACCATGCAGAACGGCGGCCGGCCGGTGGTGGCCCGGCTCGGCGGCGACGAGTTCGCCGTCCTGCTGCCCGGCGTCGGCCGGCCCGAGACCCTGGAACGGGTCGCGAAGGCGCTGATCGCCGAACTCGCCGCGCCCATCAGGCTGGACGGCCTGCTGCTGGTCCTGGAGGCCAGCGCCGGGGTCTGCGTCTACCCCGAGCACGCCCAGGACGCCGAGGCCCTGCTGCGCCGGGCCGACGTGGCGATGGGCCACGCCCAGCACCGGCGCAGCGGCGTCGAGCAGTACGACGAGGCCCGCGACATCGACACGCCGTACCGGATCGGTCTGCTGGGCGACCTGCGCCGGGCGCTGGAGACCGGCGAGGTGCTGCTGCACTACCAGCCGAAGGTGGCGTTCGACGGCCGGGTGGTCGGCCTGGAGGCCCTGCTGCGCTGGGAGCGCCCCGGGCAGGGCAAGGTGCCGCCGGACGAGTTCATCGGACTGGCCGAGTCCAGCGGCCTGATGCCCCGGCTGACCGACTACGTCCTGGAGGCGGCCGTCGGCCAGCTCGCCGCCTGGCGGGCCCAGGGCCTCCAGGTCCAGGTCGCCGTCAACGTCTCACCGCGCGACGTGCTCAACCCGGGCTTCGCCGGCCGGGTCGCCGACCACCTCGACCGGCACCAGGTCCCCGCGCACGCGCTCCAACTGGAGATCACCGAGCGGCTGCTGCTGGACGACTCCCGGCTGGCCGCCGACACCCTCGCCGAGCTGCGCCGGTACGGCGTCGGCATGTCGCTGGACGACTTCGGCACCGGGCACTCCTCGCTGGTGCGGCTGCGCAGCCTGCCGGTCGGTGAGCTGAAGATCGACCGCTCCTTCGTCTCCCGGATGGTCGCGGACCACCACGACGCGGCGGTGGTCCGCTGCTCGGTCGAGCTGGCGCACTCGCTCGGCCTGACCGTGGTCGCCGAGGGCGTCGAGGACGACGAGACCTGGGAGCGGCTGCACAGCCTGGGCGTGGACGCGGTCCAGGGCTGGCTGGTGTCCGCCGCGCTGCCCGCCGACCAGGCCACCGCCTGGCTGATGGTGCACCGCACCCAGGCCGTCGCGCCGGTCGAGCTGGTGGCCGCACCGCCGGTGCCCAAGCCGCGCCCGGCACTCGGCCAGGCCGTCCCGATCGTCGTCCAGCCGGAGTGACGCCCCGGGCGGGGTCGAACCGCCCGGCGGCGCGCGGGCCGCGCGACCGGCCGTGCACCGCGAGGCGGTCCGATCGCGCGGCTCCCCGTGCCACCGGGGCGTCGTACGGGCGGCCCGCGTGGGGAGCGCCGGGCGCCGTGCGGGTTCCGCCGCAGCCGGTGCCTACCGGGTACCCAATAGGATGTGCCTAGACCAAGAGGACGGGTGTGCCCCAAGAGCCCCCGCCCGGGTCGGGCGCCCGCTGCCCGGCCCACTCCAGAACTCACCTTGAGGATCGCTGCATGCCTGGCATCACGCGCGAGGAGGTTGCCCACCTCGCTCGGCTGTCGCGTCTTGAGTTGCAGGCCGAAGAGCTGGACCACTTCGCCGAGCAGCTCGACGTGATCATCGGCGCGGTCGCCCGCGTTTCCGAGGTCGCCGGACAGGACGTCCCGCCGACCTCCCACCCGCTTCCGCTGACCAACGTCATGCGGGCGGACGAGGTGCGGCCGTCGCTCACCCCGGACCAGGCGCTCTCCGGCGCCCCGGCCGCCGAGGAGCAGCGTTTCCGAGTGCCGCAGATCCTCGGGGAGGACTGACCGAGATGACCGATCTCATCCGCTACACCGCTGCCGAGACCGCCGCCGCCATCGCCACGGGCGAGGTGAGCGCGGCCGAGGTGACCCAGGCCCACCTGGACCGTATCGACGCCGTGGACAAGAAGGTCAACGCCTTCCTGCATGTCGACACCGAGGGTGCCCTGGCCGCCGCCCGCGCGGTGGACGCCAAGCGCGCCAAGGGCGAGGAGCTGGGCCCGCTGGCCGGCGTCCCGCTGGCGCTGAAGGACGTCTTCACCACCAAGGGCGTCCCGACCACCTGCGGCTCCAAGATCCTCGAAGGCTGGATCCCGCCGTACGACGCCACGCTGACCTCGCGTCTGAAGGACGCCGGTGTGGTCATCCTCGGCAAGACCAACATGGACGAGTTCGCGATGGGCTCCTCCACCGAGAACTCGGCGTACGGCGCGACCGGCAACCCGTGGGACCTCTCCCGGATCCCCGGCGGCTCCGGCGGCGGCTCGGCCGCCGCGCTGGCCGCCTTCGAGGCCCCGCTGGCCATCGGCACCGACACCGGCGGCTCGATCCGCCAGCCCGGCGCCGTCACCGGCACCGTCGGGGTGAAGCCGACCTACGGTTCGGTCTCCCGCTACGGTCTGGTCGCCTTCTCCTCCTCGCTGGACCAGGGCGGCCCGTGCGCCCGTACCGTCCTCGACGCGGCCCTGCTGCACGAGGCGATCGCCGGGTACGACCCGATGGACTCCACCTCGATCAACGCGCCGGTCCCGGCCGTGGTCGAGGCCGCCAAGCTGCGCGACGTGCGCGGCATGCGGATCGGCGTGGTGAAGGAGTTCGCCGGCGAGGGCTACCAGGCCGGCGTGATGCAGCGGTTCAACGAGAGCGTCGAGCTGCTGCGCGAGCTGGGTGCCGAGGTCGTCGAGGTCTCCTGCCCGTCCTTCACCCTCGCACTGCCCGCGTACTACCTGATCGCGCCGAGCGAGGCCTCCTCCAACCTGGCCCGCTTCGACGCCATGCGCTACGGCCTGCGGGTCGGCGACGACGGCACCCGCAGCGCCGAGGACGTCACCGCGCTGACCCGTGAGGCCGGCTTCGGCCCCGAGGTCAAGCGCCGCATCATCCTGGGCACCTACGCGCTCTCCTCGGGCTACTACGACGCGTACTACGGCTCGGCCCAGAAGGTCCGCACCCTGATCTCGCGCGACTTCGACGCGGCTTTCGCCGGGGTGGACGTCCTGATCTCGCCGACCACGCCGACCACCGCCTTCCCGATCGGCGAGCGCGCCGACGACCCGATGGCGATGTACCTGGCCGACCTGTGCACCATCCCCTCGAACCTCGCGGGCAACGCGGCCATGTCGCTGCCCTGCGGCCTGGCCCCGGAGGACAATCTCCCGGTCGGCCTGCAGATCATCGCCCCCGCGATGGCGGACGACCGCCTCTACCGGGTGGGCGGCGCCGTCGAGGCCGCACTCAACGACAAGTGGGGACACCCCCTGCTGGAGGAGGCACCGGCACTGTGAGCACCGTGGCAAAGGCGAAGGCCCCCGTCTCGATCAAGGGGTGGAAGCACAGCAAGCCCGGCCTGTGGCTGTCCATCGGCACCAGCGCCTTCGGCGCGGTCTCGATCGTCAAGGACGTCAAGAAGGCCCGCCTGGAGCAGGACACGCTCAAGCTGATCAACGCCGTGGTCGGCGCCGTGGCCCTGGTCACCGGCACCGCCCTGCTGCTGCGCGAGCTCAAGCAGCTCGGCGACGACGACGTCCTCCTGGGCTGACGGCCCGTACCGCCAAGACTTTTAGTGAAGGGGACGCTGTGAGCGTCGAAAACCTGGTCCCGTACGAGGAAGCTCTTGCCTCGTACGACCCGGTGATGGGCCTTGAGGTCCATGTGGAGCTGGGTACCAAGACCAAGATGTTCTGCGGGTGTTCGACCGAGCTCGGGGCCGAGCCGAACACCCAGACCTGCCCGACCTGCCTCGGCCTGCCCGGCTCGCTGCCGGTGGTCAACGCCATCGGCGTGGAGTCGGCGATCAAGATCGGCCTCGCGCTGAACTGCGAGATCGCCGAGTGGTGCCGGTTCGCCCGGAAGAACTACTTCTACCCGGACATGCCGAAGAACTTCCAGACCTCCCAGTACGACGAGCCGATCGCCTTCAACGGCTACCTCGACGTCCAGCTGGAGGACGGGGAGACCTTCCGGGTCGAGATCGAGCGCGCCCACATGGAGGAGGACACCGGCAAGTCCAGCCACGTCGGTGGCGCGACCGGCCGCATCCACGGTGCGACGCACTCGCTGCTCGACTACAACCGGGCCGGCATCCCGCTGATCGAGATCGTCACCAAGCCGATCGAGGGCGCGGGTTCGCGTGCCCCCGAGGTCGCCAAGGCGTACGTCGCCGAGCTGCGCGAGCTGATCAAGGCGCTGGGCGTCTCCGAGGCCCGGATGGACAAGGGCCAGATGCGCTGCGACGTCAACCTGTCGCTGCGTCCGAACGGCACCGAGAAGTTCGGCACCCGCTCGGAGACCAAGAACGTCAACTCGCTGCGCAGCGTGGAGCGGGCGGCCCGGTTCGAGATCCAGCGGCACGCCGCGCTGCTGAACGACGGCCGCACCGTCGTCCAGGAGACCCGGCACTTCCACGAGGACAACGGCACCACCACCTCGGGCCGGATCAAGGACAACGCCGAGGACTACCGGTACTTCCCGGAGCCCGACCTGGTGCCGATCGCCCCCTCGCGGGAGTGGGTCGAGGAGCTGCGGGCCGGACTCCCGGAGCTGCCCCGGGTGCGCCGGGCGCGGCTGCAGGCCGAGTGGGACCTGTCCGACAAGGACATGCAGTCGGTGCTCAACGCCGGTGCGGTGGAGCCGATCCAGCTGACCATCGCGGCCGGCGCCCCCGCCGACCAGGCCCGCAAGTGGTGGATGGGCGAGCTGGCCCGTCGCGCCAACGAGACCGGTACCGACCTGGCCGAGCAGCCGATCACCCCGGTCCAGGTGGCCCGGGTCTGCACCCTGGTCGCCGAGGGCAAGCTGAACGACAAGCTGGCCCGCCAGGTCATCGAGGCCGTGCTGGCCGGCGAGGGCGAGCCGGACGCGGTCGTGGAGCAGCGCGGCCTGGCCGTGGTCTCCGACGACTCGGCGCTCGGCGCGGCCGTGGACCAGGCCATCGCGGAGAACGAGGCGATCGCCGCCAAGATCCGTGACGGCAAGGTCGCCGCGGTCGGCGCCCTGGTCGGCGCGGTCATGAAGGCCACCCGCGGCCAGGCCGACGCGGCCCGGGTGAAGGACCTGATTCTTGAGCGCCTCGGCGTTCAGGCCTAAGGATCCTTAGCCCAAACCGCTGCCTACTTAGGTATCAGAGCCCGTGCCCCCTCCCGACCAGGGAGGGGGCACGGGCTTTCTAAGGTCCGGGGGCCCGGCGGGATCGGGCATGCTCCCGATGTGGCGCACCCCGCTGGGAGAGGAGTCTGTACTCAGGACGAGGGAGGGCCGGCCGAAGGGGCCGACGATCGTCCGATCGGAGGGGGATCCGAGATGTTCGAGTACGAGCTCATCCAGAACCGGGTCGCGGAGCTGCACCGCGAAGCCGAGCACGACCGCCTGGTCCGGGAGGCCCGAGCCGCCCGTACGGCCCGTCAGCGCACCGGCGCCGTGGCCCGGCTGGCCCGCGGCGTACGGCGCCCGGTCGCCCGCCCGCGCGCCGCGCAGCTCGGCGAATGCTGACGGCCGAGCACGGCCCGGGTGCGAACCCGGGCAGCGCGGAGCCGGGAACGCCGGCGGGCCGGGGGGACGAGGGGGAGGACGCCGACGGCGCCTCCCCCTCGGGCTGTCCGGCCCCTGGGATAACCGCTGCACCGGCGTCGGGGGCCTGTGGCATGCTCCCCGGTGTGGAGCAGATATCGATCAGTCCCGTCTTCGTCGGCCGCGGTACCGAGACCACCGTGCTCGACGCGGCGCTGCGCCGGGCGGAGGCGGGGGAGCCGCAGACCGTCCTGATCGGCGGCGAGGCGGGGGTCGGCAAGACCAGGCTGGTGGAGGAGTTCCTGGCGGCCGCCTGCGGCGGGGCCGGGGGGAGCGTGGTCACCACGCTCGGCGGCTGCCTGGAGGTCGGTGCCGAGGGCCTGCCGTACGCGCCGCTGGCCACCGCGCTGCGCCGTCTGCACCGAGCGCTCGGTGCCGAACTCGAACGGGCCGCCGAGGGCATGGAGGGCCATCTGGCGCGGCTGCTGCCGGAGTTCGGCGAGACCGGCACCGAGCCCAACGACGAGTTCGGCCGGGCCCGGCTCTTCGAGCACACCGCCCGGCTGTTCGAACGCCTCACCGCCGACCGGACGCTGGTGCTGGCCGTCGAGGACCTGCACTGGTCCGACCGCTCCACCCGTGAACTGCTCGCCTATCTGGTCCGCACCCTGCACCGCTCCCGGGTCCTGATCATCGCCACCTACCGCAGCGACGACCTGCACCGCCGCCACCCGCTGCGCCCCTTCCTGGCCGAACTCGACCGGCTGCGCACCATCCAGCGGCTGGAACTGGCCAGATTCGGGCCGCACGAGGTCGCCGCACAGCTGGCGGGCATCCTCGGCAGCGAGAGCGCCGAGACCCTGGACCGCGACCTGATCGACCGGATCCACCGCCGCTCCGAGGGCAACCCGTTCTTCATCGAGGAGCTCGCCACCGCGTACCTGGACGGCAGCCCCGCCGGGCTGACCGACTCGCTCCGCGACATCCTGCTGGTCCGGGTCGAGGCGCTGCCGGACGAGACCCAGCGGGTGGTCAGAATCGCCGCCGAAGGCGGCTCCTACGTCGAACACGCACTGCTGTCCGCCGTCCTGGACGAGGGCGAGGAGACGCTGATCGAGGCGCTGCGCACCGCGGTCGGCGCCAATGTGCTGCGCCCGGACACCGACGGCGAGGGCTACCGGTTCCGGCACGCCCTGGTCCGCGAGGCGGTCTCCGACGACCTGCTGCCCGGCGAGCGCTACCGGATCAACCGCCGCTACGCCACCGCGCTGGAGGCCGACGAGCTCCTGGTCGGCTGCGAGAAGCGCCCGGCCAGGCTGGCCAACTACTGGTACCACGCGCACAATCCGGCGCGGGCCCTGCCGACCGCGCTGGACGCCGCCAGGGCGGCCCGCCGCCGCAACGCCTTCGCCGAGCAACTGCGCATGCTGGAGCGGGCCCTGGAGCTCTGGGACGAGGTCTCCGAGGAGGTGCTGGAGAGTACCCTGCGCCCGTACGACTGGGCCGAGACCTACCCCTCGTGCAGCTGCGACCCGGGCACCCACGACTCCGGGTGCGACCGGCTCCGGCTGGTGGACGTCTTCGCCGAGGCCGTGGTGGCCGCCCACCGCGCCGGGGACCGCGAACGCGGGTTGAGCCTGGCCAAGACGGCCCTGAAGCTGGTCGACGAGGAGCAGAGCCCGGAGCGGGCGGCCTGGTTCAGGATGCACCGCTCACGACTGCTCACCCAGCTGCACCGCAGCGGCGGCGACGAGGAGATCGAGCGCGCCCAGCGGCTGGTGGAGAACCTGCGCCCGTCGGCCGTACGGGCGGAGGTGTTCGCGCTGGCCGCCGCGCACGCGATGCTGGGCCGCCCGACGGAGGCGGACATCGGGCTCGCCGAGCAGGCCGTGGAGATCGCCAGAGCGGCCGGCGCGGCCGGGGTGGAGCAGCACGCCCGGATGACGCTGGGCGGCCTGCACGCACACTTCGGCAACCTGGACGAGGGTGTCGCACTCCTGACCGACGCGGTCGAGAAGTCCCGCAAGCTGGGCGCCGACGTGTACTGCCGGGGCCTGAACAACCTGGCCAGCCAGCTGCTCGGGCTCGGCCGTCCCGCCGAGGCCGAGCAGCTGGCCAGGCAGGGTCTGGAGGCGGCCGGCAGCACCGGTCTGCTGGCCAACACCGGGGCGATCCTGACCGGCAACCTGGCCGAGGCGCTGATGCTGCTCGGCCGTCCCGCCGAGGCCGCCGAACTGCTGGCCGCCTGGGACGACCGGCTCGGTTCGGTCGGGCACCACGAGTTCCTGGACCGGCTGCGCGGCGAGCTGGCCCTGAGCCGGGGCGAACTGGACTCCGCCGCCAGGTACCTGGCCAAGGCCAGGTCCACGGCCAGGTCCGTGGACTCGCAGCACGCGCTGCCCACCGCCCGGCTGGCGATGCGGATCGCCGCTCGGACCGGCCGCCCGCTGGAGGCCAGGGCCGAGCTGCTGGCCGTCCTGGACGCCAGTGTCGAGCGGTACGCGGCCGCGTCCGGGCAGCTCCTGGACGGCGGTGCGGGCCGGCTGCTGCCGGTGCTGGTCGACGGGACGGCGATCGAGGCCGACACCAGGGGCCTGCCCGCAGCGGCAGGGGGCCGGCCCGAGGCGCTCGCCAGGATCGCCGCCACGGCCGCCCGGCTCCGGCCCGGGATCGCGCTGCACATCGGCTGGCTGCGACTCCTGGAGGGGGAGTTGGCCCGGGCACAGGGAACGGACACCCCGGCGCACTGGGCGGCCGCGATCGAGGTGCTGCGCGGGGACGGTCCCAGCGAGCCGCTGCTGCTCGCCCTGTACCGGGGCGGCGAGGCGGCGGCCGCCGCCGGACAGCGGGCGGTGGCGGCCGGGCTGCTGCGCGAGGCGTGCGAGCTGGCGGTGGCCCGCGGTGACCGCCAACTGGAGTGGGAGATCGCAAGGTTGGCGGATCGAGCCGGGCTCGCCCCGGAGCTCCGCCAGGTCGAACGGGCAGCCGGTGCGACCGAACGCGGATCCGACCCGGCGGGGCGGCGGCCCGATCCGGCCGAGACCTTCGGCCTCACCCCGCGCGAGCGGGACGTGCTGCGGCAGCTCGCGCTGGGCCGCACCAACCGGCAGATCGCGCAGGAGCTGTACATCTCGCCCAAGACCGCCAGCGTGCACGTCTCCAACATCCTGGCCAAGCTGGAGGTCGCCTCGCGGGGTGAGGCGGCGGCCCTCGCACACCGCCTCCGGCTCTTCGCCGACCAGGAGTTGGTGCCCGCAGGGGCGTAGCCCCGGTGGGCCGTGCGCCCCGGTCGTGCGCCGCTGCCAACCGGGGCGATCCCCCTGAGAACGGGGCACATCACCACGCACAGGCCATTACTCTAAGTTGAGTGTGCGTGTCATTGAGTGACCGAAGTGGTGTAGTGTCCCGGGTGGGAACACCGGTACGGCGTAGCGGAACGGCTCCGTCCGACGCCCCGGTGGGTACCGGAACCAGCCTGCGGGGATGCTGCAGTGACGTGGCGTCAGACCACTTCACGCGGTGGCACGGCCGAGGCCCGGGTGCGTGCACGCCCCGGGCCGGAGGGGGAGATGTCGAGTGAACTCCACCGATGCGGTGCTGCCCGCCGCGCCCCCGGCCGACCACGGAGGCCGCTGCGGCGACGACCCCCTCGGCGGCGCGCAGGGTGAGGGCGCGCGCGGCGACGACACCCGCGGCCGGCTCCCCGGCGCCGTCCTGATCACGCTCTGTCTGGGCTATGCGGTCGGCGCCGCCCTCGGCTGGGGCTCTCCCCAACTGGCGCGTTTCATGGGTGACTTCGGGCTGGCCGGAGCGGCGCTGGCGGCCTCGCTGTCGTGTCTGCTGCACGGCTGCACGGTGGGCGGACCGTCCCGGCCGGCCTGGCTGCTGTTCGGCCTCTCCTCCTCGATGGTGGCCTTCGGCAACGGCACCTGGGGCTGGTACGAGGTGGTGCTGTGCACCGCCCTCCCCCCGGACTCCGCCGCCGAGTACGCCTTTCTGCTCTTCGCCCCGCTGGCGATCACCGGCGTGGTGGTGCTCGCGCAGCGCCCGAGGACGGCGGCCGGCTGGCTCTGCCTGCTGCTGGACGGCTGGCTGGTGGCGAGTTCACTGTTCACGCTCAGCTGGAGCCTGGCCCTCGGCCGGGTGGCGGCGGGGGAGGGCGACTCCCCGCTCCGGCTCGCCCTGGGCCTCGCCTACCCGGTACTGGACATCCTGCTGGTCAGCCTGGTGATGGGCCTGCGCTTCCGGGGCCGGGACGGCAACCGGGCGGCCGTGCACACCGCGATGGTCGCGCTGGCCGTCACGGTGGTCTGCGACGCCCTGTTCACCTCGCCCGAGCTGCGCAGCAGCTACCACTCCGGCGAGCTGCTGGACGCGGGCTGGTTCGCCGGCAGCGTGCTGCTCGCCTGGGCGCCCTGGTCGCCCGACCGCAGTCGCCCGCACCGGGAGCACCCGTCCACCGGCGGCGCCCCGCGCCGCCGGGTGGCCACCACCTTCAGCGCGCTCACCCCGTACGTGGCGGCGGCGGTCTGCGTCGCGGGCATCGTCTACAACGCCATGGGCGGCCGGCCGCTGGACCGCGTGATGATCGTCTCGGCCTCGACCTTCGGCCTGGTCCTGCTGGTGCGCCAGGGGGTGATGCTGCTGGACAACCTCTCGCTGGCGCAGGAGCTCGCCCAGAAGGAGGCGCACTTCCGCTCCCTGGTGCAGGGCTCCAGCGACGTCATCATGATCGCGGACGCCAACGGCGTGCTCTCGTACGTCAGTCCGGCCACCCTCACGGTCTACAGCCGCGATCCCGAGGAGCTGGTAGGCGGCAATCTGCTCAACCTGGTCCATCCGGGTGACGTGGACCGGGTGCTCGGCGAGGTCAGGCGACTGATGGTCCGTCACTCGGGCCGGCGCGGCGCCGACGCGGCCGGTACCGAGCCCTCGGCCCGGGTGGAGTGCCGGATCCGCTCCGGTGACGGCCACTGGCTGCACGTGGAGTCCACCGTCAACCGCTACCGGGACGGGTTGATCCTCAACAGCCGGGACGTCACCGAAAGGGTGATACTGCAGGCCCAGCTGCACCACAACGCCTTCCACGACCCGCTCACCGACCTGCCCAACCGCGCGCTGTTCGCGCAGCGGGTCCGGGCCGCCCTCGGTGAGCGCCCCGGCGCCCGTCCGGGCGAGTGGCCTGCCGAGGGCGCCCGCGAGCACCCCGAGTCCGCCGAGCCCACCGTGGCCGTGCTCTTCCTCGACCTGGACGGCTTCAAGGCGGTCAACGACACCTCGGGCCACCAGGTCGGCGACGAACTGCTGGTCCAGGCCGCCCGCCGGCTCCAGGGCGCGGTGCGGGCCGGGGACACGGTGGCCAGGTTCGGCGGTGACGAGTTCGCCGCCCTGGTCTGCGGGCGGCTGGGCCGCTCCCAGGTCCACGACCTGGCCGAGCGGGTCCGGGCCGCGCTCTCCGAGCCGTACTGGATCGGCGGCGCCGAACTCGGCGTGGCCGCCAGCATCGGCATCGCCTTCGGCCCGCGCGGCCAGGCGCGTGCCGCCGGTACGGCAGAAGCGGACCCCAAGGCCGCCACCGACGAGCTGATGCGCAACGCGGACCTGGCGATGTACCGGGCGAAGTCCGAGGGAAAGGGCCGGGTGGTGCTCTACACCGCGGCCATGCGGGCCGAGCTGGACCGCAGGGCGGAGCTGGAGGAGCGGCTTCGGCTGGCCGTCCGGGAGGGCAGTTTCACCCTGCTCCACCAGCCCGTGGTCGACCTCGTCACCGGCGCGGTCACGGCGGTCGAGGCACAGGCCCGATGGCGCTCGGCCCAGGGCCTGGTGCTCACCCCGGCGGAGTTCCTGCGCACCGCCGAACAGGGCGACGCGGCGACCCGGTTCGCCCGCTGGATGCTCCAGGAGGCCGTCATCACGGCCGCCGCCCGCCGCCAGGCCGTCGGCGCACCGCACGCCGTTCCGGTCACCGTACGGCTGAGCGCCGAGCGGCTCTGTGCGCCCGGCGTCTACGAGACCATCGCCGGCGTCCTCAGGGAGACCGGGCTGCCCACCGAGCAGCTGGTGATCGAGCTGGCCAGGACGGGGCCGGACAGCGGGGCGGACGAGATCGGCCGCCGGCTGGCCGCGCTGCGCCTGCTCGGGGTGTCGACCTCGGTCGCCGGGTTCGGGGCGGGCGGCGGCTCGCTGGGGGCGCTGGCCCGGCTCCCGTTCGACGCGCTCAAACTGGACCGCAGCCTGGTCCAGGACCTCGCCGAGTCCACCCTCACCAGAGCACTGGCCGGGCACGCGCTGCGGATCGGCCGGGACCTAGGTCTGGTCACCACGGCGGAGGGGGTGGACCAGCCCCGCCAGGTCACGGTGCTCCAGGAGCTGGGCTGCCGCCAGGGCCAGGGCCTGGCCTTCGCGCAGCCGCTGGACGAGCACCGGCTGCGCCGGGCGCTGGCCCGCCGGGTCTACCCGCTGCCGCGGCCGGTCGGCTCGCTCTCGGCGCGGCGCGCGTACCTCGCCGGGGACACCCGATCGGGTGGCCGCGCTGAGCCGGGCGGGGGACGGGTCGTGCACCATCACGCCGCCCTGGACCTGCCCGAACGCCGTGCGGTGCCAGGGTCCTGCACCGGTCCGAACGCCGGTCCGCATAGCGAGACGGCCGTCCCACCCACTTGACACCCAGCACCGCCGAGGAGGAAGGTCGGTCCCATGCGCACCCGAATTCTCGTACTTGGCAGGCGCGTCGGCTGAGCGGACCACGGAGTCCCGCTCGTGAGAGACCGACGCGCCACCCCTCGCATGCCCTGGGCACGAGGGGTTTTTTGTTGCACTGACACTGCTCGACCACCGCAAGAACACTGGCTTCTATCCCCGCAAATCGGGACGATTGAGGCAGAGCCGGAGACCGGCCCACCAGCACGGTGACCCTCCTGGATCGCCAGGGGACGCCGGGGCCGACAGAACCCGAGAAGAGACAGGCAGATGACTGAGCACGCCGCATCCCCCCGCCGCGGGGACAACCCGGCCGCCCATGCTCCGGGACCCCAGGCTGTTGTTGAGACGATGACCGGCGCGCAGTCGCTCATCCGCTCGCTGGAGGCCGTGGGCGCGGACACCGTCTTCGGTATCCCGGGCGGGGCCATCCTTCCCGCGTACGACCCGCTGATGGACTCCAGCAAGGTGCGCCACATCCTGGTCCGCCACGAGCAGGGCGCCGGGCACGCCGCCACCGGCTACGCCCAGGCGACCGGCAAGGTCGGCGTCTGCATGGCCACCTCGGGGCCGGGCGCCACCAACCTGGTCACCCCGATCGCCGACGCCTACATGGACTCCGTCGCGATGGTCGCGATCACCGGCCAGGTCTCCTCCAAGGCGATCGGCACCGACGCCTTCCAGGAGGCGGACATCTGCGGCATCACCATGCCGATCACCAAGCACAACTTCCTGGTCACCGACCCGGCCGAGATCCCCCGGGTGATCGCCGAGGCCTTCCACATCGCCGCCACCGGCCGTCCTGGCCCGGTCCTGGTCGACATCGCCAAGGACGCCCTGCAGGCCACCACCACCTTCCGCTGGCCGGTGGAGACCTCGCTGCCCGGCTACCGCCCGGTCACCAAGCCGCACGCCAAGCAGATCCGCGAGGCCGCGAAGCTGCTGGTGGGCGCCAAGCGCCCGGTGCTGTACGTCGGCGGCGGCGTGCTGAAGGCGCAGGCCAGCGCCGAGCTGCGGATCCTCGCCGAGCTGACCGGCGCGCCGGTGGTCACCACGCTGATGGCGCTGGGCGTCTTCCCGGACAGCCACCCGCAGCACCTGGGCATGCCCGGGATGCACGGCAGCGTCCCCGCGGTCACCGCGCTGCAGAAGGCCGACCTGCTGTTCACCCTCGGTGCGCGCTTCGACGACCGGGTCACCGGCAAGCTGGACAGCTTCGCGCCGTACGCCAAGGTCGTGCACGCCGACATCGACCCGGCCGAGATCGGCAAGAACCGCCCGGCCGACGTGCCGATCGTCGGTGACGCCCGCGAGGTGCTGGCCGACCTGATCGTGGCCGTCCAGGCCGAGTTCGACGCCGGGCACCGGGGCGACTACGCGGACTGGTGGGTCAAGCTCAACGAGTGGAAGAAGACCTACCCGATCGGCTACGAGCCCGCCCCCGCCGGTGAGCTCTCCCCGCAGCAGGTGATCGAGCGGATCGGCCGGATCGTCGGCTCCGACGCGATCTACGCCGCGGGTGTCGGCCAGCACCAGATGTGGGCCTCGCAGTTCATCACCTACGAGAAGCCGGCCAGCTGGCTCAACTCCGGCGGCGCGGGCACCATGGGCTACGCCGTCCCGGCCGCGATGGGCGCCAAGGCGGGCAGGCCGGAGGCGGTGGTCTGGGCGATCGACGGCGACGGCTGCTTCCAGATGACCAATCAGGAACTGGCCACCTGTGCGCTGAACAACATCCCGATCAAGGTCGCGATCATCAACAACGGTTCGCTGGGCATGGTCCGTCAGTGGCAGACCCTGTTCTACAACCAGCGCTACTCCAACACCGTGCTGCACGCGGGCCCGGAGCACGACGGCATCTCGCCGCCGGCCCAGGGCACCCGGGTCCCGGACTTCGTCCTGCTCTCCGAGGCGATGGGCTGCGTCGGCCTGCGCTGTGAGCGCCCCGAGGACCTGGACGCGGTGATCGAGCAGGCGATGGAGATCAACGACCGCCCGGTGGTGATCGACTTCATCGTCCACCAGGACGCCATGGTCTGGCCGATGGTCGCGGCAGGCACCAGCAACGACGAGATCCAGTTCGCCCGGGGCGTGCGCCCCGACTTCGGCGACGACCTCGACTGACCGCCCTCCCGTCTCCCACCCCCACCCGTGTCGGGTCCGGCCCCGCCGGAGCCCCTCTTGAGTCGACCCGATAGAGAGCTCATGACCACCATGTCCAAGCACACCCTCTCCGTCCTGGTCGAGAACAAGCCCGGCGTGCTGGCCCGCATCGCCGCCCTGTTCTCCCGTCGGGGTTTCAACATCGACTCCCTCGCCGTCGGCCCGACCGAGCACCCGGACATCTCCCGGATGACCATCGTGGTCAACGTCGAGGACCTTCCGCTGGAGCAGGTCACCAAGCAGCTGAACAAGCTGATCAACGTGATAAAGATCGTCGAGCTGGACCAGACCCAGGCCGTCCAGCGGGAGTTGGTCCTGGTCAAGGTCCGCGCGGATGCCGAGACCCGCTCGCAGATCGTCGAGATCGTGCAGCTGTTCCGGGCCAAGACCGTCGACGTCTCGCCGGACGCGGTGACCATCGAGGCCACCGGCAGCTCCGACAAGCTGGAGGCGATGCTCAAGATGCTGGAGCCGTACGGCATCAAGGAGCTCGTGCAGTCCGGCCTGGTGGCGATCGGGCGCGGTGCCCGGTCGATCACCGACCGCTCGCTGCGCGCCCTGGACCGCTCCGCGTAGGACGGCCTCCCCGGCCTCCGGCCGGGGGGACCCCCGGCGCGCGACGCCGTCCGCTGTCTCACCCCCTGAAGCACTGCCCCACACCCCGCCGGGTCCAACTACGGTAGGAATCGCAGTACCCGGCACCACCACCACGCAAGGAGATGTGCCCCCGTGGCCGAGCTGTTCTACGAAGACGACGCCGACCTGTCCATCATCCAGGGCCGCAAGGTCGCGGTCATCGGCTACGGCAGCCAGGGCCACGCCCACGCGCTGTCCCTGCGCGACTCGGGCGTGGACGTCCGCGTCGGTCTGCTGGAGGGCTCCAAGTCCCGTGCCAAGGCGGAGCAGGCGGGCCTGCGCGTCACCACCCCGTCCGAGGCCGCGGCCGAGGCCGACGTCATCATGATCCTGGTGCCGGACCCGATCCAGGCCGACGTCTACAAGGAGGCCATCGAGCCGAACCTGAAGGCGGGCGACGCCCTCTTCTTCGGCCACGGCCTGAACATCCGCTTCGGCTTCATCAAGCCCCCGGCCGACGTCGACGTCTGCATGGTCGCCCCGAAGGGCCCGGGCCACCTGGTCCGCCGCCAGTACGAGGAGGGCCGCGGCGTTCCGTGCATCGTGGCCGTCGAGCAGGACTCCACCGGTGGCGGCTTCGACCTGGCCCTGTCGTACGCCAAGGGCATCGGCGGCACCAAGGCCGGCGTCATCAAGACCACCTTCACCGAGGAGACCGAGACCGACCTGTTCGGTGAGCAGGCCGTCCTCTGCGGTGGCACCGCCGCCCTGGTCAAGGCCGGTTTCGAGACCCTGGTCGAGGCCGGCTACCAGCCGGAGATCGCCTACTTCGAGTGCCTGCACGAGCTGAAGCTCATCGTCGACCTGATGTACGAGGGCGGCCTGGAGAAGATGCGCTGGTCGGTCTCCGAGACCGCCGAGTGGGGCGACTACGTCACCGGCCCCCGCATCATCACCGACGTCACCAAGGCCGAGATGAAGAAGGTCCTCGCGGAGATCCAGGACGGCACCTTCGCCAACACCTGGATCGCCGAGTACAAGGCGGGCCTGCCGAAGTACAACGAGTACAAGAACGCGGACTCCGAGCACCTGCTGGAGACCACCGGCAAGAAGCTGCGCAAGCTGATGAGCTGGGTCGACGAGGAGGCGTAACTGCCTTGTACAACCAGGCTGCTCCCGTCCGGGTGATTTCGCCGGACGGGAGCAGCCCGGCACCCAGGCCGTCGATAGACTTCGGAGTGCGCGTCAGGCCCACAGCGTCGTGCGTCTAGCTACGCGGCATGCCACCTTCCCCTCGACCGGGCACGCCACCTCCGTGCCGGGGGAACCGGACAGTTAAGGACACACACTGTCGTGAGCACTGTGACATCTAAGAGCGCTGTCGTACTGATCGCCGAAGAGCTGTCCCCGGCCACCGTCGACGCACTGGGCCCGGACTTCGAGATCCGCCACTGCAACGGCGGGGACCGCACCGAACTGCTGACCGCCATCACGGACGTGGACGCCATCCTGATCCGCAGCGCCACCAGGGTGGACGCCGAGGCGCTGGCCGCCGCGAAGAAGCTCAAGGTCGTCGCCCGCGCCGGGGTCGGCCTGGACAACGTGGACGTCTCCGCCGCCACCAAGGCCGGCGTGATGGTCGTCAACGCCCCGACCTCCAACATCGTCACCGCCGCCGAACTCGCCTGCGGCCTGCTGATCTCCGTCGCCCGCAACATCGCGCCGGCCAACGCCGCGCTGAAGCAGGGCGAGTGGAAGCGCAACAAGTACACCGGCGTCGAGCTCTCCGAGAAGGTGCTCGGCGTGGTCGGCCTCGGCCGGATCGGCGTGCTGGTCGCCCAGCGGATGTCCGCCTTCGGGATGAAGATCGTCGCGTACGACCCCTACATCCAGGCCGCCCGCGCCGCCCAGATGGGCGTCAAGCTGGTCACCCTCGAAGAGCTGCTCCAGGTCTCGGACTTCATCACGGTCCACCTGCCCAAGACCCCGGAGACCATCGGCCTGATCGGCGACGAGGCGCTGCACAAGGTCAAGCCGACCGTCCGCATCGTCAACGCCGCGCGCGGCGGCATCGTGGACGAGGCCGCGCTGGTCAGCGCGCTGCGTGACGGCCGGGTGGCCGGTGCGGGCCTGGACGTCTACGCCAAGGAGCCGTGCACCGACTCGCCGCTGTTCGCCTTCGACAACGTGGTGGCCACCCCGCACCTCGGTGCCTCCACCGACGAGGCGCAGGAGAAGGCCGGTATCGCGGTGGCCAAGTCGGTCCGCCTCGCGCTGGCCGGCGAGCTGGTGCCGGACGCGGTCAACGTCCAGGGCGGCGTGATCGCCGAGGACGTCCGCCCGGGTCTGCCGCTGGCCGAGAAGCTGGGCCGGATCTTCACCGCACTGGCCGGCGAGGTGGCCGTCCGGCTCGACGTCGAGGTGCGCGGCGAGATCACCCAGCACGACGTCAAGGTGCTCGAACTCTCCGCGCTGAAGGGCGTGTTCGAGGACGTCGTGGCTGAGACGGTGTCCTACGTCAACGCCCCGCTGTTCGCCCAGGAGCGCGGTGTGGAGGTCCGGCTGACCACCTCCAGCGAGAGCCCCGAGCACCGCAATGTGATCACCGTGCGCGGCACCCTGGCCGACGGCAGCGAGACCGCCATCTCCGGCACCCTCTCCGGTCCGAAGCAGACCCAGAAGATCGTCGGCGTGGACGCCTTCGACGTGGACGTGGCGCTCACCGACCACATGGCCTTCTTCAAGTACGAGGACCGCCCCGGCGTGGTCGGCACCCTCGGCCGGATCCTCGGCGACGCCGGGATCAACATCGCGGGCATGCAGGTCGCCCGGGACGGCGGCTGCGCGCTGGCCTCGATCACCGTGGACACCGAGGTGTCCCAGGAGGTGCTGGCCGAGATCTCCGGTGCGATCGGCGCCCGGTTCGCGCGGTCGGTCAACCTCGGCTGACACCCGTTCGGCTGATTCCTTTTCGACAGCCCTCTCCGCCTGTTGTGCTGATTGTGCAACAGGACCGGGGAGGGCTGTCGGCTTCTCAGGGACGCCCTCTACAGTCATGTCGAACGATCGCACCACCCAGAGGGGAATCCCACATGAGCGACGGTTTCGGTGGCCTGTTCGGCATCGCCCAGCAGCTGCTCGGCGGCGCACCGCAGCAGGGCCACGGGGAGCAGCACGACAACTTCCTGCAGGGCCTGAGCCAGCGGCTGCTGGACGGTCACGAGCCGGTGCAGAACGGTGTGACCTACGAGATCGACGAGAAGTTCTTCTCGCCCACCCACGACTTCTGGATCAAGCGCGGCGGTGAGCGCGTCTTCCAGGTGGACGAGCGGATGTTCAGCTTCAGCGGTGTCATCGCCCTGCAGGACGTGGACGGCAACGAGCTGTACCGGATCTCCGAGAAGATCATGACGCTCCGTGACATCCGCTACATCCAGCGTGGTGAGCAGCGGATCGCGACCGTCAAGAAGGCCCTGTTCTCGCCGCTGGTCTACAAGTTCACCGTGACCTTCGAGAACGGTGCCGAGCTGCACGTCACCGGCAACATCACCGACCACCAGTACGCCATCACCTACGGCGAGCAGGAGGTCGCGCACATCGACCGCAAGTGGTCGCTGCTGAGCGAGCACTACGGCGTCACCATCGTCCCCGGCCAGGACGACGCGCTGCTGCTCACCATCGCGGCCTGCGCCGAGGCCATGGTGCTGGACGACTGATCCTCCGCCCGTCGGCAAGGGGTCGGACCGCCACGGTCCGGCCCCTTGTGCGCGTTCTGGGTGCGCGTCCCAGGTGAACGTCGTCTCAGATACTAGGAAATCCAACTATTCGTGCAGACAGCGCCCCGCCGGCGTCGTACCGTGAAAGAGCCGCACGATCGGCCGCCCCCGACAAGCGGGGAGCTGGGCCCGTGCGCGCCGTACGCAGACCGGCAGGCGATCCCTGTCCGGCGTGTGCCGTCCCGCCGCCCGCCGCCACCCCTCCAGCGGCGTGCCGCGCGCGGGCCTCCCCTGAGTCCTCCTGAATCCCCGGCGCGCCGGTGCGCGTGCCCCCCGCCCAAGGAGTCCGGTATGCCCCCCACCGCAGACCGCCACGCCGCCCCGACCGACGCCGTCCGCCCGCCGCGCCGCCGGCGCCGCGCGGAGCCCGACCCGCACGCCGCCGCCGCGCTCCAGCGCGCCCTGGACCGCCGCGACAACGGCGGGGCCACCGGCCACCTCTGAGACACGCCGACCCGGCCCCGAGGTTGGGCCGAAAGCCTGACGGTGCATCACTCACAGGAGTGCACTCCCTCCCCGAACGAGGGAGTTCGCTCGCTCCTGCCGGCGCCATGATCGTAATTTGAGCGCTCCGGAGGGGTGATCGACGTCCGCACGGCGCGGGCGGCAGCGAGATCTGTCCGCCCCTGCCGGGGAAGGACGGATCTGTGCGCACCCCACCAGCCTCCCGCCGACACCCCTCTGCCCGGAACCCGCACCCCAGGGGGCTGACCGGGCTGGGAGTCGCCCTCGCCGTCCTGGCGGGCTGCGCCGGGCTCGTCGCCGCGCCGCCCGCCGGTACGGCCGCCGGGCCCGGGCGGGCGGCCGGCCGGGCCGAACCGCCGCAGCGCGTCCTGCTGGAGCTCGACACCGAACCCGCGGCCGCCGCCTGGCGCCGGGCCGAGAGCTCGGCGCGGCGGGCCGAGCGCTCGCCGGCCGAGGTCCGCCGGGCCGCCGCCGAGGCCGGGGCCGGGCAGCGCCGCCGCGCCGACCGGGCGCTGGACCGGGTGGGCGGTGCCGTCCGCCGGGCCGCCCCCGGCGCCCGCGAGCTCTACCGCACGCACACCCTGCTCACCGGCATCGCGGTGACCGCGCCGCCCGCCCAACTGGCCGCGCTGCGGCGGCTGCCCGGGGTCAGGGCGGTCCATCCGATCACCCTCAAGCAGCGCTCCAACGGGTACTCCGTCCCGCTCACCGGCGCGCCCGCCCTCTGGTCGGGCACCGCCGGGCTGCCGGGCAACACCGGCGAGGGGGTGAGGATCGGCATCATCGACTCCGGGATCGACTACACCCACGCGGACTTCGGCGGTCCCGGCACCGAGCAGGCGTTCCGCTCGGTGGACGGTGCCAAGCCCGCCCCCGCCGGGCTCTTCCCCAGCGCCAAGGTGGTCGGCGGCAAGGACCTGGTCGGCGACGACTACGACCCCGACCCCTCCGCCGAGCACCCGCAGCCCGTGCCGCACCCCGACGACAACCCGATCGACTGCATCGCCAACGGCCACGGCACCCATGTCGCGGGCACCGCCGCAGGCCTCGGCGTCACCTCGGCAGGGCGGACCTACCCCGGTCCCTACCGGCCGGGCCTCGACCCGGCCGGCTTCAAGGTCGGGCCCGGCGCGGCCCCCGGCGCCAAGCTGTACGCGATCCGGGTCTTCGGCTGCGAGGGCTCCACCGACCAGCTCGCCCAGGCCCTCGACCTCGCCGCCGACCCCGACGGGAACGGGGACCTGACGGACCGGCTGGACGTGGTCAACCTCTCCCTCGGCGACCGCTTCGGCGGCCCGGACGACGCCGACGCGATCGCCGCCGACCGGCTGGCCGGGCTCGGGACCGTGGTGGTCGCCGCGATCGGCAACGAGGGCGACGTGTACGGCATCGGCGGCAGCCCCGGCACCGCCGCGCGCGCCGTCGCGGTGGCCGCCGCGGTGGATCCGCACGGTGACGCGGACGGTGTCCGGGTGCTCGCCCCGCAGGCCCTGGCCGGGCTGGTCCCGGCGCACTGGAGCGCCAAGTACCTCGGCTGGTCCACCCAGGAGGTCGACGCCGAACTCGCCCTGCCCGCCGACCAGTCGGACGGCTGCACACCGTTCGGTGCGGCCGACGCCGAACGGCTGCGCGGCAAGGTCGCCGTGCTGTCCTGGCGGACCAAGGACGCCGACCGGGCCTGCGGCTCCGCGCTGCGGGCGGACCACGCGGCGGCGGCCGGCGCGGTCGGTGCGCTCTTCGCCGCCGACGGCGACCACCTCGGCGAACTCGCCGGTGACGACCGGATCCCCGTCGCGATCCTGGCGAAGGAGGACGGCGACCGGCTGGTCCGGGCCATGGGCGCCGGTCCGGTCAGGGTCCAACTGGCCACCAAGGGAAACCCGTTGCACGGCGCGGTGGCCCAGGACCAGCCGCAGCGCGCCGACACCCTCACCTCCTTCACCTCGCGCGGCATCGGCCTGCCGGGCCTGGTGAAGCCGGACCTCGCGGCGCCCGGCGAGACCATCTGGTCGGCCAAGGCGGGGAGCGGCAGCGGCGGTATGCGCGAGGACGGCACCTCGATGGCCACCCCGCACATCGCCGGGCTCGCCGCCCTGGTCCGCGCCGCCCACCCCGGCTGGACGGCGGCCGAGGTCAAAGCGGCGCTGATGAACACCGCGGGCGACACCTGGCTCGGCGACAACCACACCGGCCCGGTGTACGGGCCCGAGCGCGCGGGCGCCGGACGGGTCCGGGCGGACCAGGCCGTGCGGACGCCCGCGGTGGCGTACGCGGCGGGGGAGGGGGCGGTGGAGGGCGCGGTCGGCGTCTCCTTCGGTCCGGTGCCCGTGACCGGCCCGACCTCGCTCCGCCGGGAGGTGGAGATCCGCAACTTCTCGTCCCGGCCGGTCGACTACGCCACCGGCTACCAGTCGTCCACCGAAGTCCCCGGCGCCTCCTTCGAGATGACGCCTGATCAGGTCACGGTGCCGGCCGAGGGGAGCACCAGGGTCACCGTCACGCTGCACGTTCCCGGACAGCTCGGGCGGACGCCCGACCCGACCATCGACCTGCTCCAGGCGGGGCGGGCCCGCAGCTACCGGGCCGAGCTCTCCGGGCGGCTGCTGCTCACACCCGCCGACGGGCAGCTGCCCGCGCTGCGGGTGCCGCTGTTCGCCGCGCCGCGCCCGGCCTCCGAACTGTCCGCCGGGGCGCAGGTCCGCGCCTCGCAGTCCAGCACCCTGCTGGCCCTGAACGGCGCCGCCGCCCCGGTCGAGGGCGGCGGCGGGCTGGTCAGCGCCTTCACCTTCGGCGGGGCGGGCACCCGCTGGCCCACCTGCCCGGACGGGGCCACCGATGCCCTGCACCAGGAGGGCGAGCAGACGCCGGGTGCCAAGGACACGGGGCCGTGCGTCACCAGCGACGGCGACCGGGCGGCCGACCTGCGGTACGCCGGTGCGGCCACCGACGCCGCGGCCTCCGGCGGCACGCTCTACCTGGCCGCGGCCTTCTGGGCCCCGGCGGCCACCCCGGTCGGCAACTTCGCGGTCCGGGCCTCGCTGGACACCGACGGGGACGGCGTCACCGATGCGGTCGTGGTCGCCGACCGGCTGCCCGGCAGCGACGTCCTGGTGGCCCGCACCCTGGATGCCAGGACCGGCAAGGAGCTGGACGTCCAGCCACTGAACGCCCGTTGGGGCGACACCGACACCGGCCTGCTGGACAGCGACGCGGTGGTGCTGCCGGTCCGGCTGGCGACGCTGCCCCGGCTGAAGCAGAGCGCCGCGGGGATCCGCTACGGACTGTGGACCGGCTTCGCCACCGGCGGCCTGCCCAGTGCGCTGGACGCGCTCTCCTCGATCGGCATGGACGGCGAGAAGCCGACCCTGGGCATCGACGTGCTGCACCCGGCCCTGGACGTCCGCAGCGGGGTCGGCGGCCCTGCCGCGGTCCTGGCGCAGGAGCAGCCGGGCAGCGTCCTGGAGCTGCGCCGCACCGCGGGCGACCGCTCCAGGCTGCTACTTGTCCACCACCTCAACCGGGACGGCAGCCGCGTTCAGCTGGTCGACCCGCACTGAGCCGTCCCGCCCGGCCGGGGCGGGCTCCCCGGCCCGCCCGGTCAGGATGATCTTCGACAGCACGAAGGTGATCGGGATCGCGACCACCGAAGCCACCAGTGGCGCGATCCTGCTGTCCAGGTGCAGCCACTGGACCAGGGCGACCACCCCGAAGCTCTGCACCAGGTAGTTGGTGATGTTGGGCAGCGGGAAGAGCAGGAACTTCTTCCAGGTCGGCCTGGTCCGGTAGGTGAAGTAGGTGTGCAGGAAGAACGACCCGACCATGCTGAGCAGGAAGGCCGCGGTGAACGCCGCGAAGTACGGCATGAAGGGATGGAGCGCGAGGTAGAGCAGGTAGAAGGTCGCGGTGTTGGCGGCGCCGACCAGGCCGAACCTGACGATCTGCCAGAGCTGGGGCTTCACCGCTCCTCCTCCGGGGAGCCCTGGGAGCCCCGGTAGCCCTCGGCCTTGAAGGTCGCCCGGGGCGCGTTGGTCTCCTTGACCAGGAAGTGCGGGCGGCGCTTGGTCTCGTAGTAGATCCGGCCGATGTACTCGCCGATCAGTCCGAGCATCACCATCTGCAGACCGCCGAGGCCGACTATGGCCACGATCAGGGTGACGTAGCCGGGGGAGTCGATGCCGTCGACCAGGGCCACTCCGGTGATCCACGCCGCGTACAGCACGGCCAGGCCGACCAGGACGAGGCCGAGGTAGATGGCGATCCGCAGCGGGCGGTTGTTGAAGGAGATCAGGCCGTCCATGCCGTAGTTCAGCAGGGCGCCGAACCGCCACTTGGTCTCGCCGGCCTCGCGGGCCACGTTGTTGTAGTCGAAGGTGACGGTGTCGAAGCCGATCCAGGAGAACAGGCCCTTGGAGAAGCGGTTGTACTCCGGCAGCGAGAGCAGCGCGTCCACGGCCTTGCGGGAGAGCAGCCGGAAGTCGCCGACGCCGTCCTCGATCTCGACGTCCACCCACTTGTTGATCAGCTGGTAGTAGAGCCGGCTGGCGGCGCTGCGGACGGCCTTGTCGCCCTCGCGGGTGCGGCGGGCGATCACCTGGTCGTGGCCGCGGTCGTAGAGCTCCAGCATCCGCTCGATCAGCTCCGGCGGGTGCTGGAGGTCGGCGTCCATCAGCACCACGGCGTCGCCGGTGGCCTCGCGGAGGCCGGCCAGCATGCCGGCCTCCTTGCCGAAGTTGCGGCTGAAGGACACGTACCGGGTGCTGCCCGGGTGCTCGGCGGCCAGCCTGCGCAGGTGCTCCAGGGTGTGGTCGCTGCTGCCGTCGTCCACGTAGCAGAGCTCGTAGTCGATCGACAGTTCGTCCAGGTTGGCACGGATCGACCTGTCGAAGAGATCGATCACGTCTTCTTCGTTGTAGCAGGGGACAACGACCGACAGTCGCACGGGCTCACCTCCGGTAGTGGGCACACAGGGCGGCTGATCGCACGACCATATTTGTCCCGATAATCACGTAGATGGTACCGGGGTGACCGGCTCTTCCGCGTGGTGCCTGCGCCGCAGCCTAGCGGTGACGGCCACCCCGGCCAGGACCGCAAGGCCGACCCCGCCGACCGCCAGGCCGGCGGTCAGGCCGGGCGTGCGGTAGGTGCAGGAGATGCGCGAGGCGCCGCTGCCGAGCGGCACCCCGATCATCCCGAGGACGGACTGCACGGGGTGCTCGGCGCCGCCGTCCACCGAGCACTGCCAGCCGGTGACGGCGGGCACCGCGACCAGCGCGGTACCGCTCGACCCGGCGGGCAGCTCGGCACTCAGGGTGTGCCCGCCCGAGCTGACCGCGGTGGCGCCCTTGAGCCCGCCGAGTGCCCTGGTGAGCGCGGCCTGGTCGAAGCAGCCGACGGGTGCGGCCGGGATCTGGGCGGCGGCCGGGGCGCGCAGCTGCACCTGGACCCTGCCGTCCGCGCCGACCGGGCCGAGCGCCCTGATCGGCATGGCGGTCATCGACTGCCTGCCGTAGCTCTCGTACTTGGCGCCCATGCCCATCACCGTGCCGCCGAACCAGGGCCCGTAGAAGAACGCGGTGGTGCCGGGGGTGCAGCTGCCGGTGAAGGTGGTCCAGGCGCTGCCCCTGGGCGTGGCCGGGACGGACCAGCCGCTGCTGCCGTGCGAGGTCGGCCGGGGCCCGGCGGTCGGGGTCAGCTGCGGGATCTCGTAGACCTTGGCGCCGAGCAGCGACTCCTGGCGGGACCAGACCGAGCCGGTGTCCGGCTTGGCCGAGGGGTGCACGGTGACCAGCGGCGCGGCGGCGGCGTGCTTGGCGGTGAAGCCGTCCGGGTCCGAGCTGCTGTCCAGGTAGGTGGTGACCCCGAACAGCGCCCGGCCGACCGGGTCGGCCGGGCTGAGAGTGTGCCGGCCCTGGATGAACCAGCCCGCGCCGAGGTCGTGCAGCAGCTCGGCGGTGGTGGCCGGGAGGTAGCTGCTGTAGTACGAGCCGCCCTCGCCGGCCAGCAGCATCGGGTCGTTGGAGGCGAACTCGTGCGGGCCCGGGTCGGTCCGGGTCGCGGGCCAGTCGTCGTGCTGCCGGAGCACGTCGTACGCGGCCAGGCTCGGCCCGCTGATGGTGGGCCGGGGGACGAAGAACGGCAGCCGGTCGCGGATCACCGTGGCCGAGTAGGTGGACAGGGTGGTCCCGGCCACCACCCCGAAGGCGAGCACCAGGACGGCGAGCCGACCCACCCGGCGGTCGCCGTGCCACCGGTCGAGTGCCCAGAGGACGGCGAGGGCGAGGGCGCCGCCCGCGCCGACCAGCACCCAGGTCGTCGAGTGGACCGAGCTCCGGTCGTGCCCGACCAGGGCGACCAGCGCGACCACTCCGGCACCGCCGAGCAGGGCGAACAGGTCGGGGCGGCGGGAGAGCGAGACCCAGGCGGCCATCGTCAGCATCCCGCTGAGCACGAAGGCGGCCCGGTAGGGGCTGCCGTTGGGGATCGCCAGACCGTGCCAGAGCAGGATGGTCGGCTCCCAGACGAAGCTGAGCGCGACCAGCAGGAGCAGCGCGTACCAGACCACCCGCTCGCGCACGCCCACCCGCCGGTTGAACGGCAGCGAGGCGACCAGCAGCAGTCCGAGCACGCCGATGAAGATGTTCGGCACGCTCAGGCCGGAGCGTCCGCCGGGCAGCAGCTGGGCGAGGTAGTCGGTGAGTCCGGGCGGGCCGCCGTAGGTGGCCAGTGGCGCGGGCTGGGAGGACTTGCTGGCCTTGAGGCCGACGAACATGACCGGCGCGATCAGCAGCACCCCGGTCACGACCATGCCCGCCGCCCGGCCGAGCACCAGCAGCCTGGCCCGCACCGGGCGGTCGGCGGCCAGTACCACCCGCACCAGCAGCACCAGTCCGGCGCCGATGGTGGCCATCGCACCGGTGTAGAAGTTCCCGGCCCAGGCGACGGCCACGAAGAGCGTGCCCAGCACCCACCGGCGGCCGGCCAGACACCAGTCGCAGGCGATCCCGACCAGCGGCAGCGAGACCAGGCCCCACATCCACATCGGGTCGGGGGAGCCGTCGTTCAGCACCCAGGCGCAGACCCCGTACCCGACGCCGAGCAGCGCGCGCAGCCACGGCGAACCGGGGTGCAGGCGTCCCAGGAAGTACGTCATCACGGCCGCACCGAGGCCGATGCTGAGCAGGGTGACCAGGAAGACCGGGAAGTTCACCGCGTCGCGCGGGAAGAGCCCGACCAGCCAGGAGAACGGGTTCATCAGGTAGGTGAAGAAGTCCGCCAGGAACGGCGCGCCGAAGCCGCTGTTCCAGTTGAAGACCAGGTCACCGGTGGTGTTCCCGTGCTGGAGGTCCCACAGGTGGGCGTGGAAGGGGACGAACTGGTTGCCCAGGTCGTTCACGGCCCGCGAGCGGGCGCCGAACGGATACGTCCCGCGGATCGCCATCGCCAGGCAGTACGCGCCCATCGAGAGAACGGCCGCCAGCGCGGCCGCGCCGAGCTCCGGACTTCTCAGACGTCGGGCGAGGGCGGTGCTCCGGCTCACGGCGTGCGGCTCCTGCCTTCTGCGGGTCGTCTCGATCGGGTTGAGCATAAGCGGCCTCATGGCCGGGCCCCTCAGGGCGCCAGGCCCCACGCGCCGAACGGCTCCACCGCGGCCGAGCGCCGGGCGACGTAGAGCATGCCGTCGCAGCCCACGGCGACGGCGACCGGGAGGCCGTCCCGGTCGGTGGTGACCGACGGGGTACCGGCCAGCAGCGGCCCGGAGTGCTGCCACCCCTGGACTGTGCCGAGGGCGACCCGGCCCTTGCCGTCCCGGACCGCGAGGACGTCCGCGGCGGCCGAGACACGGCCGAAACCACCCGGCGGGGTGGTTTCGGCGACGACCTTCCAGGTGTCGAACGTCGGTTCGTGCTCGGCGGTCAGCACCTTGGCCGACTTGGGCTCGCGGAAGTGCAGCCGCAGCCGGCCGTCCTTGCCCAGCAGGGCGGTGATCGGTCCGCCCGGAACGGGCAGGCCGGTCGGCACGGCCGGACGCAGCGGCCCGCCCGGGGTGTCGCTCATCCAGTGCGCGACGCCCTTGCCGCCCGCGAAGACGTGGGTCAGGCCGTCCGCGTCGAGGGCCGCGCCGATGCCGTCCAGCACGCCCTGGCCGACCCCGGGCGGCAGCGGCAGGGCGTTCCAGCCGCCGTCCAGCAGCCGGACGGCGACGGTGCCCGCGAAGGTGCGGGCGAAGACCTGCACACTGCCGTCCGGGCGGGCCAGGGCGAACGGGTAGCCGAACTCCATCGACTTCACCGCGTCGTCGCCGTCCGGTGCCCCGAGGCTCTCCCAGGGGCTGAAGGGCTGTTCGCCGGGGCCGTCGGAGTTCTGCACGCAGGTGACGATCTCCCGGCGGTGGTCCTGGGGGGTGTACCCGAGCACCGTGCGCACGCCGAACAGCCGCAGCAGCCCGTCGGACTGGCGGATCACCTGCAGCTGGCCCTCCAGGCCGTCACCGGCGATCCGCTGCGGGCCGTGCCAGCCCTTGGCGTCCTCGAACCAGTACGCGGCCGCCCCGTTGAGCAGGGTGAAGGCCATCAGCCAGCCGTCGCCGGTCTGCTGGAGCCACTGGCCGCTGCCCGCGGCGCGGTAGCGGGTGCTCTGCGCCCAGCCGTTGCGCAGCGCGCCCTTGCCGACCTTGCGGTCGCCGCAGCCCGCGGGATCGCCGCAGTCCCGGTCGTCCGCCCACCCGTAGGTGTCGATCAGCCGCGCCTTGCGCTGCACGGTCGGCAGGTCGAGGTTGGCCGGCAGCTCGGCGTTGACGTAGCCGAGGTAGCTCTCCACCGTCGCGGCCCTGGCGCTGCCGTCGCCCCAGTGCTTGGCGAGGGCCGCCTGGGCGAAGTACGCGGAGTAGGTGTGGTCCTGGTGGTCGAGGTAGAGCAGGCCCTGCGGTCTCGGCGGCGCCTTCACGGCGTGGTCCGGGTTGGGGTCGAGGGTGCGGACCACGGTGGGGCGGAAGTGGTCCAGGATGTTCACCAGGGTGTCCACCAGCTGCTCACGGGTGTACGTGGCGCTGGCGGGCAGGCCGCTGCGGGCCGGCGGCAGGGTGGATATCCGCTGCTCCTGGCCCAGCCACAGGCCGCGCAGGCTGTCCGCCCTGGGGGTGCTCACCGCGCGGGCCTCCACCAGTGCGGGGAATATCAGCTGCACATGGGGGGCGGCCTTCAGGGTGTGCTGCTCGACGGCCAGCCCGTCGTGGTAGCTGACCAGCGCCACCTCCCACGGGCTGTTCTCGTCGCCGGTCGCCATCACGGCGTAGGAGGCGGCGAGCCCGTTGATGCGGGCTCTGGTGTACCCGGCCCGGTCCGCGGGGACGCGCTGGTGGCCCGCCTCGCTGTGCAGCACGTTGCGGCCGTCCGACTCGCCGTCGGTCAGACAGACCGTGACGCAGGCGGCGCCGGTGGCGACGGCCTGGTCGAGGTCGGGATTCATGAAGTAGAGGTTGTCGTCCGGGTGGGCGATCACATGGACGAAGGACATCCGCTCCGAACTGCCGGCGATGCCGCTGGCCTGGATCGTGTCCGGCGGCGGCTGGGTGCTGCGGGACTTCGGTGACGTGGAGCGGGTGGCCTCCCACAGTCCGTAACCGGATGCGGGTACTGCCACCATCCCGCCGGCCAGCCATAGTGCACGGCGCCGGCTGATGGGATTGACCATCTGTGATCCCCCGTGAAGAAACCATGAACTCTGGATGGATATTACCGGTTACGCCCGCTTCGTTCGAAACTGCGTGCCACTGCCCCCGCGACACGCGACGTCCGAATAGTGGACGTACAGGTGTCACGAACTGGGACGCGGAGTAGGGTCCGTGACATGTCTCGCAGCCTTCGTCTCGCAGTGATCCCCGGTGACGGCATCGGCCAGGAAGTGGTGGCCGAGGGCCTCAAGGTGCTTGCCGCCGCCCTCCCCTCCGAGGTCAAGGTGGAGACCACCGAGTACGACCTCGGCGCCAGGTTCTACCACCGCACCGGCGAGACCCTGCCGGACAGCGTGCTGGCCGAACTGAAGACCCACGACGCCATCCTGCTCGGGGCCGTCGGCGACCCCAGCGTCCCCTCCGGAGTACTGGAGCGCGGTCTGCTGCTCAAGCTGCGCTTCGCCTTCGACCACCACATCAACCTGCGCCCGGGCAAGCTCCTCCCGGGCGTCACCGGCCCGCTGGCCGGCCGGCCCGAGATCGACTTCGTGGTGGTCCGCGAGGGCACCGAGGGCCCGTACGTCGGCAACGGCGGCACCCTGCGCGCCGGCACCGAGCACGAGGTCGCCACCGAGGTCAGCCTCAACACCGCGTACGGCATCGAGCGGGTGGTCCGCGACGCCTACCGCAGGGCGGCCGCCCGGCCGCGCAAGAAGCTCACCCTGGTCCACAAGAACAACGTGCTGGTCCACGCCGGACACCTGTGGAGCCGGATCTTCCAGCAGGTCGGCCAGGAGTTCCCCGAGGTCACCACCGACTACCTGCACGTCGACGCGGCGACGATCTTCTTCGTCACCCAGCCCGAGCGTTTCGACGTCATCGTGACCGACAACCTCTTCGGCGACATCCTCACCGACCTCGCCGCGGCGATCACCGGCGGCATCGGCCTGGCCGCGAGCGGGAACATCAACCCGACCGGCGAGTTCCCGTCGATGTTCGAGCCGGTCCACGGCTCGGCCCCGGACATCGCCGGACAGGGCAAGGCCGACCCGACCGCCACCGTGCTGTCGGTCGCCATGCTGCTGGAGCACCTCGGCTTCACCGCCGAGGCGGCGAAGGTCGAGGCGGCCGTCGCGGCCGACCTGGCCGAGCGCACCGGCACCAGGACCACCTCCCAGGTCGGCGACGCGCTCGCCGCCCGAGTATCCGGCTGACGGGCCGGAGCACAGATCGGAGCAGCTTGCCAGCTGTTCGGCACGGCCCTCTGGATGCGAGTATCGACAGTGGGCCGTGCCGTCGTGTGTTCGAACACCGGAGGCGGGGCCCGGACCAACCCCACGGTGAAGGACAGACAGACATGAGTACGCCCACCCAGGCGCCCATCACGTTCGAGCTCAAGCCCTCCGCGCACCCGCTGTCCGATGCGGAGCGGCAGGCCCGGCTGGCCAGCCCCGGCTTCGGCCGCGTCTTCACCGACCACATGGTCACCATCCGCTGGACCGAGGGCCGCGGCTGGCACGACGCCCAGCTGGCGCCGTACGCGCCGCTGGAGATCGACCCGGCCAACATGACCCTGCACTACGGCCAGTCGATCTTCGAGGGCCTCAAGGCCTACCGGCAGCAGGACGGCTCCATCGCGACCTTCCGGCCGACCGCCAACGCCGAGCGCTTCCAGGCCTCGGCCCGCCGGCTGGCCATGCCCGAGCTGCCGGTCGAGACCTTCGTCGAGGCCGTCGAGCTGCTGGTCCAGCAGGAGCAGGCGTGGGTGCCCAACGAGCCCGAGCAGAGCCTCTACCTGCGGCCGTTCATGTTCGCCACCGAGGTCGGCCTGGGGGTCCGTCCGGCCAACGAGTACCTCTTCATGATCATCGCCTCCCCGGCCGGCGCCTACTTCCCCGGTGGCGTCAAGCCGGTCTCGGTCTGGCTCTCCGAGGAGTACGTCCGCGCCGCGCCCGGTGGCACCGGCGCCGCCAAGTGCGCCGGCAACTACGCCGCCTCGCTGGTCGCCCAGGCCCAGGCCGCCGAGAAGGGCTGCGACCAGGTCGTCTGGCTCGACGCCGCCGAGCACCGGTGGATCGAGGAGATGGGCGGAATGAACCTCTACTTCGTCTTCGGCGAGGGCAAGGACGCGAAGATCGTCACCCCCGAGCTCTCCGGCGCCCTGCTGCCCGGCATCACCCGTGACTCGCTGCTGCGGATGGCGGCCGACCTCGGCTACGCCGTCGAGGAGCGGAAGATCTCCACCGACGAGTGGAAGCAGGGCAACGCCGACGGCACCCTCACCGAGGTCTTCGCCTGCGGCACCGCCGCCGTCATCACCCCGGTCGGCTCGGTCAAGTCCGCCCGCGCCGACTGGACCGTCGGCAAGGGCGAGCCCGGCGAGATCACCATGGAGCTGCGCCGGACCCTGCTCGCCGTCCAGAGCGGCCAGATCCCGGACACCCACGGCTGGCTGCACCGGATCGTCTGATCCGCGGCCGCGTCCCGCCGGGCGTCCCGGCGGGACGCCCGGCGCTGCCCGCGACACCGCCGCCCGTGCCCCGGCAACCGGCCGGCCTCCCCCGGAATGTTTCGCATCGCGAGACGGAGCGGCCGGATTCCGGATGGTGTGCAAGACTCCGGACGTGTCCTCGCTCTCGCTGATTATTGGCAGCAGGCGCGCCGGTCCGCAGTGACCGCTCCGCAGTGACCCAACTGCGTGGAGCGATCACCGTGTCCAGACCCGCGCGCAGACCTCTCGCACCCGCGAGGGGTCTTTTTGTTTCCCCGGACCGGCCGGGGCCCTCACGAGGGGCTCTGCGACACCGGGAGCGCGCGGGATGGTGGACAGTGGAGCCGGAGAATCCGGCAAAACGACAGAAGTACTCCCGGAAACGGAGAACGCAGGGTCATGACCGAGGCCAGTAGCCGCCCCAACGACAGCTTCCACGTCTTCGACACCACGCTGCGCGACGGCGCCCAGCGCGAGGGGATCAACCTCACCGTCGCCGACAAGCTGACCATCGCCCGGCACCTGGACGAGTTCGGCGTCGGCTTCATCGAGGGCGGCTGGCCGGGCGCCAATCCGCGTGACACCGAGTTCTTCGCCCGCGCCGCCGACGAACTCGACCTCAGGAACGCCGAGCTGGTCGCCTTCGGCGCCACCCGCCGGGCCGGCGGCAAGGCCGCCGAGGATCCGCAGCTGGCCGCCCTGGTCACCTCCGGCGCCTCCGTGATCACGCTGGTCGCCAAGGCCCACGACCGTCACGTCGAGCTGGCGCTGCGCACCACCCTGGACGAGAACCTGGAGATGGTCAGGGACAGCGTGGAGTTCCTGCGCTCCCAGGGCCGCCGGGTGTTCCTCGACTGCGAGCACTTCTTCGACGGCTACCGCGCCAACCGCGAGTACGCCCTCGCGGTGGTCCGCACCGCCCACCAGGCCGGCGCCGACGTGGTCGTCCTCTGCGACACCAACGGCGGGATGCTGCCCGCGGGCGTCCGCGAGATCGTCGCCGACGTCCTGGAGAAGACCGGCGCCCGGCTCGGCATCCACGCCCAGGACGACACCGGCTGCGCCGTCGCCAACACGCTGGCCGCGGTGGACGCCGGGGCCACCCACGTCCAGTGCACCGCGAACGGCTACGGCGAGCGGGTCGGCAACGCCAACCTCTTCCCGGTGGTCGGCGCACTGGAGCTCAAGTACGACCGGCGGGTCCTGCCCGAGGGCCGGCTGGCCGAGATGACCCGGATCTCGCACGCCATCGCCGAGGTCGTCAACCTGACCCCCTCCACCCACCAGCCCTACGTCGGCCTCTCCGCCTTCGCCCACAAGGCCGGGCTGCACGCCTCCGCGATCAAGGTCGACCCGGACCTCTACCAGCACATCGACCCCGAACAGGTCGGCAACACCATGCGGATGCTGGTCTCCGACATGGCCGGCCGGGCCTCCGTGGAGCTCAAGGGCAAGGAGCTCGGCTACGACCTCTCCGCCGACCGCGACCTGGTCGGCCGGGTGGTCGCCAAGGTCAAGGAGCAGGAGAGCCTCGGCTACACCTACGAGGCCGCCGACGCCTCCTTCGAACTGCTGCTCAGGGACGAGGCCAAGGGCCGCCGGGAGCGCTTCTTCACCCTGGAGTCCTGGCGGACCATCAGCGAGCAGCTGACGGACGGCAACGCGGGCAACGAGGCCACGGTCAAGCTCTGGGCCAAGGGCGAGCGCCGGATCGCCACCGGCGAGGGCAACGGACCGGTGGACGCGCTGGACAAGGCGCTGCGTACGGCACTTGAGCACATCTACCCGCAGCTGGCCCGGATGGAGCTGGTGGACTACAAGGTCCGCATCCTGGAGGGCCAGCACGGGACGGGCTCCAAGACCCGGGTGCTGATCGAGTCCGGCGACGCCACGTCGACCTGGTCCACGGTCGGCGTCGCCGACAACGTGATCGCCGCCTCCTGGCGGGCACTTGAGGACGCGTACACCTACGGTCTGCTGCGGGCCGGGCTCGACCCGTCGGAGAGCTGACGGGACGACCGAAGCGGCCCGCGGATCAACCGATCCACGGGCCGCTTCGGTGCGGGTTCGGACCGACCGGCGGACGGGGGCGGCGGCGCGTGCCGACGGCTGTCGCCCGGAGCCGCTCCGTCACCCACCCCCATGAGCCGGTCGGTCTCAGCGCAGTCGGGCGAGGAGGGCGTGCTCGACGAGGGTGATGAGGGCGCTTTTGGCGCTGTCGCGTCGGCGGGCGTCCAGGGTGATGACGGGGGTGTC
>NZ_JYJF01000270.1 GCF_000955975.1 Saccharothrix sp. ST-888
GGCGGGGGCTTTGAAGACGCCGCGTTCGGTGTCGGTGCGGGCCCAGACGCCGGCGATGTGGCCGGAGGGTGGGACGGTGCGGGGGGTGCCGTCCACGCCGGGGACGTACAGCCAGGGGTAGTACAGGGTGGTGAACGCCGCATCGTCCGAATCCGGGGAGGCGAGCGTGCCGACGAACGTCTTGAGCGGCTCGACGAGTTGGCCGGGCGGAGCGTCGAGCACCGCGAGCCGGTTGCGCAGCTTCACGCAGTGGGCGACCACCGTGCCCATCAGGACCCGGCCCGTCGGCAGGTCCGGTGCCGGCGGCGTCGGTGCGGTGGAGGTGCCGGCGGTCATGTCCCACAGGCCGGGCACGGCGACCATGGTCACCTCAGGGACGGTCTCCAGCCCGCCCAGCCCCGTACGCCGCTCCGCGTCGCCGGCCAGAGCCGTGGCGGTGACGGCGGTGGCGGGATCGGTGAAGCCCACGACGTAGCAGGACTGCCCGCCGTTGGCGAAGAACCCGTACACGGCCTCCGCCGTGGTGAAGCTCCGCTCCAGCACGCGGATCTTCTTCAGATCGTCAGGGCTCCTCGCATCCTCCCGGATCTTCAGGAGGCCGGCCAGCTCCCCGGCCAGCGCCTGGATGCTGTAGCGAGCGGCGAACTCCTGCCAGCCACGGATCAGTTGAGGCACCTTCCGCTCGTCCGCCGTGAAGGGAGGAGTGGTCGTCCCCTCGGTCTCGGTCTCCGGAAGTCCGGTGTACCCCAGGAAGGCCGGGGTGGAGGTGCCCACCCCGACGATCATGCGCACACCACTGGACTTCTCCGTGACGAAGACACCCGGAGGCTTCGGTGTGGTCATCGCTGCTGCTCCCTCTGCTGCTGTCGCCGACGGCTCGCTACGGTGCGGATCCACGGGGATCCATGGGGATCCACGCGGGTCTATTCGACGGTGATGTCCTCGTAGGTGATCGTCACCTGTTCCGTGGCGGTCCCGGAGTTGCCGGCCCCGAGCTGGGGCCCCTCCCAGCGGGACGCCCAGGCGTTGGTGAGGTGGATGCGCCGGACCGTCTGCTTCCTGGCGTCCTTCAGGGCGATGGTGACGTTCTGCCGGGCGCCGTCGAGATCGGCGTCGACCAGCGTCGCCTTGATCCAGTCGGTGAACGCGGTGCTCTTGTCCATGCCACGGGTGATCGTGATCTCGCCGGTCCGGCGGGCACCGGGCTGCTTGCGCACGATCAGTTCGCCGGTCGCGGAGACCTGCCGGGTCTCCACCACGTCCTGTTCCAGGGTCAGCCCCGAGACGTCCTGGACGGTCTCGACCTGGAACTTGCCCAGTTCGATGGCGAAGGTGTTGCTGCTGAAAGTGTCACCGGTCAACACGTGCGGTGCCTCCTGGGTTCCCGGGTGTGGTGGGGTCAGTTGGTGTGGCCGGGTTGGCCGGCGATCTGGGTGATGGTGAAGTGGACGTATTCGGCGGGGCGGACGGGTGCGATGCCG
>NZ_JYJF01000271.1 GCF_000955975.1 Saccharothrix sp. ST-888
GCCGTAGACAGGCAGGAGGAGGTGGTCGACCCAGAAGCGCAGAGCGGCGAGTTCGGCCTCGTACGCCTCGCCGGTCAGGGCGAGGATGAACACCGAGGTCGGCTTCTCCGGTTCGGTGTTGACGGCGGGCGGGGGTGTCGTCGGCTGCCCGGGTTGTGGAGACGGCGGCTTCTTCGGAGGTGAGGTGGTCGAGGAGGACACCGTGCTGGCGGACTTCGGCGATGGTCCGGGCGAGCGCGGAGACGAGGTCGTGGAGGTCCTCGTCGGGTATGCGGATCGGGTCCTCGGAGGGCCCCTGGACGGCTTCGGACATGAAGGTGACCTCTTCCTGGAGGAGAGCGGAGGGGATAGCGGGGGGCGGATCGCCGCAGGCGCCGACCGAGCCGATAGGGCCTCTGACGCAGGGGTGTTGGGCCAGGACCCGGGTGCGGTAGTTCTCATCGGGCCACGCAACCCCTGGTACATCAGCTCAGTTAACCGCTTCGATGTCGCCCGGGTTCGGCTCGGTGGGCCAGCGTTGGGCCAGGTCCTGGGGCGATGGCTTGTCGTCGGCTCGCAGGGCGACCTCTTCGCTCAGGCGCCCGACCACGTTGCTGAGTTCGGCGAGCCGGTCCGACGCGGCGGTGGTGCTCATGAGTGGCTCCTCAGCGGCGGTCGGGCGCTGGGTTTCCGGGTGGACGCGGGGAGGGCCGGGGCGAGTGGAGTCGGAGGTCGGGGTAGCTGCGGGCGAGCGCGGCGCCGGCACGCTTCGTCCTGGCTGGCGGATCCGGCGGCCAGGCCTGGGCCCGTGATGGGGTGGCGCGTTGCCAGCGGGCCCTGACCTCGTCGAGTGGGCCGAGGGCGTGCAGCGCGTGGTTGATGAGGCGGCCGGGTGCCAGCGCCTCGTTGCCGGCCAGCTCCCCGATCGCGCGGGCCGAGGCGGCGGCGGTGCGGACGATGGAGGAGCGCATGATCCGTTCGCCGAGGTACTCGGCGGAACCGGCGCCCAGCCCGCCGCAGATCTGGCGCAGCCGGTTCACCGTGAGCGTGCCGTCCGTCAGCAGCCCGCGTAGCTGGGCTTCCCAGAGCACGGTCAGCTGGTCGATCGGCTCACCCCGGTGGTGCAGCGCGCCCAGGCAGCGGTAGAGGTGGCCATGCCCGTGGCCGGCGAAGTCGGCAGGCCGAAGCCAGTCGACGACCTCGTCGAGGGCGCCGGGTTTGTTCACCAGCACTTGCAGCAGGAACTCCTCGTCCGCTGCTTGGTCGGCACTGATCGGTGCGCGTGCGCGTGCGCTGGCCGGTGGCAGGGTGGTGGTGGGGGCGGTTGGCCTGGGCTCGGTACCCCAGCGGCGGGCGAGGTCGGCGAGGACGGCGGCCATGCTCGGGCGCGGCAACACCGGCCCGGTCTACCCGTGGTTCGGCCAGGACATCCGCCAGGGCATCCCGCTCGCCATCGAGAACTACGCGCTGCTGAAC
>NZ_JYJF01000272.1 GCF_000955975.1 Saccharothrix sp. ST-888
ACATCGGTGGGTTGCCGTGCTTGCGGCTGGGCAGGTCGGCGTGCTTGGTGCGGAGCATGGCGAGGGAGGAGGCGAGGACCTGCCGGGTCTCGGCGGGGTCGATGACATCGTCGACGAGACCGCGTTCGGCCGCGTAGTACGGGTGCATCAGCTCGTTCTTGTACTCCTTGATCTTCTGCGCGCGCATCACCTCGGGGTCCTCGGCCCCGGCGATGTCCCGCCGGAAGATCACGTTCGCGGCGCCCTCGGCCCCCATCACCGCGATCTCGTTCGTCGGCCAGGCGAACGACAGGTCCGCCCCGATCGACCGCGAGTCCATCACGATGTACGCCCCGCCGTACGCCTTGCGCAGGATCAGCTGGATCCGCGGCACCGTCGCGTTGCAGTACGCGTACAGCAGCTTCGCGCCGTGCCGGATGATCCCGTCGTGCTCCTGGTCCACCCCCGGCAGGAACCCCGGCACATCCAGCATGGTGACCAGCGGAATGTTGAACGCGTCGCACATCTGCACGAACCGGGCGGCCTTCTCACTGGCATTGATGTCCAGCACCCCCGCCAGCGACTGCGGCTGGTTGGCGATGATCCCGGTGACATGCCCGTCGATCCGCGCCAGCACGCACAGCACATTGGTCGCCCACCGCTCGTGGACCTCCAGGAACTCCCCGTGGTCGACGATCTCCTCGATCACCTTGCGCATGTCGTACGGCCGGTTCCCGTCCACCGGCACCAGGTCCAGCAGCGACTCGTTGCGCCGCTCCACCGGATCGTCGTTCACCGCCGCCGGCGGCATCTCCCGGTTGTTCTGCGGCAGCAGCGACAGCAGGTAGCGCACCTCCTCGATGCACGACTGCTCGTCGTCGTACGCGAAGTGCGACACCCCCGACACACCCGAGTGCACATCCGCGCCGCCCAGCCCGTTCTGCGAGATCTTCTCCCCGGTCACCGCCTGCACCACGTCCGGACCGGTGATGAACATCTGCGAGGTCTCACGGACCATGAACACGAAGTCGGTCAGCGCCGGCGAGTACGCCGCCCCGCCCGCGCACGGGCCCAGCATCACGCTGATCTGCGGGATCACCCCCGACGCGCGGGTGTTGCGCTGGAAGATGCCGCCGTAGCCGGCCAGCGCCGTGACACCCTCCTGGATCCGGGCACCCGCACCGTCGTTCAGCGACACCAGCGGCGCACCCGCCGCGATCGCCATGTCCATGATCTTGTGGATCTTCTGCGCGTGCGCCTCACCCAGCGCCCCACCGAAGATCCGGAAGTCATGCGCGTAGGTGAACACCGTCCGCCCGTGCACCGTGCCCCAGCCGACCACCACACCATCGGTGTGCGGCCTCTTCGCCTCCAGCCCGAAACCCGTCGCCCGGTGCCGGCGCAACGGCTCCACCTCACGGAACGAACCCTCGTCCAACAGCAGATCGATCCGCTCACGAGCCGTCAGC
>NZ_JYJF01000273.1 GCF_000955975.1 Saccharothrix sp. ST-888
GCCGATCGACTTCGAGGACCCGGCCGAGGACGCCGTCTTCGGTGCCTCCCAGGTCGAGCACTTCTCCTGGAAGGGCATCCTCGACTTCTCCACCTGCACCGAGTGCGGCCGCTGCCAGTCGCAGTGCCCGGCCTGGAACACCGGCAAGCCGCTCTCGCCGAAGCTGCTGATCATGAGCCTGCGGGAGCACGCCTTCGCCAAGGCGCCGTACCTGCTGGCCGGTGGCGGCAAGGACATGGAGGGCAGCGAGCAGGCCACGTCCGAGCAGCTCGCCGGTGTCCCCGCGGCGGCCCTCGCCGAGGCCGAGCGCCCGCTGGTCGGCACCGCCGAAGAGGGCGGCGTGATCGACCCGGACGTGCTCTGGTCCTGCACCACCTGCGGCGCCTGCGTCGAGCAGTGCCCGGTGGACATCGAGCACATCGACCACATCGTCGACATGCGCCGCTACCAGGTGATGATCGAGTCCTCCTTCCCGACCGAGGCCGGGACGATGCTCAAGAACCTGGAGAACAAGGGCAACCCGTGGGGCATGGCCACCAAGGCACGCCTGGACTGGGTCAAGGAGCTCAAGAAGGAGACCGGCATCGAGGTGCCGGTGATCGGCCAGGACATCGACCCCGCCGAGGTCGAGTACCTCTACTGGGTCGGCTGCGCCGGCGCCCTGGAGGACCGCGCCAAGAAGACCACCAAGGCCTTCGCGGAGCTGCTGCACACGGCGGGCGTCAAGTTCGCGATCCTCGGCAAGGAGGAATCCTGCACCGGTGACTCCGCCCGCCGCCTGGGCAACGAGTTCCTCTTCCAGATGCTCGGCGCCCAGAACGTCGAGACGCTGAACGCCGCGCTGGAGGACGCCCCGCTCAAGCGGATCGTCGCCACCTGCCCGCACTGCTTCAACACCATCGCCAACGAGTACCCGCAGCTGGGCGGCCACTTCGAGGTCATCCACCACACCCAGCTGCTGCAGCACCTGATCGACGAGGGCAAGCTCGTCCCGGTCAACCCGGTCGAGGGCCTGATCACCTACCACGACCCCTGCTACCTGGGCCGCCACAACAAGGTCTACAGCCCGCCGCGCGAGATCATGGACAAGGTCCCCGGGCTGCGCCAGCAGGAGATGCACCGCCACAAGGAGCGCGGCTTCTGCTGCGGCGCCGGCGGCGCGCGGATGTGGATGGAGGAGCGGATCGGCAAGCGCATCAACACCGAGCGCGTGGACGAGGCGCTGTCGCTCAACCCCGACATCGTCTCCACCGCCTGCCCGTTCTGCCTGGTGATGCTCTCCGACTCGGTCAACGGCAAGAAGAACGAGGGCGCCGCCAAGGAGCACCTGAAGGTGGTCGACGTCGCCCAGCTGCTGCTCGACTCGGTCAAGGCCCAGCCCACCGAGCCGGAGCCGGCCGAGGTCTGAGCC
>NZ_JYJF01000274.1 GCF_000955975.1 Saccharothrix sp. ST-888
GGCGGCGTACTCCTCGCGGATGGACATCAGACCGGGCATCTCGTGCTCGGCCAGCTGGATCTCCTTGCGCCCGAAGGACGCGAGGGACAGATCGGCGACTTTGAAATCCTGACGAACAGTCACTTCTACTCCATGGGTGGGTGGTCAGGCGGCGGCAAAGGCCGAAGCCGCTGCCCGGTACTTCGAGGACTGGACGGCACCGCGCGGGAGATCGAGGTTCCGGTAGATCTCCAGCGCCGCGGTGGACCGGTTGAGGGTGATGAAGTGCAGGCCGGGGGCGCCCTCCGCGAGCAGGCGGCGGGCCATCCGGGTGGCGTGTTCGACACCGATCCGGTGAGCAGCGCCCGGGTCGTCGCGGACGGCCTCCAGGCGCTCGGTCAGGCCGCACGGGAAGGTGGCGTTGCTGAGCTCGGCGAACCGCTGGATCTGCGCGGCGTTGGTGGCCGGCATGATCTCGGGGATGATCGGGGTGTCGCAGCCGGCCGCGGCCACCCGGTCGCGCAGGCGCAGGTAGTGCTCGACGTCGAAGAACATCTGGGTGATCGCGTAGTCCGCCCCGGCCCGGCACTTGGCGACGAAGTGCCTGATCTCGCTGTCCCAGTCCGGCGAACGCGGATGCAGCTCGGGGAAGGCGGCGACGCCGACGCTGAACTCGCCGCACTCCTTGACCAGTTGGACCAGTTCGGCAGCGTGGCTGAACCCTTGCCGATGCGGTGTCCACGGTCCGCGCGGGTCACCCGGCGGATCGCCGCGCAGGGCCAGCACGTCCCGGATGCCGACATCGGCGTAACGGCCGATGATCGAGCGCAGTTCGGCGACCGAGTGACCGACCGCCGTGAGGTGCGCCACCGCTCGCAGCGTGGTCTGCTCGGCGATCCCCTCGACCGCCTGGACCGTACGGGCCCGCGAGGATCCGCCCGCGCCGTACGTCACCGACACGAAGGTCGGTGCGACGGCCTCGACCCGGCGGATCGTCTGCCACAGCGCGGACTCACCGGCGTCGGTCTTGGGCGGAAAGAACTCGAAGGAGATGGTGGGCTCTCCGCTCGCCAGCGCGGCCCGCAGGCTCCCGCCCGGCGCTTCCTGCTCTCTCATCGCGGTTTGCTCCTTCTCCGCTGACCGGTCAGCAGGGTCAGCGTGCGTTGAAGTACTTGGCCTCGGGGTGGTGGATCACGATCGCGTCGGTGGACTGCTCCGGGTGCAGCTGGAACTCCTCGGAGAGCACCACCCCGATCCGCTCCGGCCGCAGCAGCTCGGCGATCTTGGCCCGGCCCTCCAGCTCCGGGCAGGCCCCGTAGCCGAGCGAGAAACGGGCACCCCGGTACTTCAGGGCGAACATGTCGCGGACGTCCTGCGGGTCCTCGTCGCCGA
>NZ_JYJF01000275.1 GCF_000955975.1 Saccharothrix sp. ST-888
AGTTCGCGGCCTCCGGCAACCGGGTGTACCTGCCGTTGGCCGACTGACCGCCGACTGCTGAGCGCCGCCCCGGGGGCCGGAGGGGGATCCCCGGTGCGGCACTCAGCAGTCAGGTCAGACCGTTGTCCGCTCCACCGGTATCCACAGCTCCGCCGAGGCGACTTCGACGCCGAGCCCTGACCGCCTTGAAGGCCGAGGCCGACGGCACGTCAGGATGTCCGTATGGGACATGAATCGATCACCCCGCGCAGCATTGCCGACAGCCATCTCGAGCAGGTGGCCGCACATGACCCGATGACCTCCGCCTGGCTGGGCCTGAACCGGGGCGACGACCGGCAGCCGGACCTCTCGCCGGACGGCTTCGAGGCCCACGCCGAGGTCGCTCGCCGCAGTCTCGCCGCACTCGACGCCGCCCCTGCGTCGGACGACCCTGCTGAGCGGGCCTGCGCCCGGCTGCTGCGGGAACGCCTCACCGCCGAGCTCGCGATGCACGACACCGGCGAGAACTTCCGACAGCTGCGCACCGTGGGCGCGCACGTCGACCAGGTGCGGACGATCTTCACCTTCATGCCCACCACCACTGACGAGGACTGGGCGGCGGTGGCCGGACGACTGCGCAACCTCCCTGGCGCGCTGGACGGCTACCGGGCCACTCTCACCGAGGGGATCTCCCGGGGCCTGCTCGCTGCTCCCCGGCAGGCCGCCGGGGTGATCGGCCAGCTCGCCGACTGGACCGGGGAAGCCGCCGGACAGCATGCGGGCAGTGGCACGGGCTGGTTCGCCGACTTCGTCGCGGGCGGCACCGATCGGCTGCGCCCCGAGCTTGACGCCGCCGCCCGCCAGGCCACTGCCGCCGTCGCCGAGTTCCGCGACTGGCTGCGCGACAGCTACCTCCCCGCCACGGCGGACACCCCGGACGCCGTCGGCCGCGAGCGCTACCTGCGCGCCGCCCGCTACAACACCGGTGCCGAGCTCGATCTGGACGAGGCTTACGCCTGGGCCTGGGACGAGTTCCACCGGACGCTCGCCGAGATGCGCTGCGAAGCGGAGCGGGTCCTGCCCGGCTCCACCCTCCTCGAGGCCATGCACCACCTGGACGAGCACGGCCACGCGGTCAAGGGCGAGGAGGCCATCCGCGACTGGCTGCAGCAGCTCATGGACGAGGCGATCACCGCCCTCGACGGCACCCACTTCGACCTCTCAGGCCCGATCCGCAAGGTCGAGTCCAGGATCGCGCCTGCGGGCAGCTCCTCCGGGCCCTACTACCAGGGCCCGAGCCTCGACTTCAGCCGCCCCGGACGCACCTACCTGCCCACCCTCGGCCAGGACACCTTCCCGACCTGGCAGCTCGTCAGCATCTGG
>NZ_JYJF01000276.1 GCF_000955975.1 Saccharothrix sp. ST-888
TCCGGGTCGAGCTCGGCGAGGTCGAGGCGGCGCTGGCCGAGCACCCCGGCGTCGCCCAGGCCGCCGTCCTCGCCCACGACGACCGGCTCGTCGGCTACGCCGTCCCGCACCAGAACGCGACCGTCCGAGTGGCCGATCTGCGCGGACACCTGGCCGGCCGCCTGCCGGACTACCTGGTCCCGGCGGTCTTCGTGCTGTTGGAGGCACTGCCGCTGACGCCGAACGGGAAGCTGGACCGTGCGGCGCTGCCGGCGCCCGTCTCCGGGAGTGCGGGGGCGGGCCGGGTGCCGCGCACGCCGCAGGAGCAGATCCTGTGCGAGCTGTTCGCCGAGGTGCTGGGGGTGCCGCAGGTCGGCGTCGACGACGACTTCTTCGACCTGGGCGGGCACTCCCTGCTCGCCACCCGGCTGGTCGCGCGGATGCGCTCGACGCTCGGTGTCGAGGTGGGACTGCGCGGGCTCTTCCAGACGCCGACCGTGGCAGGGCTCTCGGCGACGCTGGCCGAGGCAGGCCGGGTTCGCCCGGCGTTGGCCGCACGCGAGCGCCCCGAGGTGGTACCGCTGTCCTTCGCCCAGAACCGGCTGTGGTTCCTGCACCGGATGGACGGCGCTACCGCGGCCTACCACATCCCGTTGGCGCTCCGGCTGACCGGAACGCTCGACCGGCAGGCGCTGGAGAACGCGCTGGCGGACGTGGTGGCCCGGCACGAGAGCCTGCGGACGGTCTTCCCGGAGGTCGACGGCGCTCCGTGCCAGCGTGTCCTCGACCCCGACACGGCGCGACCCCGGGTGCGGCCGGCCGAGGTGCGAGAGGCCGACCTGCCCGAGCGACTCGCCGAGGCGGCACGGCAGCCTTTCGACCTGGCGACGGAACCGCCGCTGCGGGCGGAGCTGTTCGTGCTCGCGCCGGACGAGCACGTGCTGCTGCTGGTGATGCACCACATCGCGGGCGACGGCTGGTCCACCGGCCCGCTCTCCCGCGACCTCGCCGCGGCGTACGCCGCCAGGTGCGAGGGCCGTACGCCGCACTGGCCGGCCCTGCCGGCGCAGTACGCGGACTACACCCTGTGGCAGCGCGGCCTGCTCGGTGACGCCGACGACCCCGAGAGCCGGTTTGCCGAGCAACTCGACTACTGGACCACGCAGTTGGCCGACCTCCCGGAGCGGCTGCAGCTGCCCGCGGACCGCCCCCGGCCGGCCGTCGCCGGTTACCGGGGCGACCACATCGGGCTTGAGCTCACTCCCGAACTGCATGCCGCGCTGGTGGAGTTGGCGAGGCGTTCGGGTGCGAGTCTGTTCATGGTGCTGCAGGCGGGGTTGGCGGCGTTGTACACGCGGTTGG
>NZ_JYJF01000277.1 GCF_000955975.1 Saccharothrix sp. ST-888
CCATCCGGCTCTTAAGGAGAGCGACCGCGTGACGACCCGTGAGCAGGCGATCGAGGCGGCCCAGCAGTGGATCAACGGTGGGCGGCCGGAGGAGGAGTGGCGCGGGATCGGGGTGCACGAGTTCGATCTGGGCTGGGTGCTGTGGGCCGATCAGCGGCCGGCTGTGGCCGATCCGGTCACGGGTGAGCGGCGGGTGCCGGCGGAGGTGGGTTCGGCGTGTGCGGTGGTGGACCGGGTCACGGGGGAGTTGAGTACGTGGCCGTCGGTGCCGGTGGAGGAGGTGGTGCGGCTCTACCGGGACAGGCTGGGTGCGGGTTCCTTTGATCCGGCGTTGCCGCCGGTGACCGGTCCCGGTTCGACGGCGGTGCTGACGTACCGGGATGCGGGGGGTGAGGAGCGGAGTCTGTTCCTGCCGTCCGGTCCGGGGCTGGGGCATCCGGAGGTGCGGGCCTGGCGGGAGCTGCGGGGGCGGGGTGTGCGGCCGGAGGATGTCGTGGCGGTCCATACCGATCTGCGTCCGTGTGAGCTGCCGGGTGGTTACTGTGCGGCGGTGCTGCTGGCGGAGCTGCCGGTGGCGTCGTTCTCGTACGGGCAGGATTACGGGCCGCGGTTCGACCGGCGGGCGGCGGGGGTGCGGGCGTTGACGGAGAGTACGGAGCGGTTGTTCCGGGGGGCGGGGCGTGCGGTGCCGCCGCGGCCCAACCGGGTGCCGTTCCCGCGGGTGGTGCCGGCGGTGGGTCCGGAGGGTGACGGGGTGCTGGGGGAGCGGCTGGCGGGGCGGTTCGGTGCGGGGGGTGTGCACCGGTTCGGTGCGGTGGAGCTGGCGGGGAGCGGGTTGCCGGAGGCGGCCCGGGGGGTTCTGCTGGGGGCGGGGCTGCCGGTGCGGGTGGAGGGTTTCTTCGAGGTGCTGCCGGGTCTGGGGGATGTCGCCGGGCACTTGGCGGCTGTCGGGCGGGGTGGTCGGGTGCCGGAGCGGGCGCGTGCGGTGCTGGGTGAGTATGTGCTGGTGGGCACGGACGGGCATGCCCTGATCGCGGTGCAGTGCGGTGACGGCGGTACGGGTACGGGTGTGGGTGTGGGGCGGGTCTGGGCGGTGGATCCGGACAGCGGCAGCGGCCGGTATCTGAACGCCGATCTCTCGTCCTTTGTGCGCTGTCTGGTGCTGTATGCCGAGCGGAGGCCGGCGTTGCGGGGGCTGGATCCGTTTGCGGCGGGTGCCGCGGTGGAGGTCCTCCAGCGGGAACTCGCCGCGCTGGACGGGACGGTGTTCGGTGATCCGGAGAACTGGTGGGCGGTGGTGGTCGAGCAGCACTGGGACGGCCTGCTCTGA
>NZ_JYJF01000278.1 GCF_000955975.1 Saccharothrix sp. ST-888
TCTTCCGCGAGGTGGCGGGGGAGTTCGAGCGTCCGGTGATCCTGTTCTCGGGCGGCAAGGACTCCATCGTCATGCTGCACCTGGCACTGAAGGCGTTCGCCCCGGCGCCGATCCCCTTCTCCCTGCTGCACGTCGACACCGGGCACAACTTCCCCGAGGTCATCGCCTACCGCGACCGCACCGTCGCCCGCCACAACCTGCGCCTGCACGTCGCCCACGTCCAGGACTTCATCGACGACGGCCGACTGCGCGAACGCCCCGACGGCACCCGCAACCCGCTCCAGACCGTCCCGCTGCTGGACGCCATCGAGACGAACCGCTTCGACGCCGTCTTCGGCGGCGGCCGCCGCGACGAGGAGAAGGCCCGCGCCAAGGAACGCGTCTTCTCCCTGCGCGACGAGTTCGGCGCCTGGGACCCGCGCCGCCAGCGCCCCGAACTCTGGTCCCTCTACAACGGCCGGCACGCCGTCGGCGAACACGTCCGGGTCTTCCCGCTCTCCAACTGGACCGAACTCGACGTCTGGCAGTACATCGAACGCGAGTCCATCGAACTCCCCGAGATCTACTACGCCCACGAGCGCGACGTCTTCACCCGCGACGGCATGTGGCTCACCGCCGGCGACTGGGGCGGCCCCAAGGACCACGAGACGGTCCAGCGCCGCCTGATCCGCTACCGCACCGTCGGCGACATGTCCTGCACCGGCGCCGTCGACTCCCACGCCGCCACCACCGCCGACGTCATCACCGAGATCGCCGCCAGCCGCCTCACCGAACGCGGCGCCACGAGGGCCGACGACAAACTCTCCGAAGCCGCCATGGAAGACCGCAAGCGCGAGGGGTACTTCTAGACATGACCAGCACCCAGGCCACCGAGGCGCTCAGCGCCACCTCGCTGCTGCGCTTCGCCACCGCAGGATCCGTGGACGACGGCAAGTCCACCCTCGTCGGACGGCTGCTGCACGACTCCAAGTCGGTGCTGGCGGACCAGCTGGAGGCCGTCGAGCACGCCTCCCGCAGCCGGGGCCAGGAAGCCCCCGACCTCGCCCTGCTCACCGACGGCCTGCGCGCCGAGCGAGAGCAGGGCATCACCATCGACGTCGCCTACCGCTACTTCGCCACCCCCAGACGCCGGTTCATCCTCGCCGACACCCCCGGGCACGTGCAGTACACCCGCAACATGGTCACCGGCGCCTCCACCGCCGAGCTGGCCATCGTCCTGGTCGACGCCCGCAACGGCGTCGTCGAGCAGACCCGCCGGCACGCCGCCGTCGCCGCCCTGCTGCGCGTGCCGCACGTGGT
>NZ_JYJF01000279.1 GCF_000955975.1 Saccharothrix sp. ST-888
GCGGCACCACCATCCGGGCCGGCGAGGGCATCCTCCCGCTCAACAACTCCGCCAACCACGACGAGAGCGTCTTCCCCGACGCCGACACCCTCGACATCCACCGCGAGGCCCGCAGCCACCTCGCCTTCGGCTACGGCATCCACCAGTGCATCGGCCAGAACCTCGCCCGGATCGAACTCGAAATCGTCTACGGCACCCTCATCAAGCGCATCCCCGATCTCAAACTCGCCGCCCCGCTCAGCGAGTTGAAGTTCAAGGACGACGCCATCGTCTACGGCATCTACGAACTGCCCGTCACCTGGTGACCGAGGCACGCCCCACCATTCGACCCCGAGTCCCAGTTCGAGAGGGCACCATGACCCAGACTGCCGATCAGGACCACCCGGCGGCGCAGCTCCCGACCTTCCCGATGACCCGCACCTGTCCGTTCAGCCCGCCCGCGGAGTACGCCAAGCTCCGCGAGAGCGAGCCGGTCTCCCGGGCGAGCCTCAAGGTCAACGGCAGGCCGGCCTGGCTGGTCACCACGTACGAGCACGTCAGGGCGGTCCTCGGCGACTCCCGGGTGAGCTCCAACCTCAAACTGCCCGGCTACCCGCACCAGTTCCACATCCCCGAGGAGATGCTGCAAGAGGTCCGCCTCATGCTGCTCTCGATGGACCCGCCGGACCACACCGCGCAACGCCGCATGCTGATCCCCGAGTTCACCGCCCGGCGGATGCGCGCGATCCGGCCCCGGATCCAGGAGATCGTGGACGCCCGGATCGACGCGATGCTCGCCAAGGGCGGCCCGGTGGACCTGGTGACCGCGCTCGCGCTGCCGGTGCCCTCGCTGGTGATCTGCGAACTGCTCGGCGTGCCCTACGAGGACCACGCGCAGTTCGAGGAGTGGTCGGCGCTGATGATGAACCACGACATCAGCCCGGAGGAGTACGGGGCGGCCGTCGTCGGCCTGGACACCTACCTGGACAAGCTGATCACCGCCAAGGAGAACGAGCCGGGCGACGACCTGATCAGCCGGTTCATCGAGAAGAACCGCGCGGAGCCGATCGCCGACCACACCGACATCGTGACCATGGCCCGGCTGATGCTCGTCGGCGGCCACGAGACCACCGCCAACATGATCTCGCTCGGCGTCCTGGGCCTGCTGGAGCACCCGGAGCAGCTCGCCGCCGTCCAGGCCGACCCGGCGCTGCTGCCGGGCGCGGTGGAGGAGCTGCTGCGCTTCTTCAGCATCTCCGACTCCGGCACCGCCCGGGTCGCACTGGAGGACATCGAGCTCGGCGGCACCACCATCCGGG
>NZ_JYJF01000029.1 GCF_000955975.1 Saccharothrix sp. ST-888
CGGACCCGACGACGACTTCTTCGACCTCGGCGGCGACTCCCTCATGGCCCTCCACCTCATCGCCAAGGCCAACACCACCTTCGACATCGAACTCCCCCATCACACACTCCTCGAAGCACCCACCGCCGCCCGAATGGCCACGTACATCGACGACGTGTTGCGGTCGCAGGAGGCGTCGGCGTCGCTGATCACGCTGCGGGAGGGGGCGCCGGGCCGCAGGCCGCTGTTCCTGTTCCACCCTGTGGGCGGCAGCGTGTACGTCTACCGCGAGTTCGCCCGCCGGCTCCCGGCCGGGCAGCCGGTGCACGCCTTCCAGGCGGCAGGACTGCACGACGGGGCGGTGCCGCGGCGAAGTGTCGAGGAGCTCGCGGACCGCTACCTCGCGGAACTGCGAACCGCCCAACCGGTCGGCCCCTACGCGCTCGGCGGAGCCGCCTTCGGCGGCCTGGTCGCTCTGGAGGTCGCCCAGCGTCTGCGCGCCGCCGGCGAGACCGTGGAGTTGCTGGCCCTGTTCGACACCCCCGGCCCCGGCCAGATGCCGCTGAACCGCCATGCGGAGCTGTCCCCGGCGGAGACGGACCAACTGCTGGCCGAGCGCCTGGCAGCCAGGGGCGTGGAACCGGGCCAGGCGGTCGATGCGTCCGCCCGGCAGGTCCTCGCGGTGTACCGGGCCAATCTGGAGGCGTTGTACGCCTACCGGCCGGCTCCCTACCCCGGCCGCGCCCTGTACTTCCTCGCCGAGCGGCGCAGGGAGGGGCTCGACCCGGCCCGCCCGGACAGCGCCTGGAGGCGGCTGGCCCTTGGCGGACTGACCACGCACATCCTGCCCGGTGACTACCACGCCATGTTCGCGTCTGCGAACGCCGAGACGAGCGCGCGGATCGTCGCCACGGAACTTCGAACGGACGGTGGACGATGAGCGACGAGGCGGACATCCGGTGTGACGTCCTGATCATCGGCGCCGGGCTGGCCGGCGGCTCGCTGGCGCGCCAGCTGAGCCTGGAACAGCCCGACCTGGACGTCGTCGTGGTGGATCGGGTCACCGAGTTCCCGCCCGGCCTGGACGAGGCATCGGGCGAGGAGTTCTCGAACTACGCCAACCGCGTCCTGCGGATCGGCCCCTACCTGCGCAAACACCACCACGTAAGCTCGGGGACGCGCTTCTTCTTCGACTCACGGGAGCGGGATCTCCCGATCGACCGGATGTCCGAGATCGGCGGCCTCAGCCCGCACCCCATCCCCACCTACCTCATCGACCGACCGGCGGTCGAGCAGGCGCTGTGCGAGATGAACCGCAGGAACGGAGTCCGGGTCCTGCTCGGCACGACGGTGCTGGACTGCGGCCCGGACGAGTCCCCGGCCGAGGCGATCTCCCTCGACGCCGAGAACGGCCACCGGGTGCGCACGTCCGCCGGCGTCATCACCTGCCGATGGCTGGTCGACGCCGCGGGCGAGGAGTCTCCGCTCACCCGGATGCTCGATCTGGTCGCCGAGGACGACCGCAATCCCATCGCCGCCGCCTGGGGCCGCTTCGAGGGCTGCGTGTCCCTTGACGACCTGGGCGGCAAGGCATGGCGGCAGCGGGTCCCGCACTGGGGACGCGCGTCGTCGATGGCGTACTTCATGTATCGCGGGTACTGGATCTGGCTGTTCCCGATCTCCGAGACGACCTACAGCATCGGGGTCGTCTTCGACCGCCGCCATGTGCAGCCGGAGTTCGGATCGAACGAGGAGCTGCTCGCCTTCCTGCGCGAGCACCGGGCACTCGGAGACATCCTCGGCCCCTCGCCGCGACCGCTCTCCTACGGATCCCGGGCACGGTTCGCCCGCTTCGCCCGGCAGCAGGTCTCGGAACAGCGCTGGTTCCTGACCGGGAACGCCGGGACCGTGCTGGACCCCATGTTCGCCACCTCGTCATGGCTCTTCACCGAGAACAACAAGCTCATCGCCGAGTTCATCAAGTCCGATCGCACCGGCCGCGGGCACCAGCTGCCCGGCATGGTCCACCACTACGGCATCCGGATGCGCAGCCGCTACGAAAAGCTGCTCAACAGCCCCGGGCACTACCTCGCGAAGGGGTCCTTCGACACGTGGAGCGCGTGGTTGGCCCTGCGCAACCGGGTCTACTACAACCGCATCGTGCCGGACGCGTTCGAGGACCACCGGATCCTGCTGCACTTCGCCCGGACGCACGGCACCGACTGCCAGTGCGACGATCAGGTGATGGGCGGCAAGCTGTCCCGCCTGCTCAAGTCCGCCGACCGGCTGACCGAGGAGTTCGCCCGCCTGCTCGACAGCCGGGGGATGTTCTACAGCTGCAACGACGGGATGTTCCTGGACTCGCGCTCGTTCGACCAGGACGAGGTCCTCATGGCCAAGGTCCACCGGAGGCGCGACTGGGCGCTGGAACTCCCGGCGGACGAGCGGACCTACGAGATCTTCTGCCGCACCCTGGTCCGCCGACTGGTCGAGATCTCCGGGGCCGCCTGGGACGAGGCCCGGTTCAAGGCCGTGTTCGACCCGGACTGGGACGGCCATCAGCCGCTGGAAGAGCTGTACCGAGGCACCGTCGGGCAGCAGCGCCTGACGCAACACCAGTCCTGACGACAACGAGGAGGGAAAGAACCGATGACGGATGACGACGAGTTCGGCACGCGGTACAAGGTCGTGGTGAACGACGAGGAACAGTACTCGATCTGGTTCGCCGACCGGCAGAGCCCGGCCGGTTGGAGGGACACCGGAGTCGCCGGTTCCCGCACGGACTGCCTGAGTTGGGTCGAGGCGAACTGGACGGACATGAGGCCGTTGTCCCTGCGCTCCGCCGCAGGACACTGAGCCGACACTGAGCCCCGCAGCCGCACGGCTGCGGGGCACGCACCCGGGGCCGAGCGCCCCGGGTGCTTTCGTCTGCCTGCGGATCGCGATGCGCGACCGGAACGCCAACGACGCGGGGGCGAGACCGACATGGCGTCCGGTCTCGCCCCCGCGTCGTGCGATTCCTCAGTGCGGGCCAGCGGCGCCGCTCAGCTCACCGTGGAGCCTGCCCGAGCGTCTGTGTCAGCGCTCCGGGCGGCCTGGCGGCGCTCCAGCCGGCCCCGCACGCCGGCGAAGGCGGGCCGCTCCTCGACGCCCTCGAGGTGTCGGGCGAGCTCGGCGATGGTCGGATGACGGAACAGGTCGGTCATCTGCACCCCACCCGGGTAGCGGGACTTCAGCTCGCCGAACACGCGGGCCAGCAGCAGTGAATCGCCGCCGAGCTCGAAGAAGCCGTCGTCGATCCCCGGCCCCGGCACCCCCAGCACCGATGTCCAGACGGCGGCGACGGTCCGCTCCGTCTCGCTCTCGGGCGCCCGGTACGTCCGCCGCGACCGCACCGGCTCGGGAGCCGGCAGCGCCTCGCGATCGACCTTCCCGTTCGGGGTGAGCGGGACCTCGGCCAGTTCGACGAAGGCCGACGGCACCAGGTGTTCGGGGAGCGTGGCGCGCAGCGCCCGCACCGTCTCCGGCCGGTCGAAGGCGTGCCCCCGCTCGGTGACCACGTAGGCCACCAGCCTCCCCCCGCCTCCGGGCGGGTCGGTGCGCACCGCGGCCACCGCCTCCCGCACGCCCGACAGGGCCCGCAGGGCCGCCTCGATCTCGCCGAGCTCGATCCGGAAGCCACGCAGCTTGACCTGGTGGTCGGTCCTGCCGAGGTAGTCGAGCCCGCCGTCGGGCAGACGGCGCACCACGTCCCCGGTGCGGTAGAGCCGGGCGCCGGGGCGCTCGCCGAACGGGTCCGGCAGGTAGCGGCTCGCGGTGAGCGCGGGGCGGTCGTGGTAGCCGCGCGAGACGCCCTCGCCGCCGAGGAACAGCTCGCCGGGGACGCCGACCGGCACCGGCCGCAGCCGGGAGTCGAGGACGTACGCCTGCGCGTTGGCGATGGGCCGTCCGATCAGCGGTTTGCCGCCGTCCGCCGGGATCAGGGCGAACGTCGAGTAGACGGTGTCCTCCGAAGGCCCGTACAGGTTGTACACCTTGCGGATCCCCGCCTGGCGGTACAGCCGGTCCACCAGGTCCCGCGGGAGCGGCTCCCCGGCGAGGTTGACCACGGCGACGCGGGGCGGCAGTGCGCCCAGCCGCAGGAGCGTGTCGAGCGCCGACGGGACGGTGTTGACCAGCGTCACCTCGTGGCGCGCCGGCAACGAGGGCAGCAGCAGTGCGTTCTCCGCGAGGATGACGGTGGCCCCGGTGGTGAGCGGCACGAAGAGTTCGAAGACGGAGAGGTCGAAACAGATCGACGTCGAGGCGAGCGTTCCCGAGAGCTCCTCGGCCGAGTAGACCCCGGCCGCCCAGGCGAGCAGCGCGCGGATGTTGCGATGGGTGATCAGCACCCCCTTCGGCGTGCCGGTCGAGCCTGAGGTGTAGATCGTCACGGCCACCGCGTCGTCGCCCGCGTCCACGGGGACGAACGGGGCGACGGGGCCGTCGTCGGGGCCGTCGAGCAACAGGACCGGACAGGCGGCACCGGCCGGCAGCGCGCGGGTCGACGCCTGGGCCAGGACCACGGCAGGTGCCGCGTCGTCCAGGATGTGCCGGACGCGCGCTGCGGGGTACGCCGGGTCCAGCGGCACGTACGCCGCCCCGACCTTCCAGGCCGCCAGCAGCGCGGCGGGCAGGTCGGCCGTACGCTCCAGGCACACGCCCACGAAGTCGCCCGCGACCACACCGGCCGCGTGCAGCCGTCCCGCGATCCGGTCGGCGCGCGCGTCCAGCTCCGCGTACGAGCGACGCACCTCCCCCGCGACGAGCGCCGTCGCGTCGGGGGTTGCCGCCGCCCGCGCCTCGAACAACCGGTGCACGCCGCCCGAACCGGCCGTCGGCAGAGCCCGGCGAGGGCCTGCGGCCTGCGCCGCCAGCGCCGCCCGCTCGGCCGGGCCGACCGCGGTCAGGTCCCCGACCCGGGCCGGCGGGGACGCCAGCGCGGTGAGCAGCGTCACGTAGTGCCCGAGCATGCGCTCGACCACGTCCGCGTCGAACCGGCTCTCGTCGTAACCGAGTTGCAGCGACAAGCGGTCGCCCGGGGCGACCGTGAGGGTGAGCGGGAAGCTGGTCCGCTCCGACATGCGGATCGACTCGACGCGGATCGGCCCGTCCTGCGCCGCCAACGCCGGCCCCAGGGGGAAGTTCTCGAAGACCACCAGGGTGTCCGCCAACGGGAGATCACCCGGCAGACCCGCCCAGCGCCGGATCTGCGCGAGGGAGGCGTGGCCGTGCTCCTCGCGCTCCACCTGGGCGGCCTGCAACCCGCGCAGCCAGTCGGCGACCGGGGCCTCGTCGTCGACCTCGACGCGCACGGGCAGCGTGTTCAGGAAGCACCCGACCGCGGACTCCATGCCGGGAAGGGACGGCGGGCGTCCCGACGCGATCGCTGCGAGCAGGACGTCGCGCTCACCGCTGTAGCAGCGGAGCAGCAAGGCCCACGCGCCCTGGACGTAGGTGTTGAGCGTGATCCGCTCCCGGCGGGCGGCGGCGAGCAGCGCGGCCGTGGTCCGCGGGCTCAGCAGCACCCGCTGCTGCCCGCCCGGTCCCTGGTCGGACGTGCCGTGGGCGCGCGGCCGGTCGATGCCGAGCTGCGTGGGTCCGGTCACCCCGGCGAGCGAACCTCGCCAGTACTCCTCCGTCGCGGCCGCGTCCCGCGCCCGGAGCCAGGCGATGTAGTCGCGGTACTGGGTCACCGGACCGAGCCTCGGTGCCTCGCCCTCCCGGTCGGCCTGGTAGCACCGCACGACCTCGGAGAGCACGGTGGGCATGGACCACCCGTCGGAGACGGCATGGTGACGGGTCCACAGGAAGCGGTGCCGGTCGCCGGCCAGACGCACCAGCAGGCAGCGCATCAGCGGGGCCCGCTCGGGAGCGAAGCCCTCCGCGCGGTCCCGCTCCAGCAGCGCGGCGAACCGGTCCTCCTGCTCGTCGCCCGGGAGCGCGGTCCAGTCCTCCTCCTGCCAGGGCAGGTCCACCGTCCGGCGCACGATCTGCAGGGGTTGTTCCTGGTCCAGTCGCAGGAAGCAGGTCCGGTGCACGGCGTGCCGGGCGGTGACCTGCTCCCAGGCCCGTCGGAACGCTCCCGCGTCGAACGCCCCGCGGATGTCGAAGGACAGTTGCAGGACGTACACCCCGCTCTCGGGCGCCAGCCGGGACCGGAGCAGCATCGCGTGCTGGAGCGGCGAGAGCGGGTAGATCGCCTCTACGTCGTCGTGGCTCATGCGCCCGCCTCGCAGAGCTCGGCGAAGGCATTCGCCCACGCGCACCTTTCAATGAGTTCGCTTCGCTCCCTCATGCCAGTTCTCCTTCGTGGTCGCGCAGTTCGCCGAGCAGCTCGTCCAACGACTCCTGCGTCAGATCGATGTCGGGGAAGTCGGAGGGGGTGAGCCGCACGCGTCCGGTGCGGCAGTCCTCGACCCGTCGGCGCAGCGAGGCGCCGAACCGGTCGGCGAGGGCCTGGACCGTCTCCGGACGGTGCACAGCCTCGCTGAAGGTGAAGTCGACGCGGAGCCGGCCGTTCGCCACCAGCCCGTTGACGTTGAGCAGGTGCCGGCGCTGCTGCGCGCCTCCGTGCGGCGTGCCCACGGTTCCGGGGGCGAGGGTCAGCAGGGCGTCCTCGCTCCTGGAGGTGTCCGCCTGGCCGAGGTAGTTGAAGATGATCTCGGGCTGCCGTCCGGTGCCCAGGCGGGCCCGGACCGATGCGTCGTGGTGCAGGTGGCGCAGCAGGCCGTACCCGATCCCGCGGCGCGGGATGCGGTGCACCTGTTCGCGGACGGCCGCCGGCCGGTCGTCGGGGGCCTCCGGGAGTTCGATGCGCAGCGGGTAGAGCGCCGTGAACCACCCGACGGTCCGTGAGACGTCCACGTCCTCGAAGAGGTCCTCGCGTCCGTGCCCTTCCACGTCGAGCAGCAACGACCGGGAGCCGGTCCACGGCTCGCACGCCTCCGCCACGGCGCAGAGCAGCACCGCGTGCAGGTCGGCCCCGTGGGCCGCGGGCACCTCGTGCAGCAGGGCGTCGGTCTCCTCGGCTGACAGCTCCGCGGTGACGGTCCGGGCACTCGCCTCGGTGTTGCGGCCGTTGCGGTCGCGCGGCAGCGCCGGCGCCGGGCCCTCGATCTGGTCGGCCCAGTAGTCGAGTTCGGCGAGCGTCCGCTCGGAGTCGGCCTCCTGCGCCAGCCTGCCGGTCCACTCCCGGTACGACGTGGTCTTGGCGGGAAGCTCCACCGGCCGGCCGGCCTTCAGCAGGCGGTAGGCGCGCTGCAGGTCCTCCAGCAGGACGCGCCAGGAGACGCCGTCGACCACCGTGTGGTGGATCACCGTGAAGACCTGATCGGCCCGCCGGCCGCCGTAGCCGAGGGAGACCATCCGCAGCAGCGGACCGTGCTCCAGGTCGAGCGCGCGGTGGACGCGGTCCTGGACGGCCGCGACCTCCTGCGGCCAGGCCTGCTCGGGCAGCCCGCTCAGGTCGACGTGCTCGATCGGCGCCGTGCCCTCCTGGGGTGCGCCCGTCCACTGGTCCCACCCGGCCTCGCCCTCGCGGAACCGGTTGCGCAGCGCGTCGTGGTGGCGCAGCAGGGCGTCACGGGCGAGGGCCAGCACCCCGAGATCGAGCGGATCGCCGACGACGTCGGCCAGGACGGCCTGGTTGTAGTGGTGGGCGTCGGCCAACTGCTGCTCGAAGAACCAGTGCTGGATGGGGGCGAGTGGTGACTCGCCCAGGACCGGGCCCTGTTCGGCCGAGGTGCGCACGCCCTGGCGTGCCACCGCGGCGAGTTCACCGAGCGTCTGGTGCTGGAACAGGTCCCGGGCCGCGAGGGTGAGCCCGGCCTGGCGGGCGCGCGAGACCATCTGGATGGCGACGATCGAGTCCCCGCCGAGTTCGAAGAAGTTGTCCTCGGCCCCGACCTCCTCGCGGTGCAGCAGGTCGCTCCAGACCCCGGCGAGGATGCGTTCGGCCGCCGTCGCCGGCGCGGTGGACAGCCGCGCGGAGGGCTGCTCCGCTAGCGGCTTCGGCAGCGCCCGGCGGTCGGTCTTGCCACTCGGCAGCAGCGGCATCGCCCCCAGCCCGACGAACCCGGCCGGGATCATGTACCGCGGCAGCCGCGTCTCCAGGTGCCCGCGCAGCGCCTCGACGTCCAGGGGTCCCGACGTGACGACATAGGCGATCAACCGCCGTCCGCCTCGTTCGTCGTCGGCCGCGACGACCGCGGCGGCCCTGACCTCCGGCGCCGCAGCCAGCGCCGCCTCGACCTCCCCCGGTTCCACCCGGAAGCCGTGGATCTTGACCTGGTCGTCCCGGCGGCCGATGAACTCCAGCTCGCCGCCGGCCCGGTAGCGCACGACGTCCCCGGTGCGGTACATCCGCGCCGCCGGGTCGGGGGCGAAGGGGTCCGCGACGAAGCGCTCCGCGGTGAGCTCGGGTTGGTGCAGATAGCCGAGCGCGACGCCGTCGCCGGCGAGGTGGAGCTCGCCGGGCACGCCGATCGGCACGGGGGCCCGGCGGTCGTCCAGCACGTACGCCCGGGTGTTGGAGAGCGGCCGGCCGATCAGACCGCTCGCGTCGCGTACCAGGTGGCTGGTGGACCAGATGGTCGCCTCGGTCGGGCCGTAGACGTTGAGCAGTTGCCCGCCGACCGTCTGCGCCAGGTCCGCCGCGAGGGCCGGGGTCAGCGCCTCGCCGCCGACCAGCATCCACTCCAGGGACCCGAGCGCGGCCCTGACCCGCTCGTCGGTGACCAGCAGGGACGCCAGTGAGGGGGTGCACTGGAGGTGGGTGACGCCGTGTCGCTCGATCAGTCCCGCGATGTCCTCGGGGGCGTCCTCGTCGGAGCCGGGCGACATCAGCCGGCGCAGCTCGTCCAGGTGGTCGAGGCTCGCGAGCACGTCGTCGGCGGGGACGCCGAAGTCCACCAGGCAGGCGATCTCGTCGACGCCGACCGCGCTCAGGCGGTCGACCATCGCCACGCACCGTTCCGGGGTGCCGAAGAGCCCGCTGGTGTCGTAGTAGCGGTCGAAGGCGTGGTCGAGGAGCGCATCGAGGTCGGCCTCGTCGAAGTCCTCCACGTCCAGCCCGCGCGACTTGGCGATCGGCCGGACCAGGTCCACGGACTCACGCAGGTAGTCCTTGAAGGGCTCGCGGACGGTCCGGCGGACGAAGTCCTCGTCCTCGGACACGAAGGTGTGCAGCATCAGGGTGACGTGGCCCGGCCCGGAATGACCGGCCTCGCTCCGGGCGTCCCGGTACACCCGCAGAGCCTCGGCCAGTTCCTCGACCGACTGTCCGAGCAGGTGGGTCAGCACGTTGGCCCCGATCGCGCCGGCCCGCCGGAAGGTCTCCGGGTTTCCGGCGGCGGTGACCCAGACCGGCAGCTCCGGCTGGATCGGACGGGGCAGCGTGCGCACCTCGATCTCCTCACCGGTGCCCGAGGCCGTGCGCACCGACTCGCCCCGCCACAGTCCGCGGACCACTTCGAGGTCCCGGAACATGGTCTCCTTGCGGTCCGCGAAGTTGTGCGGCGCCAGCGCGAAGTCGTGCGGCTGCCAGCCCGAGGCCACGGAGAGCCCGACCCGGCCGCCGGAGAGGTTGTCGATCATGGACCAGTCCTCCGCCACCCGGATCGGGTTGTGCAGCGGGAGGACCAGGCTTCCGGTGCGGATGCCGATGCGGCTGGTCGCGGTGGCCAGCGCGGCCGCGGTGACGACGGGGTTCGGGTACAGGCCGCCGAAGGTGCCGAAGTGGCGCTCCGGTGTCCACACTGCGGCGAAGCCGTGCCGGTCGGCCCAGCGTGCGCCCTCCAGCAGCAGGCGGTACTTGTCCGTGCCGCGCTCGCCGGCGTCGCTGGCGAAGTAGAACAGGCTGAAGTCCGTCGCCCGGCGCCGCGGCCGGACTCCGTCGCTGAGCACGAGCTCGTCACCGACGAGGACGACCTTGAAGCCGCGGGTCAGGGTCCACAGCAGCTCCAGCACCGAGATGTCGAAGGTGTACCGGGTGACGGCGAGCCAGGTGCCCGGCCGGTCCGTGCCGAGCCGCTGGTCCATGGCGTCGAAGAAGCCGGCGAGGTTCTGCTGCCCGATCATCACGCCCTTGGGGCGGCCCGTCGATCCCGAGGTGTGGATGACGTACGCGAGATCCTCGGGACCGGTCCGGCGGGACGGCGCCGAGTCGTCGGTGCCGGGCTCCTGCCCGGGGTCGATCAGCACGACCCCGGGGGGCAGGTCCGCGCCCCGGGCCCCGGTCGTGATCACGAAACCGAGTCGCGCGTCCGCGATCAGGTCCGCGTTGCGCGCCGCCGGGGCGGCCGGGTCGAGCGGGAGGTAGGCGGCACCGGCCTTGAGCACGCCGAGCATGGCGACGACCATCTCCACCGAGCGGTCCAGCCACAGACCCACCAGGTCGTTCTCGGCCACTCCCCTGGCCCGGAGGACGTGCGCCAGCCGGTTCGCCGCGCGGTCGAGCTCGTCGTAGCTCAGGGAGCGGCCACCGTGGACGAGCGCGGTGGCCTGCGGCCGGCTCCGGGCCTGGTCCTCGAAGGCGTCGGCGGCGAGTCGGGCGGCCGGACGGCCGCGGTACGCGGCGTTCCACTGCCGCAGCACCACCTCGCGCTCCTGCTCCGGCAGCAGCCGCAGGTCACCGACCCTCGCCTGCGGGGCCTGGACGATCGAGCCGAGCAGCTCCTGGAAGTGTCCGGCCAGCCGCTGGACGGTGTCGGCGTCGAACAGGTCGGTCCGGTACTCGATCCGGCCACTCACGCCGTGCGCGTGTTCCACCAGATCGAGCGTGAGGTCGTACTTGGCGACCTCACCGCCCAGCGGTACCGGCTCCAGCCGCAGTCCGTCCATGGCCAGTCCCTCGTCCGGGGCCGGCTGGTAGACGAACAGCGTCTGGAACAGCGGCGAGTGCCCGGCGTCACGCGGCGGGTTGAGCGCCTCCACCAGCCGCTCGAACGGCAGGTCCTGGTGGGCCTGGGCGGCCAGGACGACCTCGCGGACCCGGCGGAGCAGTTCGGTGAACTCCGGGTCGCCGGTGAGGTCGGTGCGGATCACGAGCGTGTTGAAGAAGCAGCCGATCAGCTGCTCCACCTCGGCCCGGGTGCGGTTGGCCACCGGCGTGCCGACGGCGATGTCCTGCTGTCCGCTGTGGCGGGCCAGCAGCACGTTGAAGGCGGCCAGCAGCACCATGAACATGGTCGACTGCTGCCGGTGCGCGAGTGCGCGCAGCCCGGCGACGGTCGCCGGGTCGAGCTCGATCGCCACGGTCGCGCCGGCGTGGCCCTGGACCGCGGGCCGCGGTCGGTCGGTGGGCAGCTCCAGCAGCGCCGGCAGATCGCGCAACTGCTCCTTCCAGTAGTCCAGTTGCGGCGCCACCCCGGATCCCTCCAGCCACGCGTTCTGCCAGCGGGCGTAGTCGGCGTACTGGATCGGCAGCGGTGCGAGCGACGCGGAGAGGCCGGCGCGGCAGGCGTTGTAGAGGGTCACCGTCTCCTGCCACAGCAGTGCGGTCGACCAGCCGTCGGAGACGATGTGGTGCAGGCAGAGCAGCAGCACGTGCTCCTGCGGCGCCACCCGCAGCACCGCGGCGCGGAACAGCTCGTCGCGCGCGAGGTCGAACGGCCGCGCCGCGAAGGTGAGCGCCTGCCGGACCACGTCCGCCTCGGCGGCCTCGGTCAGCGGCACCTCGAACGGCGCGGGCTCGCGGACCACCTGCCGAGGCGTCTCCCCGACGAGCACGATGTTGGTGCGCAGCGCCTCGTGCCGACGGACCACCTCGTGCAGGGCGCGGACCAGGGCCTCGACGTCCAACTCGCCGCGGATGCGGACGGCCGCCGGGATGTTGTAGGCCGCGTCGGCGCCGTCCACCTCGGAGAGGACCCAGAGCCGGCGCTGGGCGTAGGACAGCGGCATGGGACCGGTGCGCTCGGCCGCAGGGATCGCCGCGGCGTCCGCGTCGGACTGGGCGCCGTCGACCAGCTCGGCCAGCCGCGCCACCGTGGGGGCTTCGAACAGGGCGCTGACGTGCAGGCCGACGCCGGTGGTGGCCCGGATCCGGGCCACCACCCGGGTCGCGTCGAGGGAATTGCCGCCGAGTGTCTGGAAGAAGGAGTCGTCCCGGCCGACCCGCTCGCATCCGAGGATGTCCGCCCACAGGTCGGCCAGCAGGGCCTCGGTGTCCGTCTCGGGCGCGACGTACGAGGAGCGGGAGGCGGTCGGGTCCGGTACGGGGAGGGCTCGCCGGTCCACCTTCCCGTTCGGCATCAGCGGCAGGGCGGGCAGCGAGACGATCGCGGCCGGGACCATGTGGTCCGGTAGCCGCAGCCGCAGCCGCCGGTCGAGTTCGTCGGCGTCGATCCGGCCGCCGCGACGCGGCACGACGTACGCCGCCAGCCGCGCCTCGGCCCCCTCGCCGGCGGCGACCACCACCGCGTCGGCGACTCGTTCGTCGCGGCGGAGCTCGGCTTCGATCTCCCCCGGCTCGACCCGGTGGCCGCGGATCTTCACCTGCTGGTCGGTGCGGCCGAGGAAGACCACGGCGCCGTCCGGCCGCTGCCGGACCAGGTCCCCGGTCCGGTACATCCGCGCGCCGGGCTCGGCGGTGAACGGGTCGGGAAGGAAGTGCTCCGCCGTGGTCCCCGGCCGGTCCCAGTAGCCCAGGGCAAGCCCGGGACCGCCGATGTACAGCTCCCCGGGCGCCCCTTGGAGTACCGGGCGGAGCTTCGCGTCGAGCAGGTAGGCGCGGTAGCCGGCGAGCGGCCGGCCGATCGGCACCGGGCCCGGTCCGTCCTCGGCGACCTGGTGGACCAGCGCGCCCACGGCGGTCTCGGTCGGACCGTAGTGGTTCACGACCCGCAGCCCCGGGCGCAGTGCGCGGATCCGCTCCAGCAGCGCTCCGGAAGCCTGCTCGCCGCCCAGCACGAGGCAGCGGGTGGGCAGCAGGGCGGCGGCGTCGGGCGCGTCGAGCAGCGCGGCCAGGTGCGAGGGCACGATCTTCAGCAGGCCGAGCGGACGCACCCGGAAACGTGCGGCGAGCGCGTCGGCCGCGAGGACCTCGTCGGCCACTGCCAGGAACAGCGGGCGTCCCGTGCACAGGGCGCCGAAGACCGCGGTGTGCCCGAGGTCTGCGGCGGGCGTCGCCAGGGTTCCCAGCATCTCGTCCTGCGGCGGGGTCAGGGCCGCCAGCACGCCGTCCAGATAGGCACAGATGGCGCGGTGCGGGACGGCCACGGCCTTGGCCTGTCCGGTCGAGCCGGACGTGAAGATCAGGTAGGCGGGGTGCTCCGGCCGGACCGGCACGTCCACCGGGGTCTCGGGCAGGCCGGCCAGTTCTGCGGCGTCGCGGTCCAGGTCGAGCACCGGCGTCGTCCCGGCCGCCTCGACGTCGAGCCGGCCGCGGTGGGTGATCAGCACCGCCGGACGGACCTCTTCCAGCATCCACCGCACCCGCGCGGCCGGCAGCGCCTGGTCGACGGGCACGAAGGCCCCACCCGCCTTGAGGACCGCGAGCAGACCGACGGCGTAGTCGACGGAGCGGTCCAGCACCAGGGCAACCGGAACACCCGGACCGACCCCGCGCAGCCGCAGCGCGTGCGCCAGCCGGTTGGCCCGGCACTCCACCTGACGGTAGGTCAGCTCCTCGTCGCCGCAGACCACCGCGAGGGCCTCGGGCCGCTCGGCGGCCGCACCCGCGAACCGCACGTGGGCGAGCGCGGAGCCGGACACCGACTCGGGCGCGGCGTCGCCGTGCCCGGGAACGCCCGCGTGCGGCCCGTCGGCCAGACCGAGATCCTCCAGCGGTGCCTGCGGGCGCGTGCTGACCTCGCGCAGGACCGAGACCAACTGCTCGGCGATCCGCACCGCGTGCCGGTACGACACGCGTCGCTCGTCGCGGACGAGCGACGCCGTGAGACCGCCGTCGGCGGCCCGGACCACGTCGAGGTGCAGCGCCGCACCGTCGGGGCCGCCGCCCACGCCGGTCACGGTCAGCCGCGCGCTCCCCGCGCGCACCGGAGCGGGCAGCTCGGTGAAGGCGAAGCCGAACGGGAGCGGCTCGGCGGCGCGCGTGCTGTCGAAGGCGAACTGTTCGGCGGGAGCGGCGGCCAGGACCCGGTCGAGGTCGCGGACCAGGGAGGCGAACGGCAGCGCGCCGACCAGGGCGGCCGGCACCGGCACCGGGCTCTCGAACAGCCCGACCACGTCCTCCAGTTCGTCCAGGCCGCGGGAGCCGGGCAGCACCGCGGTGAGGATCTCCTCCTGGCCGGTCAGCCGGAGCAGCAGGATCTGCCAGGCCCCGAGCAGCACCGCGGCGGCGCTGCCGCCGGTCTCGGCACTCGTCCGGTCCAGCGCCGCCGACAGCGCGGTGTCCAGCTCGACACCCACCCGGGTCGGCTCACCGGACGGGCCGGTCTCCGAGGGCAGGGTGGATTCCCGTGCGACGGCGAGCTCCCGGGCGAGCCAGCGGTCCATCCGGGCCCTCGCCTCGTCCGTCCCGACCTGCTCGTGCAACCACTCCGCCGCGTCCAGGTACTGGAACGGCTCCTCCTGCGGCGTCGTGCCGCCGAGCAGCTGGGCGAGCTCCTCCAGGACCACGAGCAGTGACCGGCGGTCCGCGAACAACCCGCAGGCCGTCAGCACCAGGACCGCGCGGTCGACGCCGACCAGCAGGCGCGCCCGCAGCGTTCCGGTCCACGGCTGGACGAGGTCCGCCGCAGCCGCGGCCTCGACCGCGGCCTGCTCGGCGTCGGCCGGCAGGCGATCCTCGTACCATTCGGGCCCGGCCGGCGACTGCACCGACTGCAACGGCGCCGCCAGTCCCGGGACCTCGATCAGGCTTGCGCGAAGCAGCTCGTGACGCTCGGTCACCAGATCCAGCGCCTGCCGGAACCTGTCGCTCAGGACCGGTCCCTCCACCAGGGCGCGGACCTGCACGCGCTGCCCGGCGGCGTGCGACCAGGTCCGAAGCTGCGGCGGTGACAGGCGGAATCCGGCCTGCGCCATGCTGTCGAGCTCGGCGTCGTTCATGGTGTGCGACTCTCCATATTCAGCCATCGGGCCGTGCGTGCTCGGGATCCGGATCAACGGTCGGCAGGGGCGGGCAGGTCGGCGCGCATCATGTCGCCGAGCGCCACGACGATCTTCCGCGGCCCGACGAAGGGACGGCGGGCGTGCGCCACCAGCATGTTGTCGGTGACGAGGACGTCGCCCTCCTGCCAGGTGAAGACCAGCGCCTCCCGGTCCATCACCTCGCGGACCTCGGCGACCACCTCGTCGGGGATGACCGAGCCGTCACCCCAGTAGACGTTCCTGGGCAGACCGGCTTCCCCGTACAGCGCCTCCAGCGACTGCCTGGTGTCCGCGTCGAGGCACGAGGGGTGGTGCAGGGCGAGCTGGTTGAAGAAGACCGCCTCGCCGGTGCGGGGGTGCGGCAGCACCGCGTCGGCCCGCCGCCAGGTGCGCAGGGTGCCGTCGGGCAGCCAGCTGAAGCCCTCACCGGCCTCGGCGCACTTGCGCTCCACCTCGGCCCGGTCCTCGGTGCCGTAGAACCTGGACCAGCTCACGTCCACGGCGTCGATGAAGTTGCGGACGTAGCGCAGCCCGCGACGGGTGAACTCCTCGGCCAGCTCGGGGCGCAGGCTCGCGAGCACGCGCCGGCAGTCCACGATCGGCGTCTCGCCGCCCTCGCGGGCCGCCACGACGCAGGAGAAGAACTGCCGCATCGGCCAGGTGTGCAGGTGCGAGCTCTCGTTGTGGAAGAGGATCGACCGGTCGTCCGGATAGGGCGTGGACTTGTAGACGCGGGTCGACTCGCCCTCGCGCGGCAGGTCCCCGTACTCGGGGAAGAGCGTCGGGCAGATCGCCGAGGCCGCCTCCTCGAACCGGTCGACCGAGCCCTTGTGGAAGCCCCGCAGCAACACCGCCCCGTGCTTGTGCAGATGGGCGTCGACGGCATCCCGGTTGCCCCGCAGCCACCCCGCGAGGTCGACGCCGGCCTCGGCGGGCTCCAGCACGAGCGGAGCCTGCGGCAGACCGGGGAGGAAGCCGGTGCGTACCGGACTGATCCGGCCGACGTCCACTGAGCGGCGCTTGGCGCTGCGCAGCGACTGGAGCCTGGTGCTGTGGGAGTCCCGCTCGGTCATGTCTCGCGTCCCGTTCTCGTCGTTGTTCTCCATGCGCAGCTCGCCGATCCGGGTGTCCGGCGCCTCGGCGGCGTCGTGCAGCACGCGCACGAGACGCGTCGCCATCCGGTCGATCGTGGCGGCGTCGAAGAGTTCCGCGTTGTAGATGAAGGTGCCGACGATCCCCTGGGCCTGCTCCTCCATGAACAGGGTCAGGTCGAACTTCGTGTGCAGCGCGTCGACTTCGACGGTGCGCGCGGTGATCCCGGGAAGTTCGAGGGTGATGTTCAGCTTCTGCAGCAGGAACAGCACCTGGAACAGCGGCGTGTGCGCCGCGCTGCGCTCCTGACGGAGCTCGTCGACGAGCGTCAGGAACGGCAGGTCCTGGTGCGCATAGGCGTCGACCGACGTCGCGCGGACGCGGGCGAGCAGCTCCCGGAACGTGGGGTCGCCGCCGAGGTCCGTGCGCAGCACCAGGTTGTTGACGAACATCCCGATCATCTGCTCGAACACCGCCCGGGTCCGGTTGGCGTTCGTCGTGCCGACCGAGACGTCCGTGGTTCGGGCCAGGCGCGACAGCAGCACCTTGAAGCCGGCGAGCAGCACCATGAAGAGGGTGGCGCCCTCGTCCCGGCCGAGTCCGCCGAGCCGGTCGGCGAGCTCCGGCGGGACCACGAACCGGTGCACCGCGTTGCGGATCCGCTGCGTCTGTGGCCGCGGCCGGTCCGTCGGCAGTCCGAGCAGCTTCGGCGCTCCGGCCAGCTGGCGCCGCCAGTAGGCGAGTTGCTGGTCGAACAGCTCGCCGTCGAGCCAACGCCGCTGCCAGTCGGCGAAGTCCGCGTACTGGTGGTCGAGCGGAGCCAGCGGTGATCCCTCGCCGCGCACGAACGCGGAGTACAGCCTCACCAGTTCCTCGACCAGGACGCCGAGCGACCAGCCGTCGGAGACGATGTGGTGGATGTTGACCAGCAGGACGTGGTCCGCTTCCGCGACCCGCAGCAGGGCCACCCGGATCAGCGGACCCCGCTCCAGGTCGAAGACGGTGCGCGCGTGCTCCTGGGCGAGCTCCTCGATCTCCTCCTCGGCCACCTCGCGGACCGGCAGGTCGACCGTGACGTCCTCGTGGATCCGCTGCACCGGCGAGCCGTCCACGGCATGGACGGTGGTGCGGAGCACCTCGTGCCGTCCGACGACCTCCCGCAGTGCGCGCCGCAGCGGCTCGATCTCCAGCCGGCCCAGCAGACGCACCGCTCCGGGGATGTTGTAGGTCGCGCTCGGGCCGTGGAACTGCTCCGCCAGCCACAGGGACTGCTGACCGAAGGAGAGCGGCACGGCGTCGGTCCTGGGCACCCGCAGGAGCGGGATGTCCGCGTGGGCGTCCTCCGATTGCGCCGCCCGCACCTTCTCGGCCAGGCCGGCGACCGTCGGGGCGTCGAACAGGGCCTTGACCGCCAGATCGACGCGGAAGCGACGTCGGATCCGGGCGATCACCTGCGTGGCCAGCAGCGAGTCGCCGCCCAGCCGGTAGAAGTCGTCGTGTGCGCCGAGATCCTCGGTGCCGAACAGCTGCCGGAAGATGACGAGGATCTCCTCCTCGACGTCCGCCGCGGCGGCCTCCGTCGCCCCCGAAGCCCCGCGCGGAGACCTGCTGCGCCGGTCGGCGACCGGGCCGAGGTCCGGAGCCTCCCCGGCCAGGACCACCGCGCCGGGCCGGCCGATGGCCTGCTCCAGCAGGGCCGGGTCCCCGTCCGCGTCCCAGCGGACCGCGGTGACCCGGTCGTCGTCGGCGAAGACGTCGAAGACGCTGCCGGCGATCGCGGGGCGCAGGGCGCCCGTGCCGCCGGTGACGGCCCGCGCGGGCGAGACGAACGCGAGCGTCGGGACCCCTGCCTCGGCCGCGGCGCGCACCAGGGTCCGCGCGGCGGCGACGTGCGGAGCCGCCAGGGCCGGCAGGTCGGCCGCCGACCACGGCGGCGGTGTGTCGTCGAGCGGCAGCTCCGGTGCGTGGACGATCCCGTCCACGCACCCGAACCGCGCGGCGGCGTGGGAGAGGACCCGCGCGATCTGCTCCTGCGAGGTCGGATCGGCGCCGACGACCATGACCTCGGCTCCCAGGGCCTCGAGCTCCCGCACGGCCCCGATGCGCTCCCGGGTGGTGCGCAGGACGGCCTCGGCGCGACGGGCGAGGTGCGCCCGGTAGCCGGGCGAGTCGAGTGTCGCCGGCTGCTGGGCGAGCACCAGGCCGTAGTCCGTGGCGCTTCGAACGGCTTCGTCGCGCGGGAAGGAGACGACGTCCGCGAACGGCCGCTCCCGCAACACCCGGTCCCAGGTGTCCAGCGGAACCAGCGGCGAGCCGGTCCGGACCTCCTCGTCCTCGAACAGCCACCACCCCTCGGCGAGCCCCCAGAGCAGCTCGACCCAGCGCAGCGACACCACCGCCTCGACCAGGCCGAGCAGCCCGCCCGGAGAGATCAGGCCGCGCAGGTTCTCGACCGTCTGCGCGATCCTCGGCGTCGCATGGACCACGTCGAACCCGATGACGGCATCGAAGGAGTGCGCCTGGAGTCCTTGCTCGACCGGGTCGCGGGTGATGTCGAAGACCTGGCAGTCCAGGGCCGTGAAGCCACACCCGGCGGCCCACCGCCGGGCCCGGCGGACGAAGGAGCCGCCGAGGTCCGTGAAGCAGTACTCGACCTCCCGCCCGCGCAGCGCCGCAGCGACGATCCTGGTCAACTGGCCGTTGCCGCCGCCGACTTCGAGCACCCGCAGCGGCCTTCCCGGGGCCGAGTCGGCCAGGTCGGCCAGCAGGCGCCCGAGCAGGTCCGCGTAGACGCGGTAGTTGCTGGCATCCAGCAGGGTGCGGAACGCCTGCTCCAGCCGTGTGGGATCGCCGTTCGGGAAGAGCACGCCGACGGCGTCGATGTCGCCGCTCAGCGCCGCCGGGAAGTTGCGTACGCAGTGGTCGAGGAAGGAGATCGTCGGCTCGAAGCCGGGCAGCAGGGCGTTGGCGGCGGCGGAGTCGAACAGTTCCACCTGCTCCGGTCCGAGCAGGACCTCGACCCGGTCCCCCTCGCAGCGGACGACGCCGTCCTCGTGCAGCACCTGGAGGAAGAAGTCGAGGAACTTGACGAACGCCGGCCGGATCCGCATCCGCTCGGCGATCGCGGCGCGCCGGTGCACCACGCCGGCCCGCAGGTCGACTCCGCCGTCCCGCAGGGTCCGGTACACGTGGCTGCCGCAGAGCCGGTTCAGGACCGCGCCCACCGTGTCCCGGTCCCAGGCGGCCCCGGCCGCCTCGGCGAGTCCACGCTCGGCGGCGGACAGCTCGGCCTCTCGCTGCCCCAGCTCGGGCAGGGTCCCGGCGCCGGACACCGCCGCGAGCGCGAGTCCCGGCCCGGTCCCCTCGTCGAGCCAGCCGGACCACTGCGGCTCGGGCGGCAGGGGACGCCGTTCCACCAGGGTGAGCCTGGCCCGGCGCTGCCGCGCCAACCGGCGCGCGAGGAGCATGGGCACCTCGGCGGGCCCGCCGGTGAGGACGAAGCTCCGGCCCGACGGGGCCGTGTCCGTCGAGCGGGCCTCGTAGCACTCGACGTGGCGCGTGCCCGCGCGGAACGCGACGACGGTCTCGGCGACGCCGCCGGCGAGTTCGCCCACGATGCCGTCGGCGGCCTCGGCGAGCCGGTCGTCCACGTCCACGCAGACCACCGCCAGCTCCGGATGGTCGGCCGCGATCGCGCGGCAGAAACCGGTCAGGGCCGCGCTGCTCGGTGACGGGTCGTCATCGGCCGTGATCCGGTGCAGCCCGTGTGCCACCAGGGCGAGCTGGAGCTCGTCGTCCTCGGCCCCGGCGAGCAGCGCCTCCACCCATGTCCCCGCCAGGCGCAGTTCGTCCCCCGGGGCGGGCGCCGAGGCTCCCGCCGTGCCGTGGCCGCACTCCAGCACGATGTGGCGGGGCAGGCGTCCGCGCTGCCGCAGCGCGCCCAGCAGCGCGGCCACGTCCTCGGGGTGTGCCGGGTCGAGGGCGAAGCCCTCGTCCTGCGCGGCGAACGCCGCGCCGCGCCGCACCCGGACGACGCTCTCCCCCTCCTTCTCCAGGCGGTCCGTCAGGGCCTGGCCCAGCTCGTCATCGGCCACGATCAGCCATTCACCCGGCTGCCACGCGGCGCCGTCGGGACCCGGACGCGGCGCGGGAGTCCAGCGACGGACCTGGCCGACCCGCTTCTCGCTCGCGACCGGCTCCTCGCTCCCGACCGGCGTCGCAGCTGCGGGAACCGGCTCGATCCAGTGGCGCTCCCGCTCGAACGGGTGACCGGGCAGCGGCACGCGGTGCCGTTGCTGGCCAGCCCAGAACTCCTCCCAGTCCACCGGCACGCCGGCGCAGTGCAGGGCTCCGAGGGCCTCCAGCAGCGCCTCGGCATCCGTCCGGGCGTCCTCGGCGCCCCGCGCCGAGGCGATCACCCGGTGCGCCGGGACGCCGCTGCGGCGCACCATCGAGGTGAGCGTCCGCCCGGGGCCCACCTCGAGGAACACGTCCGCGCCCTGCTCGGCGGCCGTGCGGACGGCGTCGGCGAAGCGGACCGTCCCGCGCAGCTGTCGGGCCCAGTACCCCGGGTCGCCGAGCTCATCGGCCGCCGGCACCCGGCCGGTGAGGCAGGACACCACGGGGATCCGCGGCGCACGCAGGTCGAAGCGGGCCACCTGCTCCTCGAAGGGAGCCACGACCGGGTCCAGCATCGAGGAGTGGAAGGCGTGCGAGGTGCGCAGCCGACGGTGCTCCACGCCCTGGGCGGACAGCCGCCTCTCCAGCTCCTCGATCGACGGGTGGGGGCCGGCGGCGACGCACTGCTGCGGGCCGTTCACGGCCGCCAGGGAGCAGTCCCCCAGCAGGGGCAGCAGCGCCTGCTCGTCCAGCGACACCGCCAGCATCGCGCCGCCGGGCATCTCGTTCATCAGCCTCGCGCGTTCGATGACGAGGTCGAGCGCGTCCTCGAACCGGAGGACCTCGGCCAGCGTCGCCGCCACGTACTCGCCCAGGCTGTGCCCGATCAGCACGCACGGCCGCACGCCCCACGCCATCCAGAGCCGGGCGAGCGCCAGCGTCACGGTGAACAGGGCGGGCTGGGTCAGCCAGGTCTGGTCCAGCCGCTCTCTCGCCCGCTCCTCGTCCGCGAGGTCCGGCCAGATCACCCGGCGCAGGTCCACGCCGAGCCGGTCGGCGGCGTGCTCCGCGCAGCGGTCCACCACCTCGCGGAAGACCGGCTGGTCGGCGAAGAGACCGGCCAGCATCCGCACCTGCTGGGCGCCCTGACCAGGGAACACGAAGGCGACGCCCGGGGCGTCCGCCCCGGCCACGTGGGAGAGCGCTGCCGACGGACGGTCTCCCTCCAGGGCCTCGATCGCCTCGGCGTGATCCCGGCACACGATCGCGCGCCGATGCGGGTGCGCCCGGCGGCCGGTGCTCAGGGTGAACGCGAGGTCCGCCAGCGGCGTGTCGCCGGCCGCTCGGAAGGCGTCCGCCAGTTCGGCGCCCAACCGGTCCAGCGCCTGCGGCGAGCGCGCGGAGAGGACGACGAGCTGCTCGTCGCGGGAGGGCCCCGACGCCGGACGGACCGGCGCCTCCTCCAGCACCACGTGGGCGTTGGTCCCGCCGATGCCGAAGGAGCTCACCCCCGCGCGCCGGGGCGCCCCGTCCGGCGCCGACCAGGGACGCAGCTCGGTGTTGACGTAGAACGGGCTGCGGGCGAAGTCGATGGCCGGGTTCGGCTGCTCGAAGTGCAGACTCGGCGGGAGCCCGCGGTGCCGCAGGGCCTGGACGGTCTTGATCAGGCCGGCGATCCCGGCCGCCACGTCGAGATGGCCGACGTTGGTCTTGAGCGAACCGATCGCGCAGTACTGGCGGCGGTCGGTCTGTTCCCGGAACGCCCGTGTCAGACCGGCGAGTTCGATCGGGTCCCCGATCACGGTGCCGGTCCCGTGCGCCTCCACGTACCCGACCGTGTCCGGTTCGACGTCGGCGAAGGCGAGCGCGTCGGCGATGACAGCGGCCTGCCCGGTGGCGCTCGGGGCGGTGAAACCGGCCTTCGCGGCGCCGTCGTTGTTCACCGCCGAACCCCGGATCACCGCGAGGACGTGGTCGCCGTCGGCGACGGCCTCGGAGAGCCGTTTCAGCAGCACCAGACCCACGCCGCTGCCGAACCGCGTCCCACCGGCGGCGGCGTCGAAGGCCCGGCAGTGCCCGTCCGGCGAGTGGATGCCGCCCTCGTGGTACTGGTAGCCCACCCCGCTGGGCAGGATCGCGCTCGCACCGCCGGCGACGGCGAGGTCGCACTCGTATCCGAGCAGCGCCCGGCATGCCTGGTGCACCGCGACGAGGGAGGTCGAACAGGCCGTGTCGACCCCGACGCTCGGGCCGGTGAGGTCGAACTTGTGCGAGATCCGGGTCGGCGCGAAACCCTTGTCGGTGGCGAAGAAGATCCGCTGCATGCCGACCTGCTCGATGAGCTCCGGACGGCCGAGCAGGTTGTTCACCAGGTAGGAGGGGAAGCCGACGCCGACGTAGACCCCGGTGGTGGCGGTCAGCGTCTCCGGGTTGTAGCCGGCGTGGTCGAACAGCGCCTGAGTGCTCTCCAGCAGCATCCGGTGCTGCGGATCGAGGATGGCCGCCTCCATCGGCGTCAGTCCGAACAGACCGGCGTCGAACTGCTCCATCCCGTCCAGCACGGTGGCTGCCCGGACGTACCCCGGCTCGCGGAACTGCCGCTCCGGGACGCCCGCGGCGAGCAGGTCCTGGTCCGACAGCCAGGTGACGGACTCGATACCGTCCGCGATGTTGCGCCAGAACTCCTCCGGATCCCGGGCCCCGGGGAACCGGCCGGCCATGCCGATGACCGCGATGTGCTGGATGTCGTCGTCGGTGTCACGCTCGCTCACGAGCTCTGCCTCCTGCGCTGCTGCCGCCGGACGGCGGCCCTCTGCTTGTTCGCCCGGTCGTCGACGCGCCCGCGCTCGGCGTCGGCCGCGCCGCCGGAGCCCAGACGGGCGGCCAGGGCGGCGATCGTCGGATAGGTGAAGATGTCAACGAGCTCGATCGGGCCGAGGCCCGCGCCGTGGATACGGCTGTGCAGCCTGGCCGCGAGCACGGAGTGGCCGCCGACTTCGAAGAAGTTCTCGTGCACGCCCACCGAGTCGCGCCCCAGGAGTTCGGCCCAGATCCGCTGCAACGCACCCTCGGCCTCGTTGCGCGGGCCCACGTACCCGACCAGAACTCTCGCGGAGACCTCGGCGGCCGATCGGACCAGCGCGCTGCGGTCGGTCTTGCCGTTCGGCGTCAGTGGCAGTGCGCCGCGTTCCACGAACCTGGAGGGCACCATGTACTCGGGCAACAGGCCGCGCGCGTGCGCGCGCAGGGCCTGCTCGTCGCAACCGGCGTCCCCGCGGGGGACGACGAAGGCGACCAGGCTGCTGTCGCCCTCCCCGTCCCGTCGGGCGATCACCGCGCACTCCGCCACGTCCGGGTGGGCGCCGAGGACGGCTTCGATCTCGCCGGCCTCGATGCGGAAACCGCGCACCTTGATCTGATGGTCCACCCGGCCGAGGAACTCCAGTCGGCCGCCTCCCAGCGACCGGGCCAGGTCACCGGTGCGGTACATGCGCGCACCGGCGGCACCGGCGAAGGGATCGGGCAGGAACCGCTCGGCGGTCAGCCCCGGCCGGTCCCAGTACCCACGGACCACGCCGGTCCCGCCGACGAAGAGCTCGCCGACGACCCCGGGCGGCACCGGACGCAGGTGACGGTCCAGCACGTACAGCGTGGTGTTGGCCAGCGGTCCGCCGACGGTGACCCGGCCCGACGCGTCGACCTCCAGCGGCTGCACGGCCGACCAGACGGTCGTCTCGGTCGGGCCGTACATGTTGAGCACCTGCTCGACGCCGGATGTGCCGAGCCGCTCCACCAGCTCCGGCGGCGCCGCGTCGCCGCCGACCAGCAGCCGCCGCAGCGGGCCGAACCCGGCTCCGGTCCGGTCCGCCTCCAGCAGCATCCGGGCGTAGGCGGGAGTGCACTGAAGGTGCGTCACCCCGTGCCGGGACAGGGAATCCGTCGGCAGCCGCCCGGACGCCTCGGTGAGCAGCCGGCGGACCGTCACGACATGGTCCAGCGCGGAGAGCGCCAGTTCGTCGTCGACCCCGAAGTCGACGAGACAGGCGATCTCGTCGACTCCCGCGTCCGCCAACTCCCGTACCAGGGAAGCGCAGTGCTCGGGCGTGCCGAAGAGCGCACTGCTGCCCGCGAAGCGCTGGTAGGCGTGCTCGACGATCAGCTCCCGGTGCTGCACCGGATCGAGGCCGAGCCCCTTGGCCAGCCCCTGCATCAGATCGATCGAGCTGCGCAGGTAGTTCTTGAACGGCTCGCGGACGGCCTCCCGGGCCACGTCCGGGTCGGGGTGGACGAAGGTGTGGAGCATGAGGGTCACCACGCCCTCGTCGTGTCCCGCCTCGGCCCGCGCGGCGCGGTACACACCGATCTTGCGGGCCAGCTCCTGGACGTTCTGCCCCAGCAGGTGGGTCAGCAGGTGGGCACCGGCCGCGCCCGCCTGGCGGAACGTCTCCTCGCTGCCCGCCGCGGTGGCCCAGACGGGCAGTTCGGGCTGAACGGGCCGGGGCAGGGTGGCGACCTCCACCTCGGCACCGAGTCCGTTCACCCGCCGCACGGCCTCGCCGCGCCACAGGGCTCGCACCGTCTCGATGTCCCGCCACATCCGTTCCTTGCGGTCGGCGAACCGCTCCGGTGCCAGCACGAAGTCGTTCGGCTGCCACCCGGACGCGAAGGAGAGGCCGACCCGTCCGCCGGAGAGGTTGTCGACGGCGGCCCACTCCTCCGCGACACGCAGCGGATCCTGCAGCGGAAGGACGACGCTGCCCGCCCGGAGGGCGACCCGCTCGGTCACCGCGGCCACCGCGGCGGCCAGGACCGACGGGTTCGGGAACGCGCCGCCGAAAGCGTGGAAGTGCCGTTCCGGGAGCCAGACCGCACGCAACCCGTTGGCGTCGGCGAAACGCGCTCCGTCCAGCAGCATCCGGTAGACATCGGGCCCCCGGCGCTCGCCGGAGTCGGAGGCGAAGTAGAACAGGCTGAAGTCCACCGGGCGGGACGGTGCGGAGCCGCTCGCCCCGGTTCGCCGCGCGGGCGACGCCCACCGTTCGGTCTCGATCACCACGCGGTAGCCGCGGCACAGGGTCCACAGCAGCTCGACGACCGAGATGTCGAAGCAGACGCTGGTGACCGCGAGCCAGACCGGCTGCTCGCCCGCCGGCGGCTCGCCCACGGCGCGGTCGAGGCCCGCGAACAGGTTGGCGACGTTGCGCCGCGTGACCATGACCCCCTTGGGTCGACCGGTCGACCCCGAGGTGTAGATGACGTAGGCGAGCGCGGCCTCCGGGGTCGTGCCGAGCGGCGTCGGCGCGAGCCGATCGGCCTCCCGTGCGAGCGTGTCCAGGGCGACGAGCTCGCCGGGACACCCCTGGACCGCACGCTCACCCGCCCGGTCCACCAGGCACAGCGCGATCCCACCGTCGTCGGCCATGTAGCCGAGGCGCTCCGACGGGTACTCCGGATCCAGCGGCAGATAGGCGCCACCGGCCCGGACGACGGCCAGCATGGCCACCACCAGCTCGATCGAGCGCTCGGCGCACAGACCGACCCGCACCTCCTCGCGCACCCCCCGCGCGCGCAGTGCGGCGGCCATGCCCTCGACCCGCTCCCCGAGCTCCCGGTAGGTCACCGACCGCTCGCCGCAGACCAGGGCCACCTCCTCCGGGGTCCGGCGCACCTGGGAGTCGAACTGGTCGAGCCAGGGCAGCTCGCCCAGTTCCACCGTCGGGCCGCCGGCCTCGGCGCGCAGCTCCTGTTCGGCCGCGCGGGACAGGGCCGGCAACTGCGAGACCGGCTGCTCCGGGCGCGCGGTGACGGCGTCGAGGAGCGCCAGGAAGCCGTCCGCGATCCGCTCGACGGTCGCCTGCTCGAAGAGGTCGACGTTGTAGGTCCAGGAACAGACGAAACGCCCGTGCGTCTCCTGTACGGCCAGGACCAGGTCGTAGGGGGCGCCGCGCTGGCCGGAGGCGGCCAGCGGCACGAGGGACACCGGCCGCCGGCCCGAGTCCGCCTGCTGCCAGACGTACATCACCTGGAAGAACGGGGAACGGCGCGGGTCACGCACCGGGTTGAGGCGCTCGACCAGCAGCGGGAACGGGAACGGGTGGTCCAGCGCCCGTAGCAGGGTGCCGCGGGTCCGCCCGAGCGCCGCGAGGAACGTGGGATCGTCCGCGAGCCGCGTGCGCACGACGACCGGGTCGGCGAAGAAACCCACCGTGTCCTGCACGTCGGCGGTGCGCCGGTTGGCGGCCGGCGTACCCACCACGACGTCGTCCGATCCCAGGTGCTTCTGCAGGAGCACCTGGAACGCCGACAGGAACAGCATGTTCGGCGTCGCGTCGGCCTCGCGTGCGACCCTGCCGATCGCGGCCGACAGCCGGTGGTCCAGCTCCACCGTGCGGCGACCGCCGCGGAAGGTCTGCACCGGCGGGCGCGGCCGGTCGAACGGCAGCCTCACCTCCGCCAGGTCGGCGAGCTCGTCGCGCCAGAACGACAGGGCGTCCGCCGCGCCCGGACCGGACAGCCAGTGCTGCTCACGTCGCACCTGCTCGGCGAAGTCGACGCCGTGCGGCACCACCGCCACGGCGTCGTCGGCCCGGTAGGCGGCCAGCCACTCCTCGACGATCACGTCGACGGAGCGCAGGTCCGCGGCGATGTGATGCACCGCCAGCGCCAGCACCGGACGCCGGTCGTCCGGACCGCTGCGCACCAGGGCCGCCCGGATCGGCACCTCCCGCTCGAGGTCGAAGGGCCGGTCCACGAACGTCTCGGCGAGGGACTCGACCAGATCCTCCGCGGTGGTCTCCTCGACGAGGACCGACGGAGGAACCTCCGCCACGCACCGCAGCGGCTCGCCGTCGTTCCAGCGGTAGGTCGTCCGCAGGATCGCATGACGGGTCATGACCGAACGCAGCGCGCGGTCGAGCCGCCCGGCGTCGAGGGCCTCGTCGGTACGGGCCACCAGCGCGAGGTTGTAGGCGACGCTGTCCGGGGTCAACCGCTGGTGCAGGAGCAGACTGCGCTGACCCGCGGTGAGGGGAGCGGCCGGAGCGGACCCGGCCGCCACGCGCAGGTGCTCCACGATCGCGTCCCGGCGGTCCCGCACCTGCTCCAGCAGCGCGGGCGTCAACTGCTCCTGCGCCCCACGGCACTGGAGCCGGCCCTCCTCCAGGAACAGCCTGATGCCCAGGGTCCCGACCCTGGCCACGAACTCGCGGACGTCCTCGGTCATCGCCGGCCTTCCCTCCCCACCCTCGCCCATCAACCCAGGTCCAGCTGAATGTCCGCAGCCGCCGGCCGCGTTCCCGGCCGCGTTTCCTGCGCGCGCAGCCGTAGCAGCGCGGCGAACTCCCCGACCGTGTGCACGGCGGCCACGTCGGACAGCGTCAGCCGGTGTCCGCGGCGGGTGTCCAGATCACCCAGCAGTCGCACCGCCTTCAACGAGTCGCCGCCGAGTTCGAAGAACCGGTCCTGGACGCCCACCCGCTCGACCCCGAGGACCCTGCTCCACGCGTCGGCCACCACCTGCTCGATCTCGTCGCGCGGCGCCGTGTACTCGGCGCGGGCCCGCTCCTCGCGCGGGTACTCCCCGGCCAGATAGGCGGCGCGCACGGCGGACCGCCGCAGCTTCCCGCTGGAGGTGCGCCGGATCCCGCCGCGCGGAACGAGGACGACCTCCCGGACGGCCACCGCGTGGCAGGCGCCGACCCGTTCACGGACGGCCGCGACGATGGCCCGGCGTTCCTCCGCGGCGGTCCGGCCCGCGGTCTCGATGGCCAGCACCAGTTCCTCCCCGGGCTCGCCGCCGACCGCGAAGGCCACGCACCGGCCGCTGCGGATCTGCGGATGTGCCTCCTCCACGGTCCGTTCGAGGTCGTGCGGGTAGTGGTTCCGGCCGTGCAGGACGATGAGGTCCTTGACCCGACCGGTGACGAACAGGCCGTCCGGTCCTGCGAACCCGAGATCACCGGTGCGCAGGAACGGGCCTTCGCCGGTGGCGAGCGTGGCCCGGAAGACCGACTCGCTCTCCTCCGCCCTGCCCCAGTACCCCTGCGCCACGCTGGGGCCGCTGACCCAGATCTCCCCCACTGCTCCCTCGGGCGTGCGCGCACGCGTCGCCGGATCGACGATCTCGATGCGCTGGCCCGGGTCCGCGCTCGGGCCGCAGCCCACGACCACCCGTGCCTCCGCCCCCGGTGCCGCCTCGCGCACCCGGTGGCGTTCGAGCTCCGCCGCGTCCAGTCGGGCCGTGCGGTCGCCCCCGGGCTGCGCCGTCACCACGAGGGTGTTCTCCGCCAGTCCGAAGGAGGGGTGGAAGGCATCGCGACGAAAACCCGCGCCGGCAAAGGCCCGTGCGAATCGGTCCAGCGTCGCGTGATGAACCGGTTCGGCACCGGATATCGCCACCCGCCAGTTGCTCAGATCCAGGCCGAGCACCGCTTCAGGATCGGCCTCGGCGGCCTGGGCTGCCATTTCGTAGGCGAAATTCGGAGCAGCGCTGACATACCCCCTGTAATGCGACATCGCGCTCACCCATCGCAACGGGTCGCGGAGAAACGCGAACGGCGCCATCAGCTGTGCCCGGCCGCCGCAGAAGAGCGCCATCAGTATTCCGCCGATAAGCCCCATGTCGTGGTAGGGCGGGAGCCAGAAGACGCCGTTCATCCGCCCCTCGACGCCGTAGGCGTCCCGGCCGGCGCGCAGGTTGTCCAGCAGATTCCGGTGCGAGAGCATGACGCCCTTCGGCTGCCCGGTGGAGCCGGAGGTGTACTGCAGCACGGCCAGGTCCTCGGGCCGGGTGTCCGGCGCCACCCAGGCGTCCGCCGACTCCGCGGAGACCGAGGAGGAGACGATCCACTCCACTCCGGAGAACTCCTCGTGCAGGGAACTCCCCGACAACCCTGCCATGTCGTCGACCAGCACACAGCGCGGGGCGGCGTCGGCCACGATCGCGCGGACCCGCTCTAGTCCGCGGTTCAACCGCGTCGCCTCCGGCGGATAGGCGGGCACCGCGATCGCGCCGGCCAGCATGGCGGCGTAGATCCCGACCACGTAGTCCGCCCCCGGCTGATTCAGCACCATGACGCGGTCACCGGGGGCCGCATGGCACTGGATCCGGGCGGCCAGGGCTTTGGCACGCTGCAGCAGCTCGCGGTTGGTCAGCTGTTGTTCGTGCCAGTTCCTCTGGTCGGTAAAGCGGTCGACAAAGGTGTAGGTGATAGCGTCCGGCATGTCTTCCGCGTGCCACCGAAGCAAGCCGTTGAGATCTCGGACAATGGGATCGGAGCTCTGCTTCGACACGGCCTGACCCTTCATAAGGAGCACCTTTCTGCTGGTCAGGCTACCGGCGCCTGCTGAATCCTCCGTGAAATCCCGCTGCGGGCCAGTGAAGCGGTACTGCGCCGCCTCGGGCGGACATCCTCGCGACGCGGAATTCCGGCCGGCGCGGCAACCGCATATCCGCTCAGGCTCGCGCGAAGGGTCCCACGATGCGTCTCGGGCTGACGGTTCCGGCTTTCCGGTGGCCCGCAGATCGCGGCGCGCCTGGCCCGGATCGCCCGCTCCGCGGACGAGCACGGCGTGGCGGGCCTGTGGGTGACGGACCGCTGCCTCCAGGTGGCCGTCAACGGCCGGGCCACAGACCCGATGCTCGACGGGGACCCCGCGTTCGCCTTCGCCGCCGCGCACACCTCGCGCATCCGCCCGGGAACGCTGTGCACCGGGGTGACCCACCGTCATCCGGGTCTGCTGGAAAGGCCGGTCGCCAGCCTCGACGTCCTCTCCGGCGGGCGCGCGCACCTGGGTATCGTGCCGAACACTTCGAGCGCCTCGCGGAGGTCCGTGGTCGACGACGGCCATGAGCGGGTGGTGGCCGTAGGTCTTCCTCCAGGTCCGCGTGGCATCCTCCTTGTCGGAACGGGCCAGCACGCCGTCGACGTCCGCCATCACCTGACCGTCGGCCTGCGGAGCGCCGGGCTCGGCCAACTGCCGGATGCGGTCGCTGACTTCGGTCCGGGCGGAGCGGATCGCGGCCGGTGCCCGAGAGCCCACCTCGGCGAGAGTGTCGACCAGGCGGGAGACGGTCGGGCCGGAGGCCACCGGCGCGAGGACGGCCGGTTCGGCCCGCAGCATCGCGACATCGGCCGGGCAGTCCTGCCCAAGGCGGTCGAGAGCGCGAGGTCCGGCAGGATCTTGCCCGGGTCGTGCACCGCCCGCAGCTTGCGCCACGGCGCGAGCGCCGCCGACGACGCGGCATCCGTACACTCTTGCGAGCCGTCTCCAGCAACAGGACCGCCCCGGCCTGCGAGACCACCGCACGACCGTTGCCCCGACTCGGACCGGCGGGTACGACCCGCTACGCCTCCTCACCGGGGGGCTTCCCTCCCAGTGCCGAACGGGACCTTCGACAAGCCCTGTCGTCCCGGCTCAGAGGCGTTCCTCGCTCATTTGATCACCTTCGGACGACCCTCTTCGTGGAAGTCCGAGGCGAGCCCTTGGTGCCGGGACGCCGGATCTCGGCGATCGCGTCCCGGGCCCGCCGCTTCGGCCGGAATCCGTCGGCGAGGGCCCCGCACCCACGGAAGTGATCACTGGAGAGCCGGATGCCTCGAAAACGGTCCCGTCGGCTTCGGAAGGGGCCGTCAGAACAGGGCGCCAGCACGAGGCGCCTCGTCGGCGGCCTACTTCGCTTGCAGCGGCGGGGACTGGAAACGGAGTCGTAGCTAGCGGGCCAGTCCCCGGCCTTGCTCAGATCGCGAGTCCACCGTCGATGCCGAGGACCTGCCCGGTGATGTATCCCGACCGGGCCGAGACGAGGAATGAGACGAGGTCGGCCACGTCCTCGGGGGCACCGAACCGGGCCAGCGGGATCTGGTTCAGGTGCTTCTCCCTCGTCGCAGGCGACATCGCCGACATCATGTCGGTGTCGACAAATCCCGGTGCCACCGAGTTCGCGCGGACGCCGAGCTTGCCGTACTCCTTGGCGAGGGCGCGCGTGAAGCCGATAATCCCGGCCTTGGAGGCGGAGTAGTTCGTCTGCCCCACCGCGCCGTACACACCGGCGATGGACGACAGCGTCACGATGACGCCCCTCCGGCGCTTGATCAGAGAGTGAAGCGCAGCTCGGCAGACGTGATATGTGCCGTCCAGGTTGGTGCGGACCACATCCTGCCACTGGACGTCGTCCATCAGTGCCAGCGGTCGGTTGCGGGTAATGCCCGCAGCGGTCACCACCGCGTCGAGGGCGCCCAGTTCGGCCTCGGCCGCCGCGACGAAGTCGCGGGTCTGCGCGGCTTCGGCGACGTCGACTCGCCGAACGAAGGTCCGGGCGCCGTGCCGGGCCGCTGCCTCGGCGGTCTCGTCGGCGGCGTCCGACCGCGAGCGGTAGCAGAACGCGACGTCGTAGCCGTCCGCTGCGAGGCGGGTCACGATCGCGCGGCCGATGCCCCGGGAGCCGCCCGAGACGAGGGCTACAGGCCGGGCGGCCGACGCGGTGTCCCGGGTCGGTACGGCTGTCTGTGTGTCGCTCATGCGGACTGCCCGTTGAATGCGGTGGTGATCACGCTGTGTCCTTTGGGATGGGGTGGAGGTACGCCGCCGTCGGGTCACGGCGCTGCAGAATTGGAGTGCGGGGCCCGCTGTTGCGTTCAGAGGACGGCCAGTCAGCAGGATCGAAGTGGCCGTGTCGTGGCCCGGTCCGCCCGCTGTGGCGAGCACTGCTCCCTCGCCGTCGCTACGGATTCAGTGGCTGGCGTCAGTGCGCGTCGTCGTCGAGGCGGGCGATCGACTCACCCCCGCAGTCAGGCTACGCAGAAATTCCTCAACATCGAGGGCCTCGGGTGCGCGAAGGGCCAATCCGACGACCGCAATCGGTCCCACGCTCAAAATCGACATCCTCTTGTGCGTCAGATCATTGTTCGTGCCCGGGTGACGCTATCGAAAGCTGCTGAACCAGGTGTGAACTGCGGCTGAGGGCCGATGAATCCGGACTGCGGACGAGTCACCCTCGGAGGGGCACGTGGCCTCCGCCCCAACCGGTGCCCTCGCGCGGCACATCGGAGGACGCGTACGGCGCTCGAACCACTGAAACGCCTGGTCGGCCGTGGCGTCCTCACCGAGCCCGAGCCCGGCGTGTTCCCCCTCACCAACCCGGAACCAGTCACCCCAGAAGCCAGCTCAAGCCGAACTCCGGCGGAAACCCGCAGAACACCCTCTGAGGAAGATCCGGCGACGTAGGCTTGCACTTTGGGTACTTGATCATGTTGAACCACTCCGGGGTGGGCCGGCCGTGCTGCCGTGCCCGTCCCCGGTGTTCGGGTGGGGGTAGCCGCTGTGTCGATCGAGTTCGTTCGCCGTCTGGATGGCCTGGTCTATCGCTTCCGCCGAGACGGCACGTTCAGCGGCAGACCGTCGTTCAAGCGGCTGGACCTGGAGCTGTGGTGCCTGTGGCTGCCGGAGCGGGGCTGGTGCACCCTCGGCGCTGACGGGGTGGCCAACTCCTGGCCGCTGTTGGGTCGGACAGGCCAGGAGATGTTCCCGCCCCTTGGCCCCTGGCGCAGTTGGAAGGCCGGCAAGTCGTACCTCTACGATCTGCGTCGCATCGACGAGCCAAGCCGAGAAAGCTGACGCGCCGTCGTCCGGGCGCGATCGCGCAGCCGCTGTACTCCGAGCAGGCCGAGCGAACCGGTCTCCCTTTTCCACAGCTCCGCCCCCGCTCGCGCGGGGCGGACCGGGTACCGGCGCGATGCGGACCGCCTGGCCGCGTTCGTCGTCAGGGGAGGAGTAAGCCGACGACCGGGCAATTCCGCTGCGAGTGATCCGCTTTGGCTGCGGCGACGAGGCACGTCCCTATGTCTGGATGGACCAGGACCGCCGAGCAGATCCTCGAATCCTCGCCGCCTCCCGCCCTGCCTCACACCCCGGTCTCCCGCCCTGCCTCGCGGCCCGGCCGGTCCGGCACGGGCCTCAGGGGCGGACGCTGAGCACGGTCTTCCCGCGGGCCCGGCCGCCCTCGACCGCGAGCAGGGCCGCCGCGGCCTGGTCGAGCGGGAAGACCTGCTGCACCACGGGCTTGAGCTCTCCCGACTCCACCAGGCCCGCGAGCTCGGCCAGTTGCGCCCCGTCCGGGTGCATGAAGAACGCGCTCACGGAGACTCCCCAACGCTCCCGCTGAGCCTCGATGTCGGGGACGAGGACGATCGACACCAGCGCGCCGCCCGGCTTCAGCACAGCGAAGGAGCGCGCCTGGGTGTCCCCGCCGACGGTGTCGAGGACCACGTCCACCGCGCCGACGACCTCGTCGAACTTCTCCTTGCGGTACTCGACGATCTGGTCGGCCCCGAGCCCGCGGGCCTGTTCCACACCGTCCGTGCCCACGGTGGTGACCACCTCGGCGCCCAGGTGCTTGGCGATCTGGATGGCGGCGGACCCCACACCGCCGGTGCCGCCGTGGATCAGTACCCGCTGGCCCGCCCGCAGCTGCGTCTGCTCCGTCAGAGCCTGCCAGGCGGTCAGCGCGACGAGCGGCAGCGAGGCCGCCTCCTCGAAGGAGAGCTGCGCCGGCTTCGCGGCGACCAGGTTCTCGTGCACCGCGACGAACTCGGCGAACCCGCCGCCCACCCGGGGGTCGACCCGGCTGAAGACCTCGTCGCCCACCGCGAACGCCGTGACACCGTCGCCGACCGCCGCGACAACGCCCGCGACCTCGTTGCCCAGGATCCGGGTCTGCGAGAGCTCGCCGGGCTGCATGAACCCCTTCACGGTCAGGTGGTCGATCGGGTTGACGCCCGCCGCCCTGACCTCGATCAGGACGTCCTGGCTCCCGACCTCGGGGGCGGGCACCTCGGCGACCGTCACCACGTCGCCCACCCGGCCGTACTTGTTGATCACTGCTGCCTTCACGGTCTGCTCCTCTGTCGTTCTGCCTGTACGGCTGTACGGCTGTGTGCCTGCGTGCCTGTGCGTGCGTGCCTGTAGGTGTCTGTGCGCGGTCGGTCGGGACGGTCAGTGCGCCGGCCGGCCGACGGTTCCGGCGGCGCCGGAGACGAAGACGACATCGCCCTCGGCCACCGGTGCCACCTCGGCCAGGCCGGCGTAGGCCGTCAGGCCGGGCATCCCCAGCACACCGAGGTAGGCGGAGGCCGGGGCCAGCGAGACGTCGATCTGCATGACCGCCGCGGCGTCGACGACGGCGTACTCGCGCCAGCCCAGCTGGTGCAGCACGGCGGTGCCGACCGGGACGGCGGCCGCCCGCGAGGCCACCACGATGCCCGTCGCTCCACCGCTCAGCGGCGCGCCCAGGTCGAACGGGGCGATGTAGGAACCGGTGCCCGCGTTCATCCGCCCCCGCATGTAGGGGTCGACGGACATCCACGTGTTGCGCACCAGCAGCTGGCCCTCACCAGGTTCCGGGATCGCGCTCTCCACGAGAGCGAAGTTCTCGGCGGTGGCCTCGCCGGCGGGGCGGGACGCCAGGTGGATCTCGCGCTGGGTCCCGGGCCGGGTCTCGTGCCGGGCGGCGGTCGGGGTGTCGGTCATGGCCCTGCTCCTGGGATCGGGGGTGGACGGTGCCGGGCAAACTGCTCCGTGAGGAGTATTTGACCTTTCGTTCCAGAAGTTACAGATTATGGAACGAAAGGTCAAATATGTGCGGCATCCGCCCCCGGGCTTGGGTACGGTAGGGCCATGGGAAGACCGCGGACGTTCGACGAAGAGGCGATCCTGGACCGGGCAATGCTCCTGTTCTGGCGCAAGGGCTACGAGGCCACGAGCATGAACGACCTGGTGGAGGAACTGCGGCTGGGGCGCGGCTCGATCTACGCGGCGTTCGGCGACAAGCACCAGCTGTTCGTCCAGGCGCTCGGCCGCTACCTCGGACGGCAGGCCGACCTGCTCGCCTCCGCTCTCGACGACCGGCAGCCCGCACTCCCCCAGCTGCGGCGCCTCTTCGAAACGCTGCTGCAGTCCGACTCCGCCTGCAGCGGTGCGGGCTGCTTCAGCGTCAACAGCATCGCCGAGCTGCTGCCGGGCGACGCCGCCGTCGCGGAGCTCGCCCGGGCCGGCCTGCGCAGCGCGGAGGACGCGTTCACCGCACAGCTCGAACGGGCCCGGGCGACCGGGGAGCTGACCGCCGCCGTGAGTCCGCGCGACGCCGCCCGCCTGCTGCTGGCCCAGGTCCAGGGGCTGCAGATCCTGCGCAAGGCCGACCAGGATCCCGAGCGCCTCGCAGCCTCGCTGAACTCGGTGTTCGAGCTGCTCCGAAGCCCGTCGGCGCCCGCAGTCACCGCGCCCGCCGCCGACATCGCGCCCGCCGCCGACCCGGACCGCGCCGGCGAGCCCGCACCGGCGGCCTGACCGGGCCGTCCGCCGACGTCGGCGCAGCGTGCCGGCCCCGGCCGCTCCGCGAGGCGCGGCGGAGATCGCGCACGGAGGTCCCGTCGCACCGAAGCCACTCCAGGTGACCCACGTCGGGCGGGGCGGCGGACACTGGTATTGGCGGGCTGGCGATGGGAGCCCGCCTGGAGGTGAGCGCCGTGCTGCTGGACACGTTCGGGCGCCGCGCCGTCGATCTGCGGGTCTCACTGACCGACCGCTGCAATCTGCGGTGCACCTACTGCATGCCCGAGCAGGGGCTCAGCTGGCTGGCCAAACCCACGCTGCTGACCGACGAGGAGATCGTCAGGCTGGTCCGGATCGCCGTCACCCGGCTGGGCGTCAGGGAGGTGCGGTTCACCGGCGGTGAGCCGCTGCTGCGGCCGGGGCTGGTGGGAATCGTCGGGGCGTGCGCCGCGCTAGATCCCCGGCCCGAGCTCTCGCTCACCACCAACGGCATCGGCCTCGCCCGTACCGCGTCGGCCCTGCGCGAGGCCGGCCTCGACCGGATCAACGTCTCGCTGGACACCCTCGATCCGGAGACGTTCCAGCAGCTCTCCCGCCGCAACCGTCACCACGAGGTGCTCGCCGGTCTCGACGCGGCCCGCACGACGGGACTGGCGCCGATCAAGGTGAACACCGTGCTGATGCGCGGCATCAACGACCACGAGGCGCCCGAACTGCTCGCCTGGTGCCTCGATCGCGGCTACGAGCAGCGGTTCATCGAGCAGATGCCGCTGGATCCGCAGCACGGCTGGGACCGCGCCACCATGGTCACCGCCCAGGAGATCCTGGACCGCCTCCGGACCCGCTTCACGCTCACCCCGGAGCCGGCCGAGCGGCGCGGCTCCGCGCCGGCCGAACGCTGGCTGGTGGACGGCGGACCGGCCCGGGTCGGCGTGATCGCCAGCGTGACCCGGCCGTTCTGCCGCGCCTGCGACCGTACCCGCCTCACCGCGGACGGGCAGGTCCGCACCTGCCTGTTCGCCACTGAGGAGACCGACCTGCGCGCGGCACTGCGCGAGGGCGACGACGAGACGACGGACGCGCGGATCGCCGAGCTGTGGCGCACGGCCATGTGGGGCAAGAAGGCCGGAGGGGGCATCGGCGATCCGACCTTCCGGCAACCGGACCGGCCGATGTCCGCGATCGGTGGATAGGCCGCTCGGTGACGGCCGGCGGCGCCCGAAAACAGCCCTGATATGCGAGGTGGGTCACGCCGGACGGGCTGGCGGGGGCGGAAGATGGGAACGGTAACGCAGCTCCTGCTGTTCCTCGGACTGTTCGCGATCGACTTCAGCGACTTCTTCTCCGCCACCGGGACCAGGCTGGGTGAGCGCGCTCTCGGGCTCACCCACCTCGCCACCGGCGGCCGGCTGATGTAGCTGGCACACGCGGTGGCGGTCGACCTCTCGCTCGGCTACCACTGGCCCGTCCGGCAACGAAGAGGCGGTCATGGCCAGGAAACCCACCAGAGCGCCCGACCCGCACGAGCCGGCGGGCGCACCGCCCGCTTCGGGCCCGGCCACACCAGGCCCACCCGCCGCGGGCCCTGCCGCAGCGGGCCCGAGGAAGTCGAGCGTCGGAGTTCACAGCATCGCCGAGTCGGCCCGGTACTCCATGACGGAGATGGGGCCGAAGCGGAGCCTGCAGAGCCTGCTCGCGCTCAACCAGGTCCACGGCTTCGACTGCCCGAGCTGCGCCTGGGCCGATCCCGATCCGGACCACCGCAAGACCGCGGAGTTCTGCGAGAACGGTGCCAAGGCCGTGGCCTGGGAGGCCACCCGCAAGCGCGTCGATGCGGAGTTCTTCGCCGCACACTCGATCGCCGACCTGAGGGAGCGGGACGGACACTGGCTGGAGGCACAGGGCCGGCTGACCGAACCGATGCACCTGGCACCCGGGGCGACCCACTACACGCCCATCAGCTGGCAGGAGGCACTCGCTCTCACCGCCGACCGGCTGCGCGGCCTGGCCGACCCGAACCGCGCCGTCTTCTACACGAGCGGCCGGACCAGCAACGAGGCGGCGTTCCTGTACCAGTTGCTGGCCCGCAGCCTCGGCACCAACAACCTGCCGGACTGCTCGAACATGTGCCACGAGTCGAGTGGCGCGGCGCTGGCGGAGACCATCGGCATCGGGAAGGGCGTGGTGACCCTCGACGACATCACCGACTACGCCGATCTGATCATCATCGTGGGCCAGAACCCCGGCACCTGCCACCCCCGCATGCTCACCGCGCTGGAGCAGGCCAAGCGCCGCGGCGCGCGCATCATCGCCGCCAACCCGCTGCCGGAGGCCGGCTTCGGCCGCTTCCACAACCCGCAGACCGCCCGCGGCCTGGTCGGCCCGGGCACCCAACTCGCCGACCGCTACCTCCCGGTACGCATCAACGGCGACCTCGCCCTGTTCGCCGGCCTGAACCGCGCCCTCATCGACCGGGAGGACGCCTGGCCCGGCAGCGTCCTCGACCACGAGTTCATCGACCGCTACTGTGACGGCTTCGAAGCGGCCGCAGCCGCCTGGCGCGCACTGGACTGGACGCGGATCGAGGCCATGAGCGGCCTGTCCCGACGCCGGATCGAGGACTGCGCGGCCGAGGCGTACCGGGCGGACAGCACCGTCGTCTGCTGGGCGATGGGACTGACCCAGCACCGCAACGCGGTCGCCACCATCCGCGAGATCGTCGACTTCCTGCTGCTGCGCGGCAACATCGGCCGCCCCGGAGCGGGCCCGGCACCGATCCGCGGGCACAGCAACGTCCAGGGCGACCGCACCATGGGCATCTGGGAGAAGATGCCGGACGCCTTCCTGGACCGGCTGCGCGACGAGTTCGGCTTCGATCCTCCCCGCGCCCACGGCCTGGACACCGTCGACTCGATCCGGGCGATGCGCGACGGCCGCGTCGACGTCTTCTTCGCCCTCGGCGGCAACTTCGTCGCGGCCACACCCGACACCGAGGTCACCGAGGCCGCGATGGCGAACTGCGCCCTGACCGTCCACGTGGCCACCAAGCTGAACCGCTCCCACCTGTGCCACGGCGGGCAGGCACTGCTGCTGCCGTGTCTCGGCCGTACCGAGCGGGACCGGCAGGCCGGCGGCGAGCAGTTCGTCACGGTCGAGGACACCATGGCCATGGTGCACGCCTCCCGCGGACGGCTGCTGCCCGGATCGCCGCACCTGCGCAGCGAGGTCGCGATCATCGCCGACCTCGGCTACCAGCTCTTCGGCGACGGCCTCGGCTGGCGGGCGATGCGCGACGACTACGCGGTGATCCGCCGCCATATCGAGCACGTCGTCCCCGGCTTCCACGCCTTCGAGCAACGCGCCCGGCAGCCCGGCGGCTTCATGCTGCCCCGGGGCCCGCACGACTCGCGCACCTTCAACACGCCGACCGGCAGGGCCCGTTTCACGGTCAACCCGCCCACCTCGGTCGAAGTCCCGCCAGGGCACCTGCTGTTGACCACGGTCCGCTCGCACGACCAGTTCAACACCACGGTCTACGGCCTGGACGACCGCTACCGCGGTATCAAGGGCGGACGGCGGGTGGTCTTCCTCAACGAGGACGACCTCCTGGCCCTCCACCTGCGGGACGGCGACCTGGTGGACCTGGTCAGCGTGTACCCCGACGGCGAGCGCCGCGCGAGCGGCTTCCGTGCCGTCCGCTACCCGATCCCACGCGGTTGCGCCGCCGCGTACTACCCCGAGACCAACGTGCTGGTCCCGCTGGACTCGACGGCCGAGGGCAGCAACACCCCGGCCTCGAAGTCCATCGTGATCCGCATCGAGGCCACCGACCGCACACCGGCCGGCACGTCCTGAGCGGGTGGCCGGTGCACCGGCGGGTGGCGCGAGGCGGCTGCCCTGCGTCATTCGACCGCTCCCCGGCAGCGAATCACCAACATGAGCCCACCTCATGTCAGTGATTCGCGCGCGGAATGCCGGATACGGCACAGTAGGTCCATGAAGGCGCAGACGAACGGTCAGCAACGGACCGGAGCAGGCGTGGCGGCGCGGCGCCGGCCGGTGCAGCAGCGCAGCCTCGAACGGTACGAGCGACTCCTCGACAACTGCGCGAACCTGCTGGACGAGGTCGGCTCCGGAGCACTCACCACCAAGGAGGTGGCGCAGCGCGCCCAGGTGCCGATCGGCACCCTCTACCAGTTCTTCTCCGGCAAGGAGAGCCTGCTCGCCGCGCTCGCCGAACGGAACCTGGACCGCTTCCTCGACCGCCTCGCCCGCCGCCTGGACGCCGAGTCGCCCCAGGGCGTGGCCGGTTTCGTCGACCTGGCCGTCGAGGAGTTCGTCGCGATGAAACGCGCCGTCCCGGGCTTCTGCCACGTCGACTTCGGCCTGGTCGAGCAGCTCCCCGAGGGGGTCGAGGACGACCTCCACCTGCTGGACGCCGACCTCGACAACAACGCCGCCGTGGCGCTGCGCCTGCAGACCCTGGCCGGCGGGCTCTTCGACACCCCGGGCTTCCCCGTCGCCCTGCGGGTGGCCATGGAGTGCGCCGACGCCGTGCTCAAGCTGGCCTTCCGCAACGACCCGGACGGCGATCCGGCCCTGATCGCCGAGACCAAGCGGCTGCTCCGCTGCTACCTGGCCGACCACCTGCCCGGCTGACCGGACCGGGTGCGGCCGCGGACTCGGCACGGCACGGCACGGCATTGCGGCTGTCCGGATCACGCCGCACAGTGGAAGACGGGACGGCTTCCTGTCCAGCTGCGGCAGCGCGGTCGCCCGCCCGTACAGCCCGCACTCCGTGAGGAGCAGATCATGCAAGCCGAGATAGGTGACCAGCTCCACATCCACAGCAGGTCCGTCGGAATGACGGATCAGAAGGGCGAGATCATCGAGGTGCGCGGAACCGACGGCGAACCCCCGTACGTGGTTCGCTTCGAGGACGGTCACACGGGCCTGATCTACCCGGGCCCCGACTGCAACATCGAGCACCGGGAAGCACTCCGGTAACCACGACCGAGCCCGCGGCCGGGAGCATCGGACCATGCCGGAGCCGCCCCTTCCGGGCCCCCTGGCCCACCTGGCTCCGCTGCTGGACAGCTACGGCTATCCGGCTGTCGGAGCCCTGGTCTTCCTGGACAACTGCGCGGTCCCGGTACCGGGCCAGACCATCCTGGTGCTGGCCGCCGTCTATGCGGGCACCGGGCGGCTGAGCATCGTGGGGGTGGCCGTGGTCGCCGCCTGCGCCGCCGTCGCCGGGAACTGCCTGGGCTATCTGATCGGCCGCACCGGCGGCCTGGCCCTGCTCCACCGCTGGGGCCGCTACGTGATGCTCACCGAGGAGCGGCTGGCCAAGGCCGACCGCTTCTTCGGCGTGCACGGGCCCAAGGTGGTCGTGGTGGCCCGTTTCATCGACGGACTGCGGCAGACCAGCGGCATCATCTCGGGCGCCGCCGAACTGCCCTTCCGCCGCTTCATCGTCGCCGACGTGATCGGCACCCTGCTCTGGGTCGGCCTCTGGTCCTCGATCGGCTACGCCGCGGGGTCCGACATCGGCGCGCTCTACGCCCAGACGCTGCGCTACCAGGTCGTCGTCCTGATCGCCCTCGCGGTCGCGGTCCTCGCACTGGTGGCCCTGAAGCTGCTGCGCCGCCGCCGTCGGCCCGGTGACCGGGACGGACGGGACGACGGCGACAGCGACAGCGACAGCGACAGCGACGATGATGGCGACGGCGACGACCCGCGGCCTGCTCAGGGGCGCAGCGAGATCACCTCGAACGGCGACGCGTAGGTCACGCCCAGCCGGCTGCCGGCGGCCCGGCTGGCCTCCTCCAGGAAGGTGTCGGGGTCGGCCATACCGCCGCCGAGCCCGTCCAGGTACGCCTTGTGGGCCTTGAGCGAGGCGATGCCCCGGTCGAGGAAGCCGGTGGTGTCCACCGCGTGCCGGGCCTCCGGCGAGGCGGCGGCCCAGACCTCGCGGACCCCGTTCCACGGCGCCAGGCCCTCGTCGCCCAGTTCGGTGAAGATCCAGCGGTTGCCCGCGTCCCGGACACCGTCCAGGGTGGCCCGGCCGACGGCGATGTGGTCGGCCTGGTTGGGGACGTTGCCGCCGTAGCTGTCCCGGAAGTTGGTGGTTATCACGATGTCCGGGCGGTACTTGCGGACCACACGGGCGATGTCGCGGCGCAGCGCGATCCCGTACTCGACCACGCCGTCGGGGTGGCCGAGGAAGTCCACGTCGTCCACGCCGACCAGGGCGGCGGAGGCGATCTGCTCGGCCTCGCGCAGCGGGCGGCACTCCTCGGGCGTGAGCGAGTCGATGCCCGCCTCACCGCTGGTGACCATGACATAGCCGATCCGCTTGCCCTGGGAGGTCCAGCGGGCGATGGCCGCCGCGGCGCCGTACTCCATGTCGTCGGGGTGCGCCACCACGGCCAGGGCGCTCTGCCAGTCCTCGCGGAGGGGCTGGTAGGGGGGAAGCGACTGCTCACTCATGCTGCGGCTGGCCTCATTCGGCGATCTTGAAGGAGTAGTTGAAGTCGGTGTGGCCGACGTGGCGCATCATGTTCAGCCAGAACGGCATCAGCATCTCGGTGGACCTGGCGGCCGAGATCCCACCGAGGTCGACGATGACCTCGGCGGGCCAGCCGAACTCGCCCAGCAGCTCCCTGACCCGGGCCTTGGCCTCGGGGTCCTCCCCGGCGATGAAGAGGTTGTGCGCGCCGGGCACCCGGCCGGGGTCGACCATCAGCGGTGCGCTGAGGGTGTTGAGCGCCTTCACCACCGCGGTGTCCGGGAACTCCCGCTGGATCTGCTCGCCGAGGCTGTCGCTGTTGACGGGGTCGAGGGTGACCTCTCCGTCGGGCGCGAAGACCAGCGGGTTGGAGACGTCGATGAGGACCTTGCCGGCCAGCCGGTCGGCCCCGGCCAGGCGCAGTGCCTGGAGCGAGACCGTACCGGCCGTGGCGTTGATGACCAGCTCACCGAAGTCGGCGGCGTCCGCGAAGGTCCCGGCGTGCCCGTAGGGGCCGGCCTGGTGGGCCCACTCGGTGGCCGCCGCGTTGTCCCTGCTGCGCGAGCCGAGGGTGACCCGGTGTCCCAGCGAGACCAGTTTGGCCGCGAGGGTACGGGCGACGGCGCCTGTGCCGATGATCCCGATCCGCATGGTCCGTCTCCCGTTCCGGTCGCCCCGGGCACGATGCGCCCGCCGCTCACGGTCGAACCATAGCGGCGATCGACCTGACGCGGCATCATCCGGCTGATATGTCGTCAACTCTCCCGCTCCGGCGCGGGGCTACTCCACCGTGACGCTCTTGGCGAGGTTGCGCGGCTTGTCCACGTCGCGCTCCAGGGCGACGGCCGCGTAGTAGGCGAGCAGCTGGAGCGGGATGTTGAGCAGCAGCGGGTCCAACTCGGGCTCGCTCTTGGGGACCACGATGCAGTGGTCGGCGAGCTTGGCCTCGGGGGCGCGGTGGGCGATGGCGAGGATGCGTCCGGAGCGGGCCTTGATCTCACCGAGGGTGGTGAGGTTCTTGTCGAGCAGCTCGTCGTCGGGAACCAGTGCCACGGTGGGCAGTTCGGGGCTGATCAGCGCGAGCGGCCCGTGCTTGAGCTCGCTGGCCGGGTACGCCTCGGCGTGGACGTAGGAGATCTCCTTGAGCTTCTGCGCACCCTCGCGGGCGACCGGGTAGCCGCGCACCCGGCCGATGAACATCATGCCCGCGTTGTCGGCGTACTCGGCGGCCAGCTTGGCCACCAGGTCCTCCTGGCCGAGGATTTCGCGGATCTGGTCCGGCAGGGCCTTGAGGGCGCCCACGATCCGCCGGCCGTCGGCCGGGGAGAGGTCGTGGATCCGGCCGAAGTGGAGGGCGAGCAGCGCGAAGGCGATCACGGTGGAGGTGAAGGCCTTGGTGGAGGCGACCGAGATCTCGGGCCCCGCGTGCAGGTAGATCCCGCCGTCGCACTCGCGGGCGATGGCGCTGCCGACGGTGTTCACCACACCCAGCACCCGGCCGCCCTTGCGCTTGATCTCCTGGACGGCGGCCAGCGTGTCGTAGGTCTCGCCGGACTGGCTGACCGCGACGTAGAGGGTGTCGGCCTCGATGACGGGGTTGCGGTAGCGGAACTCGGAGGCGGGCTCGCTGTGGGCGGGGATCCGGGCCAGCTCCTCGATCAGCTGGGCGCCCATCTCGCCCGCGTAGTAGGCGGATCCGCAGCCGAGGATCTTCACCCGGCGGATCTCGCGCAGCTCGCGGGCGTCCAGGTTGAGGCCGCCGAGGTGGGCGGTGGCGAAGCGCTCGTCCAGGCGGCCGGAGAGGGTGCGCTCGACGGCGGCGGGCTGCTCGTGGATCTCCTTGAGCAGGAAGTGCTCGTAGCCCGCGGTGTCGTAGGAGGCCACCTCCCAGTCGACCGTGGAGGGCTGGTGGGTGGTCGGGCGGGCGTCCTCGGTGAAGGTGCGGAAGCCGTCGGCGCGGACGGTCGCCAGCTCGCCGTCCTCCAGGTGCACGACCTGGCGGGTGTAGCGGACCAGCGCGGCGACGTCGGAGGCGACGAACATCTCCTTCTCCCCTATCCCGAGCACGATCGGGCTGCCGTTGCGGGCGACCACGATCCGGTCGGGCTGGGCGGAGTCGAGGACGGCGATGCCGTAGGTGCCGACCACGTGGCCGAGCGCGGCGCGGACGGCGTCCTCCAGCTCGGTGCCGTCGGCGGCGTGCGCGGCGACCAGGTGGGCCAGCACCTCGGTGTCGGTCTCGGAGCTGAAGGTGACGCCCTCGGCGCCGAGGCGGGCGCGCAGCTCGTCGGCGTTCTCGATGATGCCGTTGTGGACGACGGCGATCCGGCCGCCGTTGTCGACGTGCGGGTGGGCGTTGGCGTCGCTGGGCACGCCGTGGGTGGCCCAGCGGGTGTGGCCGATGCCCGCCGTCCCCTTGCCCCGCTGGTTGGAGAAGAAGTGCGCGGGGACGGCGGCGGCGAGGTCGGCGACCCGGCCCTTGACCTTGCAGACCTTCACGCCGCCGGCCTTGCCGGTGACGGCCACTCCGGCCGAGTCGTAGCCCCGGTACTCCAGTCGCTGCAGGCCCTCCAGCAGGAAGGTGGTCGCATCCTTGGGGCCGATGTAGGCCACGATTCCGCACATGGGTGGTACTCCTCTGTTCGGTGCTGTCGGTACGGCTCAGCCATAGACGATCCGGCGCAGCTGACGGGCCGACAGCTCTGGTGCCGTCACCCGGCGGACGGCCAGCTCGGCGCCGATCCGGGCGAAGATCTTCTCGTTGGTCAAGCCCCGTGCCTGCAGCTCACCGTGGCGGCGGCGGACGTACTCCTCGGTGGACTCGGAGAAGTACGCGAGCACCTCCGCTATCACTCGCGCGGCCTCGCCCGGACCGAGTGGAGTGGTGCGGGTGAGGTGGGCGAGCAGGTCTTCGTGAGGGTGCGGTGAGGCGGACACGAGTGGGGAGCCTATGCGGCCGCCGCCCATGATCCAAGAATCCTGCCCGAAATCGGGCAGATCTGAAGGCATTCGGCGCTCGTCCAAACACTTGAACAGCTCAATATTCGAGCGTAGCGTCAAAATGCGTACACGTAGGGACACCTTGGGAGTTCGCATGTGCGGGATCACAGGCTGGGTCGCGTTCGATCAGGACCTCACCACAGCACGGACCACACTGGACGCGATGACCGCCACCCTGGCCCGCCGAGGACCGGACGCCGGCGGCGTGCACCTGGAGCGGCACGCCGCACTCGGCCACCGCAGGCTCGCAGTGATCGACATCGAGGGCGGCGCGCAGCCGATGACCGTCGAGCAGGACGGCCGGCTGCTCGCCGCCCTCACCTACAGCGGCGAGGTCTACAACTACCTGGAGTTACGGGCCGAGCTGGAGGCCGCCGGCCACCGGTTCCAGACCCGCAGTGACACCGAGGTGGTGCTGCACGCCTACCTCCGGTGGGGCCACGAGTTCGCCGCACGGCTGAACGGCATGTTCGCCTTCGCCCTGTGGGACGCCCGGACCGAGGAGCTGCTGCTGGTCCGCGACCGGATGGGCGTCAAGCCGCTCTACTACCACCGCACCGCCGACGGCGTGCTCTTCGGCTCCGAACTCAAGGCCGTCTTCGCGCACCCCTCGGTGCGGCCCACGGTGGACCTCGACGGGCTGCGGGAACTGCTCGGCATGACCAAGACCCCGGGGCACGCCGTCTACCGGGGCATGGCCGAGGTGGAGCCCGGCCAGGTGATCCGGATCCGCCGCCAGGGCCTGACGGTCCATCGGTACTGGTCGCTGGAGGCCAGGGAGCACACCGACGACCTCGACACCACCGTCTCCACCGTCCGCGCACTGCTGGACGACATCGTGCAGCGGCAGCTGATCTCCGACGTCCCGCTCTGCACCCTGCTCTCCGGCGGTCTGGACTCCAGCGCCGTCACGGCGCTCGCCTCGCTGGCCCTGTCCGCCGCCGGACACGGTCCGGTGCACTCCTTCGCCGTCGACTTCGTCGGGCAGAGCGAGAACTTCCACGCCGACGCCTTCCGCGCCACGCCCGACAGCCCGTACGCGAGAATGGTCGCCGAGTACGTCGGCGCCGACCACCGCACCATCGAGCTGGACAGCGCCTCCCTCACCGACCTGGTGCACCGCGACGCGGTGCTGCGCGCCCGCGACCTGCCGGTCGGCTTCGGCGACATGGACACCTCACTGCTGCTGCTCTTCCGGGCGGTCCGGCAGCACTCCACCGTGGCACTCTCCGGCGAGTCGGCGGACGAGCTCTTCGGCGGCTACCCCTGGTTCCACGACCCGGCGGCCGTCGCGGCCGACGAGTATCCCTGGGTGGCCACGATGGCCGAGATCACCGGCCCCTCGGCCCGGCGCGGCGACGGGCTGCTCGCCCCCGACCTGCGCGCCCGGCTGGACCTGGACTCCTACCGGGCCCAGCGCTACCGCGAGGCCCTGGCCGAGGTACCGCACCTGGAGGCCGCCGACCCGTTCGAGCGGCGGATGCGGGAGATCAGCTACCTCAACCTGACCCGCTTCGTGCGCATCCTGCTGGACCGCAAGGACCGGATGAGCATGGCCAACGGCCTGGAGGTCCGGGTTCCGTTCTGCGACCACCGGCTGGTGCAGTACGTCTTCAACACCCCCTGGGCGATGAAGAGCTTCGACGGACGGGAGAAGAGCCTGCTGCGCGCCGCCGTCCGGAACACCCTGCCCGCCGCGGTGGCCGACCGGGTCAAGAGCCCGTACCCGAGCACCCAGGACCCGGACTACCCGCTCGGCCTGCGGACCGAGCTCGCCGAGGCCACGGCCGACCCGAAGGCGCCCGTCCACGCGCTGCTCGACCCCGCCGCCCTGGCCGACGCGCTCCGTCCGGACAGCGACCCGCAGGCCAACCGGGCCGCCACCGAGCTCGCCCTGGACCTGAACGCCTGGCTGCGCGGCTACGAGGTGTCACTGGAGCTCTGAACCCCGGGTGACCGAGCCCGGGCCCGCTCGTTGACCGGAGCGGCCGCGCAGTACGGCGGGGTCGGCACCCGGCCCCTGGCGGCGGTGCGGTCGCTCCACCCGAACAGCTCTCACACCCGGCTGTCCTCCGGCCGATACCTCCAGGATGGGAACAGATCCTGGCCGAAGCGATCCGCCGGAGGACAAGCGCATGCAACCGCGAATCTTCGCGATCATCACGGCCGCCCTGCTGGGGACACTCGGCCTGGGAGCGGCCGCCGTCACCCAGTGGGCTCCCACCGTCGCACCGGCCGCCGCCCCCGGACCGCCCGCCGCCGCGTCGCCCACGCCCACCGGCGACCCCGCGGTGTGGACCCGCAGCACCCTGCGCAACAAGCTGATGGCCGAGATGGACGCCACCGATCCCGGCGTGGCGCTGGCCGACCTGGACAAGATCACCAAGAACTCCCCGTACACCGTGCGGTTCTGCCACCCGATCGCGCACGAGCTCGGCCACGCCGCCGTCAAGCGCTACCACGAGGACTTCCAGAAGGTCATCTCCTTCCCCCACGAGACCTGCGCCGCCGGGTACCTGCACGGCGCCGTGGAGGAGATGCTCGCCAACTCCAAGAGCCCGGAGGAGGACATCCTCACCCTCTGCGCCCCCGCCAACAAGGGCCCCTGCATCCACGGCGTCGGCCACGGGATCATGTTCGTCACCAAGCAGGACATCCCCTCCGCCCGGGCGCTGTGCAGCAAGTTCCCCACCGACTCCAAGCGGATCACCTGCTCGGAGGGCCTGTTCATGCAGCTCTTCGCGCCGGACGAGGAGGACGAGAACGCCAAGGCCAACCTCCCCGCCGACAAGATCGCCAAGGAGCCGCTCTACCCCTGCCCGGAGCAGCCCGCCCTCTTCCAGTCCGCCTGCTACTTCTACGCGCCGACCCTCTACCTCAGCTCGCACGACTGGCAGAACCACCCCGAGGTCTTCGCCGCGGCCCTCAAGTGGTGCCTGAACGGCCAGGCCACCGGCGGCGCGAACGACTGCAGCCGGGGCGTCGGCTCACGCACCATGAAGTACAACCTGGACCGCGAGGACTGGGCCGCCCAGCAGTGCGCCACCGCCGCCGACGCCTGGCAGCGCAAAGCCTGCGCCGAGGGCCTGATGAGTTACTACACCGTCAACTACACCGACGGCGGTGCGGCCGGGCGGCTCTGCAAGAAGATCACCAACCCGGAGATCGCCGGCTACTGCCGCAGCGCGGGCGGCCTGTCCAGCACCCTGGACTGACCCCTCGACCACGGCCGTACGAGTCGTATGATCTGCGCAGCCAGGTGCGCCAAGGACGCCGCGCCCCAGTCCCACCTGCTGGAGCAGCACCATGAGCGACGCCTCTCCCGGCTCCCCCGACTCGGTCTCCGCGCCCGGCTCGCCCGACGACTTCCGAAGCGCTGCCCGCGCCACCGCCGACCTGGTCGCCGACTACCTCGACGCACTGCCCGAGCGACCGGTCTGGCAGCCGATGGACCCGGCCGAGCGGGCAGCGCTGCTCGACGCGCCGCTGCCCACCGAAGGCCGCCCGCTCACCGAGCTGCTGGAGCTGATCGGCACCAAGGTGATGCCCGCCCCGATGGGCAACGGCCACCCCCGCTTCTTCGGCTGGGTCAACTCCGCCCCCGCGCCCGCCGGGGTGCTCGCCACCCTGGCCGCCGCCGCGATGAACCCCAGCTCCGCCGGGGGCGACCACGCCGACGTCCACCTGGAGCGCGCCGTGGTCCGCTGGATCGCCGAGCTGGTCGGCTTCCCCCACCCTCCCGGCGGCGGCATCCTCACCTCCGGCACCTCGATGGCCACCATCCTGTGCCTCGCCGCCGCACGGAACCGCGCCGCCCGGCTGGCGGGGTGCGATCTGCGCGAAGCGGGCCTGGCCGGTCTGCCCCCGCTGGTCGGCTACGCCACCGCGGAGACCCACTCCTGTGTCCGGAAGGCCGTCGAACTGCTCGGCCTCGGCAGCCGCAACCTGCGCACCGTCGCCACCGGTCCGGACGGCCGGCTCGACCTGGCCGCGCTGCGCACCGCCGTCGCCGAGGACCGCGCCGCCGGGCGGCTGCCCTTCCTGGTGGTCGCCTCCGCCGGAACCGTCGGCACCGGCACCGTCGACCCCTTCGAGCCGATCGCCGACCTCTGCGCCGAGGAACGGCTCTGGCTGCACGTGGACGGCGCGTACGGCGCCTTCGGCGCGCTCGACCCCGCCATCGCCCACCGCTACGCCGGGATGGCGCGGGCCGACTCGCTCGCGCTCGACCCGCACAAGTGGCTCGGCGTGCCGGTGGACTGCGGCTGCGCCCTGGTCCGGCACACCGAGGAACTGCGCGGCACCTTCAGCCTGGTGCCCTCCTACCTGCGCGACGAGGCGGCGGGCGAGCTCGGCTGGTTCTCCGAGTACGGGATGGAGCAGACCCGGCCGTTCCGCTCGCTCAAGGTCTGGGCCACCATCGCCCACCGGGGGCGGGCCGGGATCACCGCCGACATCGCCCGCTGCACCGCGCTCGCCCGGCGGCTCGGCGAGCTGGTCGAGGCCGACCCGCAACTGGAGCTGCTCGCGCCCGTGGAGACCTCCATCGTCGCCTTCCGGTACCGCCCGGCCGGTGCCGACGAGCAGCTGGTGGACGCGGTCAACCGGGAGCTGCCGACGGCCGTCCAGCTGCGCGGCCGGGCCTTCGTCACCGGCGCGGTGTACCAGGGCCGCGAGATGCTGCGGGCCTGTCTGCTGAACGCCGCCACCACCGAGCACGACCTGGCCGTCCTGCTGGACGAAGTACGCTCTGCGGCAGCAGAACTGACGGAACGTCGGATGATCCGCTGAGCGGACTCCGACGGTTCGCAAAACCGCCCGCCGGCGGGCGGAGACATTTACCGGCAGGTCACGGGGGGTTCGTGATCGTGAAACACCGGCGGGACAGCATGACCGCATGGACACCTCGGCAGTTCCGGCCCACCGGCCCACCGCGCCCTCCCGCGCCCAGCGCCGCACCGCCCGCACGCACCGCTGGCGCCGGGACACCACGGAACTCGCGGCGGTCTTCACCGCCTGTGCCGTAGCCGACCTGGTCGCCAACGTGGTGGTGCACGGGCACGACGGACCGGTGCTGCTGCTCGGCTCGGCCGCTGCGCTGCTCGTCACCACGGCGTGCCACGCCTGGTGGGCGCACCGGCACCCGCACGCGCCGACCGCGCCCGATCCCGGCGCACCGCCTGGGGAGGCGGAGGTGACCGGACCGCTGAAGGACTTCGAGCAGACGGCGCTCTGGCGGGTCCGTACCACCGTCCCCGACTCCCCCGGCAGCCTGGCCCGGGTGAGCACGGCGCTGGCCGGCCTCGGGGTGAACATCGTCTCGATGCAGGCCCACCCGCTGCCCGACGCCACGGTGGACGAGTTCCTGGTCCGCGCACCGCGCACGCTGGCCCGTACCGAGCTGGCCGCCGCGCTCGCCGCCGCCGGGGGCCGGGACATCTGGACCGATCCGGCCGACGCGCACGACCTGGTGGACGTGCCCGCCCACGTACTGGCGCTCGCCACCCGGACCGCGCTGGACGCCGCCGAGCTGCCCGTCGCGCTGCGGCAGCTGTTCGGCCGCTGCACGATCCGGCAGTACCCGGGCGGCGGACGGCAGGCCGCGGCCGGGGTGGACGGCCATGTGATGCGGCTGCCCGCGCCCTCCGGCGATCTGACCGAACTGACCAGGCCGCAGCTGCCGTTCACCCCGACCGAGTTCGCCCGCGCCCAGGCCCTGGTCGAGCTGGACAGCCTGCTCGGCCCGCGGATCCCCAAGGTCGAGGCCCGCCTCAGCCTCCCGGCCGGCACCGACCTGACGGTCCGCCGGGCGGACGCCGACGACAAGGCCGCCGCGCTGGCCATGCACCACCGCTGCTCGAAGGAGGCGCTGCGGCGGCGCTACCACGGCCCGGTGAACGACGCCGACCGGTACCTGGACCACCTGCTCGACCCCCGGCACGGCCAGACCCTGGCGGTGGAGGCCACGGACCGGCGGATCGTCGCACTGGCCCATCTGATGTGGGACGACGACAGCGCCGAGGTGGCCCTGCTGGTCGAGGACGACTGGCAGCGGCGCGGGCTCGGCGTGGACCTGCTGCGGCGGATGGCGGCGCTGGCCCTGGAGGGCAGGGTGCGGACGGTGTACGCCGTCACGCACGCCTCCAACACCGGTCTGATCTCCACCATGCGGAGGCTCGGCGCCCCGCTCGACTACCAGGTCGAGGAGGGCACCCTGGTGATCACCGCTCACCTCACCGAGACCGCCGAGCGACTCCCCACCCCCTGGCCCACCGGCCCGGGCCGCTGAACCCCGGCGCAGACCGGAACCCTTGGCGGCAAACCGGAACTCTCCGGGGCATACCGGAACTCTCAGGGCAAAGGGGCAACTCTCCAGGGGCGCGGGGACCTGCGCGAGACGGAATATCCCTCTGCCGCACCGAACCTTGTACAGCACGTTGCACCGCCCCACCGGAGATCACGAGGTGCGACGTGCTGTCCGAGTACACAGTGCAGATCGGTGCCTTCCGTCTCGCGCAGTTCCCCGCGCCCCCGATGAGCAACCCCTTGCCCCTGAGAGGCCGCCTGGGAGGCTTCTGCCGAGGGCTCGTCAGGGCCCCGGCAAGGCAACCGAGGCAGGCCAGACCGGGTCCGGGACTCGGACCCGGCGCGCGGAGTGGGTAGGCTGGGCCCGTCCCCGCCGCCCGACGGTCCCCGCACGACCAAGGGCGGTGCCGCAGCAAGGAGGAACCACTGAGCATGCCAGGCACCGATTCGGAGGCCACGGCCGCACGCGAAGCCTCACTGCCCACCCGTGCCAAGCTCGCCGTGACGGCTGGCCGGGTTGCCGCCGCCCTCTCCCAGAAGGCCGGCCGGGGCAGTGGCTCGGTGATCGGCGGCAAGGTCGCCCTCAAGCTCGACCCCGATCTGCTCGCCACCCTGGCCGAGCACCTCGACGTCGTCCTGGTCAGCGCGACCAACGGCAAGACCACCACTACCCGGCTGATCGCCGAGGCCCTGCGGGCCGCGGGCCCGGTGGTCTCCAACGCCCTGGGCGCCAACATGCCCGCCGGTATCACCGCTGCGCTGGCAGGTGGTTCGGACGCCAAGTTCGGCGTGATCGAGGTCGACGAGAAGTACCTGGCCGGGGTCGCCCGCGACACCCGCCCGAAGGCCATAGCGCTGCTGAACCTCTCGCGCGACCAGCTGGACCGCGCCGCCGAGACCCGCATGATGGCCGAGAAGTGGCGCGAGGGCCTCAAGGACACCGACGCGGTGATCATCGCCAACGCGGACGACCCGCTGGTGACCTGGGCCGCGTCCTCCTGCCGCAAGGTGGTCTGGGTGGCCGCCGGTCAGGCGTGGAAGGAGGACGCCTGGTCCTGCCCGTCCTGTGGTGGCGTGATGCAGCGCCCCGGCGACGACTGGTTCTGCCAGGACTGCGGTTTCCGCCGTCCGCAGCCGCACTGGGCGCTCCAGGGCACCCACGTCATCGACCCGCAGCGCGGCGCCTGGCCGATCCAGCTCCAGCTGCCCGGCCGGGCCAACCTGGCGAACGCCACCAGCTCGGCCGCCGTGGCCGCGGTCTTCGGGGTGGCCCCGCAGGTCGCCCTCCAGCGGATGCAGTCGGTGACGGCGGTCGCGGGCCGCTACGACGTGGTCTCCTACCAGGGCCGCGACGTGCGCCTGCTGCTCGCGAAGAACCCGGCCGGCTGGCTGGAGACCTTCTCGCTGATCGACGGCCCCCCGGCCCCGGTGATCCTCTCGGTGAACGCGATGGACGCCGACGGCACCGACACCTCCTGGCTCTGGGACGTGGACTACGAGCGCCTGTCCGGCCACCCGATCTTCGTGATGGGCCAGCGCAAGCTGGACCTGGCCGTCCGCCTCGAGGTCGCGGGCCTGCAGTTCCAGGTGGTCGACTCGCTCGACCAGGCGGTCCAGATGGCACCGCCGGGACGCATCGAGGCGATCGCCAACTACACCGCGTTCCAGCAGCTGCGCAAGGCGGTGGCGAACTGATGTCGTACCCCTCCGGGCACCCGCAGCAGTACAACCCGCAGCAGCCCGCGCCGCAGCAGTACAACCCGCAGCAGGCCGCGCCGCAGCAGTACAACCCGCAGCAGGCCGCGCCGCAGCAGTACAACCCGCAGCCTGCACCTCAGCAGTACAGCCAGCAGCAGCCCGCGCCGCAGCAGTACGAGCCGCAGCAGCCCGCGCCGCAGCAGCAGCACGGAAGGTCTTCCCGGATGAGTGACAGCAACCTGCGCCTGGTCTGGGTCTACCCCGACCTGCTCAGCACCTACGGCGACCGCGGCAACGCGCTGGTCGTGGAGCGCCGGGCCCGCCAGCGCGGCCTCGGGGTGCAGCGCATCGACGTCCGCTCCGACCAGGCCGTGCCGACCAGCGGCGACATCTACCTGATCGGCGGCGGTGAGGACCGTCCGCAGCGGCTCGCGGCCGAGCGGCTGCGCAACGACTCCGGGCTGGTCCGGGCCGCCGAGAACGGCGCGATCATCTTCGCGGTCTGCGCCGGCTACCAGATCCTCGGCCGCGAGTTCATCAACGACCTCGGCGAGCGCGAGGCGGGCCTGGGCCTGCTCGACGTCTGGACCACCCGCGGCGAGGGCGCCCGCTGCGTCGGCGACGTGCTCGCCGAGGTGGACCCGCGGCTGGGCCTGCCGCAGCTGACCGGTTTCGAGAACCACCAGGGTGTCACCCACCTCGGCCAGGGCGTCTCGCCGTTCGCGAACGTCCAGGTCGGCCGGGGCAACGGCACCGGGGACGGCACCGAGGGCGCCTGGCGGGACACCGTCTTCGGCACCTACCTGCACGGCCCGGTGATGGCCCGCAACCCCGCCGTCGCCGACATGCTGATCAAGCTGGCGCTGGACGTGAACGCCCTGCCGCCGGCCGACACCACCTGGTACGACGCGCTGCGTGCCGAGCGGATCGCCGCGACCCGCCAGCCTGCCTGAGCGCCTCCTGCCACGGAGCGCTGCGACCGGTGCTTGGGCATCGATCTGACCGGATAGCGGTCAGTCGGTGCCCAAGCGCCGCCATATGTACGACAATGCAGCCGTACGACATTCAGCTCTACAGAGTCTTCTGGGCGCACACCCTCCTCGGCGCCCGGTGCAGTTTCTCGCGGGTGCGCCGACGGCGCCGCTCCCGCGTCGGCGCCTGCCCGGCCGGACGCAGGAGCCGTAAGCTGCCCTCTGACCCGATTCGATCACGTGTGTCCGAATTCGGGTGGTAGTCCGGCCGTCCGGTTCTTCCCCCCAGCCTGGCGGCTGGGAGGTGCCCCCAGGGGAGTTGCAAAGCAATGCGTATTGGTGTGCTGACCAGCGGCGGTGACTGCCCCGGCCTGAACGCCGTGATCCGTTCCGTGGTCCACCGGGGGGTGGTCGACCACGGTGACGAGATCATCGGGTTCCAGGACGGCTGGCGCGGACTCCTGGAGGGTGTCCACCGCCCCCTGACCCTCGACTCGGTGGGCGGCATCCTGGCCCAGGGCGGCACCATCCTGGGTTCCTCCCGGGTCCAGCCGAGCCACCTGCGGGACGGCGTCGAACGCGCCAAGAAGTACTGCCAGGACCTCGGCATCGACGCGATCATCCCGATCGGCGGCGAGGGCACCCTGAAGGCCGCCAAGCTGATGAGCGACGCGGGCCTGCCCGTGGTCGGTGTGCCGAAGACCATCGACAACGACATCGCCTGCACCGACGTCACCTTCGGTTTCGACACCGCCGTCTCGGTCGCCACCGACGCCCTGGACCGCCTCAAGACCACCGCCGAGTCGCACCAGCGGGTCATGGTGGTCGAGGTGATGGGCCGGCACACCGGCTGGATCGCGCTCAACGCGGGCATGGCCGCCGGCGCCCACGCGATCGTGGTCCCCGAGCGCCCGTTCCACATCGACAAGTTGACCGAGGTGGTCCGCGAACGCTTCGACCGGCAGAAGAAGTTCGCCATCGTGGTCTGCGCCGAGGGCGCCAAGCCCGAGCCCGGCACCATGCACTGGGAAGAAGGCAGCAAGGACATCTACGGTCACGAGCGCTTCACCGGCATCGCCACCCAGCTCTCGCGCGAGCTGGAGCACCGCCTGGGCAAGGAGGCCCGCCCGGTGATCCTCGGCCACACCCAGCGCGGCGGCACCCCGACCGCCTACGACCGGGTGCTCGCCACCCGCTTCGGCTGGCACGCCGTCGAGGCCGCCCACAAGGGCGCCTTCGGCCACATCACCGCACTCCAGGGCACCGAGATCAAGCTGGTCTCGCTGGCGGACGCGGTCGCCGAGCTGAAGACCGTCCCGGCCGAGCGCTACATCGAGGCCGAGACCGTCATCTAACCCGCACCGGACGCGCGACGGCCGGTCACCCTCCTGCCGGGAGGGCGACCGGCCGTCGGTCTTCCCGGGAGCAGCACCCGGTGGCGACAGGCCGGATCCGGGCCAGGCTGAGTGGGCATCCACTGACGCTCCGTCAGCGGACCGTCCCTGGCGGTCAACCGGCGCCTGGGCAGGGGCGCGTTCCACGTCCGCTCGGCCGGGGCATCCACGGCAGGACGGTTCGGCGAGCTCGGCACCGAGCCGCTCGGCTCGGGCCTCGCGCCGAACCCTGCCTGCCTGCCTGCCTGCCCGCCTGCCTCGACCTCGGCATGACCTCACCGGACCGGGACGGACTGCTCGCCCACAGCGATCCAGTGAACCTGCACGTTCCACTGCTGCCGGCCGGCCACGGGCCCGGGCCCCGTGCTCAGCCACCGGCCGGGGCCTTCCGGTCAGCCGATAGTGTGAGCGGACGTTTCGTCGAGAGGCTCCGTCCACATGGCCAAGATCCCCGCCGCACCGCCTGCTCGGGCGCGTAAGGCACTGCTCCAGCTGACCGGGGTGAGCCGCTCCTACGGCGAGCGCGAGGTCCTGCACCCCGTGGACCTGGCGCTGGCCGCCGGGGAGTGCGTCGCGCTGCTCGGCCACAACGGGTCGGGCAAGTCGACCCTGCTGCGGATCGCGGCCGGGCGCGATCTGCCGACCAAGGGGACGGTCCGCTTCGACGGGCTCCCGATGGACGAGAACGATCCGCGGATCCGGGCCAGGGTCGCCGTGGTCGGCGACATGGTCGCCTGCTACCCCGACCTCACGGTGCGCGAGCACCTGCTGCTGGTCGCCGCCGCCCACGGGGTGGCCGACGCCCAGGAGTGGGTCGAGCACGTGCTGGCCGACCGGATGCTCACCGAACGGGCCGACGCCCTGCCCTCGGCGCTCTCCTCAGGACAGATGCAGTCCCTCCTGCTGGCCTGCGCCCTGGTCCGGCCGCGCGATCTGCTGCTGCTGGACGAGCCCGAGCAGCGACTGGACCCCGATGCGCGCCGACGGCTCGCGGACCTGCTCCGGGCCGAGCTCGCGGACGGCGTGGCGGTGCTGCTGGTCACCCACCACACCGACCTCGCACGTGAGCTGGCCGACCGGGTGCTGGTCCTGGAGGACGGCCGGATCGTCACCCAGGGCCCGCCCCGGAAGGTCCTCGGGGACGGGGAGCGCGCCACGAACCGCAGCGCCGACCCGGCGGGTGCCCGGTGACCGCCGAGACCCGCGCCGACGATCCGGCCGCCCCGGACCTGGTCGACACCTCCGAGGACGCGGCCGAGGAGCCCGAGGACGCCGGCGAGGCTGCGGAGGCGCCCGCCGAGTGGTCCGCCGATGACGACTGGACCGACGAGACCCTGGCACTGCTGCGGGCACTGCGCGCGCCGCACCGTCGCCAGCGGGCCAAGCAGATCGGCTTCGCGGTCTACTGCACGCTGCTCGTACTGGTCGTCTGGGGAGCCGTACCGAGCCTCGGGCTGTTCCTCCAGGCCTCGACGGGCACCGACTACACCGGCCACGGCAGCACCCTGCTCGCCGCGATGCCCAGCGGCATCGCGGCCATCGGGCTCGCCGCTGTGCTGCTCGTCGTCCGCGACGGGCTCTGGCGCGGACCGGTCGTACCGCCCCGGGCGACGGCCGACTGGCTGCTCGCCCACCCGGTCCGTCCCCGCCCGGTGCTCCGGCCGTGGTTCTGGCTCTCCTGCGGACTGGCCCTGTTCCCCGGACTGGTGACGGCCTGCGGCGGCATGGTCGCGCTGGGGCTGACCCTGCGGGTCGGGCTGCCCGCCGCACTCGGCTGGTGCCTGGTCGGCGGGGCCTGTCTGCCGCTGCTGGCCACCTGCGCCGGGCTGCTGGTGGAACGCAGCGACCGGGCCGCCCAGTGGGTGCGGCGGCTCACCCCCTACGCGACGCTGCTGGTGGTGGCACTCGGGACGCAGAGCGTCCTCGCCGCCACCGGGCACCCGGTGCACTGGCTGGAGCGGGTGGAACTGTGGTCGGGCCCGTGGGGCTGGGCCGGGATCGCCGCGCTGGCGCCGACCCGGGCGGCCGTACCCGGTGCCTGGGTGGCAGCCGGGCTGCTGATCGTGCCCACCCTGGTCTGCCTGGTGCTCGCCGACCGGGCCGCCGCGACCGTGCCGCTGATCCGGCTGCGGGAGCGGGCCCGGGCCGCGGCCGGGGTGCTGGCCGCGCTGCGGACTATCGAGCTGCGTGCCGCACGGCTCGCCGTGACCACCGCCTCGGGTGGCACCCGGCAGCGCCGGGTCCGACTGCCCGCGCCGCGCCGGGCCTGGCTGGTGGTCCCGTGGCGGGACGCGCTCGCGCTGCTCCGCTCCCCCGCCCGGCTTGGCCGGGCCGTGGTGCTCACGGTGCCGGCGCTGCTCTGCGCGGTGCTGGCCCACGGGTTCCGGGGCGTGCCCTCCGCGCTGGCCACGGCCTTCGCCCTGGTCTTCGGCTACCTGGCCGTCGCCCAGCTGCTCGAACCCGCCCGGATCGAGACGGACGACGTCCGGCGGGCCTCCTGGTCCCCCTACCCCGTCTCCGACCTGATGCTGCGGCACGCGATCCTGCCGACGCTGGTCGGCGTCCTGCTCGGGCTGGCCTGTTCGCTGCTGCTCGTGCTGTCCGGCGGCGGCCCGGCCGCCTGGCTGGTGCCCGCCACGGTCCCCGCCATGGTCGGGGCGGGGCTGGTGAACGCCTGCCGCGGCGTGATCCGCCAGGACCTCATGTACTCCGCGCGGCAGGGGGCCGGCGGGGGCGCGGGTCCGTTCGTCTTCGCCGCCTGGTACGCGGCCGGGCCGGCGGTGGCGGTGCTGGTGCTGACCCTGCCGTTCTCGACGGCGCTGCGCGGCACGGCGGCGGCCCCCATCGGCACGGCCGCGCTGTGGAGCCTGGTCCTGGCGGCGGGGCTGCTGCGCTGGGCCTGGGGCAGGGCCCGGAAGCTGACCGCGCAGGCCCGACCGGTCAGCGCCTGAGACGGCCGGCCCGGCTCGCCCCGGCGGCGGGCCGGGCCTCGTCGATCCGCACCCCGGTCACCCTCCCGGCGCCCGCCGCTCCCGGGCGGTGACCGGGCGGTGACCGGGCCGTTCCGGGCCGTACCGTTCCCGGGCCGTTCCGGACGGGGTCGGCTGTCAGCAGGGCGTAAGGCACGCCTAGGCTAGGGGCCGAAGAAATCGGACGAACCGGACCTCGATCGGGACCGGACGACCGGACGACCGAGGGAAAGCGGGACGCGCCGATGGGCGACGGCATGGCAGGGATGCACCATCACCACGGGGGCATGGGCACGCTCGGGCCGTTCACCCTCGACAACGTCCTGACCTGGTCGCCCGACTGGCCGTTCCTGGTCGCCGGCCTGCTGGCGCTCGCGCTGTACGGCGCGGGAGTGGTCCGGCTGGCCCGGCGCGGGGACCGCTGGCCGATCGGCCGGACCATCGCCTGGGTCGCCGGGATCGGCACCATCCTGCTGGTCACCTGCACCGGGCTGAACGACTACGGCATGGCGCTGTACAGCGCGCACATGATCCAGCACATGGTGCTCTCCATGCTCTCCCCCATCCTGCTGCTGCTGGGCGGGCCGATCACGCTGGCGCTGCGTTCGCTGCGTCCGGCGCGCAAGGGCAGCGGGCGGGGGCCGCGCGAGCTGCTGGTGGCCCTGCTGCACAGCCGGTACGTCCGGGTGATCTCGCACCCGGCGTTCACCATCCCGCTCTTCGTCGCGAGCCTCTACGGCCTGTACTTCACGCCGCTCTTCGACTACCTGATGCAGTACCGGATCGGCCACATCGCGATGATGGTGCACTTCCTGGCGGCGGGGATGCTCTTCTTCTGGCCGATCATGGGCGTCGACCCCGGACCGCACCGGCCCGGCTTCGTGATGCGGATCATCGAGCTCTTCATGGGTATGCCGTTCCACGCCTTCTTCGGTGTCGCGGTGATGATGGCCAGCCACCCGCTGGTCACCACCTTCACCGTCGAGGGCGCACCGCCCGGTACCGACCTGATCACCGACCAGAAGCTCGCGGGTGGTATCACCTGGGCCTTCGGTGAGATCCCGACCGCGATCGTGCTGATCGCGCTGACGCTCCAGTGGGCCAAGTCCGAGGAGCGCCAGGCCCGCCGCCGCGACCGCGCCGCCGACCGCAACGGCGACGCCGAGCTGGCCGCCTACAACGCGTACCTCGCCTCGCTGGACAAGCGCGGCGGCAAGCCGGTCACCGACGCGGGCTGAGCCCGGCTCACGTTCTCCCGAGGCCCCGTTTCCCACCGTCCGCACGGGCGGTGGGGAACGGGGCCTCGTCGTTCCGCCCGGGCGACGCCTCGGGCGGGGTCCGGTTCACACGGCTCCGGCGGGTGCTGCACACTGGTCCGCATCGATGATCGACCCGGCTGGAGGATTCTGCCGTGCCTGCTCGTTTCAAGGACCTGTGCCTGGACGCCAACGACCACCAGGCGCTTGCCGACTGGTGGTGCACCGCCATGGGGTACGTCCGCCGCCCCGGCAGCCACGAGCCCGGCTGGCCCGTACCGATCGAGGACCCGACCGGTGCCGGCCCGCTGATCTGGGTCAACCCGGTGGCCGGGCCGAAGACCGTCAAGAACCGCGTCCACCTCGACGTCTTCGGCGACACCGCCGAACTCCTCGCCCTCGGGGCCACCCTGGTCCGCGAACGCGGCGGCGACATCGAGTGGGACATCCTGTCGGACCCCAACACTCCGGACTACCAGTTCTGGAGTGACCCCCGGTGCCGACCGCCACCCTTACCCGTGACCAGCGGAATTCGTCCCCCTCTCCGGAGGACATGACTACTGGCAGCCTGCCCGGCACGGAGGGCACCGTCTTTACCGGGACGCTGCGAGGCGTCCGAGCAATCCGGTTGTCCGTCCTCACCGACGAGACGACCAGCCCCGAGCGGCAGCGCGAGGCAGACGACCTAGTTGCCGCATCGCTCGGGATCGACTGCGGCGAGGGTGACCACCTCCGCGAAGCCGTCGACCTTGACGTGTCGGCGAGTAAGACCGGGCCTTTCGACCGCCCGCAGCTCGGCCGGTGGCTGAGTAACCCGGACAGCTTCGACGCCCTTGTGTGGTGGCGGTTCGACCGCGCTATCCGGTCCATGGCCCACATGCACGAACTCGCCAAGTGGGCGCGAGAGCACCGCAAAGTGTTGGTCTTCGCCGAGGGCATCGGCGGTGGCCGACTGGTCTTCGACTTCCGCAACCCCATGGACCCCATGGCCGAGTTGCAGATGTTGATGTTGGCATTCGCCGCACAGGTCGAGTCGCAGTCCATCAGCGACCGCGTGACCGGCGCCATGGCTGCCATGCGCAAGATGCCGCTTCGCTGGCGCGGCGGGGGCCGTCCGCCGTACGGCTACATGCCCGCCCCCATGCCCAAGGAACACGGCGGGGTCGGCTGGACCCTGGTGCCGGACCCCGATGCGGTCGAGGTCATTGAGCGCATCGTCCGTGAGCTTCTGGACAAGCGCACCGTCTCGGCCGTCGCCGCCGAACTCAACGCCGATGGTGTGCTGAGCCCGCGGGACTACTGGGCCGACAAGATGGGCCGAGAGCGCGGCGGCAAGACGGGCGGCGCCAAGGGACAGCACGTCGTCCGGGACACCTTCAAGTGGACTCCGGTGGTCATTACCCGGATGCTCCGGAGTGAGACGCTGCTCGGCTGGAAGCTGCACCGGGGCAAGCCGGTCCGGGACGCCGCAGGCAACCCGATCATGGCGACGGAACAGCCGATCATGACCCGCGAGGAGTTCGACCGGATCGGGGCGTTGCTGGACTCCCGCAGCATCAACAACGGGGACCGGCACGACACTGACGCGCTACTGCTGCGCGTGATCCACTGCGACGCCTGCGGCGGGCGCATGTACCTCAACAAGCAAGAGGGCAGGACGCCAACGTACAAGTGCAACAGCTTGGCCCGGGGCGACCTTTGCGACCTGCCTGCCAACGTGCGCGGTGACTGGGTGGACGACTTCGTGTCCGCCGAGTTCCTTCGCCTGGTCGGTGCCATCCCGACCACGCACGTTGTCGAGATACCCGGGTACGACCCCGAGCCCGAACTCAACTCCACCGTGGCGGAGTTCCGGGAGCACCAGCAGCAGAAGGGGCGCCAGAAGTCCCGGCACGCTGCGGCCGAGTGGCAGGCACACGCCGATGCACTGGACGCCCGGATTGCCGATCTGGAGAACCGGGAGAAGCGCGAGCCGCAGCGCATCGTGACGCCCACCGGCCGGACCTACGCGGACGAGTGGCGCGAGGCGGGCACGGACGCCCGGCGCGCGATGCTGGTGGACGCTGGCGCACGGCTGGAGGTCAAGCGGGGTACGCGCGGCGGGTGGCGGAGTCTCGACCTGCGTCGGGTGGAGTTCTCGGTACGCGGGGAGCTGGACCCGGCTATCGAGGAGTTGGCGGGGCTCCGGCCGGGGCTGAGCACGATCCCCGGGAGCGCTCCGGCGGACGGTAGCCGGGTCCGCCTCGCCGAGCCCGTCGCCGCAGCGGCGTAGCGCACCAGCGTGAGGAGGTGGTGACGGGTGACGTTGGAGACGCAAAATCTGGTTTCTCTATGACACTGCGAGTCTAGAGAAAACCTGATTCACCCTCTCCAACGTCACCCCATCACCACCGCGGGAATTCGTCCCCCTCTTCTACTCCCGGGAGAGGGGAACGGACGACCCGCACGGCGCCGCTCGGCGGGCCGCGGGAATTCGTCCCCCTCTTCTACTTCCGAGAGAGGGAGCGCAGGACTACCGCGCACCCCACTGGCTGGAATCGGCGGACCGAGTGCCCGCGCCCCTCTTTCGTAGCTCTGCCCGTGCACCACGCACCCGCGTTACCGGGTGGCCGCCGGAGTCGCGCGGCAGGGTGCGGGGGCTGCACCGCCCACGAGTAACCCGCCCACCAGGGCGAGCCGAAAGGGGTTGTAAGCGCGTGCAGTCCCCACTGCCCGGGCCGGTTCGCCGGCGCCGGGCGAGCAAGGGCACGAGCGCTCAGTTGGTGGGCGGCCGGACTCCAAATCCGGTGTGCGGGGGTTCGATTCCCTCTGGGCCTGCGAGAGGAACGGCACCAGACGGCGGAAGCTCCGGGGTGCCCGGGGCAGGGGTGACACGGTTCGCCTGCCGCACAGAACCAGCCCGCTGACCTAACGGCAGAGGTGCGCGGTACCGGCCCGTAGTGGGCGACGTCGGCCGCAGAGATCCCCGGTTCGACTCCGGGGGCGGGCACCAGCTCGACCACCATGACGACCACCAGGGGGCGGACATGCGCTGTATCGACTGTGAGGCGACCCCAACCCATCGGGGACGCTGCGAGGGCCACCACCAGGCGTACGAGGGACGCGCGAGCGTCCGTGCACGGCGTCGCCGGCAGGCTGTGACAGCCCGGGGCAACTCGGCAGCCGCGAGGCTCCGGAAGGGGCTGCGGAAGGCCGTCCAGGCGCGCTGTGCACGGTGCGGGCTGGAGTTCCTGCCGAGCGCCGTGGACGTCGACCACGTCATCCCGCTGGCCCTAGGGGGTGAGGACCAGGGCTGATGCGTTCTCAGCTCGTGAGACCGAGCAGGTCGAGGGCGTGGTCGGCGTGTGACCGGTAGTGGTCGGTCGCGGCAGCGATGTTGGTCCAG
>NZ_JYJF01000280.1 GCF_000955975.1 Saccharothrix sp. ST-888
AGGTGTCGGTGGCGAGCGGCAAGCTGAGCAAGGTCACGGTGACGGACCAGGCCGGCAAGGAGGTGGCCGGGGCGATATCCGCGGACGGTGCCAGCTGGGCGCCCTCGGCGAACCTGTCGGTCGCCTCGCAGTACAAGGTCACCGCCCAGGCGGCGGACGACAAGGGCGTGGTGGCGACGGCGGAGAGCAGCTTCAGCACGCTCACCCCGAAGCAGGATGCCGGCCCGCACGACAACATCGGCGACAACGCCACCTACGGTGTCGGCATGATCGTCCGGCTCGACTTCAAGAAGCCGGTCAAGAACAAGGACGACGTGGTCAAGAACATCACGTTCGAGGCCAGCGACGGCACCGTGGTGAAGGGCCACTGGTTCGGCAACCAGCGGATCGACTTCCGGCCGGAGAAGTTCTGGAAGTCGGGCACCAAGGTGACCGTGCACTACCGGCTGAAGAGCGTCGAGGTCGCGCCCGACGTCTACGGCGGGGTGGACAGCGACGAGACCTTCACCATCGGCCGGGACAAGCAGAGCACGGTCGACGCCGAGAGCCACCAGATGACCGTCGAGAAGGACGGCCAGGTGGTCCAGACCATCCCGATCAGCACCGGCGCCTCCTCGCCGAAGTCCTGGAACGCCTACAACGGCACGATGGTGATCGAGGCCCGCGAGGGCTCGGCGGTCATGGACTCCTCCACCGTGCCGGGCCTGGAGGGCACCCCGTACAAGCACCCGGTCCCGCACTCGCTGCGGCTGACCGACTCGGGCACCTACGTCCACGGCAACAACTGGTCCGACGCGAGCGTCTTCGGCCACGAGAACGTCAGCCACGGCTGCATCGGCCTGCGGGACGCGCCCGGTGACAAGGGCGACGACAGCACCCCGGCCGGCAAGTTCTACGCCGACTCGATCGTCGGTGACGTGGTGACGGTCAAGAACTCGGTGGGTGACGACGTCAAGCCGGACAACGGTCTGAGCGGCTGGAACCTCGACTGGAAGAACTGGTAGGCCGGTCACCGCCGGTACCAACGCGTAGGGGAGGACAGGGACATGAAGCTGATCCGCGGGGGCCTGACCGCAGGGGTACTGGTGCTGACCACGGCGGCCTGCAGCGCGGGCGGCGGCGGGGCCTCCGGTGACGCCGCGGCCCGGATCGCCGAGTCGCCGAAGCCGACCGTGTCGGCGGCGCAGATCGCGATCGAGCCGAAGACCGGTGCGAGCGACGTGAAGCCGTCGGGTGCGCTGAAGGTGTCGGTGGCGAGCGGCAAGCTGAGC
>NZ_JYJF01000281.1 GCF_000955975.1 Saccharothrix sp. ST-888
GGCGGATCTCGAGTGGCGTGAGGTAGCCCCACTCGGGGTGTCTGCGTAGACGCCTACGGTTATAGAAGGTCTCGATGAACGCGAAGACCTCCGCGCGGGCGGTGGCGCGGTCCGGCCAGACCCGGGTGCCGATCTCCTCCTTCAGCACGGCGAAGAAGCTCTCGGCGGCGGCGTTATCGTAACAGGAGCCGACTCGCCCCATCGACTGCCGCATGTCCAACTTGCCTATCTCGCTGCGGAATTCATTCGAAGTGTATTCACTGCCGCGGTCCGAGTGGAAGATGCAGCCGCGTTCCAGGCCGCCGCGGCCGGCGGCCATCCTCAGCGCGGCCACCGGTAGTTCGGCGCGGTGGTGGTCGGCCATCGCGTAGCCGACGACTTCACGGGTGGCCAGGTCGATGCAGGTGGCCAGGTAGAGCCAGCCCTCCTCGGTCGGCAGGCAGGTCATGTCGCCGACCAGCCGTACTCCGGGGCGGGGTGCGGTGAAGTCGCGCCCGATCAGGTCCGGGGCGAACACGGGCTTGCGGGCCGGGCGGGTCAGGGAGCGGCGTCGGCGGCGGGTGATGCCCGTGATCCCGCGCTCGCGCATGATCCGCTCCACCTTCTTTCGGTTGACCGCCCGGCCCTGGCGCCGCAGTTCCGCGTGCACGCGCGGGACGCCGTACGCGCCCCTGGAAGCGAGGTGGATCACCGCGATCTCGGCGGCGAGCAGGTCCTCGGCCCGCTTGCGGGCGCGCCGGGCCTGCTCGCCGGCCCGCCAGTCGTAGAACGAGGACCGGGCAATGCCCAGGACGCGGCAGATCCGCTTGACGCCCCAGGCGCCGTGGTGGTCTTCAACGAAACGGAAGCGGATCACCGTGTCGTCTCGGCCGCGAAATAGGCGGCCGCCTTGCGCAGGATCTCGATGGTCTTCTGCTGCTCGACGGTCTGGCGCCGCAGCCGGGTGAGTTCCTCGCGCTCGGCGCTGGTCAGCTCGCCTGGCCGACCCTCGCCACGGTCCGTGCGGTCCTGCTTGACCCAACCCCGCAGCCCCTCCGGGCTGACCCCCAGCTCCCGAGCGATCTCGGTGACGTTCCGGTGCGGCGACGAGCGCACCAGCGCGACCGCGTCCCGCTTGAACTCCGCCGTATACCGCTTACTCATGTTGCTCTTGGTTCCCACCTGAAACTGCTTCCTCCGGGCTCACATGTCCCAGTGTCCAGGTGTCCGAGCCGAGGGTGGAACTTCACGC
>NZ_JYJF01000282.1 GCF_000955975.1 Saccharothrix sp. ST-888
CTCGACCTCGTTGTAGGTCGGGATGATCACCAGCACCGGGCCGAGATCGGCGAAGGTGCTCTCCTCAGGGGCAGTCACGTCTGTGCCTTTCGAAGCAGCTGGAATAAACAGCGAGCCCGCGGCCCGGAGGCCGGATCGGCAGTGCGCGAGTTGGTGTATGGGCCCACACGTATGAAGAGGTCAAGGATGCGCATGCTACCTCGGCACAGTGAGTCCGCCGACTGCCAGGGCTCGGAGGAGCCCCGATGGAGATCCCCTCGCCGGGTAGTCTCTTAGCCCAACCTGAACACCCGTGGGCCACAGGGCAAACGGCGGTCGGCAGCTGATCCGTCCCGCCCCTGCCGCCGCCCCGTCCGGCCTGCGGATCCGCCCCGAACGCCCGGCGCACCGGCCTCGGGGGAGCGGCCCAGCTGTTCACCGGACCGTCTCCCGGAGCTGGTGATCCGGTATCCCGGGTCGGCTAGGGTCGGTTCTTCCAACCCCCTCCGACCGCCGTACCCGACCGGACACGGCGCCGACCGGACGCCCCACAGAACAGGCAGGACCGCGCACATGGACAGGCTCGTCAACACCGTCCGCCCGTACGCCTGGGGTTCGGTCACCGCGATCCCGGAGCTGCTCGGGCAGGAGGCGACCGGTGAGCCGCAGGCCGAGCTGTGGATGGGGGCGCACCCGGGTTCACCCTCCCGGGTGGATCGCGGCGAGGGCAGCCGTTCACTCGCGGCGCTGATCGCGGCGGACCCGCAGCGCGAGCTCGGCGCCGCGTCCGTGGCCAAGTTCGGCCCCGACCTGCCGTTTCTGCTCAAGGTGCTCGCCGCCGGCACGCCGCTCTCCATCCAGGCGCATCCCGATCTGGCCCAGGCCAGGGCCGGGTTCGCCGACGAGGAGGCCCGCGGGGTGCCGGTCGAGGCCCCGCACCGCAACTACAAGGATGCCAACCACAAGCCCGAACTGATCTGCGCCCTCGGCGAGTTCGAGGGCCTGTGCGGCTTCCGCACCCCGGCCGAGGCAGCCGACCTGCTGCACTCGCTGGGCGTCGGTGCGCTCACCCCGCTGGTCGAGATCCTGCGCGGCAAGCCCGAGTCCGAGGCGCTGAGCCAGACCCTCGCCACCATCCTGACCATGAGCGGCGACACCGCGCGGGCCACCGTCGCCGAGGTCGCCGCCGCCGTCGAGCGCGCCGCCGAGGCCGAGCCCGACGGCCA
>NZ_JYJF01000283.1 GCF_000955975.1 Saccharothrix sp. ST-888
GCCACCTCGATCGCCTGGGGTCCCTGGGCGCAGGGCGGTATGGCCGCCGACCGCACCCTGGAGGAGCGGCTGCGCCGCGAGGGCGTCCCGCCGATGGCCCCCCAGCCGGCGATCACCGCACTGCAACAGGCCCTGGAGCAGGGTGACTCCGCGCTCACCGTCGCCGACATCGCCTGGGACCGGTTCCTGCCCGCGATGACGTCCGGCCGCCCGAGCGAGCTGTTCAACGAGATCCCCGAGGCCCGCCTGGCGGCGGCCGCCGCCAACGGCGCCGCCGGTGCCACGGGTGCGACCTCCGCACAGTCCGGACGCCTGGCCGGCCTGTCGGAGGCCGAGCAGACCCGGGCCCTCCTCGACCTCGTACGCACCAACGTCGCCGCTGTCCTGGCGCACTCCGGATCCGAGACCGTCGAGGCCGGGCGAGCGTTCAAGGAGCTCGGCTTCGACTCGCTGACCGCCGTCGAGCTGCGCAACCGCCTCAACGCGGCGACCGGCCTCCGGCTCCCGACCACCCTGGTCTTCGACTACCCGTCGGCCGCCGCCCTCGCCGAGCACCTGCGCTCCGAGCTGCTGGGCCAGGACTCCGCCGCCGCGACCCCGGTGACGGCCCAGGCCGCCACCGAGGACGAGCCGATCGCGATCGTCGCGATGAGCTGCCGGTTCCCCGGCGGGGTCACCACGCCCGAGGAGCTGTGGCAGCTGCTCACCTCCGGCGGCGACGCGATGGCCGGTCTGCCGACCGACCGGGGCTGGAACGTCGAGACCCTCTACGACCCGGACCCGGACCAGGTCGGCAGGATCTACACCCGCGAGGGCGGATTCCTCTACGACGCCGCCGAGTTCGACGCAGCGTTCTTCGGCATCTCGCCGCGCGAGGCGCTGTCGATGGACCCGCAGCAGCGTCTGCTGCTGGAGACCTCCTGGGAGGCGTTCGAGCGGGCCGGTATCGACCCGGCCGCGCTGCGCGGCAGCCGGACGGGCGTCTTCGCCGGTACCAACGGCCAGGACTACCTCGCCCTCCTGATGAACTCCCCGGAGGAGCTGGAGGGCCAGCTCGGCACGGGCACGGCCGCGAGCGTGGTCTCGGGCCGCCTCTCCTACACCTTCGGCCTGGAGGGCCCGGCGGTCACCGTCGACACGGCCTGCTCCTCCTCGCTGGTCGCCCTGCACCTCGCCGTGCAGGCCCTGCGCAAC
>NZ_JYJF01000284.1 GCF_000955975.1 Saccharothrix sp. ST-888
GGTTGGTGGGGTGTGGGTGTGGCGAAGGGGCCCGGTGCGTGTGCACGGGGCCCCTTTTCGCGTGGTGCGGTGGTGCTGTGTGTGGGGGTGGGTTGGTTTAGTACCAGTGGTGGGCGGCCCAGAACGACCAGGCGGCGTTGGGGCTGCCGTAGCGCTCGTTCATGTAGTTGTAGGCCCACTTGATCTGGGTGGCGGGGTTGGTCTTCCAGTCGGCGCCGGCGGAGGCCATCTTGGTGGCGGGCAGGGCCTGGCCGAGGCCGTAGGAGCCGCTGCTGGGGTTGGTGGCGCTGACGTTCCAGCCGCTCTCGTGCGAAATGATGTTGCTGAAGGAGGCCAGCTGGTTGGCGGGGACGATGCTGGCGGCGATCTCCTGGGGGGTGGCGGCGGACGCGGCGGTGGGCGCGATCACGGCACCGATGGTGGCGACGCCGGCGGCGGCGGCGAAGAGGCCGGCGGACTTGCGCATGCGAGCGGTGAAAGTGGACAAGAAGACTCCTGGGCCGGGGGACAGGGATTCACGCTGGGCAGGATGCGCGGCCGGTGTGAATGGCTTGTGCGTCTGGGCGTGATTGCCGGTGCGCCGCGTTTGCGGTGGTGCGCCGGTGTCGGGTGACTTGGGGTGGGGGCCACCGGTGGGTCGTTGCGACTGAAGCCATTGTTAGCGGGGGTTGGGGTGGGTTCCAAGGGGTGTGTTTGGGGTGGGCTACGACGGGGGGTCGTAGGTGGGGTGGTGGTGTGTGGGGTTGGGGTGGGCTCGCGTTCCCTTCGGTCGGGGGCTGAAACCTTGCTTCGGGGGTTTCTTCTGGTTGCGTTAAACGTGGCTCTGACCTGGGGTTTTGTGGTGGGGGCTGGTGGGGTGTGGGTTGGGTTGGTCGGGGGGTGGGGGTGTGGTGTGGGGGGTGTGGGGGTGCTGTCGGGTTAAACCCACTATGGGGAGTAGTGGGTGATTTGCCTGTTGTGTGCACCGTCACACGGTCAGCCAAACCATTTGCCCGATATGCCCGCTTTTGGGTTGTTGCGAGAGGTGTCGGAGATCGGATAAAGGAGTGGCGCGGGCCATGGGAATGGAGTGGCGCAGGCCACAGGAATGCCTGTGGCCCGGGTCACAGAATGCCCGGGACCCGGCTCGCGGGAATGGCGGTGTGACCCGGGTCACTGAATACGG
>NZ_JYJF01000285.1 GCF_000955975.1 Saccharothrix sp. ST-888
GTTCCGCGCCAGCCAGCGGGCCACCTGCGCGCCCAGCGCACCCGTACCACCGGTCACCAGCACGGTCCCGGACGGGCGCCAGCCCTCCACCGGCGCCGCACCCGAAGGCGCGTGCACCAGACGACGGACGAACACCCCCGACGCCCGCACGGCCAGCTGGTCCTCGATCCCGGCACCGGCCAGCGCGGCCACCAGCCGGTCCAGCGCCCGCTCCTCCACCTGCTCGGGGAGGTCCACCAGACCGCCCCAGCGCTGCGGCTGCTCCTGCGCGGCGACCCGGCCCAGACCCCAGACCAGCGACTGCTCCGGGTTCGACAGCCGCTCGGCGCGGTTCACCGCCACGGCACCGCGCGTGGCGCACCACAGCGGCGCCTCGAACCCGGCGTCACCGAGCGCCTGCACCAGGGCTACCGTCCCGGCCAGGCCGGACGGCAGACCCGGGTGCTCCGGGTGCGGCTGCTCCGCCAGCGCGAGCAGGGACAGCACTCCGGCCGGCTCGACCACGTCGTCCAGCTGCTTGCGGAGCAGCACGGCCAGCTCCGCGCGGTCCAGGTCCTCGGTCGCGACGGTGACGTTCCTGATCTCAGCACCGCGCCGGGCGAGCGCGCGGGTCACCTCGGTCACCCAGGCGTCCTCCGCCAGCCGTTCGGGCAGCACGACCGCCCAGGTCCCGGAGAGGACGGGCGCCGGCTGGTCGGCCAGCGGCTGCCAGCTGACGCGGTAGCGCCAGCCGTCCACCGTGGAGTGCTCACGGCGCTGCCGCCGCCACGAGGACAGCGCGGGCAGCACGGCGCTCAGCGGCGCATCCCCGCCGAGATCGAGATCGAGGGAGCCGGCCAGCGCGCTCAGATCCTCGCTGTCGACGGCCGCCCAGAACTCAGCCTCCACCGGATCGCCGGCGCGCTCGACCGCACCGTCCTCGATCCGGGCCGGCTCGGGCCAGTAGCGGCGGCGCTGGAAGGCGTAGGTGGGCAGGTCGACCCGCCCGGCGCCGGTGCCCGCGAAGGCCGCCGCCTGCCAGTCCACCGCGACACCGCGCACCCACGCCTCCGCGAAGGAGGCCAGCACCCGACGGGCACCACCCTCGTTCCGGCGCAGCGTGCCAACCGTGACCGCCTCGCGGCCGGCTGCTTCGATGCTCTCCTGAACGGCCATC
>NZ_JYJF01000286.1 GCF_000955975.1 Saccharothrix sp. ST-888
TTCCAGGCCGGCTGCCGGGAACGCGGCTACTCCGACGAGGCCATCCAGGCCGTGTGGGACGTCCTGGTGCCGTTCGCCGGCTACGCGTTCAACAAATCGCACTCCGCCGCCTACGGCCTGGTCTCGTACCAGACCGCCTATCTGAAGGCCAACTACCCGGCCGAGTACATGGCCGCACTGCTGACCTCGGTGGCCGACGACAAGGACAAGATGGCGGTCTACCTGGCCGAGTGCCGCCAGATGGGCATCAAGATCCTCTCTCCGGACGTGAACGAGTCCGTGGTCGACTTCACCGCCGTCGGCAGCGACGTCCGCTTCGGTCTGAAGGCCGTGCGCAACGTCGGCGTGCCGGTCATCGAGTCGCTGATCAAGACCCGCAAGGAGAAGGGCAAGTACGCCTCCTTCGCGGACTTCCTGGACAAGGTCGAGCTGGTCGCCTGCAACAAGCGCACCGTCGACTCGCTGATCAAGGCGGGGGCGTTCGACTCCCTCGGACACTCCCGGCTGTCGCTGAGCACGGTGCACGAGAACGCGATCGACGCGGTGACCGGGGTGAAGAAGCAGCAGGCGATCGGCCAGGACGACCTCTTCGGCGCCCTGGGCGGCGACGACACCCCGACCATCGGCCTGGACTTCGAACTCACCGAACGGGAGTGGCCGCGCAAGCAACTGCTCAGCCTGGAGCGGGAGATGCTCGGCCTGTACGTCTCCAGCCACCCGCTGGACGGCGCCGAGCACCTGCTCTCCCGCAACCGCGACGTCTCCATCGCCGAGCTCCTCGGCTCGGGCCGGACCGAGGGCGAGGTCAGGCTGGCCGGCCTGATCACCGGAGTGGACCGGCGGATCAACAAGGCGGGCAACGCGTGGGCCATCATCACGCTGGCCGACCGCGACGGCTCGGTCGAGGTGCTGTTCTTCCCCGCCACCTACAACCTGATGGCCGACCAGATGATCGAGGACAACGTGATCTCGGCCAGGGGAAGGCTCAACGAGCGCGACGGCACGCTCAGCATCTTCGGCCAGGAGATCACCACCCTGGACGTCTCCTCCGCCGAACTCGGCCGGAAACCGCCCGTGCAGATCACCGTGCCGACCGGGAAGATCACCCCGGCGCTGGTGGCCGAACTCA
>NZ_JYJF01000287.1 GCF_000955975.1 Saccharothrix sp. ST-888
GTTCCTGAACCCCGAGCGCATCAACCCCCCGGACGTCGACATCGACTTCGACGACCGCCAGCGCGACCAGATGGTGCGCTACGTCACCGAGAAGTACGGCTCCGCCTACACCGCCCAGGTGAACACCTTCGGCACCATCAAGGCCAAGGCCGCGGTCAAGGATGCCAACCGCATCCTGGGCTACCCCTTCGCCATGGGCGACCGGATCACCAAGGCGATGCCGCCGGACGTGATGGGCAAGGGCGTCCCGCTGGCGGACCTGTTCAACGAGAGCCACCCCCGGTACAACGAGGGCACCGAGATCCGCTCGCTGTACGAGAACGAGCCGGACGTCAAGAAGATCATCGACACCGGTCTGGGCATCGAGGGCCTGATCCGCGGCACCGGTGTGCACGCCGCCGCGGTCATCCTCTCCTCGACCCCGCTGCTCGACCTGATCCCGCTGCACAAGCGGGACAAGGACGGCGTGATCATCACCGGCTTCGACTACCCGTCGTGCGAAGCCATGGGTCTGATCAAGATGGACTTCCTGGGTCTGCGGAACCTGGGCATCATCGACCACTGCATCAAGATCATCAAGGCCAACCGCGGTGTCGAGGTCGACATCGAGAAGATCGCGCTGGACGACCCCACCACCTACCAACTGCTGGCCCGGGGCGACACCCTGGGCGTGTTCCAGCTCGACGGCGGCCCCATGCGCGCCCTGCTCAAGCTGATGAAGCCCACCGAGTTCGCCGACATCTCGGCCGTCTCCGCGCTGTACCGCCCCGGCCCGATGGGCATGAACTCGCACACCAACTACGCCCTGCGCAAGAACGCCCAGCAGGAGATCGTCCCGATCCACCCCGAGCTGGAAGCCCCGCTCAGCGAGGTCCTCGGCCCCACCTACGGTCTGATCGTCTACCAGGAGCAGGTGCAGCGAGCCGCGCAGGTGCTGGCCGGCTACAGCCTGGGCCAGGCAGACCTGCTCCGCCGTGCGATGGGCAAGAAGAAGAAGGAGGTCCTGGAGAAGGAGTTCGTCCCGTTCCAGGCCGGCTGCCGGGAACGCGGCTACTCCGACGAGGCCATCCAGGCCGTGTGGGACGTCCTGGTGCCGTTCGCCGGCTACGCGTTCAACAAATCG
>NZ_JYJF01000288.1 GCF_000955975.1 Saccharothrix sp. ST-888
GCCGCAGGCGGGACAGGAAGCGGGGAACGGGCGATGACCACCGAGCAGTTGAACGGCGTCGGCCTGCCCGCGCAGGCGGGGGTGCCGAGCTGGCGGGCCGAGGTACTGCGGTCCGACGACGCGCTCGACCGGGTGGCCGAGGAGTGGGACGACCTGGTGGGCCGGTGCGCCACCGCGACCCCGTACCAGGCCGCCGCCTGGCTGTGCTCCTGGTGGCGCCACTTCGGCCGCCCGGGCGGTCTGGTGGTGGTGCTGGTCCGCCGGGACGAGCGGCTGGTCGGCGCGGTGGCGCTGCGGCGCCGCCGGCCCTTCGGCGGCCTGACCAACCTCGGCGCCGGCCTGGTCGACTTCACCGACGTCCTGCTGGACGACGCCTGCGCCGACCGCGCCGCCGCCGAACTCGCCCGCGCCCTCCCGCTCCGCCGTCCCTGGCACAGCCTGGAGCTGTCCGAGGTGCGCCCGGAGGCGGCGGTCTGGAAGGTCTTCGAGCGCTGGCGGGGCCGCCGCCACCAGTTCGCGGACTCGCCCTGCCAGTACCTCCCGGCCGTGCCGATGGAGGAACTGCTCAAGCGGCTGCCCGGCAAGACCGCCCAGCGCAGCCGGGTCAAGCAGCGCAAGATCGCCGCCGCGGGCGTCGAGGTCGGCTCGGTGCCGCCCGAGGAGGTGCCGGGCGCGATCGAGGAGCTGCTGCGGCTGCACTTCCTCCAGTGGCAGGAGCGCGGCGTCACGGCGGAGCACCGGACCGATCGCTTCGCCGCCCACCTGACCGAGTCCACCACGGGGCTGGTCGCCACCGGCCGGGCCGCCCTGCACCGCTACCGCCTCGACGGTGAGGTGGTCGCGGTCAACCTGCTCCTGCTCTGCCCGTCCTTCGGCGGCCCCTACATGTACGGGACGCATCCGAGGCTGCGCGAGCGCCTGGACATCGCGGGACTGCTCTTCGGCGTCGCCCTGGACGAGGTGCGCGCCGCCGAGATCCCGGTGCTGAGCCTGCTGCGCGGACAGGAGCCGTACAAGCAGCGCTGGCGACCGGACCAGCTGTTCAACCAGCGGCTGGTGCTGGGGCCGGGCCGCCTCGCGCCGTTCGCCGCCGCCCGCGCCG
>NZ_JYJF01000289.1 GCF_000955975.1 Saccharothrix sp. ST-888
TGTAGCCGTGGCCGGTCTCGCGGTCGTAGCGGCGGGCGGTGACGTCCTTCCACGGCAGTGACCGGAGCCTGCGGTGCAGCCCGGGCTGGTTGGCCTTGACCACCAGCAGGCAGTGGGCCTTCTTCTCCTCCACCGGGAACCGCGCGTGGGCGCGCTGGGTGTGCGGGGCGTCGGCCGTGACGGTGACCCCGGTCAGGTCGAAGGGCGCCGGCGGCGCGGCGAAGCAGGTGATTTCGTTCGTCTTGTCGGGAACCCGCAGCCGGGTGACGGTCCGGCCGTCACCGGTCATCGCGGCCAGCAGGTGGGCGGTGGGCGTCTGGCCGTGCCGGGAGCCACGGGCGGCCCTGCCGTCGAGCGCCACCGAGTCCGCGCCGCCGGGATCGGCGCCGGTCAGATCGGCCAGGCCAGCGGGGCAGACCAGGTTGACGACCCGTCGGATCGTGGCGGCACTCGGCGCGATTCGCACCCTCAGCGCGCCCGCCACGCGAGCACCCAGCCGGGCCAGGGCGTGCTGCGGAGCGCTCGCGGACCACTGGCCGATCGCCGCGTACGAACGCGCGCCGGCGACCACCGCCGAGGCGGCAACCAGCAGCACCGCCACGAACAGGTGACGCACACCGCGCCGCCGACGCGGATCGGGCAGCACCCGCAACCGCTCCACCAGCGAGAGCCCCGCCACGCTCTCCAGAGCAGGAGACTTGACGAGACAGACGGTGGCAGACTGACGGCACATCGAAGCTCCAGCGGTTCAAGGCGACTTGGCAAGGTCACCTCGTTCAACTGGAGCTTCGATGCGTACCTGACGGGCTGACCCGGACTCCCCACACTGCCCCGGCCTGCGGACTCACACGATCAGCGGGACTTTGAAACACCCCTGCACCCAGCCCCCGCCGCCCTGCGCCACCGTCCCCTGCTCGGCGACGCAATCCGAGCCGCCACCGCCCGCGTCAGCGTCACCGTCGCCGTTTACGCCCACGTCCGGCTCCGCCTCCAGCGCGACGCCATCGACGCCCTCAGCACCGCGCTCGGCAGCCCGGAGACCACCGAGACGGCCAACGGCGACGGCGATGAACCGCCACCCTGCACTGC
>NZ_JYJF01000030.1 GCF_000955975.1 Saccharothrix sp. ST-888
TCAAGGCCAACCAGCCCGGGCTGCACCGCAGGCTCCGGTCACTGCCGTGGAAGGACGTCACCGCCCGCCGCTACGACCGCGAGACCGGCCACGGCTACAAGGAGACCCGCGTGACCAGGGCCCTCACCATCACCGAACTCGCCCCGGACTTCCCCCACGCCGTCCAGGCCGTCCGCATCCCGCGCCACCGCACTGACCTCAAGACCGGCGCCGTCAGCCGCCAGACCATCCACGCGATCACCGACCTGACCTCGCAACATGCCTCGCCTCAGCGGCTCGGTCAGCTCGCCAGGTTACAGTGGACCATCGAGAACCGGCTCCACTTCGTCCGCGACACCACCTTCGGCGAGGACGCCTCGAAGATCCACACCGGCCACGGGCCCGACAACATGGCGACCCTGCGCAACCTGGCGATCAACACGCTCCGGCAGTACGGACACCGCAACATCGCCGCCGGCCTCCGCCACGTCTCCTACGACCCCTTCAACAGGCCGCTGGACCTCCTGGGCATTGCCTGACCAGCCGGTCTACATGATCACCGGGACTTTGAAACACCCCTGGGTCGGTGATGCCGTCCGGGCCGTCAAGACGGATGACGGCGTGGAAGTGGACCAGGCCGCGCTTCTGGTACTTGGCGACCTTGGCGAAGGAGACCCGCAGTACTGCGCGGGCGGCTTTCTGGGTGAGGCCGAGCCGGGCGGCGATCTCACGGCGCAGGTGGATGGTGAAGCGCGCTCACAGGGCTCCGGCGTGGGGGTTGAACAGGGCTGCGCCTGTGTAGTCGTAGTCCTTGGGGTCCAGCGGGGTGCCGAGCAGCGTGCCCGTGGGCTCATGGGGCTTGCCGCCGCGGCAGAGCCGGACGCCACTGCTCGTACTGGTGGGGCGGTTGTGGACTGGGCCGAAGGACGGCGGGGTGAGCGTGGCGAAGATGCGGGGGTGGTTGCGGACGGTGTCCGGCACGCTCTTGCCGCCGGACAGGTCGGCGCGGATGAGCTGGTAGGTGTCGGCCGCGTAGAGACGGGAGCAGGCCGGGCAGCGCGAGGACCGGCGCGGTTTCCGCACGCCGTCAGAAGACTGCCCGTTGGCTCGTCGGTGGTGCTGTAGGAGCGCAGCACTTCACCCATGAGCGTGTGGACGGTGGTGGCTTGGCCGAAGCTCGGGCGGGACGCGGGGCGAAGCCCGCTCCGCCGCCCTTTGTGGCGGCGGCCGTCCGCAGCGGTCAGACGGTGAAGAGGCGGAGCTTGACGCCGATGGAGTCGGCGAGGTGGGTCAGGTCGTCGGGGTCGCTGGTGACCACGGCGGCCTGGTACTGAACAGCGGTGGCGACGACGATCGCGTCGACGACGTCGGAGGTGCCCGAGGCTCCGCAGGCGACGCCGGCAGCTCGGCCGGTGCGCTGGTCGTCGGGCAGGACGTCGCAGCCCTTGAGGACGCGGGAGATCTGGTGTTGCGGTCCGCCGCGCCAGGCTTGGGCGAGTACGACGACCGGTACGAGGGGACGGATGTGCGCGGCGGTGAGCTCGTCGTGGAGGGCGAGGAAGTCCGGGTTGCGACGTTCGGCGGCCAGCAGTGCACCGGTGTCGTAGACGATCGTGCGCACTACCCGACCGCCGGCCAGGCCGCGTCGTCCAGCAGACCGGCCTCGGTGAGGAACTGGCGGGCGCGCTGCCTGGACTCCTCGGGCAGCTTGCCGTGCTCGCTCTCGTACTCCGAGACCAGCTCACGTGCGGCGGCGCGCCCCTGGGCGTGCAGGGCCGCGATCTGAGCCTTCTCCACGGCGGCCTCCGCCAGCCAGGCGGACACCGGCTTGCCCTCTTCGGCGGCTGCGGCCTTGATCGTCTCTTCGACCTCGGGCGGCACCGAGATCGACAGCTTTCTTGAGGTCATGCATCCACGGTAGCGCACGGTAGGAATGCGTTCCTACCGCTTTCGCGGGGAGGCTTTCGGCGCGCATCGGTGTGGCTGATAGATCTGGACCTCTGGTGCAACGCCGACGGACTCCAACTCGAGCAGGGCTGCGGGGAAGGTCCGCCTTTACCGGCCTCATTGCCGTCCGCACCCAAGTCCCGAGCTCCAGGTCTCGAGCAGCACGGCTCGGCGCCCGACTGCCCACTGGGCGGTCGGGCGCCGAGGCCCCGCCGGTTTCGGCGGGCCGTCAGCGGCCCAGGGCCGCCAGGACCGCCTTCGCCATCACGCGCTCGCCCGTCGCGTTCGGGTGGAAGGGGACGGCGGGGGAGCCGGGGAGGGCGCCCTCGATCCAGCGGTCGGACGAGCAGGCGTCGTGGCCCTTGGTGGGGGTGAGGGTGTCGACGTAGGTGGCGTCGTTGGCGGCGGCGGTGGTGGCGAGCATGGTGTTGAGCTTGCCGAGGATGCCGCGCAGGTAGGCGACGTCGCCGGTGGTGACCGGCTGGCGGCCGAGGCAGTCGCGCTCGTTGTCGGGCAGGACGGAGGGGTAACCCACCAGCAGGACCTTGGCGTTGGGCGCCTTGGCGTGGATCCGCTGGAGGGTGTCGGCGAGCTGCGGGGCGGCGGCGTCGATGCGGTCGACCAGGGTGTCCTCGCCGTACTGCCAGGACCAGCTGCCGAAGTCCCAGTGCCCGTCGGCGTAGTGGTCGTGGCACGGGGTGCCGAACGGGTTGACCACGGCGCCGGCGATGCAGGTGGCGATGATGTCGCCGATGCCGATGTCGGAGACGCCGAGGTCGTTGCCGCCGATGCCGAGGGTGACCAGGTCGGTGTCGGCGCCGACGGCGTTCAGCTGGGGGTCGTTGACCCGGATGAAGGCGTCGTACTGGGGCGAGGTCATCGCCTTGATCTTGGCGGCCGCGCAGGTCACGTCGGTGTAGCTGGTGCTGCCGAGCGCGGCGGCGACCAGGTGTCCGTAGTTGTGGTCGGAGCGCAGGCACAGCCCGGCCGACTGGCCGGGCACACCGGCGCCGGCGGCGTAGGAGTCACCGAGGGCCACGTAATTCCCGCCGGTGGACGCGTGGGCGGCCGGGGCGCCGAAGGCGGTGAGTGCGGCGGCTGCGAGGATCCCGCTGACCAGGGTGGATGTGCGCTTCAGGGCATGGCGGAGCACGGGTTCCTCCTGGGGGAGAGAAACGGGCAGGTGGGTGGGGGCGGCCGGGGTCGCGCTGTTTCCGGCTACTGCCTAGTAAGTTACTGACGCGTTAACAGGTTGTCCAGATATCCGGCCGACAATTCCGTGGATATGTGTCAGGTATTCGATGAATTACGCTCCGATGTGGAGCGAATAGGTAATTCGGATACGCGGTGGAGCGAAAAGGCGTCGGGCACTTGTTACCGACCGGTTGACCGGTGGCGGCGCAGGGCGCAGGATCGGACCACTTCGCCCCGCCCGCCCGCTCAGCCCCGCCGACCGCCGGAGGATCGCCGCATGGCACTGGACGCCGACGTCATCGTCATCGGAGCCGGTCTGGCCGGTCTGGTGGCCACCGCCGAACTCGCCGACGCCGGACGGAAGGTGATCCTGCTCGACCAGGAGCCGAGGGCCTCGTTCGGCGGCCAGGCGCACTGGTCGTTCGGCGGCCTCTTCCTGGTGGACTCGCCCGAGCAGCGCCGGATGCGGATCCGCGACTCGCACCAACTCGCCTGGCAGGACTGGCTCGGGACGGCCGGCTTCGACCGCACCGAGGACCACTGGCCGCGCCGCTGGGCCGAGGCGTACGTCGACTTCGCGGCGGGCGAGAAGCGCAACTGGCTTCGCGCGCAGGGGATCCGGTTCTTCCCGGTGGTCGGCTGGGCCGAGCGCGGCGGGCTGCTGGCCAGCGGTCCCGGCAACTCGGTGCCCCGCTTCCACATCACCTGGGGCACCGGACCGGGCGTCGTGGAGCCGTTCGCCAGGCGGGTGTCGGCGGCAGCCGCCCGGAGGCTGGTGGACCTGCGGTTCCGCCACCGGGTCACCGGTCTGTCCGCGACCGCCGGAGTGGCCGACACGGTCAGCGGCGAGGTGCTGGTGCCGAGCAACGTCGCTCGCGGCGAGGCCAGTTCACGCGAGGTGGCGGGCTCCTTCGAGCTGCGGGCGCAGGCGGTGATCGTCGCCTCGGGCGGCATCGGCGGCAACCACGATCTGGTCCGGAAGGCATGGCCCGCCCGGCTCGGTTCGCCGCCGGAGCGGATGGTCTCGGGCGTGCCCGCGCATGTGGACGGCCTGATGCTGGAGATCGCGGGCGCGGCCGGCGGCCGTCTGATCAACGGCGACCGAATGTGGCACTACACCGAGGGCATCGAGAACTGGAACCCGATCTGGCCGGGCCACGGCATCCGGATCCTGCCCGGCCCCTCCTCGCTCTGGCTGGACGCGCGCGGAAAGCGGCTGCCCGTACCGCTGTTCCCCGGTTTCGACACCCTCGGCACGCTCGAACACATCATGACGACCGGCCACGAGCACACCTGGTTCGTACTGACCCAGAAGATCATCGAGAAGGAGTTCGCCCTCTCGGGGTCCGAGCAGAACCCCGACCTGACCGGGAAGAGCGTCAGGGACGTCCTCGGCCGGGCGCGCTCGGGCGCACCGGGGCCGGTCGAGGCGTTCAAGCGGCACGGGGTGGACTTCGTGGTCGCCCGCACCCTGCCCGAACTGGTCCGGGGGATGAACGCGAAGACGCCCCAACCGCTGATCGACGAGGCCGAGTTGCGCCGTGAGATCGAGGCGCGCGACCGCGAGATGGCCAACCCGTTCAGCAAGGACCTGCAGGTGACGGCCATCCACGGGGCCCGCCGCTACCTCGGCGACCGACTGATCCGCACCGCGACGCCGCACCGCCTGCTCGACCCGAAGGCCGGGCCGCTGATCGCCGTACGGCTCAACATCCTCACCCGCAAGTCACTCGGCGGACTGGAGACCGACCTCTGTGCCCGGGTACTGCGGGCGGACGGCAGCCCGCTGGACGGCATGTACGCGGTCGGGGAGGCGGCGGGCTTCGGCGGCGGCGGGGTGCACGGCTACCGCTCGCTGGAGGGCACGTTCCTCGGCGGCTGCCTCTTCTCGGGCCGGATCGCCGGACGGGCGGCGGCCCGCGCCACGGCCTGAGGCGAGTGGCTGCGCCCGCCAGGGCCCGGGATGCTGCGCCCGCCAGGGCCCGGGGTACTTCGGTGTTGCCGTGCGAGGTCCGCAGGGCGGGCTTCCGCAGCGTCGCGTGAGGAGCGGCGCCGACCCCCGGTGGGCCGACGCCGCTCCCGGCCCGTCGGTTCAGCGCTTGGCGTAGACGCCGTCCATGAATTCGACGATCATCTGATCGGTCAGGCCCTTGCCCATCATGTGGCCCGCCGCGAGGTCGGCCTCACTGATCATGCCGACCAGCTTCTCGTTGTCGATCACCGGGATCCGGCGGATCTGGTGGTCCTTCATCTTCTTCAGCACCATCTCCATGGTGTCGTCGGCGCGGACGCAGTGCAGGTGGCCGCCCAGGTCGATGGCCTTCATCGTGGCCGGGTCCTTGCCCTTGGCAATACATTCGATGACGATGTCCCGGTCCGTGATGATGCCCTTGAGCTTCTGGTCGCTGCCACAGATCGGCAGGGCGCCCACGCCCATCTTCGCCATCATCTTGGCGGCTTCCATCAGCGTCTGCTCCTCGCTGATGCACTGGGCCTTGGCATGCATGACGTCACGTGCAGTGATCACGGTCAAATCCTCCTGGTCGCTCCGCTCCGGCGGCAGCGCCGTTCGCAACCGCCCATGCAAAGCGGAGTGTGGCGATGTGGTCACCATAAGCAGCCACCGGGCGGGCCGCTCGGCGAGCGGTGACCCGAGGCGCGCGGAGGGGCCGGGGGTGTGGCGGGTCCGGAAGGCGGGGTGGGACGGGGCTCAGGCGGGTTCGTCGGTGAGGCCGAGCCGGAGGTGGTCCACGTGGTAGACCGCCTGGTCTAGGAGTTCCGCCACGTGGTGGTCGTGCAGCGAGTACACCACCGAGCGTCCGCGCCGCTCGCCGACGACCAGGCCGAGGTTGCGCAGCAGCCTCAACTGGTGGGAGCAGGCGGACTGTTCCATGCCGACCGCCTCGGCAAGCTCGGTCGCCGGCCGGGGGCCCTCGCGCAGCTGAGCGAGTATCAACAGCCGGGACGGAGTGGCCAGGGCCTGGAGCGTGTTGGCGACCTTGGATGCGTTCGAGGCGTCCAGACGCATGCGCGGTACGGCGTTCGCGGCGGCTCCATGTCCCATGGCTGCATCCTACGGGGGCGGTGCGGGCCGCCCTGACCGATGAATGAATGAAAACCTGTTCATGTATTCCTGTATCGTGGACGGCTGACCGCTCCGCCGTGCCCAGAGGACTCCGTCATGTCCACCACCCTCACCGCCAAGGCCGGCCCGGCCGTGCCTGCCGCCGCGCTACCGACCCGCCGCACCCGCGGCCTCGCGCTCCCCGAGGCCCGCTGGGCGGCGGCCGCCACGCTCGCCTTCCTGCTGGCGCTGCTCGCCCGGCTGCTCGGCGCACCGGGGTGGACGTACGGCGTGCTCTACGGCCTCGCCTACGCCACGGGCGGCTGGGAGCCCGCCTGGGCGGGACTCCGGGCGCTGCGCGACCGGACCCTGGACGTCGATCTGCTGATGATCGTGGCCGCCCTCGGCGCGGCGGCCATCGGCCAGGTGCTGGACGGCGCGCTGCTGATCGTCATCTTCGCCACTTCCGGCGCCCTGGAGGCGCTGGCCACCGCCCGGACCGCCGACTCGGTACGAGGTCTGCTCGACCTGGCACCCGCCACCGCGACCCGTCTGGACTCAGACGGGCACGAGGAGACCGTCCCCGCCGCCGCACTGGCGGTCGGCGACACCGTACTGGTCCGTCCCGGTGAACGGATCGGCGCGGACGGCCGGGTGCTCGAAGGCCTCAGCGAGGTGGACCAGTCCACCATCACCGGCGAACCGCTGCCGGTCGCCAAGAGCACCGGGGACGAGGTCTTCGCCGGCACCCTCAACGGTGTGGGCGCGCTGCGGATCGCCGTGGAACGGGACTCCTCCGACACCGTGATCGCCCGGATCGTCGCCATGGTCGAGGAGGCCGGCAGTACCAAGGCGCCCACCCAGCTATTCATCGAGAAGGTCGAGCAGCGCTACGCGGTCGGCCTGGTCGCCGCGACCCTGGCGCTCTTCGCCCTGCCGCTGGCCTTCGGCGGCGGGCTGACCGAGACCCTGCTGCGGGCGATGACCTTCATGATCGTGGCCTCGCCGTGCGCGGTGGTGCTGGCCACCATGCCGCCGCTGCTCTCGGCCATCGCCACCGCCGGGCGGCACGGAGTCCTGGTGAAGTCGGCCGTGGTGATGGAGTGCCTGGGGCAGGTCACCGCCGTCGCCCTGGACAAGACCGGCACCCTCACCGCGGGCACTCCGCAGGTGGTCGAGGTCCGTCCCACCGCCCGCCCCGACGGCGTCACGGCGGACGAGCTGCTCGCCCTGGCGGCGGCCGCCGAGGTGCGCAGCGAGCACCCGCTGGGCCGCGCGATCGTCGCCGCCGCACACGGGCGGGCGACGGCGCTGCCCGACTCGGCGGACTTCGCGTCCACACCGGGGACGGGCGTGCGCGCGACGGTCGACGGCCGGGTGGTCGAGGTCGGGAATCCGGCGCGCCTGCCGGGGGACGTGGGGGCTGCGAGCCCGGCGGAGGCCAGTACGCCGACCGGCCGGGTGAGGGCCACCAGGACGGCACACGCCGTCGCGGCGGTCGCCGGCGCAGTCGGCACCGAGCCGGGGGTGCCGGCTGCACCGGGACGGGCGGGCACACACGGTGCGGCGGTCGAGCAGGGTCTGGAACCTACCGATGCCGGGAACGCCGACCAGGCCGGCGGCAGCGCGCCCGACCCCGGTACGGCCCGCGCCGTGGCCGAGTCGGAGGCCGCCGGACGGACCGCGGTCCTGGTCCTGCGCGACGGGCAGCCGCTGGGCGTCCTCGGCCTCGCCGACCGCCCGCGCGAGCACGCCGCCGACGCGGTCCGGAAGCTGGCCGCGCTGACCGGGCGTCCGCCCGTGCTGCTCACCGGGGACAACCCGCGCGCCGCCGCCGGACTGGCCGCCGAACTCGGCCTCCCGGAGGTCCGGGCCGGGCTGCTGCCGCAGGAGAAGGCGGCTGCCGTCCAGGAGTTGGAGGCGGACGGGAAGCGGGTGCTGATGCTCGGCGACGGGGTCAACGACGCGCCCTCGCTGGCGGCCGCGCACTGCGGGGTGGCGATGGGCCGGGCCGGGTCCGATCTGGCGCTGGAGACCGCCGACGCGGTGGTGGTCCGGGACGAACTGCTCGCCGTACCGGCCGTGGTGGCGCTGTCGCGGCGTGCCCGGCGGCTGGTGGTGCAGAATCTGGTGATCGCGGGGGTGTTCATCGCCGCCCTGGTGGTCTGGGACCTGGTCGGCACGCTGCCGCTGCCGCTCGGGGTCGCCGGGCACGAGGGCTCCACCGTGATCGTCGGTCTCAACGGCCTGCGGCTGCTGCGCGACTCCGCGTGGCGGCGGGCCCTGTCGGAAGGAAGCTGATGGCCCGTCGCCCCCGCAAGGAGTCCGCCGGCACCGCCGCGTCCAGGGCGTCCCGGAGCTCGAAAGCGCCCGGCGCCGACGCGGGCTGCACGGTGACGGTCTGCCGGGGCTGCTGCTGCGGTACGACGGCCAGGCATCCGGAGGTGGACCACGGCGCGCAGCTGGTGCGGTTGCGCGAGGGCATCGGCGACGCGGGCCGGGTCCGGGCGGTGCCGTGCCTGGACGCCTGCGACCACTCCAACGTGGTCGTGGTCAGCCCTTCACCGGCCGGGCGGCTGGCGGGCGGCCGCCCGGTCTGGCTGGGCTGGGTGCTGGCCGACGACATGCTCGACGAGATAACCGACTGGGTACGTGCGGGCGGCCCCGGCATCGCCGAACCGCCCGGCACCCTCGACCTCCAGGAATTCACGGTCTCCCGCCGGGTCCGCGAGGGCCTGCCCGGCTGATCGGCGTCCGCCGGCTGCGCCCGCCGGGCGCGTCGGGGTCAGCCGGGCCCGGCCCTCATGGGTGCCATGATTGGCCTTATGGCAGACCAGGGCGCACCCAGTACGGCGGAGCTGAACGGAAGACCGGTGACCCCGGCGGAGCTCCGGGCGCTGGCGCTCACCGGCTACGGGCACTTCACCACCATGCTGGTCGAGGACGGCCGGGTCCGCGGCCTCCCGCTGCACCTGGAGCGGCTGGCCCGTGACTGCCGTACGGTCTTCGAGGCCGAGTTGGACCAGGCGCGGGTGCGGGAGCTCGCGCGCCGGGTGGTGCCGGCCGAGGGCGCGGTGGTGGTCCGGGTGACCGTCTTCGACCCGGCGCTGGACATCGGCACGATCGGGAGGCCAGCCGAGCCGCAGCTGCTGGTGACCGCCCGTCCGGCGGGGGGCCCGGCGCCGCTGCCGCCGCTGCGGGTGCGCTCGGTGCGGTACCGCAGGGAGCTGCCCGCGGTGAAGAGCGTCGGGCTGTTCGGGTCGCTGTGGCACCGGCGGGAGGCGCAGCGGGCGGGCTTCGACGACGTGCTGTTCGTGGACGGCGAGCGGGGGATCTCCGAGGGCGGCACCTGGAACATCGGGTTCGTCCGCGACCGGAAGGTGGTCTGGCCGGAGGCCGAGCACCTGGCCGGGACCACCATGGAGCTGCTGCAGGGCCTGTACCCGTGCCGGTCGGAGCGGGTGGGGGTGGCGGAGGCGGCCGGTTTCGAGGCCGCGTTCGCGACCAACGCGGCCAGCGGCGTGCGGGCCGTCGGTGCGCTGGACGGGTTGGTCTTCCCGGCCGAGCACCCGGTGATCGGGGAGCTGCGCGCGCTGTACACCGCTCTCCCGGGCGATCGGCTCTGAGCGGATCCGGTCCGCTCGGAGCGAAGTCCGGCTGCTCCCGGGCGGGGCGGGTGGAGGATCGTCGGTATGGAGACCGTGGAGATCCTTCCTGAGCTGTATCTGCTGGGTTTCGAGATCGGGCAGGCCTATCTGTGGTGCGACCCGGGGGAGTTGACGCTGATCGACACCGGGGTGGCCGGTTCCGGCGAGGCGATCGCGCGGGCGATCCGGTCGCTCGGGCGCGACCCGGCCGAGCTGCGCCGGGTGCTGCTGACGCACTGCCACGAGGACCATGCGGGTTCGGCGGCCGAGATCGCCGGCTGGGGCGGGGGCGGCCGTGTCCAGGTACTGGCGCACCGGCTGGACGCGCCCGTGATCCGGGGCGAACGGCCGCCGCTGCCACCGGTGTTCGACGACGCCCCGGCGTGGGAGGAGGAACTCTGGGCGGCGAAGCCCGTGTTGCCCCCGGCGCCGCCCGCGCGGGTGGACGTCGAGCTGGCGGACGGCGATGTCGTGGACTTCGGCGGCGGGGCGCGGGTGGTGGCGGTGCCGGGTCATACGGACGGGAGCGCCGCGTTCCATCTGCCCGGCCCCCGGGTGCTGTTCACCGGGGACGCGGTGGCCAACGTCGGCGGGCGGACCATCCTCGGGGTGTTCAACCGGGACCGGACGCGGGCGATCGAGTCCTTCCACCGGCTGGCCGCGCTCGACGCTCAGGTGGCGGTCTTCGGCCACGGCGAGCCGATCACGAGCGACGCCGCCGCTGCCCTCAGGGCTGCGGCGGCGTCGACCGGGTGAGCGGCGGAAGTCGGGTCAGGCGGTGTTCTCGGCCTGGGCCATCCAGGAGTACTTCTCCAGGTCGGCGGTCAGCCCGATCAGGATGTCCTGGCTGACCGGGTCGGGGTCGCCGGTGGCGGCGATGCGCTCGCGCATCCGGACGATCACCGCGCCGAGGGCCGCGACCAGGGCCCCCACCGTGGCCGAGTCGGTGACGGCGCCCTCGGGGGCGGTGGCGATGCCGCTGCTCCCGGACACCGTCCTGGCCCGGCCGTCCGGGGAGACCCCGATGGCGGCCGCGCGTTCGGCCACGGTGTCGGTGTGCTGCCGGGCGAGGGCGACCACCTCGTCCAGCTGGAGGTGCACCGAGCGGAAGCGCGGTCCGACCACGTTCCAGTGTAGCTGCTTCGCCACCAGGGACAGGTCGATCAGATCGACCAGTGCGCCCTGGAGCGCCTCCCCGACCACCTTGCGGTCGGCGTCCGGCAGAGGGCTCTTGACTCCGTACATCGGCTCGGCTCCTTCTGGTGCGGGTTCGGCCTGTTTTCGTCGGTCAGCCTCTCACGTATGCCCCCAAAAACGGTCATATGGCCTATCGCGTCGGGGTGTTGGATCCGACCGCAGGCGATCGGTCGACCAGATGTCAGCTGACCTGCCGTCAACCCGCCTCGGCAGGGCGCATGGCACCGCTTCTTTGCGAACATATGGGCGAAACTTGCGGTCCAGCACACCGACACGACAACGGTCGTTCACTGAATGTCCGTGTGCACGCAACCCGTCGCTGCGAATCTCCACGCCATGGATATCCCACGCATGGGCGTGCCCGAGAAGCTCGCCGACCGGATGAGCATGGCCGAGCAGCACGAGTACCTGCGCAGCAGGTTCTCCCGTCGGAAGGCGCTGCGGATGGGCGCCATCACGGTCGGTGCGGTCGCCGTCGGTGGCGCGCTCGGCAGTGGCACCGCCTTCGCCGCCCCCGCGACCCCGGGCCTGCTCACGGCCGGTAGCACGGACGGCATCAACGGCTCGCTGGTCGCTCCGATCGGCCGCCACCTCGCGTTCGGCGCCGAGCCGGACACCCAGTTCCGGATCTCCTGGCAGGTCCCCGCCCCGGTCAAGCGGCCGTTCCTGCGCTTCGGCAAGCACCCCTGGTCGCTCGGCCACAAGATCCAGGCGGAGGTGCGCGCCCTGCACACCCCCGCGCTGACCCCGACCGGCACCCCGGTCGACCAGTACTACCTGCACGTCTCGCTGGACGACCTCGACCCCGACACCACCTACTACTACGGTGTCGGCCACGACGGCTTCGACCCGGCCTCGCAGCAGGCCATCTCCACCCTCAGCACCTTCCGCACCGCGCCCTCGCGCGACTGGCGCTGGGGCAAGCCGTACGCGCCGTTCACCTTCACCGCCTTCGGCGACCAGGGCGTCAGCTCGCACGCCGCCGGGAACGACCACGTCATCCTGGCCCAGAAGCCGTCCTTCCACCTGCACGCCGGCGACATCTGCTACGCCGACCCGATGGGCCAGGGCCAGGACTCGGACAAGGTCGCGTACGACGCCAAGACCTGGGACTCCTTCCTGGTCCAGACCGAGTCCGTCGCCTCGAAGATCCCGTGGATGGTCTCCTACGGCAACCACGACATGGAGGCCTGGTACTCGCACAACGGGTACGGCGGCGAGGACGCCCGCTTCTTCCTCCCCGACAACGGCCCGGACCCGCGCAAGGCCCCCGGTGTCTACGCCTTCAAGTACGGCAACGTCGGTGTCATCTCGCTGGACGCCAACGACGTCTCGTACGAGATCCCGGCCAACCTGGGCATCACCGCGGGCAAGCAGACCAAGTGGCTGGACCGCCAGCTGCGCGACCTGCGCGATGACGAGACGGTCGACTTCATCGTCGTCTTCTTCCACCACTGCGCCTTCTCCACCACCCACCAGCACGCCTCCGAGGGCGGTGTCCGCGAGGCCTGGGTGCCGCTGTTCGAGAAGTACCGCGTGGACCTGGTGATCAACGGTCACAACCACGTCTACGAGCGCACCGACGCGATCCTCGGCAACAAGGTCTCCAAGTCCGTGCCGAGCGGCGAGACCATCGAGCCCGCCAAGGACGGCATCGTCTACGTCACCGCCGGTGCGGCCGGTCGCAGCCTCTACAGCTTCGACTACCCCGACACCTACGAGGGCCACGAGAACCGGGTCGACTCGGTCAAGACCTTCCACTTCGCCAAGGGCGGCGTGAAGGTCCAGGAGACGGTCGAGTGGTCCCGGGTCCGCTACACCGGCTACTCCTTCATCAAGGTGGACGTCACCCCGGCCCACCCCGGCCGCAAGTCCTCGATGAAGGTCACCGCCCTGGCGGAGGACGGCACCCAGATCGACCATTACACCATCCTGCGCGAGGCCGGCGAGAACTGGGACGGCGACGGCGACGACGGCGACTTCCCGTGGCTGCGCCGCTGACGGCGGCCGGCCCGAACTCCTGAAGGCGGCGCCACCGGGCACTACCCGGTGGCGCCGCCTTCGGCGTGCCGGCCGTGGGCCTTGGCGACATCGGGTCACGCCGTAAACTCGCTGGTCATGACCGTCGCACGCTCCGTCCTGCTGTTCGTTCTCGCCGCCCTGCTCGAAATCGGGGGTGCCTGGATGGTGTGGCAGGGGGTGCGGGAGCACCGGGGCTGGGCGTGGATCGGGGCGGGGGTCGTCGCGCTCGGGGTCTACGGGTTCGTGGCCACGCAGCAGGCCGACTCGCACTTCGGCCGCATCCTGGCCGCGTACGGCGGGGTGTTCGTGGCCGGCTCGCTGCTGTGGGGCGTGGTCCTGGACGGCTACCGGCCGGACCGGTACGACGTGACCGGCGCGCTCGTCTGCCTGGCCGGGGTCGGCGTGATCATGTACGCCCCGCGCGGGCGGTAGGAACCACCCCCGGCGCTGGCGGTCAGCACCTGGAGAGCAGCAACTGGGCGGTCGGCGCGGGGCGGCCGGTGTCCTACTGCCGGTAGGTGGCCAGGAAGCGGCCGATCCGGCTGATCGCGGTCTCCAGGTCGTCGGCGCGGGGCAGGGTGACGAAGCGGAAGTGGTCGGGGCGGTGCCAGTTGAAGCCGGTGCCCTGGACGATGTGGATCTTCTCGCGGAGCAGCAGGTCGAGGACGAACTTCTCGTCGTCCACGATCCGGTGCACCGCCGGGTCCAGCTTGGCGAAGGCGTACAGCGCGCCCTTGGGCTTGACGCAGCTGACGCCGGGCAGCTCGTTGAGGGCCCGCCAGGCGACGTCACGCTGCTCGGTGAGCCGGCCGTTCGGCAGGGTGAGGTCGTGGATGGACTGGTGGCCGCCGAGCGCCGCCTGGACGGCGAACTGGGCCGGGACGTTGGGGCACAGCCGCATCCCGGCGAGCATGGTGAGCCCCTCCAGGTAGTCCTTGGCGTGCTGCTTGGGTCCGGAGACCACCAGCCAGCCACTGCGGAAGCCGGCCACCCGGTACGCCTTGGAGAGGCCGTTGAAGGTGAGGGTGAGCACGTCGTCGGAGAGCGCGGCCAGGCAGTGGTGCTCGGTGCCGTCGTACAGGATCTTGTCGTAGATCTCGTCGGCGAAGACCATCAGCCCGTGGCGGCGGGCGAGTTCGAGGATGCCCTCCAGGAGCTCCTTCGAGTAGACCGCGCCGGTCGGGTTGTTGGGGTTGATGACGACGATGGCCTTGGTGCGGGGAGTGATCTTGGCGGCGATGTCGTCGAGGTCGGGGTACCAGTCCGCCTCCTCGTCGCACAGGTAGTGCACCGCCTTGCCGCCGGCGAACCGTACGACGGCCGTCCAGAGCGGGTAGTCCGGCATCGGGACGAGGACCTCGTCGCCGTCGTCCACCAGCGCCTGCACGCTCATCTGGATCAGTTCGGAGGCGCCGTTGCCGAGGTAGACGTCGTCCACCGTGACGCCCGGGACGCCGCGCTGCTGGTAGTACTGCACCACGGCCCGGCGGGCGGGCAGGATGCCGCGCGAGTCGCTGTAGCCGTGTGCGTTCGGGAGGTTGCGGATGATGTCCTGGAGGATCTCCGCCGGCGCCTCGAAGCCGAACGGCGCCGGGTTGCCGGTGTTCAGGCGCAGGACGGTGTGCCCGGCCTCCTCCAGCGCGTTGGCCTGGTCGACCACCGGGCCACGGATCTCGTAGCACACGTCCTTCAGCTTGCTGGACTGCCGAAACTCCATCAGCGGTCTCCCGATCCGTCCGTCACCACGCCGTCAGTCTGGTCACTTTGTTCTACCAAGTATCCACTTGGAAAGTCCAACTTTTTGGCTATGCTGATCGACATGTCACGCCGAAGCTACGACCAGTACTGCGCCGTCGCCCGCGCCCTGGACGCGGTGGGCGAGCGCTGGAGCCTCCTGATCGTCCGTGAACTCCTCGACGGTCCGCGCCGCTACACCGACCTGCACGCGGACCTGCCCGGCGTCTCCACCGACATCCTGGCCGCCCGCCTGAGGCAGCTGGAGAGCGAGGGACTGGCGGTCCGCCGCAGGCTGGAGCGGCCCGCCAACGCGACGGTCTACCAGCTGACGGAGCGAGGACTGGCGCTGCGCCAGGTCGTCGACGCGCTCGGCGCCTGGGGCCTGGCGGCCCTGGGCGAGCCGCGCCCCACCGACGCGGTCCGCGAGCACTGGGTGACGGGGGTGGGCGGCCGGAGCTAGTGCCGCTGTCCTCGGGTGAACGCAACCCGCCGCAGCGGCCCGACGCCCCCGAACCGGTGAACCGCCGGGGCCCACGGCCGAGGTCCGCGTAGCGGCGGACGGCCTGCACGCCTCGGGCCCCGGCGCCGGGGGAAGGTCAGGCTGCGGGTTCGGCGATCAGAGCCGTGCCGACCGGACGGAAGCCGAGGCGGGCGTAGACCCGGGCGACGTCCTCGTCCCCGGCGGAGAGGAAGACCGTACGGGCGCCGCGCGCACGGGCGTCGGCCACCAGGGCGGCGGTGACCGCGTGGGCGAGGCCCCGGCGGCGGGCGGCGGGAAGGGTGCCGACACCGACGATCTCGGTGACCCCGCCGACCGGCTGGTGCATGCCCGAGCACAGCGCGGTGCCGGCCGCGATCGCCACGGCGACCCGGGTCAGACCCGTGCGGATCCGGTCGGCCACCCGCTCGGTGGAGCCGTCCCGGGCGGCCGTCAGAGCCGCCTCGGCCAGTTCGGCCGGGCCGGCGGCACCGATCCGGGTACCGGGTTCGGCGAAAGCCAGCCGGGGGACCGCCAGCGCGGCGGCGAGCGCCGGGTCCTCGGGGCCGAGGACCCGGACGGTGACGTCGGCGTGGGCCACGGGCTGCGGGGTCGGCGCGTCCGGGGCGAGCACCATCAACGGGTGGGCGTGCACGTGCAGTCCGCAGGCCTCGGCGGCGGCCCGTAGTGAGGGTGCCGTCTCGGCGACCCACTCGAAGGATTCCGGCGCACCCAGCTCCCGCTGCCGGGAGAGCACCCGCGCCACGTCGTCGGCCCGCACCGGGCCGGCGACGCCCGGCGTCGGACGGGCGTAGAACGGCCAGCCCTCGCCCTCGCGGACGAACAGCGAGAGCGGACCGAAGTCCTCGACCCGGGCGCTGCTCCTCGGTACGGCGTCGTAGTACTGCTCAAGGGTGTCCAGTACGGCGGCGGACGCGGGCTGCTGACGGTTGTCTGAAGTCACACCGCGCATCAAAGCAGCAGGCCGGCGCGGCGTCACCGGGATTTCCCCCCGGACCCCGGACGGCGCCTGCCCCGCCCGCCGAGGTGCCGGCCGGGGCGGCCGACGGCGAAGACCGGGGGCGCCACTCCCGGCCGGGATGTCCTGCGCGTACGATCCTGTGACGATGAACGAGACCGCCACCGCCGCCACCACCGCTACCCCGCACGGCAGTTGCCCCGACGCCGGTCGACCCGGCGCCGCTCGGGCCGATGCCACGGAAACCGTCGCGTACACCGGGTACGTCGCCGTCGGGGACTCCTTCACCGAGGGCATGTGCGACGAGCTGCTCCCCGACGGCCAGTTCCGGGGGTGGGCCGACCGGGTCGCCGCCGCGCTGGCCGCCGAGCGGCCGGGGGAGGAGTTCCGCTACGCCAACCTCGCCGTGCGCGGCAAGCTCATCGGCCAGATCCACGCCGAGCAGGTGGACCGGGCCGCCGCGATGAACGCCGGGCTGGTCACCCTGGTGGGCGGGCTCAACGACGTCCTGCGGCCCGGCTGCGACGTGGCGGAGGTCAAGCGGCTGCTCGGCGGGGCGGCCACCACGCTGCTCGCCGGCGGCACTTCGGATACGGCTGCGGGCCGGACCGTGGTGATGTTCACCAGTACCGACCCGAGCCGCCGGCTGGCCGGGAGCGCCCGGCTGCTCCCGGCGATCCTGGAGATGAAAGCCTTCGTCGAGGGGCTGACCGGGCAGCACCCGGGTATCCGGGTGGTCGACCTCTTCTCGGCTCCCTGCTTCGACGACCGCCGCCTGTGGGCCGAGGACCGGCTGCACCTCTCCCCGGAGGGGCACCGCCGGGTCGCCGCCGCCGTCCTGGAGGCCCTCGGGCGGCCGGTGGGCTTCGACTGGCGCGCGCCGCTGCCCCCGGCCGCACCGCGCGGGCGGACCGAGCGGCTCCGCTCCGACCTGCGCTGGCTGCGCCTCCACCTCGGCCCGTGGATCGGCCGTCGGCTCACCGGCCGCTCCTCCGGCGACAACCGCCCGCCCAAGCGCGCCGAACTCCTGCCCTACGAAGGCTGATCGCCCCGGCGCTCAGTTGACCCCGGCGCTCAGTTCGCCCAGGGCGGGGTGAGCACCGAGCCGTCGGCCATCCGGGCCTGCAGTCCGGCGCTGGTGGTGACCCAGGCGTGGGCGGCCTGCTCGCCAGGGTTGTCGACCTTCAGGCGGGTGCCGGCCGGGGCGATCACGGTGTCGCCGGGGCTGAGTACCGTCCGCTCGCCGTCGAGGGTGACCACCGGTGCGCCGGAGAGCACGTGCAGGACCTCCTCGCGGGTGATGGTGTGCTCGACCCCCGGCGTTCCGGCCGCGATCTCCAGCCGCCAGGCGCAGAGTTCGGTGCTGCCGGTGGCCGGAGCGGCGTACGAGATGAACCGGGCGCCGTGGATCTCGTGGACGGTGGCCTGGTCGGCGCTGACGACTGGCATGAGGGTCTCCCTGTGATCGATGAAGTGGACAAGTGACTTGACTATATGGTCAAGCAGATTGCCCATATAGTCAAGTTACTTGTCCATCCCCGGAGTCGACCTGGCAGAATTCCGGGCATGACCGAAGCCGAGACCGTTGCCCTGAGCCTCCCGCCGCTGCTGCTCGGACTGGCCGCCGACCTGGTCCGGGCGATCGACGCGGGCGTCCGCGAGCGCGGCTTCGACGACGTACGCCCGGCGCACGGCTTCGCCTTCGCCCGGCTCGCCCCCGGCGGCGCCAGCGTCGGGGAACTGGCCGAGCACCTGGGCGTGACCAAGCAGGCGGCGAGCCAGCTGGTCGAGGAGCTGGTCCGCAAGGGCTACGTCGAGCGGCAGCCGCACCCCGCCGACGCCCGCGCCCGGCTCGTCGTGCTCACCGAACGCGGCTGGGCCTGCACCCGGGCGGCGGACGCGGCGGCGGCCGAGGCCGTCCGGCCGTGGGTGGCCACCCTGGGCGAGGAACGGCTGCGCGGACTGCGGGACGACCTGGCCCGGCTGGCGCCCAGCGGGCGGCTGCGGCCGATCTGGTGACGCCGGCACGGGCCGCCGGAGCCGCGCCGCGGACAGACGTGAGCCCGGCGTCCCCGGCCGGACGGCAGGGACGCCGGGCTCACGCCGACGGTCGTCCGCGTCACTCGGTCCGCAGGCCCTCGGCGCGCATCATCCGCCACAGCGACGGCAGGCTGGCCGCCGTGACCAGCAGGACCACGCCGGCACCGACCGAGCTGAAGCCGAGGATCGAGGCCCAGTCCAGGCGCACCGGGTGGTCGACCATGGTCAGCAGGGCCGAGCCGAGGCCGATCCCGCTGAGGGCCGCCAGGGCGATGCCCAGCACCACCGGCATGGCCGTCTGCCAGAGCACCGAGGCGCAGAGCGTGGAGCGGCGGGTGCCGAAAGCGATCAGCACCGCCAGCAGCCTGCGCCGCTCGCGCAGCTGCTCGACCGTGCCGACCAGCATGCTCGCGCCGATCAGCAGCAGGGTGGCGGTGACCCCGGCGAACAGTCCGCGCTTGATACCGGCGAACCGCTTGTTCTCCTCGGTCGACTGCAGCCGGTACACGGTGGCCGTCGGGTCCACGGCGGCAACGGTGTTGCGCAGCCGGTCGTACGCGTCGGGGGAGCCGGAGTCCACCTGGGCGTAGCCGGCGATGCGTCCGTGGGACTGCGGCGCGCCCTTGGCGGCGCCGGGGGTCAGCAGGAAGCCGGAGTAGACCAGTCCGAGCGACTCGGGGGCCGACTCGACCGGGCGCAGCCCGGTCGGCATGGTCCAGTTCGGGTGGACCGGCCGCATCTCGTCGCCCATGCCGGAGCGGTAGCCGACCTCCACCTGCTGCCCCGCCGTGAAGTGGGCCATCATGTTTCCGGCCGATCCGCCGCTGTTGTCGAGCGAGAAGGCGTCGCCGTCCCGGCAGGTGTCGATCCTGGCGAGGGTCTTCAGCGTCTCGCACGGCGCGATGTACAGCGAACGCAGCGCGGGTTCGCCGGGAAGGTCGCCGTCGGCGGCGACGAGCAGTTCCAGTGCGGAACCGGTACCGGTGACACCGGGGGTGGCGCGCAGGCGCCGGTCGAGCTCGGCGGGCAGGATCAGGCCCTGGCCCGCCGGGGCCGAGACGTACGCCTTGCCCGGGTCCTGACCGGTCTCCCGGCGGAAGTCGCCCTCGACTCCGCTGAACAGCATCTGCAGGGCGATCGCCCCGGCCGCCGCGACGGCGATGCCGCTGACCACCCGGGCCGAGGTGCCGCTGTCCAGCTGGAGCCGGCGGACCGCCAGCTGCCAGGCGACCGGGCCGCCGTGCAGCCGGGCGACCACGGACTCGACCAGCCAGGGCAGCAGCGCGGCGACGCCCACCAGGATCAGCACCGCCCCACCGGCGACCTGGTACTCGTTGAAGGTCCGCCGGCTGCCCGCGCCGCTGAACAGCGGGGCCAGCAGCGCGACACCGGCCACCGGCAGCAGCAGCCGCCACCAGACCCGCCGGCGCGGCGCCTGCGCCTGCCGGAACACGCCGAGCGGTTCCACCACGACGCTGCGCATGGCGAGCAGGGTGACGGCGATGGCGGCAGCCGGGACGGCCAGCACGGTGGAAGCGGCCAGCAGCGGGCCCGGCCGGAGGTCGGCGGGGAACAGGCTGATGTCGAAGAGCACGACCCCGCGCACCAGCTCGCGCCCGGCCAGGAAGAGCACGGCGCCGATCGCCACCCCGATCAGCGCCCCGAAGGCGGCCTCCCCGGCGGCGATCCGGCGGATCATCCGGGTGTCCGCGCCGACCAGCCGCAGCGCGGCCAGCCGGCGGTCGCGGCGCTCGCCGCCGAACCGGACGGCCGCCGCCACGAACACGGCGACCGGCAGCAGCAGGACGACGAAGCCGATGATCACCAGCAGGACCAGCATCGGGCTCAGCGCGGAGTACCCGGTCCGGTCGCCGAAGCCGGTGATCCGGCGTCCCACGCCGGAGTCGGGGTCGAGCCGGTCGGTGCCCGCGTAGAAGTAGTACTCGGCCGGGCCGATCAGGCCCGAGTCGCCGATGGTGCCGATGATCCGCTGCGGGAGGCGCTCGCGCAGCAGGGTGCTGTCGGAGGCGGCCAGCAGCTCCTTCAGCCTGGGTGAGACGACCATCTCGCCGGGCTTGGGCATGGTGGCGACGCCGGGCGGCAGCGGGGCCCTGGGCCCCTCGGGCTGGAGCAGCCGACCGCTGATGTCCTGCTGGCGGAACCTGGTGTCGGCTGAGGCGATCAGCAGCGTGTTGTCGGCGGGCTGCTCCGCGCCGAGCGACCGGCTGAAGTCGAGCCGGGCCTCGCTGCGGTCCTGCCGGGACTGGAGGGCGCTCGGGACGGCGGTCGCCGCCAGCAGCAGCGCGACGCCGAGGCCGACCCCGAAGGCGGTCATCACGGTGCGCAGCCAGCCCTGCCGACCGCCGCTCAGTGCCAGCCGGGCGCCGAACAGCAGGTCCCCGGCCCAGGCCCGGAGGGCGCTGCGCCGGGGGACGGGCGCAGGTGCGGTGGTGCTCATCCCATCCGCTCCAGGTTCAGTGCGCGGCCGTCCCGGACGACCACCTCGCGGTCCGAGTACGCGGCCACCCGGGCCTCGTGGGTCACCAGGACCACGGCTGCGCCGGACTCCTTGGCGGCGGCGGTGAACAGCTGCATCACCCGCTCGCCGTTGAGCGAGTCCAGGGCGCCGGTCGGCTCGTCGGCGAAGATCACCCGGGGGCCGGTGACCAGGGAGCGCGCGACCGCGATCCGCTGGCCCTGTCCGCCGGAGACCTCGCCGGGGCGCTTGCCGCCGAGGTCGTCGACCTCCAGCCGGGCCATCCACTCCAGGGCCCGCCGCTCGGCCTCCCGGCGGCGCACGCCGGTGAGCCGCAGCGGCAGGGCGACGTTCTCCAGGCAGCTCAACTCCGGTACCAGCTGGCCGAACTGGAAGACGAAGCCGAACTCGGTGCGGCGCAGCGTGCTGCGTTCGGCGTCGCTCATCCCGGTGAGCAGCCGCCCGTCGTAGGAGACATGGCCGGAGTCCGGGGGGACGATCCCGGCGAGGCAGTGCAGCATGGTGGACTTGCCGGACCCGGACGGGCCCATCACGGCGACCACTTCGCCGGCCCAGACGTGCATCTCGGCGCCGGCCAGGGCGTTGGTGGGCCCGAAGGACTTGTGCAGGTCGACGGCGGACAGCAGCGGCAGGGGCGTCGCCAGACCGGCGGGCCGCTCGGATATCGCGTTCATCGGCGGACCTCCGCAGCGAGCTGGTCGAGCCGCGCGGCGGTGAGCTCCAGCCAGCGCAGGTCGGCTTCCAGGTGGAACAGGGCGTGGTCGCAGACCAGTTGGTCGGCGAGGTCGCCGGTGGCCTTGCGGCGGGTGAGTTCGCGCATCAGGCGCAGGTGCTCGGCGCGCTGGACGTCCAGGATCTCGGCGGCCGGGCGCTCGGTGAGCAGGGCGAGCACGACCTTGGTGTAGAGGGTGCTCTGCAGGTACGGCTCGGGCTTCTCGGGGCGGCCGAGCCAGTCGGCCATGTCGGTCACCCCGGCGTCGGTGACGGCGTACCGCTTGCGCTCGGGGCCGTCGCCCGGCTCTATGCCGTCGACCTCGACCAGTCCGTTCTTCAGCAGCCGCGAGAGCGTCGCGTACACCTGGCCGTACGCGAGCGGGCGACCCTGGCCGAAGCGCTGGTCGTACGCCCGCTTGAGGTCGTAGCCGTGTCTGGGCCCGGTCTCCAGGAGCCCGAGGAATGCCTGTCCGATTGCCATGGAGCGAACATACACCACGTGTATACATGTGGTGTATACACCGCGATAGCCACCCGCGGGCCGTCAGGGAAGCGGGGCACGCCAAGGGGCGCGGGGAACAGCGTGCGCCCCCGCGCCCCTTGCGGTGAAGCGGTCAGGCGACCCGGATGGGTCCGCGGCGGACCTGGGGGGCCTGCTGGCGGGCGGCCTCGGCCGAGACGGTGGCGCGCCACAGGCGGGCGGCGGACCAGACCGAGGCGGCCAGCAGCAGCCCGTTGCGGCCCACGATGACCAGGGTGCCCTTCCAGCCGCCGTGGATCAGCGAGTCGAAGAAGAGCGGGTAGTCGATGGTGGTGACCGCGGTCGCGAGCAGCAGCAGCAGGGCGACCGGCCGCTGGCTGGAGCCCCGGACGGTGAGGCAGACCGCCGCCAGCCCGATCAGCCAGATCAGGTACTGCGGGCTGATCACCCGGCTGGTCACGGTGAACAGCAGCACGGCCGTGAGCGCCGCGTCGTACGGGGTCGCGGCGCTCCAGCGGCGGGCCTTGAAGCGCCAGAGCAGCAGCCAGCCGAAGGCGAGCGCGGTGAGCAGCAGCGAGGCACGGGCGATGGTGTGCACGTACGGGCCGAGGAACTCCAGCGAGCCGTAGTGCTGGTCGACGCCGCCGGGCCAGCCGAGTTCGCGGGCCACCTGGAGCGCGCTGCCGCCCAGCGACTCGATCTCGACGCCGCGTCCCTGCTGGGCGGTGAGGAAGTCGAAGGCGCCGCGGAAGAGGGTGGCCATCACCAGCAGCAGCGCGGCGGCCGAGGTGCACGTCGCCAGCCAGGCCTGCCTGGTGCCGCGTCCGCGCGGTGCACCGAGCACGACCAGCGCGGGCCAGACCTTGACCATGGCGGCGATCCCGGCGAGCGCCCCGCCCATCCGGGGGCGGGACGGGAGCAGCAGCAGCGCGGCCATCGCCAGGGCGGTGACCGGCAGGTCGTACCGGCCGTAGGGCAGGCCGAGCATCAGCGGGAGCGCCATCGCCCACATCCACGCGCCGGCGGTCGAACGGCCCCGGTGCACACCGCCGTTGCGGCGCAGCGAGACCCGGACCAGGGCGGCCTGGGTGATCGCGTCGGTGAGCAGCATCAGCAGCGCGAAGGCCTGAAGGTACGTCAGGAAGGGCAGCAGGCCGGGGGCGAGCATCGCGAGGGCCGCGCCGGGCGGGTACTGCCAGGTGACGTCGCCGACCGGGAAGGTGCCGCTCTGGAGGATCTGGAACCAGCCGTGGTAGGTCCGGTGGACCTCGATGGCCTGCTCGGCCTTCCCGGACTTGAGCATCCCGATCATGATCATGCGACTGGCGGCCCAGTAGCCGGCCAGGGCGAGTGCCTCCCGCGGCCAGGTGGCCGGTCTGGTCCAGCGGAACGGACCAGCCTGGGGCATGCCCCACTGGGTGACCGGTGTCGGGGCCTGAGCCACCATCGCCTCCACGAGAAGGTGCCGTGTGATCTATCTCATATCAGACAAATCAGGTCGGATGATCACCGTTCGGTTGCGTGTCACCGACCGTCAGCACAACGCGCCACGCCGCTCCAAGGACACGCCCGCACCACCCTCCGGGCGGGGCACCTGCCAGAATGCAGGGCGAACCGCAGGGCGCACACGGGGTGTGCAGCGCTCATCGCGGAACGCTCAACCCCGAACCAGGAGAAGGTGGCCGGCTTCGTGACCATGCCAGTCGAACGCAAGATCGCCGAAGAACTGGGCGTCCGCGAAGGGCAGGTGAAGGCGGCCGTCGACCTGCTCGACGGCGGAGCCACCGTCCCCTTCGTCGCCCGCTACCGCAAGGAGGCCACCGGTTCGCTGGACGACACCCAGCTGCGCACCCTGGAGGAGCGGCTGCGCTACCTGCGCGAGTTGGAGGAGCGCCGGAGCGCCGTACTGGAGTCCATCGACTCCCAGGGCAAGCTGGACGACAGCCTGCGGGCCCGGATCCTCGCCGCCGACTCCAAGGCGCGGTTGGAGGACATCTACCTCCCGTACAAGCCCAAGCGGCGGACCAAGGCGCAGATCGCCCGCGAGGCCGGTCTCGAACCGCTCGCCGACGCCCTGCTCGCCGACCCCACCCAGGACCCCTCGGCGCTGGCCGCAGGCTACTTGAACGAGTCGGTCGCCGATCCGGCCGCCGCCCTGGAGGGCGCCCGCGCGGTCCTGGTGGAGCGCTTCGGCGAGGACGCCGACCTGGTCGGCAGCCTGCGCGAGCGGATGTGGACCCGCGGCCGGCTGGTCGCCACCGTCCGCGACGGCAAGGAGCAGGACGGCGCCAAGTTCGCCGACTACTTCGACTTCGCGGAGCCCTACACCAAGCTCCCCTCGCACCGCATCCTGGCCATGCTGCGCGGCGAGAAGGAGGAGGTCCTCGACCTCGAACTCTCGCCCCTGGACGGCTCCGAGAGCACCGACCTGCCCGGCGAGAGCGACTACGAGCAGCGGATCGCCGCCCGCTTCGGCATCGCCGACCGGGGCCGCCCCGCCGACAAGTGGCTCACCGACACCGTCCGCTGGGCCTGGCGCACCCGCATCCTGGTCCGGCTCGGCATCGACCTGCGCACCCGGCTGCGCCAGGAGGCCGAGGACGAGGCCGTCCGCGTCTTCGCCGCCAATCTGCGCGACCTGCTGCTCGCCGCCCCCGCCGGAACCCGCGCCACCATGGGTCTTGACCCCGGCTTCCGGACCGGGGTGAAGGTCGCGGTGGTGGACGCCACCGGCAAGGTCGTCGCCCACAGCACCATCTACCCCCACCAGCCCGCCAACAAGTGGGACGCCGCCCTGGCCACCCTCGCCGAGCTGGCGCACAAGCACGCGGTGGACCTGGTCGCGATCGGCAACGGCACCGCCTCCCGCGAGACCGACAAGCTCGCCGAGGACCTGATCAAGCGTCACCCCGAGCTGAAGCTCACCAAGGCGATGGTCTCCGAGGCCGGCGCTTCGGTGTACTCCGCCTCCGCGTTCGCCTCCCAGGAGCTGCCCGAGCTCGACGTCTCCATCCGGGGCGCGGTCTCCATCGCGCGCCGGCTCCAGGACCCGCTGGCCGAACTGGTCAAGATCGACCCCAAGTCGATCGGTGTCGGCCAGTACCAGCACGACCTGAGCGAGGTGAAGCTCTCCCGCTCGCTCGACGCCGTGGTCGAGGACTGCGTCAACGCGGTCGGCGTGGACGTCAACACCGCCTCCGCACCGCTGCTCACCCGGGTCTCGGGCGTCACCGGCACGCTCGCCGACAACATCGTCGCCCACCGCGACGCCAACGGCCCCTTCCGCACCCGCAGGGCGCTCAAGGACGTGGCCAGGCTCGGTCCGAAGGCGTTCGAGCAGTGCGCGGGCTTCCTGCGCATCCCCGACGGCGACGACCCGCTGGACGCCTCCAGCGTGCACCCCGAGGCGTACCCCGTGGTCCGCCGCATCCTGGCCGGCACCGGCGGCGAGCTGCGCGCGCTGATCGGCAACAGCGGGGCACTGCGGGCGCTGCGCCCCGCCGACTTCGCCGACGACACCTTCGGTGTGCCGACCGTCACCGACATCCTCGCCGAGCTCGACAAGCCCGGACGCGACCCGCGCCCGGCCTTCCGCACCGCCGTCTTCAAGGAGGGCGTCGACAAGATCGGCGACCTGGAGGTCGGCATGGTGCTGGAGGGCGTGGTCACCAACGTCGCCGCGTTCGGCGCGTTCGTGGACGTGGGCGTGCACCAGGACGGCCTGGTCCACGTCTCGGCGCTGTCCAGGACCTTCGTCAAGGACCCGCGTGAGGTGGTCAAGCCCGGCGACATCGTCCGGGTGCGGGTCACCTCGGTGGACGTCGCACGCAAGCGGATCGGGCTGACGCTCCGGCTGGACGACGAGGTCGCCCCGGGCTCCGGCTCCGGTGGCGGCGGGGAGGGGCGCCGGGAGCGGGGTCCGCGTCCGCCGCGCCAGGACCGGCGTGGTGACGGGGAGCGGCGCGGTGACGGGGACCGCCGTGGCGGCGGCGGCGACCGGCGCGGCGGGGCACCGGCCCAGGTCGCCAACAGTGCGATGGCCGACGCCCTCCGCCGGGCCGGTCTGGCGGGCGGGGACTCGGGCAGGCGCTGAGCCTTCCCCGGTGGCCCGGTGGCGTCTGATCAGGCGTTGCCGGGCCGCCTGGTGGCGGGTCCGGCCCCGGGCCCGGACCGGTCGGGGTGCGGCGGCTTCGGCACGCATGACACCCGACCGGTCGACTGCCCTGTCCGGGACGTCAGTTGGCCGGCGAGCGGGACTCGACGGCGAGGTCGACGAGCTCGCCCCACCAGGCATCGCGGCCCTGGGTGAGCAGGCGGCGGGCCTCCTCGGGCGCCACGGTGCGGACCTCGACGACCTGTTCGCCGTCCTCCGGATTGGTCGGGGCGGAGTCCACCGTGACCTCGGCCCAGCCCCAGAGCCAGGCCTTCTCCGGGTGCGGCTGCCACGGGCGGTACGGTACCGGACTGTCCGTCACACAGCGGTGCGCGCCGATCCAGACCGGTGGCCCGGTCAGCCGGGCGCCCGCCTCCTCGCGCAACTCCCGCACCAGGCACGACTCGATGCTCTCCGCCTCTTCCCGGGTGCCGCCCGGCAGGAACCAGTGGCCGCGGGTGTCGCGGCAGAGCACCACTCCGCCCTCCGAGAACCCGACCAGGTGGATGTTGGTGATCAGTGCGTCCGGCGGCAGCTCCGTCGAGAACTGGGCGTCGATGCCGCCCCAGGCCCAGCGCTGCGGTGCGTGCAGACCGGGGAACCGCGCCGCCAGGTCCGCCGGTTCTGCTGCTCTGTCAGTTGTGTCCGTCATTCAGAGATCGTAGTCCCAGCGCGCGGTGCGTGCTGCCGTTCGGTGGCGCCGAGTGATCCGGCGGTCGCCGAGGGGCAGGGGGCGGGGGACGGTGGCGACGGACGGACGTCACGGACTGACGGCGAGGACCAGGCAGGTGGCCAGGACGGCGAGGTGGACGGCGCCCTGGAGCGGGGTGGCGCGACCGGGGACGACGGTCAGGGTGCCGACGGCGACCGTGAGGGTGAGCAGCACCATGTGGGTCGCGCCGAGCCCGAGGACCAGCGGGCCGCTCAGCCAGCTGGAGGCGATCGCGACGGCCGGGATGGTGAGGCCGATGCTGGCGAGGGCGGAGCCGAGCGCGAGGTTGAGACTGGTCTGCATCCGGTCGCGGACGGCGGCTCGGACGGCGGCGATCGTCTCCGGCAGCAGGACCAGCAGCGCGATCACCACGCCCACCACGGAGGCGGGCAGTCCGGCCGAGGCCACGGCGGACTCGATGGTCGGCGACACCCCCTTGGCGAGGCCCACCACCGAGACCAGGGCGACGGCGAGCATCGCGATACCGGTGAACGCCTGGCGGGAGGTGGGCGGTTCGGCGTGGTGGACGGCGGCCAGGACCGCGCCGGCCAGGAAGCAGGCCACCAGTGCGACCAGCGGTCCGGGCAGTGAGCGCCCCCAGGCGAGCGCCAGCAGCACGAAAGGCCAGCACCGGCACGGTGACGGTCCACCGCAGGGCTTCCGCACGGAGGCGAATGATCATGCGGGTCGGGCCTCCCGGATCGCTGGGTTCGTGGTCGGGCCAGCAGATCACGGACGGGCGGATCGGGGAGGCGGGCGCGCGCGGGTGTACTGCGTTCGGCGTCGCCCTGAAGATCGCCGCCGACCGGTCGCAGGCGGCGCTGGCCGCACCCTGACGGATCGTCGGCGCCGGCGGGCGGGCGTCAGCCGGTGTACTGGGCGAAGATCTTCGAGAACTCGTACGGCGACTGCGGGATGTTGGTGCACTTGAAGAGTGCGCCGGTGCAGGCGGCGGCGTCCCGGGTCATCTCCCAGAAGCCCAGCACGCCGAGGTGGTGCTGCTGGGCGAAGGACACCAACTTCCGGGCGGCGGACTGGTCGTAGATGCCGTGGTCGTCGTTCTCGCCGAGCATCGGGGTGACCCCGGTCATCGCCCAGAGCTGGGCGTCCGTCCTGGCCGGGTAGAGCGTCTTCAGCTGGTCGTGGGTGGACTGCGCGGCCTGGACGGCGTCGTCACCGTAGTCGGTGCTCGGCCGGTTGTAGTCCATCGCCATCACGTTCACCAGGTCGAGGTTGACCCCGGCGTCGCGGGCGGACCTGACCACGGCGACCCCGTCGGCGGTCAGACCCTCCGGCAGGACGGGCAGGGTGAGTGAGACCTTCAGGCCGGGGTGGGCCTGCTGGAGCCTGGCCAGCACGGCCGAACGGCGGTCGTTGGCGGCCGTGTCGACCACGGCGGTGCCCTCGATGTCGAAGTCCACGTACCTGAGGTTGTAGGCGTTCACCACGGCGTCGTACTCGGCGAGGAGCGAGTCCACCGTCGAGCAGGCCTGGGCGAGTTCGGTGCCGGAGGCGCCGCCGAAGGAGACCTTGACGTCGCCGCCCGCCGCCCGGACGGCGTCGATCTGGTCCTTGGCCCAACCGCTGCGCGGGTCATAGGCGTTGAACCAGGAGGCCTTGCATCCGCTGGGCGCGGTGATGAACGCCATGGTGAAGGACTTGAGGTTGCCGTTCGCCGCCATGTCCTTGAGCGAGGGGGTCGGCCAGGCGCCCATGTCCACGTAGGGGGCGACCGGGAGGGCGACGTCCGGCGGCGGGGTCTGGGTCTGGCTGGAGCCCGGGGACGGCGACGGGGACGGGGAACCGCTGCTGGGCGGCGGGGTGGTGGGCGGCGGGGCGCCGGGTCCGCCGAGCAGCAGGTCGTCGGCGAGGTAGGCGCCCTGGCCGTACCAGCCGTGCAGGTAGACGGTGACGCTGGTGGTGCCGGGGCCGGTGGTGAAGCCGGTGCTCAGCTGCTGCCAGGAGTTGCCGCCGGGCGTCCAGACGGCCGGGTCGGTGACACCGGAGCCAATCGCGCCGAGGTAGACGTACTGGCCCTGGACCCAGGCGCTCAGCGAGTACTTGGTGTTCGGCTGGACGCTGACGCGCTGGCTGCACTGGGCGGTGTCGCTGCTGCTCGCGGCCCCCTGGAGGGCGTACGAGCCGCTGTGCGCCGGTGAGTTGACCACGCTTCCGGTGCCGCCGGAACAGCTCCACGGACCGAGCGAACCGCTCTCGAAGCCGGGGTTGGCGAGCAGATTTCCGTCCGCCGCACTGGCGTTGACGGCCACCGTGGTCAGCGCACCGGCCGCGAGCGCGGCGGCGCAGCCGATCGGGAGGAGCTTCGCGACCCGCCCGGTGCGCCGATGGGGCGCGGCGGACTGGCGGTTGAGAGCGCGTGGCATGCGGGGCTGCCTTTCGGACGTGCCGAGGACGCCGGGCGCGGGGTGGTGGGGGAGCGGCCGGCGGCTGGCTGCGGGGTGGTCCTGAAGACGGCGGGTGGGGCCCGCCCTGCCCTTCAAAATGGACTAGACCAACTGTGCACGTCAAGCACTGCTGTCAGGTTTTGAACCGCTCTTAAGGTCGGCGGTGGCACCGGACAGCCCCCCGTAGGGAACCGGTCTTCGATGTCCATCGGGCCCAACGGGCTGACCCATCGTCAGCATTCCTGCCGGTGGCGGTTCCGCCGTCCGGGCCGTCCACCTGCTCCGTTGTCAGTGCTGCTGCCACGGTGGCGGCACGTGCAGGGAGATGAGGTCAGGAGGCCACTCGTGGGCGCCTGGGACATCGGTCCGCTCCGCGCGGTGCCGGCGGCGGTGGGCGTGGGTGCTTGACCTGGAGCGTACTCCAGGCGGCAGGGTGGACCCGGACGTACAGAACGGGCTGGAGGAGAAGCGAAGATGCGCAACACGACACTGGGCAGCACCGGACCCGAGGTCGGCGTGGTCGGGCTCGGCTGCATGGGGATGACCTGGGCGTACGACTCCGCCGGGCGGGACAGCGAGGTGTCGGTGCAGGTGCTGCATGCGGCACTGGACCTCGGGGTCACCCTGATCGACACCTCGGACATCTACGGCCCCTACACCAACGAGGAGTTGGTCGGCCGCGCACTGGCCGGTCCGTACCGGGAGCGGGTGGTGCTGGCCACCAAGGTCGGTCTGGTGCCCGGCACCGGCGACGCCCGGACGGCGAACGACGGGCGCCCCGAGCACGTGCGGAAGGCGATCGACGAGAGTCTGCGCCGCCTCGGCACCGACCACGTCGACCTGTACCAGCTGCACCGGGTGGACCCGGCGGTGCCGATCGAGGAGACCTGGGGCGCGCTGGCCGAGACGGTCGCGGCGGGCAAGGCCCGGCAGATCGGCCTGTCCGAGGTGACGGTCGAGCAGATCAAGCGGGCGCAGGCGGTGCACCCGGTGGCCTCCGTGCAGAACGAACTCTCGCTCTGGACCAGGGACTCGCTCGCCGAGGTGCTCCCGTACACCGAGCAGCAGGGGATCGCCTTCCTGCCCTTCTCGCCGCTCGGCCGGGGCTTCCTGACCGGCCGGATCACCTCCGCGAGCGACCTGGCGGCCGACGACTGGCGCTCCACCCTGCCGCGGTTCCAGGCCGAGGCGGTGCAGGCGAATCTGGCGCTGGTGGAGCAGGTCAAGAAGATCGCCGCCAGGACCGGAGCCACCCCGGCGCAGGTGGCGCTCGCCTGGCTGCTGGCGCAGGGGCGGTACGTGGTGCCGATCCCGGGCACCAAGACGCCCAGGTACCTGGCGGACAACGCCGGCGCGGCGGACGTCGTGCTCGGCCCCGCGGACCTCGCCGAGCTGGACGCACTGCCCGCGCCGGTCGGCGGCAGGTACTGAACCCGGCCGGGCACCGGCTCACGGGTGCGGGGAGCTGCAAGCCCGCTGCGGGGCCGAGCAGTTCCCCGCACCAGGGGGCACCCGGCGCCTGGGCAGGGCAGCTCAGGCGCCGGGTCCTTCGGTGATCCAGATCAGCCTGCGGCCGGTCTCGGCCGGTGCGACGGGCTCGAAGTCCACCACCCGGTCGAGCCGGTAGCCGAGCTTGCGCGGAACGGCGGCGCTGGCCAGGTTGCCCTCGTCGCAGTGGATCTCCACCCGCCCGATGCCCGGCAGGGCGAGCGCGGCCCCGGTCAGCACCCCGGCGGCGGCGGTCGCCAGGCCGCGGCCGGCGTGGTCGAGGGCGACCCAGTAGCCGATCTCCAGCGCGCCCGCGCCGATCCGTCCGTGCAGGCCGAAGGCGCCTACCACGCTGCCCGGCAGGGAGTCCGGGCCGAGGACGTACATGAAGTCGGTGCCCGCGTCCCAGGCGTCCACCCCGGCCTGGGCCATCTCCCGGGTGCGCTCCAGGGTCGGCTTCGACCGGGCCCACTCCATCCACGGCCGCAGGTGTTCGAGGCTGGCGGTCACCGCCGCGTTCAGCCCGGGGGCGTCGCCCACCGTACGGCGGCGCAGCGAGAATCCGCCCGGCAGTGGAATCAGCTCGGGCGGGCGTCCCTCGGAGACGGCGGAGAGCTCGTCGGTGCTTTGACTCATGACCGGATTATTGCCCCCTGATACCCGCTCTGAACAGGTGTTTTCCGGTGACACGTCAGCTGGTCCGACTCCGCTGGTCCGACGCTGCCGCCGAGGTTTCGGACCCGGGCGGGCGGCGTCGGACCAGCGTGCGAGCCGGGCAGGGCCGGCGCGGGGCCGGGGCGCGGTCAGAGCCGGACCAGGACCTGGTCGAGGTCCTTGCGGTGCAGGTCCGGCACCCGGGCGTGGTCCGCCGGGTAGCCGACCGGGATGACGTACGCGGCGCGCTCCTCGCCCGGCCGCTCGCACACCTCGTTGAGGAAGCGCATCGGGCTGGGCGTGTGGGTGAGGGTGGCCAGCCCCGCCTGGTGCAGGGTGGCGAGCAGCAGGCCGACGGCGATGCCGACCGACTCCTTGGTGTAGTAGGGCCGCGGCGTCTCCGGCCCCTTGTGCACCTCGAAGACCACGATCACGGCGGGGGCGTCCTCGAGGAACGGTTTCTGCCAGTCCGTGCCGATCGGCCGGAGCGCTTCCAGCCACTCCGGTGAGGCGCGGTGCGTGTAGAACTCCTGCTCCTCCGCCTCGGCGGCCTCGCGCAGCTTCCGCTTGCGCTCCGGGTCGGTGATCACCACGAACCGCCAGGGCTGGATGTGCGCGCCGCTGGGCGCGGTCGAGGCGGTGCGGATCGCCCACTCGATCACCTCGTCGGGGATCGGGCGGGTGGAGTAGTCGCGGACGGTCCGGCGCTGCGACATCACGTCGTAGAAGGCCCTGCTGCGGTCCGCCGCCTCCTGGGCGGGGACCGTCATGGGGCGGAGCGGGACCGTCGGGTAGGCGGCCGCTGTCGATGCACTGTCAACCATGGTGCACAGCACAGCACATGGCCACGCCCGGCGGAAGGGCGACCGTGCCGGGGCGCGGGGAGCCGCGCGGGACCGGGCGCCCCGGCGGCGGGCGGTCCCGCGGATCCCCGCGCCCCGACGGTCGTGCCGGAGCCAGGGGCGCGGGTCAGCGCTCGTGCAGGCGGCCGTCGGCGACCTCCAGGCGGCGGTTGACCGTGACCGCCTCCAGCATCCGCCGGTCGTGGGTCACCAGCAGCAGCGTGCCGGTGTAGGAGGCGAGCGCGGACTCCAACTGCTCGATGGCGGGCAGATCCAGGTGGTTGGTGGGCTCGTCCAGCACCAGCAGGTTGACCCCGCGGGCCTGGAGCAGGGCGAGCGCCGCCCTGGTCCGCTCGCCGGGGGAGAGGGTGTCGGCCGGGCGCAGCACATGGGCCGCCTTCAGACCGAACTTGGCCAGCAGGGTGCGGACCTCCTCCGGCGAGAGCTCGGGGACCGCCGGGGCGAACGCCTCCGCCAGCGGTTCGCCGCCCAGGAACAGGCCGCGCGCCTGGTCGACCTCGCCGACCACCACGCCCGAGCCCAGCACCGCGCTGCCGCCGTCCAGTTCGAGCCGTCCGAGCAGCGCGGCGAGCAGGGTGGACTTGCCCGCGCCGTTGGCGCCGGTGATGGCGACCCGGTCGGCCCAGTCGATCTGCAGGTCCACCGGCCCGAAGGCGAAGTCCCCGCGCTTGACCGAGGCCCCGCGCAGGGTGGCCACCACGGCGCCGGAGCGCGGTGCGGCGGCGATCTCCATCCGCAGCTCCCACTCCTTGCGCGGCTCCTCGACCACGTCGAGGCGCTCGATCATGCGCTGGGTCTGCCGCGCCTTGGACGCCTGCTTCTCGGTCGACTCCTGCCGCATCGCGCGGCCCATCTTGTCGTTGTCGCCGCCCTTGCGGCGGGCGTTGCGGACGCCGTGCTCCATCCAGCCGCGCTGCATCCGGGCCCGCGCCTCCAGCCCCGCCTTGGTGTCCGCGTACTCGTCGTACTGCTCGCGGGCGTGCCGGCGGGCCACCGCGCGCTCCTCCAGGTACGCCTCGTAGCCGCCGCCGTAGACGTTGACCTGCTGCTGGGCGAGGTCCAGCTCCAGCACCCGGGTGACCGTGCGGGCCAGGAACTCGCGGTCGTGGCTGATCAGGACGGTGCTCGCCCGCAGACCCTTGACGAAGGACTCCAGGCGCTCCAGGCCGTCCAGGTCCAGGTCGTTGGTGGGCTCGTCCAGCAGGAAGACGTCGTAGCGGGAGAGCAGCAGCGAGGCCAGCCCCGCGCGGGCGGCCTGGCCGCCGGAGAGCGCGGTCATCGGCAGGTCGAGGCCGACCTTCAGCCCGAGCGAGTCGGCGACCTCCTCCGCGCGCTCCTCCAGGTCGGCGCCGCCCAGGTCCAGCCAGCGGTCCAGGCCGGCCGCGTACGCGTCGTCCGCGCCGGGACGGCCCTCGACCAGCCCCTCGGTGGCCTCGTCCAGGGCGGCCTGCGCCGCCGCCACGCCCGTACGGCGGGCCAGGAAGGCGCGGACCGACTCGCCCGCCCGGCGCTCCGGCTCCTGCGGCAGGTGGCCGACGTTGGCGGTCGGCGGGTTCAGTTTGACCGTGCCGCTCTCGGGGGTGCTGAGACCGGCCAGCAGGCGCAGCAGGGTGGACTTGCCCGCCCCGTTGACCCCGACCAGGCCGATCACGTCGCCAGGGGCGACGACCAGGTCCAGGCCGGAGAAGAGAGTGCGGTCGCCGTGGCCGGCGGTGAGGTCGTTGACTACGAGAGTGGCGCTCATGATGTCCCCGATCCTATCGGCGGCCGCGGAAAACCCTTTGCGAGTGCGGTGACGGTCCGCCTACCGTGGATCTCGTTGCCGCCGCAGGTGCTGCGGTGCCGCCAGACGAGGAGAAGGCCGTTGCTCTACTGAGGTCCTGAGACACCGCCCCCACGCACCCCCTTGACGTGTGCGTGGCGTGAGTGTGCGACCTCGGCAGCGAGCATCCTCCCTGCATCCTTTCGCGACCGCTTCCAGCGGTGTCTCCCGTGTTGCTCCCCTCACCCGCAGCAAACACACCGGAGGCCGCCATGGCGCATCCCACCACCTCCATCCTCTGTACCGGCCTGAGCTTCGAATGGCCGGACGGCAGCACCGTCCTCGACGGCTTCCACCTCGCCGTCGGCCCCGGCCGCACCGGGCTGATCGGGCTCAACGGGGCCGGCAAGTCCACCCTGCTGCGCCTGATCGCGGGCGAGCTCACCCCCGCCGCCGGCACCGTCCGGATCGGCGGCGAGCTCGGCTACCTGCCCCAGGACCTCACCCTGGACACGGAGCAGCGTGTCGACGAGGCCCTCGGGATCCGGGCCGCCCGCGAGGCGCTGCACGCCATCGAGTCCGGTGACACCGGTGAGCGGCACTTCGCCGCGATCGGCGACGACTGGGACGTCGAGGAGCGCGCCCGCGCCACTCTCGACCGGCTGGGGCTGGAACGGCTCGACCTCGACCGGACGGTCGGCGAACTCTCCGGTGGCGAGGCCGTGCTGCTGCACCTGGCCGCCCTGCTGCTGCGCCGCCCGGACGTCCTGCTGCTGGACGAGCCGACCAACAACCTGGACCGGCGCGCACGTTCGCTGCTCTACGAGGCCGTCGCCGGCTGGCCGGGGGTGCTGGTCGTGGTCAGCCACGACCGCGAACTGCTCCAGTACGTCGATCAGATCGCCGACCTGCGCGACGGTACGGTCACCTGGTACGGCGGCAACCTCGCCGACTACGAGCGCACCGTCGCCGCCCAGCAGGAGACCGCCGAGCGGCTGGTGCGGGTGGCCGAGGCCGACGTCCAGCGGCAGAAGCGCGACCTGGTCGAGGCCCGTACCAAGCTGGCCCGCAGCGCCAGTTACGGCAAGAAGCGCTCAGAGACCCGCAACGACCCGAAGATCTTCGCCGGGAAGCTCAAACGGCAGGCCGAGGAGACCGCGGGACGGGTCAAGGGCATGCACGCCGAGCGCCTCGCCGAGGCGAAGGAGCGGCTCACCGCCGCGGAGGAGGCCGTCCGCGACGACGCCGAGATCCGGATCGACCTCCCGCGCACCTTCGTCCCGCCGGGCCGGACGGTGCTCAGCCTCGACCGGGTCCGGCTCCCGTACGGCACTTCGGCCGACCTGGAGCTGCGCGGACCGGAGCGGATCGCCCTGGTGGGCCGCAACGGCGCGGGCAAGACCACCCTGCTGCGCACCATCGCGGGCGACCTCACCCCGCTCGCGGGGGAGGTCACCGTGCCCGTGCCGCTGCGGTACCTGCCGCAGCGCCTGGACCTGCTGGACGACAGCCGTTCGGTGGCCGACAACGTCAAGGCGTACGCGCCGGGCGCGGGCGACAACGCGATCCGGGCCAGGCTGGCCCGCTTCCGGTTCCGGGGCGGGCGGGCCGAGCAGCTCACGGGCACGCTCTCCGGCGGCGAGCGCTTCCGGGCCGCGCTGGCCGCCCTGCTGCTCGCCGACCCGCCGCCGCAGCTGCTGCTGCTGGACGAGCCGACCAACAGCCTCGACCTGGCCAGCGTCCGCCAGCTCACCCAGGCGCTCGCCGGGTACCAGGGGGCGCTCGTGGTGGCCAGTCACGACGTCCCGTTCCTGCGCGGGATCGGGATCACCCGATGGCTGGAGCTGGACGGCGAGTTGAGGGCGATCGGCGCGCTCTGACAACGCTCTGCCAAGGAGGGCGCCGCCGGGTGCGGAGGGGTGCCGCGAGCCGGCACCCCTCCGGTACCATCCCGGCATGCCAGCGCTCAATATCGAGTACACGGAGCCCGAACTCGCGGCGATCCGCGAGGCCGCCGCCGCGGACGGCAAGAGTGTCAAGGCGTATGTGCACGACCTGAGCGTCCGCGAGCAGCAGCGCCGGAGTTTCGTCAGGCACGCGGTGGCCTTCTGGAACGCCCACGTCGAGGAGTTCGACGCGGCCTTCCCGGAGGACGCCCCGGACACCGGGCACCGCGACACCGCACGCCGCGGCGCCGCCCGCTCCGACTCGGCCGCCGCCTGAGGATGCTCCAGGTCGACATCCGCTGGCTGCTCGACGTCCAGGAGTTGGCCTCGCCCGAGGACCTCACCGTGCGCGACTACTCCGCCCTCCAGGCGGCCGTCGCCCGGCACCGCGTCAACACCGCGCAGCTCGGCCACGACGCCGACCCGGCCTGGTGCGCGGCCGCCCTGATGCACACCATCGTCCTGCTGCGCCCGCTGCCGGTCCGCAACAACCTGTACGCCTGCATGGCCACCGCCGCCTACATGCACGCCGCCGACGAGGGCATCGACCCGCCCTACGGGGCCCTGGTCGAGCTGGCCCGCGACGTCGCCGACGGGACTTCGGACGTCTTCTCCGCCGCTCGGCGGATCCGCGCCTGGCGGATCTGAACCGGCGCGCGCCCGCCGGGCGAATCCCTTGACAGCCGGATCACCTCCTGGATTACTGGCCTTCACACTGCCGATGACCGAATGTTCGGTCGGTGCGCCGGGGCGGCGGGACCGGCAGCCGATCCGAGAGGACGAGTCGATGAGCCGCACCCCGACCGATGCCACCGGACCGGGCCGAAAGCTCGGCGAGCCGACCCCGCCCGAACTCCTCGACGCCGGCGAGCGGATGACTCCCGAGGAGCTCGGGGCGCACCAACTCGTCCGGCTGCGCAGCACGCTGCGCCACGCCTACGAGCATGTCGAGCTCTACCGGCGGAAGTTCGACGCGGCCGGGGTCGGGCCCGAGGACTGCCGCACGCTCGCGGACCTCGCCAAGTTCCCCTTCACCACCAAGGCCGACTTCCGGGACGCGTACCCCTTCGGCATGTTCGCCGTCCCGATGTCCGAGGTCCGGCGGCTGCACGCGTCCAGCGGGACCACCGGGCGGCCCACCGTGGTCGGCTACACCGAGCGCGACCTCTCGCTCTGGGCCGACCTGGTGGCCCGCAGCATCCGGGCGGCCGGCGGCCGCCCCGGGCACAAGGTGCACATCGCCTACGGCTACGGGCTGTTCACCGGAGGACTGGGCGCGCACTACGGGGCGGAACGGCTCGGCTGCACGGTGATCCCCGCCTCCGGCGGCATGACCGCCCGGCAGGTGCAGCTCATCCAGGACTTCCGGCCCGAGATCATCATGGTCACGCCGTCCTACCTGCTCACCCTGCTGGACGAGTTCGAGCGCCAGGGGATCGACCCGCGCGGCACCTCGCTGCGGATCGGGATCTTCGGCGCGGAGCCGTGGACCGAGGAGATGCGCCGCGAGATCGAGCAGCGGATGGACATCCACGCGGTCGACATCTACGGGCTGTCCGAGGCGCTCGGCCCCGGCGTGGCGCAGGAGTGCGTGGACACCAAGGACGGGCTGCACCTCTGGGAGGACCACTTCCTCCCCGAGATCGTCGACCCGTTCACCGACCGGGTGCTGGCCGACGGAACGGGCGGCGAGCTGGTCCTCACCTCGCTCACCAAGGAGGCGCTGCCCGTCATCCGCTACCGCACGCGCGACCTGACCCGGCTGCTGCCCGGCACCGCGCGCCCGGCCTTCCGCCGGATCGAGAAGATCACCGCCCGCTGCGACGACATGATCATCCTGCGTGGGGTCAACGTGTTCCCGAGCCAGATCGAGGAGATCGCGCTGCGCACTCCCGGCGTCGCACCGCACTTCCAGCTGCGGCTGTCCCGGCGCGGTCGGCTGGACCACATGACGGTCCGCGTCGAGGCGCGGCCGGACACCGGGCCCGACCGGCGGGCGGAGGCGGCCCGGGAGATCGGCCAGGGCATCAAGGACGGCGTCGGTGTCACGGTCGAGGTGGAGGTCGTGGACCCCGAGACGCTGGAGCGCTCGGTGGGCAAGATCCGCCGGGTGGTGGACCAGCGGGAGCGGTGAGCGCCCGCGGCCCGAGCTGCGGGAGGGCTCAGCCGGTGGCCGGGCGGAGCCTGCCGCGGAGGCTGGTGCCGAGGCGGTCCATGCCGATCACGGCGGCACCGAGGATCACGAACTCGACCGTGAGCTGGCCGATCTGGCCGGCCACCCAGGCGTAGCCGTGCTCGGTCGGGTCCAGGAAGAAGTACGGGTACCTGTTGTCGAAGTGCGGGAAGAGCGCGGCGCGCAGCTCGGTCAGGACGGCGTAGCCGAGCGGGAAGGAGAGCCAGAGCGGCAGGTTCCGCCAGTGCGAGACGTTGCGGGGCTTCAGGCAGAGCCAGTCGAGTACGACCATCACGGGTGTCGTGTAGTGCAGGAAGAAGCTCGACCAGTGCGCGAGGCGGTCGGGCCCGGAGAAGAGACCGGGCAGCGGGTTCTCGCCGTGGTTGAGGATGATGTGGGCGACCAGGCCGGTGATGGTGATGTAGAGCACGGCGGCGCCGCGCAGCCGGGGCGCCGGGGCGTCGGTGGTGTTGCGCCTGGTCATCCAGTACACGGCGCCGGCGAAGTAGCCGAGCACGATGACGTTGCTCTCGATGGTGAAGTACACCAGTGAGCCGGTGCCGAGGATCAGCCCGAGCCCGGCCGAGATCATGATGGCCAGGCGCCACCAGAGCGCTGGTCTGGTCCAGACTGACATGCGTTCACCGGTTCTTTTCGCAGGGGGTGGGGGTCGTCGCACTCTACCCACGGGTAGCGGCCGGGCGGAAGCCGTCGCGTGGACGGCAGCCGCCCGGTACCGGCCCGCCCGCGTCCCGGTGCTGCCGGCGGGATCGACCGGCCCCGGGCGTCCGGTGAGAACCAGGACCCGGCCCAGCGGGGTCGGACGAAGCCGGACTCATAGGCGGCGGTCACGGCCTGGGTGCGGTCCCGTGCGCCGAGTTCGGCGCGCACGCTGCCGACGTGGGGCGTGATCGTCTCCGGGCTCACCGCCAGCCGATCGGCGACCCCGCCGTTGGCCGGCCCGGCGCGGCGGCGCCTTCGAGGACCCGGACCGCCGGGACTCAGCGCCGTGACCGCCGCCGGGAGAGACCGCTCAGAAGATCAGGTGGGCGCGCTCGTGGGTGCGGACCTCGATTCCGGAGGCGGCCTTGTTGATCAGTTCGTGGGCGAGGTTGGAGCAGGCGCGGGCGGCTGCCAGCTCCTCGCCGACGGCGGAGTCCGGAGTGTCGTCCGGGTTGCGGCGGGCGACGCCGAGGCCCTGGACTCCGGGCGCGCTGAAGCCGCTCAGCGAGGCCGTGCAGGTGGTCCGGCTGTCGTCCTCTTCGAAGTTGAGGTCGACGATCCAGTGATTGTGCATGGTGGCTCATCTCCTCGGTGGAGAGATCGTAAGCCCCAGAATCCGCCGGGCGGGGGCGGTTGGCAAGGCGTGGTCGGCCGGGGTCCGCTCCCGGGTGTCGACCCGTCCTGATACAGCAGAGCGGAGTTTGTAATACGGGCTCGCGGCCCTGAAGCGGGAGGTGCCACGACCGGCCGGACCGACCCCGGGTGACCGTCCGCGGGCGACTCCGGCGGGGCGCCTGCCGTCCGACACCGGGTAGCGCCCGTCGTGCGGTGGCACGCAGTTGCCCGAGTGCGGTGGCCCACGGCCGCCCGGCCGCAGCCCAGCCCCGCCGAAAAGCCGTCCTGCCGCCCTTGTTACCGGTGGGTCGGATCCCTATCATCACGACTGTGACAGCCATACTGTCAAACACGTCGGGAGAGCAGCCGGTGCCGGAACGCAGCAGTGGCCCGCTCGCAGGGGTGCGGGTGGTGGAGCTCGCGGGCATCGGCCCGGGACCGTTCGCCGCGATGCTGCTCGCCGATCTCGGTGCGGACGTGGTCCGGGTGGACCGTCCCGGCCCGGTCGCGCTCGGCCAGGACCCGGACTTCGACGTCACCAACCGCAACAAGCGCTCCGTGGTGATCGACCTCAAGTCGCCCGAGGGCCCCGGTCTGGTGCTCGACCTGGTCGAGCGGGCCCACCTGTTGATCGAGGGCTACCGCCCAGGGGTGGCCGAACGGCTCGGCGTCGGACCCCAGGTGTGCCTGGACCGCAACCCCGCGCTGGTCTACGGCCGGATCACCGGCTGGGGCCAGGACGGGCCGCTCGCCGCGCGGGCCGGCCATGACATCGGCTACGCCGCCACCGCCGGGGTCCTCGGACTGATCGGTGCGCCCGGCGAGGCCCCGGCCATCCCGGTCAACCTGCTCGGCGACTACGCGGGCGGCTCGCTGTACCTGGTCGTCGGCCTGCTGGCCGCACTGCACCACGCCCGCGCCACCGGTGCCGGACAGGTCGTGGACGCCGCCATCGTGGACGGCGCCGCCCACCTCACCTCGATCCTCTGGGGCCTGCTCGCCGCCGGACAGTGGCAGGACCGGCGCGGCGTCAACCTGCTCGACGGCGGTGCCCCCTGCTACTCGGTCTACCGCACCGCCGACGGCGAGTACATGGCGGTCGGCGCACTGGAGCCGCAGTTCTACGCCGAGTTCACCAGGCTGCTGGAGCTGGAGCCGGACGCCCCCGGCCAGTTCGACCTCGCCCGCTGGCCCGAGCTGCGCGCGCGGATCGCGGCCCGCTTCGCCACCCGCACCCAGGCCGAGTGGACCGCCGTCTTCGAGGGCACCGACGCCTGCACCTCGCCGGTGCTGACCATGCGCGCGGCCGCCGGGCACGCACACCTCGCGGCGCGCGGCACCTACACCACGCACCGGGGCATCACCCAGCCGGCGCCCGCGCCGCGCTTCTCGGCCACCCCCGGCGAGCTGCGCCGCCCACCCGCCAGGCCCGGCGCGCACACCGGCGAGGTGGCCCGCGACTGGGGCGTCCCCGGACTGCTGCCCCGGGCCGGTCGGTTGCCCGACACCCATGAGACAGACGATCGTTGAGCCCTAGGAGAGCGCAGTGCAGCGCGAGATCTACACCGAGGAGCACGAGGCGTTCCGGGAGAGTGTCCGGGCGTTCCTGGCCCGCGAGGTGCTTCCGCACTACGAACGCTGGGAGCAGGCGGGCATCGTGGACCGCTCGGCCTGGCTGGCGGCGGGCAAGCAGGGGCTGCTCGGGCTCGCCGTGCCGGAGGAGTACGGCGGCGGGGGCACCACCGACTTCCGCCACCCGGCCGTGCTGGCCGAGGAGTTCGTCCGCGCGGGGATCAGCGGGCTGGCCATCGGGCTGCACAACGACATCATCGGCCCGTACCTGACCTCGCTCGCCACCGACGAGCAGAAGCAGCGCTGGCTGCCCGGCTTCTGCAGCGGCGAACTCATCACCGCCATCGCGATGACCGAGCCGGGCGCCGGGTCCGACCTCCAGGGCATCCGGACGCACGCCGTCGACCAGGGCGACCACTACCTGCTGAACGGCGCCAAGACCTTCATCTCCAACGGCATCCTCGCCGACCTGGTGGTGGTCGTGGCCAGGACCACCCCCGAGGGCGGCGCGCACGGCCTCAGCCTGCTGGTGGTGGAGCGCGGGACGGCGGGCTTCGAGCGCGGCCGCAACCTCGACAAGATCGGCCAGAAGGCCCAGGACACCGCCGAGTTGTTCTTCGACGACGTGGTCGTGCCCAAGGAGAACCTGCTCGGCGAGGAGAACCAGGGCTTCGGCTACCTGATGCGCAACCTCGCCCAGGAGCGGCTGGCGATCGCGGTCTCGGCGATCGCCGGGGCCGAGCACCTGGTGGAGCTCACCAGCGCGTACGTCAAGGAGCGGACCGCCTTCGGCCGCCCGCTCGCCAAGCTGCAGCACGTCCGGTTCGAGATCGCCGAGCTGGCGACCGAGTGCGCGGTCACCCGGACGTTCGTCGACCGCTGCATCACCGAGCACAACCGGTACGCGCTGACCCCGGTGGACGCCTCGATGGCCAAGTGGTGGGCCACCGAGCTGCACAAGCGCACCGCCGACCGCTGCCTCCAACTCCACGGCGGATACGGCTACATGGCGGACTATCCGGTGGCCAGGGCGTTCACCGACGGCCGGATCCAGACCATCTACGGCGGCACCACCGAGATCATGAAAGAGATCATCGGCCGCTCCCTCCTCGGCTAACCCGAAAGGCATCACCGTGACCACCGAAGCGTACGTCTACGACGCGATCCGCACCCCGCGCGGCCGGGGCAAAGCCAACGGCTCGCTGCACGGCACCAAGCCGATCGACCTGGTGGTCGGCCTGATCCACGAGATCCGCGCCCGCTTCCCCGACCTGGACCCCGCCGCGATCGACGACATCGTGCTCGGCGTGGTCAGCCCGCTCGGCGACCAGGGCTCCGACATCGCCCGGATCGCCGCCGTCGCCGCCGGGCTGCCGGACTCGGTGGCGGGCGTCCAGGAGAACCGCTTCTGCGCCTCCGGCCTGGAGGCCGTCAACCTCGCCGCGGCCAAGGTCCGTTCGGGCTGGGAGGACCTGATCCTGGCCGGTGGCGTGGAGTCGATGTCCCGGGTCCCGATGGGGTCGGACGGCGGCGCCTGGGCGATGGACCCGATGACCAGCTTCCAGGTCGGCTTCGCCCCGCAGGGCATCGGCGCCGACCTGATCGCCACCATCGAGGGCTTCTCCCGCACCGACGTGGACACCTTCGCCGCCGAGTCCCAGGCGCGCGCCGCCAAGGCGTGGGCCGACGGGAAGTTCGACCGCTCGGTGGTGCCGGTCAGGGACCGCAACGGACTCGTGGTGCTGGACCGCGACGAGCACTTCCGCCCCGGCACCACCGTGGAGACGCTGGCCGGCCTCAAGCCCTCCTTCGCGACCATCGGCGAGGCGGGCGGCTTCGACGCCGTCGCCCTGCAGAAGTACCACTGGGTCGAGTCGATCGACCACGTCCACACCGCGGGCAACTCCTCGGGGATCGTGGACGGCGCCGCCCTGGTCGCCATCGGCTCGCGCGAGATCGGCGAGCGGTACGGGCTGCGCCCGCGCGCCCGGATCGTCTCGGCCGCCGTCTCCGGCTCCGAGCCGACCATCATGCTCACCGGCCCGGCCCCGGCCACCCACAAGGCCCTCGCCAAGGCCGGACTCACAGCCGAGGACATCGACCTGGTCGAGATCAACGAGGCGTTCGCCGCCGTCGCCCTGCGCTTCATGCGCGAACTCGGCTTCAGCCACGAGAAGGTGAACGTCAACGGCGGGGCGATCGCCCTCGGCCACCCGCTCGGCGCGACCGGCGCGATGCTGATCGGCACCCTGATCGACGAGCTGGAGCGCCGCGACCTGCGCTACGGCCTGGCCACGCTGTGCGTCGGCGGCGGCATGGGCATCGCCACCGTCATCGAGCGCATCTGAACTCCCCTGGCCCTCCCGTCGCCCGCCGCCACCCTTCTTGGGACGCGCTTCGCGCGCAGCCTCGAACAGGACTTCCGACATGACTGAAGCAACCGCCATCCGCTGGGAGCAGGACGACGAGGGCGTGGTCACCCTCGTCCTCGACGACCCGGCCCAGTCCGTCAACACCATGAACGCCGCCTTCACCGAGGCGTTCATCACCGTCATCGAGCGCCTGAAGGCCACCGAGGGCCTGCGCGGCGTCATCATCACCTCCGCCAAGAAGACCTTCTTCGCCGGGGGCGACCTGCATCTGCTCCGCGCGGTCCAGCCCGCGCAGGCGGGCGAGTTCCTGGCGAACACGCTGCGCCTCAAGCGCGCCATGCGTGCGCTGGAGACACTCGGCAAGCCGGTGGTGGCCGCCGTCAACGGCGCCGCCCTCGGCGGCGGTCTGGAGATCGCGCTCAGCTGCCACCACCGCATCGCGCTGGACGCCCCCGGCAGCCGGATCGGACTGCCCGAGGTCACCCTCGGCCTGCTGCCCGGTGCCGGCGGCGTGGTCCGGACGGTACGGATGCTCGGCATCGCCGACGCGCTGCTCAAGGTGCTGCTCCAGGGGCGCCAGTACCGGCCCGCGCAGGCCCTGGAGATCGGCCTGGTGGACGAGATCGCCGGCACCGCCGAGGAGATGCTCGCCAAGGCGCACGCCTTCATCGACGCCAACCCGGAGTCGGTGCAGCGCTGGGACGTCAAGGGGTACCGGATCCCCGGCGGCACTCCGTCCACCCCCGCCTTCGCGGCCAACCTGCCGGCCTTCCCGGCCAATCTGCGCAAGCAGCTGGCCGGTGCGCCCTACCCGGCCCCGCGCAACATCCTGGCGGTCGCCGTCGAGGGCGCCCAGGTGGACCTGGACACCGCGCTGGTGATCGAGTCCAGGTACTTCACCGAGCTGGCCTGCGGCCAGACCGCCAAGAACATGATCCAGGCGTTCTTCTTCGACATGCAGGCCGTCAACTCGGGTGCGGGCCGGCCGAAGGGCGTCCCGGCGCGCGAGGTGCGCAAGGTCGCCGTGCTCGGCGCCGGAATGATGGGCGCGGGCATCGCGTACTCCTGCGCCAAGGCCGGGATGCAGGTGCTGCTCAAGGACGTCACGCTGGAGGCGGCCGAGCGCGGGAAGGCATACTCCGCCGGGCTGCTGGACAAGGCGGTGGCCCGCGGGCGGACGACCGAGGCCGAGCGGGCGGAGTTCCTGGCCCGGATCACGCCGACCGCCGAGGCCGCCGACCTGGCCGGCTGCGAGGCGGTGATCGAGGCCGTCTTCGAGAACCCGGAGCTCAAGCACAAGGTCTTCCAGGAGATCGAGGACGTCGTCGCGCCGGACGCGCTGCTCTGCTCCAACACCTCCACCCTCCCGATCGGCCTGCTCGCCGAAGGGGTGGGTCGCAGCGCCGACTTCATCGGTCTGCACTTCTTCTCGCCGGTCGACAGGATGCCGCTGGTGGAGATCATCCGCGGCCCGCAGAGCGGTGACGAGGCGCTCGCCCGCGCCTTCGACCTGGTCCGCCGGATCGACAAGACCCCGATCGTGGTCAACGACTCGCGCGGCTTCTTCACCTCGCGGGTCATCGGCCAGTTCATCAACGAGGGCGTGGCGATGGTCGGCGAGGGCGCCGACCCGGTCTCCGTCGAACAGGCCGCCGCCCAGGCCGGGTACCCCGCCAAAGTGCTCTCACTGCTGGACGAGCTGACGCTCACCCTGCCGCGCAAGATCCGCAACGAGGCTCGCCGGGCGATCGAGGAGGCGGGCGGCAGCTGGACCGCGCACCCCGCCGACCTGGTGATGGACCGGATGCTCGACGAGTTCGACCGCCCGGGGCGCAGCGGCGGCGCCGGCTTCTACGAGTACCAGGACGGGCGCCGCACCAGGCTGTGGCCGGGGCTGCGCGAGCACTTCAGCAAGCCCGGGGTGGAGATCCCGTTCGAGGACATGAAGGAGCGGATGCTCTTCGCGGAGGCGCTCGACTCCGTGCGCTGCCTGGAGGAGGGCGTGCTGACCTCGGTCGCGGACGCCAACGTCGGCTCCATCCTCGGCATCGGCTTCCCGGCGTGGACCGGCGGTGTGCTCCAGTACATCAACGGCTACCAGGGCGGACTGCCCGGCTTCACCGCCCGCGCCCGCGAGCTGGCGGCGGCGTACGGCGAGCGCTTCGACCCGCCCGCGCTGCTGGAACGCCTGGCGGCGGAGGGCGGCCGGTTCGAGGACTGACCGTCCGATCGGGGCTCCGCGCAGAGGTCTCCCGCTCCCCCGGCCTGCACGGCCGGGGGAGCGGGGCCTACTGCCGCTGCGCGGCCAGCTCCTCGGCGAGCGAGCGCTGGAAGGCCGTCACCAGGGCCTGGACCACCATCGGCTGGATCTGGTCGGTGAGTTCCTTCATCCGCTCCAGTTCGGCCGGCGGCGGATCGCTCTCCCGGTACGGCTTCCAGACCGTCTCGCGGAACAGCCGGTGCAGGTCGTGGGCGGTCGCCCGGCTGTGCAGCCGGACCACCGCGCGGGCCGCGACCAGCGTCTCCAGCGGGATCGGTACGTCCAGCACCCGCACCCCGAGCGGCAGCAGACCCGGGTCGACCTTGAAGACCTCGGGGTCGTCGGTGCGGTGCAGCGCACCCATCGCGGCCAGCCGGTCCACGTCGGCGTCCGAGAGCGCCCGCCCGGCCCGCCGCCCCAGCTGGTCGCGGGTGGCCTCCTCGGCGGCCTCCGGAGTCCAGGACGCCACCAGCGCCCGGTGGATGGCCAGGTCCAGCGAGCCGATGTCCGCGGGCAACTGCGCCAGGTACCGCTCGATCGCCGCGAGCGTCAGACCCTGCCGCTGCAACTCCTCGATCAGCTCCAGCCGTCCGAGGTGCTCGGCGCCGTACAGCCCGACCCGGCGCGGCCCCAGCTCCGGCGGCGGCAACAGGCCCTTGGTGCTGTAGAAGCGCAGTGTCCGCACCGTCACCCCGGCCCTGGCGGCCAGCTCGTCGACGGTGAGTCGCAGTGGCCCGGCCGACATTGCTGTCATGGAACGTAACCTCACGCTGACTCGGGAGAACCCGATGACCGACACGGCAGTGCTGCTGTAACAGCACCAGTGTGACACCACCCCTGCACCGGGGGCCATGTCCGGTTCGGAGGGCCGAGACCTGACGTACACCGATCCCGCACGATCGAACCTGCCCGCAGACTTCTACAGGTCTGTAGAGTTCTGATGACAGTGGTCCATGGAGCAGGGAGCGGGACGGTGCACGGTTCACAGGAGCGCTCCGGCGCAGCTCGAAGCCCCCAGGACGTTTCCTGGCAGCCGCCCGAGGCGGAGGTGCGGCGGGTGTACCAGCCGGTCGAGGTCCATCGCGAGGACGGGACCTGGGCGGTGGGCCGGATCAACGCGTGGTGGCATCCGGCCGACGGTGAGCCGTGGTGCCGGGTGCGGACCATCGGGCGGGGCGGGGTGCCGTCCTGGATGCCGTTCGACCCGGAACGGCTGGTCCTGCTGCCGCTCTCCGGGATCTGACACAGGCGGGCGGGCCGTCCTCGCGGGCGGCCCGCCGGGTCACAGCGGGGTGGCGGCCTTGAGCACCAGCAGCAGGGCGACGGCCGCGTTGAGTGCGGAGAGCGCCGAGGCCGCCGTGCCCGCGGCGGCGACCATCGCGGCCAGGCCGACCGGGCTGTGGGCCGGCGGCCAGGTCTCGGGCGGCGCCTCGGGACTGAGCAGTGCGGCCACCCGGCGCGGGACGGGCCCGGGGGCGGCGAACGCGGCGAATCCCGGCGCGGGCACGTGCTGGGAGACCAGGGCGGCCCTGGCGACCGCGCGGGCCGTCACCCGGCGGCTGCCGACCGTGTGCGCCGCCTCCTCGTCGGCCCAGCGCTCGGTGCCGTAGGCGACGGCCTTCTGCAGCGGCCGCAGGAACGGGTTGACGCAGCTGGCCAGTTGGGTCGCCAGCAGATAGCGGTGGTGGCGGTTGGCCAGGTGGGAGCGCTCGTGCGCGACCAGGGCCCGGCGCTCGTCGTCGGCGAGGCTGTCGATCATGCCGGTGGAGACGACGATCCGCCCGGGTGTGCCGGGCACGGCGTAGGCGTACGGGTTGCCGTCCGGCAGCACGGCCAGGTCGGAGTCGCGCGGGACGAACTCCAGGGCCTGCTGGGCGCGGGCCCTGATCCGCAGGTGCCGGCGCAGGGTGACGGAGCACATGGTCAGCACCGTGACCAGGACGATCACCGCCGCCGTACCGACCTCCTCGTGGAAGGGGACGGCCGCGCGGACCTCGGGATCGGACCAGTTGTCCGGGAGGGGGTTGCCGGGGATCTGGGCCGTGCCGACCACGAACAGCAGTCCGAGGCAGAGCGAGCTGCAGACGGCCATGCTCACGCTGATCCAGGTCAGCAGCCGGACCGCGGTGCGCGGGTGGAGGTGGTGTTCGGCGAGGCGGGCGATCGGCAGTGCCGTCAGCGGCAGGATCAGGGGGAGGAAGACGAAGACGCCCATGGCTCAGTGCTCCCGTTCCGCGGCCGAGCGTTCCGCGGCCGGGCGTTCCTCGGTCGAGCCGGCCAGCAGGGCCCGCAGCCGCCGCTCGTCCTCGGGGGGCAGGGCGCTGACGAAGCTGGCCAGTACCGCGTCCCGGTCGGACTCGGTGTCGAGCATCCGGCGCATCCGGATCGCGGCCAGGCCCGCCGCGTCCGAGGCGGCCAGCCACAGGTAGACGCGGCCCGACCGGCTGCGGGAGACCGCCTGCTTGGCGAGCAGCCGGGAGAGGATGGTCATGACCGTGGTGTAGGCCAGTTCGCCGCCGAGGCGCTGCTGCACCCAGCCCGCGGTGACCGGCTCGGGGGCGCTGCTGAGCACCTCCAGGACCTGGCTCTCCAGTTCGCCCTGGCCGCGCTTGCGGGGTCGCCTGCCGGCGTCGCCTCTGCTCCGGTCCATGGTGTCTCCCTCCCCGGCGGGCCTGTCCGTGTGCGCGGCGCGCGCCCTCATCCTAGTGAGCGGGCCGCGTGCGGCCGCCCGCTCGCCCTTCGGCGGCGGTCCCGGTTCCTCTACAGTGCTGTAGATTCAGTGCGCGCCGCAATGCTACAGCCGTGCGCCGGGCAGCCGTCCGGGCCCGGGCCGGCGTCCAACGCATCGGAGGACACCTGTGGACGTACCTCCTCGGCTTCGGCAGCAGGACCGAGCCGACTTCGAGCGTGCGCTCGCCCAGGCGCTGGCTGCCGACGACATCCGCGCGGCACTCGCGCGCAACGCCCGGGGCCTCGACAACGCCGGTCTGCGGGCGCTGGCCAGGTCGGCCTCGGCCGAGATCGCGTCGGCCGCGGCGGACGAGTACGGCGAGTACGCCCGGCTCCGCGCCGCCGCCGACCTGGCCGGAACGCTCGGCGGGCAGCCGCAGGACGAACCGGGTGCGCGGCGCGACGGCGGTGGCCTGATGAGCGCACTCGCGGTGTTCACCCCGATCCTGGCGGGCACCGCCGCGGTGCTCTGCTACCTGATCGGCTGCCTGCTCAGGCTCTTCGAGGGAACCGACCACCGGATCGCCGACTCGGTGGTCGAGGTCGCCTGGTCCGCCGCGATCGTCGCGGCCGCCAGCGCGTTCGCCGGCGTGGTCGGACTGCTCATCACCGCGGCCCGCCAGCGCTCGGCCGCCCTGGCGCAGGCCGGCACCGCGGAGCCCGCCCCGGACGGCCTCCTGCTGGCCCGCGAGGCCTGGCGGACCGCGCTGCTCGAACGCGGCATGCTCCCCTTCCTCCTCAGCCGGCTGGACCCCGCCCGCAACGGGGACCGGCCGGCCTGACCGCCGCCCCGGACAGGCAGCGGACGCGGCGTCGGAAAGCTGCCGGAGGTGTCGCTAGGCGGCGGGCAGCAGGCCGGTGTGGTAGCGGCGGGTCACCTCGGGGTGGGCGCGCAGGTAGCCCTTGAGCTCGTTGAAGCCGAAGTCGGCGTAGAGCGGGTTGGCGGGGTCCTGGGTGGCACCGGGCGCGTGCTGGGCACCGGGGAAGTCGAGCGGCTCGATGTGGGCGTCCAGACGCGGGTTGTAGAAGAACGGGACCGAGAATCGCTCGCGGGCCCCCGCCGGGCTGACCACGCGGTGGCGGGTGGCCTTCAGGTAGCCGTCGGTGGCGACTTCGAGCAGCTCGCCGAGGTTGACCACGAAGGCGCCGGGCATCGGCGGGACCTCCAGGTAGGACCCGTCGGGGCGCTCCACCTGGAGTCCGCCGACCTGGTCCTGGAGCAGCAGCGTGATGAACCCGTAGTCCTTGTGCGAGCCGACGCCCTGCCCGGCGCCGTCGGGCGCGGTGCCCGGGTAGCGGACCAGCTTGAGCCGCAGGTGCGGGTGTCCGGCGAAGGCGTGGTCGTAGAAGTCCGGCTCGGCGCCGATCGCGGCGAGGAGTTCGTGCAGCAGCTGCTCGGCGACGCCGCTCAGCCGGTCGATCCAGCCCAGGGCCGCGGTGCGCAGCTCGGGCAGCGCCTCGGGCCACTGGTTGGGCCCCTCCAGCCACCAGTAGGCGGGGTCGCCGGGGGCGGGGACGTGCGGAGGCAGCTCGGCGCCGATGTCCAGCTGGTCGCGCCAGTCCTGGCTGCCGCCGGTGCGCTCGTCGCCGGTGCGGGTGTAACCGCGGAAGTGCGGGGAGTTGAGGTTGCTCACGGAGAGCCGGTCGGCCTCCGGGAGTGCGAAGAAGGCCCGCATGGCGCTGGTCAGGGCGGTGGTCTCGGCCGCGGTTATGCCGTGGCCGGTGAGCTGGAAGAAGCCCACCTCCGTGGCGGCCGCGCGCAGCGTGCTGTGGAGGCGGGCGCGACCCTCGGGGCCGCCGTCGGCGAGCGACAGGTCGATCACGGGGAGGGTGGTGGGGAACGACTGCTGAGTCATGGAGGGCATCCGCTGAGGTCGGTGCCCCGGCTGGGTCCGGCGGTTGCCGGGAAGCCGTCGCTGCGCGCCTGACGGGTGGGGGCGGATGCAGCGGTGCCGGGGGAGGGTGGGAAGGGCGAGATCAGCTGGAGCGTCGACAGCCCATGCTCGTGACGCGGCACAGGTCCACGTGGCGACGACGCATAAGGATAAGCATGTGACTATCTTAGATGACCTTATGGGCGGTGGTCGAACACGTTTTGGCAACATCCGTTGGCATATGCCAAGGCTGCGGTGTCGAGCCGCATCCGGCGTGCTCACCGCCCGAGATCCCGGGCCGCCAGCTCGCGCAGTTCGGTCTTGCGGACCTTGCCGCTCACCGTCATCGGGAACGCCTCCACCACCCGCACGTGGCGGGGCGTCTTGAAGTGCGCGAGCCGTCCGTCGCAGTACGCGGCCACGTCCTCGATGCAGAGCGCGCCGGCCGGGTCGCGCAGGACCACGAAGGCGAAGATCTCCTCGCCGTACCGGAGGTCGGGCACCCCGACCACCTGGACGTCCGCGATCGCCGGGTGGGTGTGCAGGAACTCCTCGATCTCGCGCGGGTACACGTTCTCCCCGCCGCGGATGATCATGTCCTTGATCCGTCCGACCACGGACACGTAGCCGTCCTCGCGCAGCACGGCCAGGTCGCCGGTGTGCATCCAGTCCTCGGCGTCGACCGCCTCGGCCGTCCGGTCGGGGGCGTCCCAGTACCCGAGCATCACCGAGTACCCCCGGGTGCACAGCTCGCCGGGGGTGCCGCGCGGCACCGTCCGTCCGGTCGCCGGGTCGGTCACCTTGACCTCGACCTGCGGCATCACCCGGCCGACCGTCTCGGTGCGGTGCGCCAGGTCGTCCTCGCGCCTGGTCATGGTGGAGACCGGAGAGGTCTCCGTCATCCCATACACGATGGCCACCTCGGCCATGTGCATGTCCGCCTGGACCCGCTTCATCACCTCCACCGGGCAGGGCGAGCCGCCCATCAGGCCGGTGCGCAGCGAGGAGAGGTCGTACGAGGCGAAGTCGGGCAGGCCGAGTTCGGCGATGAACATGGTCGGCACCCCGTACAGCGAGGTGGCCCGTTCGGTGGCGACGGCGCGCAGCGCGGCCGCCGGGTCGAAGCCCTGCGAGGGGATCACCACGCAGGCGGCGTGGCTGAGCGCCGCGAGGTTGCCGATCACCATGCCGAAGCAGTGGTAGAACGGCACCGGCACGCAGATCCGGTCCTGCTCGGTGTACCCGAGCAACTCGCCCACCGAGTGGGCGTTGTTGAGGATGTTCCGGTGCGAGAGGGTGGCGCCCTTGGGGAAGCCGGTGGTGCCGGAGGTGTACTGGATGTTGATCGGGTCGTCGCACCGCAGTGCGGGGAAGTCCCCCTCGGGCCCGGCCAGTTGCTTCCACTCCGGGGTGCCGATCCACAGGGTCTCCCGCAGTGCGGGACACCGGCCGCCGGCCAGCACCTCGCCGACCATCGCCCGGTAGTCGCTGCTGCGGTAGGCGGGCTGGGCGACCAGCAGGCCGACTCCGGACTGGTTCAGCACGTACGCCAACTCGTGGCTGCGGTAGGCCGGGTTGATGTTCACCAGGATCGCGCCGAGGCGGGCGGTGGCGTACTGCACCAGCACCCACTCCGGGCAGTTCAGCGCCCAGATGCCCACCCGGTCGCCCTCGGCCACCCCGAGCGCCCGCAGCCCCCGGGCCAACCGGTCGACGTCCCCGGCCAGTTCGCGGTAGGTCCAGCGCCGGCCGCTCGGGACGTCCACCAGTGCCTCCCGGTCCGGGAACGCGGCCACCACCTGGTCGAGACGCTCCCCGATGGTGCAGGTCAGCAGCGGACTGCCCGTGCTGCCACGGGAGTAGGACGCCTGCTCGGTCACCGTTGGACCTCCGGCTCTCTGGCGGTCGGGCACGGGCGTGGTGCGGAGTACTGCCGGGAACTGCGCCGTGCGGGAACTGCGCTGTGCGGGAACTGCGCTGTGCCCGACCAGGCTTGGTCAACGGCGCCGGTTCGTCAAGACACCTCGCCTGCCCATACGGGCGGTATGGGGCAGCCGGGCTGCGGAACTGGTAGACAGGGTGCTCACCTCCGGCTACGGGGCGGTTGAGGGAGACAGATGCAGGTCGAGCGGATGGACATCGAGCGGCTTGACGTCGAGCGGCTCGACCCGGTGGCGGGGCGGATCCTGGACGCGGCCCTGCAGCAGTTCACCCGCTGCGGGCTGCGCCGCTCGACGGTGGACGACGTGGCCAGGCGGGCCAAGGTCTCCCGGGTGACGGTCTACCGGCGCTTCGGGAGCAAGGAGAGCCTGGTCGCGTCCTGTCTGCTGCGCGAGTCGCGCCGCTTCCTCGCGGTGCTGGACGCCGCCGTGGCGGAGCTGCCGTCGATCGAGGAGCGGGTCGCCGAGGGCTTCGCCGTGACCCTGCGGCACATCAGGAGCCACCCGTTGATGGGCGGACTGCTGCGGCTGGAGCCGGACGTGGTGCTGCCCTTCCTGACGGTGGACGGCGGTCCGGTGCTGGTCGCCGTCCGCGACCATGTCGCCGAGCGCCTCCGGCGGGAGGGGGTGGGCGGTGCCGGGAACGGCGGTCCGGGCGGCGCGGAGGCTGCGACGGTGGCCGAGCTGATGGTGCGGGTCGTGGTCTCCTTCCTGCTCACGCCGGCCAGCTGCATCGAGCTGGACGACGCCGACCGGGCGCGGGACTTCGCCCACCGCTTCCTGGTGCCGCTGCTGGGGCATCACTGAGGGTGTCCGGTTGTGCGCCGCAGGTGATGGCGCGGATTTGTTCGCGTTTGTTCGTGCCGGGCTCTTGACCTGCGGTGAATACGGAGGAAACTGGTCAATACACCGGAAAACCGGACAGAGCCACAATGGCTGATGAAGACGTCCACCAGCTGTCGTGACAATGATCCAGGCTCTGGCTAAGCCCCCGGCACGTCCGCCCGATACCGGAACCATCAGCGACGACTGAAGGCCTACGGTTCGAGAACGGGACTACCGGGGACTGACATGTCCGGACACGGCGCGATCCGGGCTCGTGAGGATCCGGGCCTGTCAAGCGTTCGCGTCCGTCAAGCGTTCGCGCCCGTGAAGGGGCAGCTGCCGCTCTTGCCGCCCTGTCCGGAGCTCTCCCCGCTGCTCTGCTCGAAGGTGCCGAGCTCGCCGATCCGGTAGCCGTTCGGGTAGCCCCTGACCTGGCTGCTCTCGCGGGCCGGGGCCGGCCTGCGGCGCGGCGGCAGCAGCCGGACCACCCGCCCGCGCAACCGCATCCCGGCCCGAACGGCCTTCCGCAGCGCGGCGGGTGGGCGCGGATAGCCGAAGGCCTCGCGCAGCGGGTCGTCCAGCAGGCAGACCGACGAGGCCCGCATCGCGCCGCCGAGCGTCTTCGGGTACCAGCTCGCGGTCAGGTCGAGGGTGGCGTCGGAGACGTCCCGGCCGCCCTGGTCGAAGCCGAAGTGGGCCCGCTCGTAGTCGTCCAGCAGCCGCTCGAACTCCTCGTAGGTCTCCGGGATGTCCTTGAGCCCCATGTGGCTGCCGAGCCGGCGGTAGTAGTTGACGGCGGCCCGCAGCTCGTGCGGCGAGTACGGCCGCCAGCCGTAGTCGTCCAGCCAGCGCTTGGGGACGACGACGAAGGTCGAGAGGACGTAGACGTAGTCCTCGTTGGAGATGTCGTAGCGCCGGTGCATCTGGTTCATCCGGCGGATCGCCTCGCGGCCCTGAGCGGAGTCGAAGCCGTGCTCGACCACCGCGTCCAGGATCAGCACCGTGTCGTCGTACCGCTTCTGCGTGCGCTCGGTGAACTCGCCCGTCCGGGCGAGCAGTCGGCCGATGCTCGGCACGGCGTAGGTGCGGTAGAGGGCGAAGCCGAGTGACTGGTTGGTGTCCCAGGGGAACTCGTACTGGCTGCTGATCCGGTAGATCTCGGCGAAATCCGTCTCGGGGTCGAGCTGGTGTATCCGGTCCAACCAGACGTGACGCTTCATCGGGATCCTTCGTCGGCCGCGCTGCCGCGACTCAATGTTACTGAACGGTCGCTCAGACTCTACGGCTTGACGGGACGTCGAGGCGAGGGGGCCGGTTGGATCTTCGGTGAACGGGTGGGGCCGGTCGGTGAGCACCGGGCCCGGCCCGAGCGGCTGCCCGTCCGAGCGGCCCGGCCGTCCCGGGTGCCGGACGAGTGGGTGCCCGTGCTCGGACCGGACTACCGGTTCAGGGCGGATTACCATGAAATACGAGGTTTCTCGGTGCCCGGACCGCAGCGGTAGGGAGGCCGGTATGGCGTTCGAGAATGCTGCTCTCGGAGGAGTGGACGACTCCCGCTACCTGCCGATCTCCGAGCACGGCCTGATCGGCGATCTCCGTACCGCCGCGCTCGTGGGCACCAACGGGACCATCGACTGGTACTGCTGCCCGCGCTTCGACGCACCCAGTGTGTTCGCGTCCATCCTCGACGCCGACCGGGGCGGATCGTTCGAACTGGCCGCCGACGTGCCGACCCGTACCCGGCAGTTCTACTTCCCCGACACCAATGTGCTGATCACGCGGTTCTTCGCGGCCGACGGGGTGGCGGAGATCCAGGACTTCATGCCGGTCGTCGACGAGTCGCGCGAGGCGGACCGGCACCGGCTGATCCGACGCGTGATCTGCGTGCGGGGAACGCTTCCGTTCCGGGCGAGGGTGGCTCCGCGCTTCGGCTACGGGGCCGAACCGCACTCGGTGCAAGTGCGGGACCACGAGGCGATCTTCCAGTCCCGGTCGCTGTCGCTGTCCCTTACGGCCACCGCGACGCTCGAAACCGACGGCCGGGACGTCTGGGCGAACTTCAAGCTCCTCGAGGGCGAGTCCGTGGTGTTCGCCCTCGACCGGATCGGCGACGAGGTCAGGCCCCGGGCCTGTCCCCGGGCCGAGGCGGAGGACCAGTTCGGGGCGACCGTCAGGTTCTGGCGCCACTGGCTGGCGGGCTCGCGCTACCACGGACGGTGGCGGGAGACGGTGCACCGCTCCGCACTGGCGCTGAAGCTGCTCACCTACGCACCGACCGGCGCGATCGTGGCCGCGCCGACGACCAGCCTGCCCGAACAGATCGGCGGCGAGCGCAACTGGGACTACCGCTACGTGTGGGTCCGCGACGCCGCCTTCTGCATCTACGCCATGCTCCGGCTGGGCTTCACCTCGGAGGCCGAGGCGTTCATGGGCTTCCTGGACGAGCGGGGCATCATGCGGGGCCTCGGGCAGGACATCGGTGCCACGGGCCCGCTCCAGATCATGTACGGCATCGACGGGCGCAGCGACCTGCCCGAGTACGAGCTGTCCCACCTGGAGGGTTACCTCGGGTCCGCTCCGGTGCGGGTGGGGAACGCCGCCACCGGCCAACTCCAGCTGGACATCTACGGGGCGCTGATCGACTCGGTCTACCTGTACGACAAGTGGGGGCAGCCCATCAGCAGTGATCGCTGGGACGAGGTCGGCGTGGTGGTGGACTGGCTCTGCGACCACTGGGACCAGCCCGACGAGGGGGTCTGGGAGACCCGGGGAGGCCGGAAGGACTTCCTGTACTCGCGGCTGATGTGCTGGGTGGCGATGGAGCGGGCCATCCGGATGGCGAACCGGCGCGGACTGCCCGCCGACCTGCCCCGCTGGCGGCAGAGCCGGGACGCGATCTACCGGCAGATCATGCGGCAGGGCTGGTCGGCCGAGCGGGGAGCGTTCGTCCAGGGGCTGGGCAGCGACGTGCTCGACGCCTCCCTGCTGATGATGCCGATGGCCAAGTTCATCTCGCCCACCGACCCCAAGTGGCTCTCGACCCTCGACGTGCTCACCACGGACCTGGTGTCCGACTCGCTGGTCTACCGCTACGACCCGGAGGCCAGCCCGGACGGCCTGCGGGGGACCGAGGGCACCTTCTCGATCTGCTCGTTCTGGTACGTCGAGGCACTGGCCCGCGCCGGGCGGCTGGAGGAGGCCCGGCTGGCCTTCGAGAAGATGCTCACCTACGCCAACCACCTCGGCCTCTACGCCGAGGAGATCGGTCCGACCGGCGAGCAGCTGGGCAACTTCCCGCAGGCGTTCACCCACCTCTCGCTGATCAGCGCCGCGTTCAATCTGGACCGTGCGCTCGGCTGACCGGGCCGGCCTCGGCCAGGGCGCTCTCGCCGTCCGATGTTCGAATTCGATGCGCACGTGCGAGCGGATGCGGAGCGTGATCGACCCATCTCACTTCTCTGCATATATGCAGATCAGGGCGCTTCTGTCGCTCTATCAGATACTTGGACTTGAATATCACTGAACATATGTTCGATCCTGAAGTGTGCCCACTTTCGATTCCGCACTACTCCGCCCGGCCGCCCTCGCGTCGACCGGAGAAGACCTGCTGCCCGTCCTCCCGGCACTGGCACCGCTGCTGCCCGGTGGCGGGCTGCGGCGCGGCGCGGCGGTCTCGGTCCAGGGCGACACCGGTCTGCTGCTGGCCCTGGCGGCCGGCGCGGCGGCGGTCGAGGGCACCTGGTCGGCGGCCGTGGGGCTGCCCGACCTCGGGCTGGCGGCCGCCGCCGGGTACGGGTTCGACCTGCGCCGGCTGCTGCTCGTGGACGACCCCGGGCAGCACTGGCCGGAGGTCGTCGCGGCCCTGTCCGGGGCGGTCGGGCTGATCCTGCTGCGCCCGGACGGCCCGGTACCCGCGCAGCTGGCGGCCAGGCTCACCGCCGTGCTGCGGCGCGGCGGCTGCGCACTGCTGGTGGCCGGCCCCTGGCCGGGGGCCGGACTGCGGCTGGGCGTGCGGTCGGCGCGCTGGTTCGGCCTGGGCGAGGGGTACGGACAGCTGCTGGGACGGCAGGCCGAGGTCACGGCCGAGGGGCGCGGAGCCGGAGCCCGTGCCCGGACGGCCCGCCTGTGGCTGCCGGACGAACACGGTGGGGCACGGGTGGTCGAACCTGCCGAGTCGGACGGGGCGGTGCCTGCCGAGGCCGTTCCAGCCGGGGCGGTGTCAGTCGAGGTTGCCGGGGTTGCCGGGGCTGTCGGGGGCGCCGGTCCGGAGCCGGCGATCGGCGGTCTCGGGCTGGCGGTGGTGTGAGTGGGCGTGGAGACGGGGGGTCGGTGGGTCCAGTGACGTGAGTGGTGCGGCGGTGTGAGATGGCGGCGACGACGGTGACGGCGGAGTGGGGTTCGGACCGGGGCTCGGGCTCGGGCTTGGACTCTGGCTTGGGGACGAGTGCGGGCTCGGGCTTGGGGTCCGGCTCGGGCGTGCCGCGAGTGCTGGTGGTGTGGTGTCCGGACTGGCCGGTCGTGGCCACGATGCCGGAGGCCGCCGGTACGGACCGTGCGGTGGCGGTACTGGAATCCGGACGGGTGCTGGCCTGTTCGGACGCGGCCCGTGCCGCAGGCGTACGCCGTGGACAGCGGCTGCGGCTGGCCCAGCGGCTCTGCCCGGAGCTGGAGCTCCGGGACCGCGACCCGGAGGCCGAGACCCGACTGTTCGAACCGGTGATCGCTGCGGTGGAGGTGTTCACGCCCCGGGTGGAGGTGCTGCGGCCGGGGATGTGCGCGATCCCGGTCAAAGGGCCGAGCCGCTACTACGGCGGCGAGGAGGCGCTGGCTGCCCAGGTGCACGCGGCGGTCGCCGAGACCCTCGGCCGGGGCATGTCCCGGCCCGCGCCCGTTCTTCCGGCCGACGGTCCGGCCGATGGTCCGGCCGACGTACCCTCGCCGGAAGAACGGGTACCGCCGTCACTGCTGCTGCCTCACGGTGGGGGTGGCCGGTCGGCCGAGGTGCGGGCGTTGCCGCTGCACGGGGACGACGGTGATGGTGACGGCGGAGGTCCGTCGGAGGAAGGGCGGGCGGCCTGTGCGGTCACACCGCTGCACCGTGAACCCGAGGGCGGTGATCAGGCCAGGCCCGCACCCCGGGCATCTGCCACCACAGCCCCGGCATCGGCAGCGGTATCGGCAGCGGCGGCCCGGGAGCCTGGCGAGGCCAGGGAGTTCGGCAAGTTCGGGGAGTTCAGGGAGTCCCGGGCGGAAACGCTGAAGGTGCCGCCGCGCTGCCAGGTCGGGGTGGCCGACGGGCTGTTCGCAGCGGTGCTCGCGGCCCGTGCCGGGGTGCTCGTGCCGGACGGCAGGACGGGGGAGTTCCTTGCCCCGTACCCCGTGGCCGCGCTCGGGGACGAGCCGTTGGCCGAACTGCTGGTCCGGCTCGGGGTGCACACCGTCGGCGGTTTCGCCGCACTCTCCGGACGGGCGGTCGCCGACCGCTTCGGCCCCACCGGGACGGCCGCACACCGCCGCGCCCGAGGACTGCAGTCACGTCCGCTCGTCCCCCGCCCCGAGGGCCTGGACCTCACGGTGGAACACCGCTTCGACCCGCCGGAGCTGCTCGCCGAACCGCTGATCTTCGTGGCCCGTACGCTCGCCGAGCAGCTGCATGCCCGGCTGGCCGCGGCCGGACTGGCCTGCCGACGGGTCGCCGTCGAGGTGACCTGCGCCGACGGCCGTACTGCCTCCCGCCTCTGGCGGCACGACGGCAGGCTCGGTCCCTTCGCGCTCGCCGAACGCGTCCGCTGGCAGCTCCAGGCCTGGCAGACCGCAGGCACCTTCGCGGCGCCGGCCCCGGACGGCAGCGACGGTGACAGCGACAGCGGCAACGGCAGCAGCAACGACGGCGGCCCGGGCGACGGCACGTTCGGCGCGGTAGCCGGCTTCACCGCGCTGCGCCTCGCCCCCGACGGCCTGGTGCCCGATCAGGGACGGCAGCTGGCGCTCTGGGGCCAGGCCGTGGCCGAGGACCGGGTCGAACGTGCCGTGGCCCGGGTGCAGGCGGTGCTCGGGCACGCCGGACTGCGCCGGATCGAGCCGGCCGGCGGCCGGGGCCCGGCGGAACAACTGGCGCGGGTGCCCTGGGGAGAGGTGCACGAGGCACCCGCACCCGCCCCCTGGCCGGGTCGGGTGCAGGACCCGGCGCCCTCCGTGGTGCCCCGCAGCCCGGTACCGGTCACCGTCCTGGACCCGGACGGACAACCCGTCACCGTCAGCGGACGAGCCGAGGTGTCCGCTCCACCGTCCCGACTCGCCCTGGACGGAAGGCTGCTGGAGGTCACGGGCTGGACCGGGCCCTGGCCCGCCGTCGAGTACTGGTGGGATCCGGCCCGGCGCCGCCGCCGGGCCCGCTTCCAGATCACGGTGGCCGGTGACCGGGCCCTGATGCTCACCGTCGAGGACGGCCGCTGGTCCGTGGAGGCCGCCTACGACTGACACCGCCTACGACTGACACCGCCTACGACCGGCACCGCCTACGACCGGCACCGCCTGCGACCGGCACCGCCTGCGACCGGCGCCGGCACCGCTACGACCCGTACCGCCTGCGACCGGCACCGCCACACCTGCGACAGCGCACGGACGGAAGGGGGACTCCGAGACACCGAACCGCACCGGCACCATCCCCGACCACCCGACGGAGCACGACCCGCGATGGGATTCACCAGCCACCCCTCGCTCCCCTGGAGCGAGTTGCGCCGCCGCATGGCGGGCCGACCGGGCGAGCCCGACCGGCCCGGCGGCGACGTCGTGCCGCTGCGCCGCCGTCCGGCCTCGCGGGCGCCGTCCCCCTCCCCGTCGGGGACGGCCGTCCCGTGGGCGGAGCTGCACACCCACTCCGCGTTCAGCTTCCTCGACGGCGCGAGCGACCCCGAGGTGCTGGCCGAGGAGGCCGTCCGGCTCGGCATCGAGACCGTCGGACTCACCGATCACGACGGCCTCTACGGGATGGTCCGATTCGCCGACGCCGCAAGGGACGTGGGGCTTCGGACCGTCTTCGGCGCCGAGCTCGGCCTGGGCCCCGACGAGCATCTGCTGGTCCTGGCCCGCAACCCGGCGGGCTACCGCAGTCTGTCCGGCGAGATCAGTGCCGCCCAGCTCGCGGGCGGCGTGAAGAACCGTCCGGCGTACGACTTCGCCCGGCTCGCCGCCGCCCATCGGGGCCAGTGGGCGGTGCTCACCGGATGCCGCAAGGGGCGCGTGCCCACTGCTCTCGCCGCGGGTGGTCCGGCAGCGGCCGAGAGGGAACTCCACCGGCTCGCCGAGGCGTTCGGCCGGGAGAACGTCTACGTCGAACTGATCGACCAGCGCCTGCCCGGCGACGACCTGCGCAACGACCGGCTGGCCGCGCTCGCGGCCGGACTCGGCCTGACCGCCGTCGCCTCCAACAACGTGCACCACGCCACCCCGGCCGAAGCCCGACTGGCCCAGGGGCTGGCCGCGCTGCACGAACGCCGTACGGTCGAGCAGGCGGCCGGCTGGACGATGGCCTCGGGCACGGCCCATCTGCGGTCGGGCCGCGAGATGGCCGCCCGGCTGGCCCGCTACCCGGGTGTCCAGCAGGCCACCGTGGAGCTGGGCCGTGCCTGTGCCTTCGACTTCGGCGGACTGGACCCCCAGCTCCCGGGGTTCCCGGTGCCCGAGGGACACAGCGAGATCAGCCATCTGCGCGCCCTGGTCGCCGAGTCCGGGCCGGTCCGGTTCGGCGCGGACAACGAACCCGCACTGCGCCAGCTCGCCCGCGAGCTCAAGGTGATCGAAGATCTCGATCTGGCCGGGTACTTCCTCATCGTCCACGACATCGTGGACTTCTGCCGAGAGCAGGACATCTGGTGCCAGGGCCGGGGCTCCGCCGCCAACTCCGCCGTCTGCTACGCCCTCGGCATCACCGCCGTGGACCCGATCCGCTACCGCCTGCTCTTCGAGCGCTTCCTCAGCCTCGAACGCGACGGGCCGCCCGACATCGACCTCGACATCGAGAACCGCCGCCGCGAGGAGGTCATCCAGTACGTCTACCGGCGTTACGGGCGCGAGCACGCCGCCCAGGTCGCCAACGTCATCACCTACCGGCCCCGGCTCGCGCTGCGCGACGCGGCCCGGGTGCTCGGCTACCCGCAGGGGCAGATCGAGGGCTTCACCCGGCAGGTCGACTTCCGCAGCCCGCCGGGCGCGGACGCGGTGATCCCCGCCGACGTGCTCGACCTCGGCCGCCAACTCCACGGACTGCCAAGGCATCTGGGGATCCACTCGGGCGGCATGGTGCTCACCAGGGAACCGGTCGGCGAGATCTGCCCCACCGAGTGGGCCCGGATGCCGGGGCGTTCGGTGCTGCAGTGGGACAAGGACTCCACCGCCGGAGCCGGACTGGTCAAGATCGACCTGCTCGGCCTGGGCATGCTCTCCGCGCTGCACGACGCCTGCGACCTGATCGCCGCCCACCACGGCCGCCGCCTCGACCTGGCGGGCATCCCGGACGACGACGCGGCGGTGTACGAGATGCTCTGCCGGGCCGACACGGTCGGTGTCTTCCAGGTCGAGTCGCGTGCCCAGATGGCCACCCTGCCGAGGCTGAAGCCGCGCCACTTCTACGACTTGGTGGTCGAGGTCGCGCTGATCCGGCCCGGACCGATCCAGGGCGGCTCGGTCCACCCCTATCTGCGCCGCCGCGCCGGAGTCGAACCGGCCCGCTGCCCGCACCCGTTGATGGAGAACGCCCTGAGCAAGACTCTCGGGGTGCCGCTGTTCCAGGAGCAGATGATGCAACTGGCCATCGACTGCGCCGGGTTCAGCCCGGCCGAGGCCGACCGGCTGCGGCAGGCGATGGGCGCCAAGCGCTCCCACCAGCGGGTCGCCGAACTGCGGCAGCGCCTGCTGGACGGCATGGCCGAGCGCGGCATCGCCGCCGACATCGCCGAGGACGTCTACACCAAGATCGAAGCGTTCTCCAACTACGGCTTCCCGGAGAGCCACGCGATCAGCTTCGCCTATCTGGTGTACGCCAGCGCGTGGCTCAAGCACCACTACCCGGCCGCCTTCACCTGCGCCCTGCTGGCCAACCAGCCCATGGGTTTCTACTCGCCGCTGAGCCTGGTCGCCGATGTCCGGCGGCACGGCGTCGAGGTCCGTGGGGTGGACGTCAACGCCAGCAGCCCGGGACCGACCCTGGAGCCCGAGCCCGAGCCCGAGCCCGAGCCCGAGCCCGAGCCCGAGCCCGAGCCCGAGCCCGAGCCCGAGCCCGAGCCCGAGCCCGAGCCCGAGCCCGAG
>NZ_JYJF01000290.1 GCF_000955975.1 Saccharothrix sp. ST-888
AGGGTGGTGCCCGTCGGGTGCTGGCCTCGTTCGCGGAGGCGTGGGTGCGCGGTGTCGCGGTGGACTGGCAGGCAGCGGCCTTCGCGGGCACCGGTGCCGAGCGGGTCGACCTGCCGACGTATGCCTTCCAGCGGCGCCGCTACTGGCTGGACGCACCGACGGCTCCGGTCACGGCCGGGCGCGACACCGCCCTCGACCCGGTGGAGGCTGAGTTCTGGGCGGCCGTCGACAGCGAGGATCTGAGCGCGCTGGCCGGCTCGCTCGATCTCGATCTCGGCGGGGATGCGCCGCTGAGTGCCGTGCTGCCCGCGCTGTCCTCGTGGCGGCGGCAGCGCCGTGAGCACTCCACGGTGGACGGCTGGCGCTACCGCGTCAGCTGGCAGCCGCTGGCGGACCTCCCCGTGCCTGTTGTCTCCGGTACCTGGCTGCTGGTGGTCCCGGCCGAGCACGCCGAGGACACCCCCTGGGTGGCGGCTGCGGCCGAGGCACTCGCCCGGCACGGCGCGGACGTCCGCCGGCTGCCGGTCGACTCGGCCGATCTGGACCGGGAGGCGCTGTCCGAGCGCCTGCGGGCCGAGCTCGCCGAGGGCGCCGCCGGTGTCCTCTCGCTGCTCGGACTCGCCGAGCAGCGTTGCGCCGCGTACCCGGCCGTGCCGTTCGGTATGGCGGGCTCGGTGGTGCTGCTCCAGGCACTGGCCGATGCCGGGTTCGAGATCCCGGTCTGGACCGCCACGCGCGGTGCCGTGGCGGTGAACCGCGCCGAGCGGCTGTCGAACCCGGCGCAGTCGCTGGTCTGGGGTCTGGGCCGGGTCGCCGCCCTGGAGGACGCAGCACGCTGGGGCGGTCTGGTGGACCTCCCCGAGCAGGCGGACGAGCGTGCCATGGACCGGCTGGTCCGGGTGCTCGCCGGAACCGGTGGTGAGGACCAGCTGGCCGTGCGGGCGTCGGGGGTGTTCGTCCGTCGTCTGGTGCACGCGCCTTCGGGGGCGGCGCCGGTGGAGGGCTGGCGCCCGTCCGGGACCGTGCTGGTGACCGGTGGTACGGGTGCGCTGGGCGCGCAGGTGGCCCGCTGGCTGGCGCGGAAC
>NZ_JYJF01000291.1 GCF_000955975.1 Saccharothrix sp. ST-888
TCCTGGTTGACGGCCGAACCACGCACCACCGCCAGCACCTCGTGCCCGTTGCGCCGCGCGTCCGACAGCCGCTCCAGCAGCAGCATCCCCGCACCCTCGCCCCAGCCGGTGCCGTCCGCACCGTCCGCGAACGCCTTGCACCGGCCGTCCGGGGACATCCCCCGCTGGCGGCTGAACGCGATGAACGAGCCGGGGGTGGTCATCACCGAGACGCCGCCGGCCAGGGCCAGCGTGCACTCGCGCTGCCGCAGCGACTGCACCGCCAGGTGCAGCGCGACCAGGGCCGAGGAGCACGCGGTGTCGATGGTGACCGAGGGGCCCTCGATCCCGAGGGTGTAGGAGATCCGGCCGGAGATCACCGCCGCCAGGGTGCCCGTGCCGAGCGCCGCCTCAGGGTCCTGCGGCAGCTTGGACAGCAGGTCCCGGTAGTCCTGGCCGTTGGTACCGGCGAACACGCCGACCCGGCCGCCGCGCACCGAGTCCGGCGCGATGCCGCCCCGCTCCAGCGCCTCCCAGGCCACCTCCAGCAGCACCCGCTGCTGCGGGTCCATCAGCACGGCCTCGCGCGGCGAGATACCGAAGAAGTCCGGCTCGAAGTCGGCCGCGTCGTGCAGGAATCCGCCCCGGCGGACGTAGCTCTTGCCGGACGCGTCGGGGTCGGGATCGTAGAGCGCCTCGACGTCCCAGCCCCGGTTGTCCGGGAACTCCGTGATGGCGTCGGTGCCCTCGTCGACGAGCTGCCAGAGCTCCTCCGGCGTGCTGACGCCACCGGGGAAGCGGCAGCTCATCGCCACGATGGCGATCGGTTCCTTCTCCTCGGTCTCCACGTCGCGCAGCCGCTGCCGGGTCTGGTGCAGATCCGCGGTGACCCTCTTGAGGTAGTCGAGCAGCTTGTCATCGTTGGTCATCGAGTGTCGCCACTTCTGTGCGGAAGATTTGGCCTGACGTGCGGGGGGCGGTGGGCGGGCCCGGTCACGCCGTGCCGAGTTCGTTGTCGATGAACGCGAAGATGTCGTCGGCGGAGGCGTTCTCCAGCCGCCCCGCGATCGACTCGCCGTCACCGGCGGCCAGGGTCTCGGC
>NZ_JYJF01000293.1 GCF_000955975.1 Saccharothrix sp. ST-888
GCAGGTCCAGATGCCGTCGCGGGCGCGCTGGTGGTACCAGGAGCCGATGCCGCTGCAGCCGCTGGTGTTGTGGTTGGTGATGACGTATCCGGAGACGATCGGCGAGCCCGAGCAGGTCCAGATACCGTCGCGAACGGGCTCCTGGAGCCAGGAACCCGCGCCGTTGCAGCCGCTGCGGTTGAAGTTGGTGATGACGTAGCCGGCCGGGACGGGCGTTCCGGGACAGGTCCACCCACCTGTCGCGGCGGGCCGGGACACGCCGGCCACAGTGCCGGCGGTGCTGCCGGCGGTGGCGGCGCTGGCGGTGCCGGCGGCGGTACCGGTGAGGATGACGGCCGAGATCAGTGCGACCGTTCCCACTGCGGCGGCGATCCTGCTTCGGACGACCGCCATCGTCCTACGAGTCCACAGTTGACGGAATTGGCTGCTCAATTCACACCAGTCCTATCGAAATGCTCACGTGACATCTCCCGACACCCGAAAAAAGAAACCCGACAGTGGAACAAGGACCCTACTAGGCCCAGAAGGCGGGTAATGTCACGGAACGAAAACGGTAACCACATTGGCCTGAAAAGAACATGACGGTCCGTCGGTCTGTCGACTCTCCGCTCCCCCGTAGCTGACCAGCCGTCAAATGTCAGATCGCCTCCTGGGGCGACGCCCCGCGCCTCGCCGGGTGCCGCTGCTGTCGCAGGCCGGAGCGGTGACCGAGTCCGTCCGGCCGCCCTCCGCCGGGGCCGGCCGCTGCCGATTGCGCGAAGCCCCTTGCGGGACCAGGGAGTTATGCCTGGGCTGCCCTCGCGGCCGCTGCGGCCGTCACGAGGGTCTCAGCCGCCGTGCGGGCGTGCCGGGCGGGAGCCGGGTCGCCGCTGATCGCGGCTGCGGTGATCGCGCCGTCGATCAGCAGCACCAACTGCTCGGCCAGTGCCGACGGATCGCCGGCTCCCAGCTCGCGGGTGAGGTCGGTCAGCTGGTCCCGGACGGCGCGCTTGTGATCGCGCGCAGCGCGGGCCACGCCGTCCGAGGTGGCACCCAGCTCGCCGAAGGAGTTGATG
>NZ_JYJF01000294.1 GCF_000955975.1 Saccharothrix sp. ST-888
CGGCCTGGAGGGCCCGGCGGTCACCGTCGACACGGCCTGCTCCTCCTCGCTGGTCGCCCTGCACCTCGCCGTGCAGGCCCTGCGCAACGGCGAGTGCTCACTGGCGCTGGCCGGCGGTGTGACCGTCATGGCCACCCCGGACACCTTCCTCGACTTCAGCCGCCAGCGCGGCCTCTCCGCCGACGGCCGGTGCAAGGCGTTCGCCGCTTCGGCGGACGGCACCGCCTGGGGCGAGGGCGTCGGCATGCTGCTCGTTGAGCGGCTCTCGGACGCCCAGCGGAACGGTCACCCGGTGCTGGCGGTGGTCCGTGGCTCGGCGGTCAACCAGGACGGTGCGTCCAACGGCCTCACCGCCCCGAACGGTCCGTCCCAGCAGCGGGTGATCCGCCAGGCTCTGGAGAACGCCCGTCTGTCGGCTGCTCAGATCGACGCGGTCGAGGCGCACGGCACCGGCACCGCACTGGGTGACCCGATCGAGGCGCAGGCGCTGCTCGCCACCTACGGCCAGGAGCGTTCGGAGGAGCGGCCGCTGTGGCTGGGCTCGGTGAAGTCCAACATCGGCCACACGCAGGCGGCCGCCGGCGTCGCCGGTGTGATCAAGATGGTCCTCGCCATGCAGCGCGGTGTGCTGCCGCAGACCCTGCACGTGAACCAGCCGACCCCGCACGTCGACTGGTCGGCGGGCGCGGTCTCGCTGCTCACCGAGACGACCGAGTGGCCGGAGACCGGCGAGCCGCGCCGCTCTGCCGTGTCGTCCTTCGGCTTCAGCGGCACCAACGCGCACACGATCCTGGAGCAGGCGCCGGTTGTCGAGGCCGAAGCCGTCGAGGCGAGCGTGTCGCCGTCGGTGGTTCCGGTGGTGCTGTCGGCGAAGGGTGAGGTGGCGCTGCGGGCCCAGGCCGAGCGGTTGCTGTCCGCTGGTGATGCCGAACTGGTTGATGTGGCGTACTCGTTGGCGACGGGTCGGGCGGGGCTGGAGCACCGCGCGGTCGTCGTGGCGGGTGGGCGTGAGGAGTTCCTGCGGGGGCTTGGTGCG
>NZ_JYJF01000295.1 GCF_000955975.1 Saccharothrix sp. ST-888
CGTCCTCGCCTCCCCCGACTCCGACATCGGCCTCGTCGGGTACGAAATGGCCCTGCTCGTCGACCGAGCCGGCGCCGTCCTCACCCCCGCACTTCGCGCGGAACTCCAGGGCAGTCTCCTGCACTGACGGTTCGTCGGATACCGTCCTGGTATTCGAAAGACCTCCGGCCCATCCCGGGACCGTGTCAATCGCGGTCCCGGGATCGGGCGTTGTACGGCTTTCGCACTACCTGCTCGGCCCCTGCGGCCCGAGCTCGCACCGCACCGCCGCACCATGTGAGGAGAGGAACCGTGACCCCGCCCGACGACCGCAGCGGCCAGTACGGCGTTCCGTACCCTGGCACCGGCCATGATGCTTTCGGAGCACCCGGTGTCGGCCACGGTCAGCACCCCGGCCCTGCGGGCCAGCAGTACTCCGGCTACCAGCACGACGGCCAGCAGCAGTTGATGAACCATCAGCAGCCGCAGCGCCGGCCGTACGGCCACCAGGCCTACAGCGAACAGCGGTTCATCCAGCCCAGCCCCGGTCATCAGGGCTATCCGGGCCCGGAGGACTTCCCTGAACAGGCCGAGGACCCCGGCTATGCCGAGGAGTTGGACGACCACGACTCGGGGCCGCTGATCCGCCCGTTCGCGATGACCGGCGGCCGTACCCGGCCCCGCTACGAACTGGCCCTGGAGGCACTGGTCTCCGCCAGCGTCGCTCCCGAGCGCCTGGCCACGATGCTGCCCGAACACCAGCGGATCTGCACCCTCTGCACCGAGGTCAAATCCGTGGCCGAGGTATCCGCACTGCTCTCCATCCCCCTGGGGGTGGCCCGGATCCTCGTGGCAGACCTGGCCGAGGCCGGTCTTGTCGCCATCCACCAGCCCGCTGCCGGCGGCGAATCCGGCAACCAGCCCGACGTCACGCTGCTCGAAAGGGTCCTCAGTGGACTTCGCAAGCTCTAACGCGGCCGCCGCCAGCCGCGCCACCACCTCCGCGAAGATCGTCGTGGCAGG
>NZ_JYJF01000296.1 GCF_000955975.1 Saccharothrix sp. ST-888
CCTGCCACGACGATCTTCGCGGAGGTGGTGGCGCGGCTGGCGGCGGCCGCGTTAGAGCTTGCGAAGTCCACTGAGGACCCTTTCGAGCAGCGTGACGTCAGGCGTACCGCCCGACTCGCCCGCAGCGGCGGGCTGGTGGATGGCGACAAGACCGGCCTCGGCCAGGTCCGCTACGAGAATGCGGGCGACCCCGAGCGGCACCCCGGCCAGCGCCGAGATCTCCGCCACCGACTTGACGTCCCGGCACAGCGCCACGATCCGCTGGTGCTCCGGCAGCATGCCGGCGGTGCGCTCGGCATTGCCGGTGGTCGAGATCAGCGCCTCGATCGCCAGCTGGTACCGCGGCCGGGTACGGCCACCGGTCATCGCGTACGGGCGGACCAGCGGCTGCTGCTCGTAGCCGTCGGACTGCTGGCCACCGTAGCCGCCGGCCTGCTGGCCGCCGTAGCCACTGCCGTACCCGTTGCCGTATGAGCCGGGTGTCGGGGGCGGGGTCATGTTCGTCTCCTAGCTAGGGCCGAGTGCGGCTCACACTGTCGGGAGCAGGCCGTGAACGCGCCGGATGACGCTGCGCGTTCGCTGGTGTGCTGTGGATGTCCAGCCGTCGGGAAGCGGCGGCTGGGCCCGGCGCCGGGTCGGCGCCGGGCGGGGCCTGTGGAGCTGGTGTGAGAGCTCGGCTTGGGTTCGTCCCGGAAGCAGTCAGGGCTGGGGCAGGAAGGTCTGCCGGGTGACCGGCGGACTCCCTGCCTCTTCGAGGGCGGGGAGGATGCCAAGACTCCTCCTTGCGCTGCCAATTCCGGAACCAGCTTTGGGGTGTGCGCCGGGCTCCCTCTGGCGGAGCCCGGCGTTTCCGTACGTCGGTGTCTTAGTGCAGCAGGCTGCCCTGCAGTTCTGCGCGAAGTGCGGGGGTGAGGACGGCGCCGGCTCGGTCGACGAGCAGGGCCATTTCGTACCCGACGAGGCCGATGTCGGAGTCGGGGGAGGCGAGGACG
>NZ_JYJF01000297.1 GCF_000955975.1 Saccharothrix sp. ST-888
CGATTTGTTGAACGCGTAGCCGGCGAACGGCACCAGGACGTCCCACACGGCCTGGATGGCCTCGTCGGAGTAGCCGCGTTCCCGGCAGCCGGCCTGGAATGGGACGAACTCCTTCTCCAGGACCTCCTTCTTCTTCTTGCCCATCGCGCGGCGGAGCAGGTCTGCCTGGCCCAGGCTGTAGCCGGCCAGCACCTGAGCGGCTCGCTGCACCTGCTCCTGGTAGACGATCAGACCGTAGGTGGGGCCGAGGACCTCGCTGAGCGGGGCTTCCAGCTCGGGGTGGATCGGGATGATCTCCTGCTGGGCGTTCTTGCGCAGGGCGTAGTTGGTGTGCGAGTTCATGCCCATCGGGCCGGGCCGGTACAGGGCGCTGACGGCGGAGATGTCGGCGAACTCGGTGGGCTTCATCAGCTTGAGCAGGGCGCGCATGGGGCCGCCGTCGAGCTGGAACACGCCCAGGGTGTCGCCCCGGGCGAGCAGCTGGTAGGTGGTGGGGTCGTCCAGCGCGATCTTCTCGATGTCGACCTCGGCGCCCCGGTTGGCCTTGATGATCTTGATGCAGTGGTCGATGATGCCCAGGTTCCGCAGGCCCAGGAAGTCCATCTTGATCAGGCCCATGGCTTCGCACGACGGGTAGTCGAAGCCGGTGATGATCACGCCATCCTTGTCCCGCTTGTGCAGCGGGATCAGGCCGAGCAGCGGGGTGGAGGAGAGGATGACGGCGGCGGCGTGCACGCCGGTCCCTCGGATCAGGCCCTCGATGCCCATGCCGGTGTCGATAATCTTCTTGACGTCCGGCTCGTTCTGATAGAGGGAGCGGATCTCGGTGCCCTCGTTGTAGCGCGGGTGCTTCTCGTTGAAGAGATCGGCGAGCGGGACGCCCTTGCCCATGACGTCCGGGGGCATCGCCTTGGT
>NZ_JYJF01000298.1 GCF_000955975.1 Saccharothrix sp. ST-888
GCGGTCGTCCCGACGGAAGCCACCGCCCTGCGGACGATCATCGCGGCGGAAGCCACCACGGTCGTCACGGTCACGGTTGAAACCACCCGACGGACGGTCGTCCCGACGGTAGCCGCCGCCCTGGGGGCGGTCGTCACGACGCGGACGGTCATCGCGGTCACGGTTGAAGCCACCGCCCTGGGGGCGGTCATCGCGGCGGAAGCCACCGCGGTCACGGTCGGAACGCTCGTCGCGACGGTAGCCACCACGGTCGTTCGACGCACCCCCGCGTGACCGGGGCTCGTAGCCGCGGCCGTCGTCCGATCGACGCTCGGGACGGTCCTGGGGCGGGTTCGACATCGTGGTGACTCCTCTGTCTGCTGCTTCAGCTCCACCGCTCCGGTTCTGGCGACACGCACGCCCGGGGCGGTGTGGTGCCGGCCACCTGGCCGGACACCATCTCCATTGTCCGGCATCCGCTCCCATACCGCGTTCGGGCGGCAGGAGCGACTGACCGGTTCATACACGTTCTGACACGCAAAAAAGCCGTGGCCCCCAGCGAGTCGCTGGGGGCCACGGCTTTGAATGATTGTTCGGCGGCGTCCTACTCTCCCACAGGGTCCCCCCTGCAGTACCATCGGCGCTACGAGGCTTAGCTTCCGGGTTCGGAATGTAACCGGGCGTTTCCCTCGTGCTATGACCACCGAAACCCTATCGGGTATTCAGCGAAACACACTCTTCAATTGATAAGTGTTTCTTGTGTTCGCCGGCGATAGCTGTTCGCTACCCGGGAACCACACAGTGAACGCGAGCGTCTGAGGACAAGCCCTCGGCCTATTAGTACCGGTCAACTCCACCCCTCACAGGGCTTCCATATCCGGCCTATCAACCCAGTCGTCTACTGGGAGCCTTAC
>NZ_JYJF01000299.1 GCF_000955975.1 Saccharothrix sp. ST-888
CGGCCCGGGTTCTCCGACTGCGCCGAGCGCAGCAGCCCCAGGACGGCAGCCGCAGGAAGGTCGGCGACCTCCTCGTCGGACGTGACCGCGGTCGCGTTCCGTGTGACCACCACCAGCCGCGTGCCGGCGAGCAGGTCCTCGGCCAGCCACTCCTGCACCAGCGCCAGCGCACCGTGCACGGCGCTGTGCGTGGCAGCGGCAACGTCCTGGTCAGGCCCGGACGAGACCGGCACGAGGATCGCCTCCGGCGCGGTCTCACCGGCGGCGGCAGCCGCCAGCAGCACGCCCAGGTCCTCGAACCGCTCGGCCTGCTCGAACCCGGGAAGCTCCGCCCCCAGCACCACCGCACCATCGAGCGAAGCGACGGACGGCAGCGCGACGCCCGTCCACTCCGGACGGAACAGCGACTCGTGCGCACCACCCGCACCCGCCAACTGGTCGGCCGCGAACGGCCGCAGCACCAGCGACTCCACCGACGCGACCGGCACACCCGTACCGTCGGCCACGAGCAGCGACACCGCATCCGCACCAGCCCGCGCCAGCCGCACCCGCAACTCCGAGGCACCCGCCGCGAACAGCGACACCCCCGACCACGCGAACGGCAGCCGACCCTGACCAGTGTCCTCCAGCAGACCACCCAAGCCAACAGCGTGCAACGCCGCGTCCAGCAGGGCCGGGTGCAGACCGAACAGATCCGCCTCGTCCCGGCTGTCCTCCGGCAGCGCCACCTCGGCGAACACCTCATCACCCAGCCGCCACGCCGCGTGAAGCCCCTGGAACACCGGACCGTAACCGAACCCGGCCGCCGCGAACCGGTCGTACAGCTCATCGACCGGCACGGCCTCCGCACCCACCGGCGGCCACTCCACCAGATCGAACGACTCCGCAGC
>NZ_JYJF01000004.1 GCF_000955975.1 Saccharothrix sp. ST-888
ACCCCGCCGAGACCCGGCAGGTCCTCGCCTCCTCCCTCGCCATGCTCCGCACCAAGCACGCCGACCTGCCCAGCCGCAAGCACGGCAACCCACCGATGTGACCGAGGAGCAGAGCATGACCGCAGCCACCACCCTCACCGTCGTCCGCGGCTCCCTCACCGACGAGGAGCTCGCCGCCCTCACCGCCGTCCTGCTGGCCCGCGCGGCCGCCGCCCGGGCCACCGCCGCCGTCGTGGTGCGGCTGCACAGCTGGCGCCCGGCCGACTACACCTCGCCGGTCAGCTGGCGGCGGGCCGCGTAGGCCCGTGGGCCATCCGTCCCGCCGGCCGTCGGCTGTCAGGAAATTGCCAGCCGAATTGAACGCCGGGTGAAGCCCGGAAGTGGTTGGCATCAAGTTGCCGGACCGATTGTCCTCCCGTGTCCGGTCTGAATAACGTGATGAGCACCGCAGAGGACTTCGGCAAGTCGACCGGTCCTTCTCCAAGCTGTCCGAGAGAGAGTGAGGCCCACCATGGCGGCCACCACCGCAGAACGCCGGGAGACCATCAAGGAGATTGTCTGCGACATCCTCGAGATCGACCCGGACGAGGTGACGCAGACCAGCCGTTTCAAGGAGGAGCACGACGCCGACTCGCTGCGTGCGATCGAGATCCTGGCCTCCCTGGAGAAGACGTTCGGGATCGTCATCAACCAGTCCGAGCTCGGCCGGATGGTGAATCTCGACGGCGTGTACGAGGTGGTCGCCGAGTCGGCCGGATGGAATTAGTCCACCGTCGGATTCCGGCCCGCCAGATATCGGGGGTGAACATGTCTGATGTACCGGCAAACAGGGTTGTCATAACCGGGCTCGGCGCGGTTTCCAGTATCGGCCTCGGCACCGCCGAGTTCCTGGCCGGGCTCCGGTCGGGACGCAGCGCCGCCAAGCCGATCACCGCGTTCGACACCGAGGGCTTCGAGCACGCCAACGGCTGCGAGATCGTCGACTTCGAGCCGGGGGAGTGGATCCGGAACTTCGACGTCGACGAGCTCGGCAGGGCCAGCCAGTTCTCGGTGGCGGCCTCCCGGATGGCGGTCGCCGACGCCGATCTGGCGGAGGAGGACCTGCGCACCCGCCGCTGCCTGATCTCGATCGGCACCACCGACGGCGAGTCGCGGGACCTGGACCAGCTGGTGGAGACCGAGGTCAGGGAGGGCCCCGAGCGGATGGACCGGACGGTCGCCGCGCGGGTGCCGGCCGGCCGGCTCTCCGCCGCCGTGGCCCGCGAGTTCAGGCTCAGCCAGGTCGAGGCGGTGACGCTGCCCACCGCGTGCGCGGCGGGCAACTACGCCATCGGCTACGGGTACGACGCCATCCGCTCCGGCGAGGTGGAGTTCGCCCTCTGCGGCGGCGCCGACGCGCTGTGCCGGAAGACCTTCACCGGCTTCTACCGGCTGGGCACCATCGCCCCCGAGCGCTGCCAGCCCTTCGACATCGACCGCAAGGGCATCCTCACCGGCGAGGGCGCCGGGGTACTGCTGCTGGAGAGCCTGGAGTCCGCGCTCTCGCGGGGCGCGCACATCTACGCCGAGGTGCTCGGCTACGGGCTCAACTGCGATGCGTACCACCCGGTCGCGCCGAACCAGGACAGCGTGGCGCAGTGCATGCAGCGGGCGCTCGACGGCGCGGGCGTGAAGCCCGAGGAGGTGGACTTCATCTCCGCGCACGGCACCGGGACCAAGGCCAACGACGTCACCGAGGCACGGGCGATCCGCCAGGTGTTCGGCGACCGGACCCCCAGGACCGTCTCGATCAAGTCGATGATCGGCCACAGCATGGGGGCGGCGAGCGCGCTGGCGTCCATCGCCTGTGCGCTGGCCATCACCGAGGGGTTCATCCCGCCGACCATCAACCACGTGGCGACGGACCCCGAGTGCAACGTCGACTGCGTGCCGAACCGGGCCATCGAGGCCGACCTGCGGGTGGTGCAGAACAACGGCCTGGCGTTCGGCGGCAACAACTCGGTCGTGATCTTCGGCAAGTACCAGGCGGCCCGCCCGTGACGGCGGCCCTCCCGGTGGAGCCGGGCACGCTGAGCCAGGCGGTGGTCGGCCTGGGTGCCGTCACCAGTATGGGCGAGGGGGTGGACGAGGTCTTCGACGCGCTCTGCGCGGGCCGTTCGGGCCGGGCCGAGCTCCGGGGCTTCGACCGCAGCCGGTTCCGGGCGCAGCACGCGTACGAGATCGACGACCGCCCGGCCGGCGGCGGGGACGTGCCGGGCCGGGCCACCCGCTGGCTGGTCCGGGCGATCGAGGAGGCGGCCAGGGACGCCGGTCTCGGCGAGGACCTGGCCGAGGTGCCGATCCTGATCGGCACCGGACTGCGGGAACTGCGCTCGGCCGAGCTGAAGTGGCGGGACGGGGCCGAATTCGACCTGGCCGCCCTGCACTTCGGGACGGCGCTGCGGGCGCGCTTCGGCGCGGTGCGCACGTACACCTTCTCCAACGCCTGCTCGGCCTCGCTCTACGCCCTGGCGCTGGGCAGCGACCTGCTGGCGGCCCACGGCGCGGACGCGGTCATCGTCGCCGGGGTCGACACGCTCACCGAGAGCATGTACGGCCTGCTCGACCGGGTGCACATGGAACCGCCGGACCGGGTACGGCCGTTCGACCGCGACCGCAAGGGCGTCCTGATGGGCGACGGGGCCGCCGCGGTGGTCCTGCGCCGGGACGGCGCCCGGCCCGGTGGCCGGGTCCGCGGCCGGCTGCGCTCGGTGCACGTCAACTGCGACGCGTACCACGTGACCGCGCCCGACCCGGACGGCGTCGCGGAGGCGGTCCGGGGCGCGCACCGGCTCGCGGGTGTCAAACCCGAGGACATCGACCTGGTCCTGCTGCACGGCACCGGGACGCTGCTCAACGACGAGGCCGAGGCCACGGCGATCGGCCGGGTCTTCGGTCCGCACACGGGCAGCCCGCTGATGACCGCGGTGAAGTCGATGACCGGGCACACCTCCGGCGGCTCGGGGCTGCTGAGCCTGATCGTCGCCCTGCGCTCACTGGAGTCCGGCCGGGTGCCGCCGACGGTCGGCCTGCGGACCCCGGTGGCCGAGGCCGCGGACTTCCGCTTCGTGCAGGGCACTTCGGCCCTGGCCGAGCTGAGGCTCGCCCAGGTGGACGCGTTCGGATTCGGCGGCGTCAACGCGGTCGCCGTGGTGGAGAGGGCGGACCAGTGAACCCGACGGGAATCCTGGTGACCGGGGTCGGACTCGCGCTCCCGGGGGCGAGCCGTCCGGCGGACCTGCTGCGGTCCGCGCCGACCGCGGGCGAGCCCGCGGTGGACCCGGCGGCCGTGCTCGGCAGGCGCGGACTGCGGTACAAGGACCGGGCCTCCCAGCTCGCGCTCTGCGCCGCCCGGGACGGGCTGCGCGCGGCCGGGCTGCTGGCGGACGAACTCACCGTCCCCGGCGGATCGGTAGGCGTGGTGGTGAGCTCCAACCTGGGTAATCTGGACACCGTCTGCGGCGTCGCGGACGAGATCAGGGAGCTCGGCGTCAACGGCATCAGCCCGATGGGCCTGCCGAACGCCTCCAGCAATGTGATCGCCTCCTCGGTGGCGATCAGGTACGGGCTGCGCGGGCCGAACCTGATGGTCTGCAACGGCGCCACCTCCGGCCTGGACGCGGTGTACTGGGGTGCGGCCATGGTCGCCGCCGGTCGCGCGGAGCGGATCCTGGTGGTCGGCGTCGAGACCAGGAACCGCTGGGTGAGCGGCCTGTCGGGCGCGCCGGAGGAGCAACTCCTGGACGGGGCGGTGGCCCTGGTGCTGGAGCGGGCCGAGGCCGCCGAGGCGCGCGGGGCCGTCGGCACCGCCGTCCTCGGCCGGTATGCCAGAGGGGCCGGGGAGGAGCGCTGCCTGGACCGCCTGCTCGACGGGTCCGGCGAGGCGCCCGTCGCCTGGTTCGTCCCGGAGGGCGGCCCCTCGACCGGCCGGCTCGCCGCCGACGTACCGCGCAGCGACCTCAGCGAGGTGTTCGGCCGGTCCTCGGGCGCCCTCGGGGTGCTCCAGTGCGCCGCCGCCACCGGCTGGTTCGCCGCGAACGGGGCGGACGGGCGGCGCCCGGTGCTGGTCACCTCCGGCACCGACCGGGACGACGCGGTCGCCGGGTTCCTGCTCACCCCGGTCGGGGCCGCCGGATGACCGCCGGCCCCGCCCCGGTGACGGTGCGGCTGCGGCGGGCCGGGCACGGCGACGCACCCCTGCGGGTGCTGCTGCTGCACGGACTGGCCGGCGGCGCCAACGTCTGGGACGACTACCTCGGCCTGGCCGGCCACGGCCATGAACTGTGGGCCGCCGAACTGCCGTGGCGCGCCGAGGCGGTACCGGACTGGTCGCGGCACCCGCCGGCGCACTGGACCGCCCGGGCGATGGCCCAGGTGCCCGGCGGCCCGGACGTGGTGGTGGCGCACTCCTTCGGCGCCGCCGCGCTGCTCGCCCTGCTCGACGGGCAGGGCATGCCGGCGGCCGACCTGGCGCCGGCCGGGGTGGACGCGTTCAGCTGGCACCGGCTGCGCGGGGTCGTCCTGGTCTCGCCGTTCTACCGGGCCGACCCCGGGCAGTTCGACTGGGAGACGATCTCCTACTACCTGAACGGGTTCGACCGGATCCTGGCCGACGGTCTGCGGGTGCGCTCCGGCGGCCGGATCGTCGGAGAGCTCCGCCAGGAGATGGCGCTCAAGGTGCGGGAGCGGATCGGACCCTACGGGTGGACCGGCTTCTTCGACACCTATCTGCGGACGCCGTACCTGGACACCCGGCGCCTCGCCGGGCCCTGCCTGGTGATCGGCGGGGAGGACGACTTCGCGGCCTTCCCCTCCGACAGCGAGGCGCTGGGCGCGGCACTCCCGGACGCCACCGTGAAGATCCTCGGCGGCTGCGGCCACTTCGCCATGATCGAGCGCGCCGCCGAGTTCGCCGCGCTGACCGACAGCTTTCTGGGCGCTGCCGCCACCCGGACCCGACCGGGTCCGGGCGGCGGGTGCCGGACACCCAACCAGCATGCAAGGGAGCAGTTCTGATGCCCGCAGTGACCGCCGAGGCCGTCAAGGCGCTCGTGGAGACCGAGACCAGCGTGCAGCTGCGGCCGCGCTACGAGGGCTCCAACATCAACACCTGGATCGGCTTCAAGCACGTCAACTACCTGGTGGAGGAGGCGATCCTGGAGCACTTCCGGGGCGCCGGCCTGGGCAGCCGCCTGCTGTTCGAGGAGTACGGGCTCGGCCTCGACCTGGTCGATCTCGACACCCGGATCCTGCACGCCTTCCACCAGGACGACGTGGCCCGGGCCGCGGTGGTCCCGAAGGCCGCGGACGCCGGCCTGCTCGGCTTCACCGTCGTCCTGTACGTCGAGCGCGACGGCAAGGAGCTGAAGGCCGTCACCGCGAAGGCCAAGGTGGCGCTGCGGGTGGACGGTTACCTGGAGCAGGCGGCGGTGCCCGCCGAGCTGGCGCGCTTCGCCGTCGAGCGGATCGGCGCCCTCGCCGAGCCGGGCGAGCACCACGGCGCCGAGGTGGCGGAGGCCGCCAACACCGCGCTCTCCGAGGGCCGGGGCACCTCCGGCGCCGACCCGGTGCTGGCCCTGCTGCTGGCCGGGTCGAACGCCTTCGGCTGGAAGTGGCGGATCCCCTACCCGTACTGCCACTTCAACGAGCGGCTGGCGATGTCGGGCTACCTGCGGCAGGTCGAGGAGGTCGTCGACCTCTTCCTGGCCGACCGGGGCATCTCGATCAAGACGCTGCTGGACGACCGGAAGTGGATCCCGGTGGTGCCGCACTCCCGGATCCGGTTCCTCGACGAGGCGCTGATGGAGGAGGACCTGTACACCGTGTTCACGGTGGAGGAGGTCTTCAAGGACTTCACCTACACCGCCAGGACCGACTTCTACGTGGTCCGGGACGGCCGCCTGGTGCAGACCGCCACCGGCCGGATCACCCACGGCTACGCGGTGTTCGAGAACCGGCGCGACTGGAGCCTGGTCACCTTCGACGACCGGGTGGTGCGCGCGTTCAACGGCGAGCCCGCAGCGCACTGAGACCGACCCGACCGGAGGGGGACCCGATGAACGACGTGCTGATCACCGGCCTGGGTGTGATCTCCCACCTGGGCAGCGGACTCGATGCCTTCTGGCAGGGGCTGAGCGCCGCACAGAGCGCCCCGTCGCGGGTCCCCGACCCGGACGCACGGATGGACCTGCCGCTGATGTACGCGGTGCCCGAGGCCGACCTGCCCCGGGGGCCCGAGCGGTACGGAGACCTGGTGCTGGGCCGGGGCTCCCGGCTCGCCGTCGAGGCGGCCGCCCAGGCGGTGGCCGACGCGGGCCTGGGCGACGTGCCGCCGCACCGGGTCGCGGTGGTGATCGGCACCGGGATGGGCGACTCCGGGCTGCACGAGGAGTGGCGGACGGCCGGCCGGCCCGGCCCGGGCCCGTGGTCGCCGGTGTTCTCGGTGGCCTCGGCGGTCGGCTCCTGGTTCGGTGCCGAGGGCGCCAACTCCAGTGTCAGCAACGCCTGTGCGGCCAGTGGCTTCGGGCTCTCGCTGGCCGCCGACCTGATCCGCTCGGGCGAGGCCGACGTGGTGGTGGCCGGTGGCGCCGAGGCGTACTCGCGGGTCGCGCTGGCCTGCTTCAACCGGCTCGGCGCGATCGACCCCGAGCGGTGCCGTCCCTTCGACCGGCACCGCAAGGGGACCCTGTTCGGCGAGGGGGCCGGGATGATGGTCCTGGAGTCCGCCGCCCACGCGCGGGCCCGGCACGCCCCCCGCTCCTACGCCAAGCTGGCGGGTATCGGCTGGAGTTGCGACGCCCACCACGCGACGGCACCCGAGCCGACCGGGGTCCAGATCACCCGGGCGATGCGGCAGGCGCTGGCCGAGGCCGGGGCCGGGCGCGAGGAGGTCGGCTGCGTGGTGCCGCACGGCACCGGGACCGAGCTGAACGACACGGTGGAGAGCCAGGTGCTCAACACGGTGCTGGACACCGGGCCCGACCGGGTGCCGCTCTACAGCCTCAAGGCCCTGCTGGGGCACACCGGCGGCGCCGCCGCCGCGCTCGCCACCGTGGCGGCGGCACAGATCCTCTACCGCAGGACCGTCCCGCCGAACGTCGTCACCGGCGAGCAGGACCCGGAGTGCAAGGTCTTCCTGCCGACCGCGGCGCTGCCCCTGGCCGGACGGTTCGCCCTGGTCAACGCGTACGCCTTCGGCGGCAACAACGTATCGCTCGTCCTGCAGGAGGCCGGGGTATGACCGCGTCGCAGAGCTTCACGTCTCCGGTGGACCTGGTGGTCTCCGGCATCGGGGTGGTCACCCCGTGGGCGGACGCGCCGGTGGCGGCGGCCGGAGGGCCCCGCCCCCCGGGTCCGGAGGACTGGTTCGACCACCGCAGGCGGCTCGGCCCGCGCGGCTACAAGTACCTGCCCGGTGCCACCCAGTACTTCCTGGCGGCGACCAGGCAGGCGCTCGCCGACGCCGGGGAGATCCGCCAGGACGGGGACCTGGCCGACGAACAGCGGCGCGGTGCGGCGGTCGGGACCAACAGCGCGGCCGTGGCCCTGCACGAGTCGATGGACCGCACGGTGATCGCCGAGGGCGCGAACGCGCTGAGCCCCGCCACGGCGCCGTACTTCTCGATCAACCTGTTCGGGAGCCGGCTGGCCACCGAACACGCGCTCAAGGCCTTCAACCTCACCCTCACCTCACCCCGGGTGGCCGGTTTTGAGGCGCTGGAGGCCGGGGCCAGGTCGGTCTCGGCGGGCCGGGCGTCCTGGCTGCTGGCCGGCGCCACCGAGGAGGCGCTGCCGGCCGCCCACCCGGGGTCGGCGGAGAGCGAGCGCGGAGCCGTCGCCCTGGTCCTGGAACCGGCGGCGGACCTGCGGTCCAGGGGTGGGCGCGGCTACGGCCGCTGCCGGGCGCGCAGCTTCTTCCTGGCGCCCGACGGCGCGGCGTCGCCGCAGGGGCCCGAGCGGGCCGGAGCCCTGATCGACCGGGCCCTGGCCGGGCTGGGGGCTCCGGCCGGACTCGGCCGGTTCACGGGCACCGGCGGCCGGGTGGTCGCCGTGCTCGACGACTCGCCGGTCGCCGCCGCGGTGGCCGCCGCCCTGGGCTCCGGGGCGAGCCGGGTGGCGGCCGGTGCGGGATCGCTGGAGCCGCTGCTCCAGGTCGCCGGGGCGCTGGCCGGGCTGCCGGGACCGGTACTGGTCGTCACGGCGGCCCGCGAGGGGAACCTGGCCCTCGCCCTGCTCACCCCGACGGCCGCCCGCCGGGCCGGCTGAGACCGGCCACCGGGACCGCCCCGCCGGGCCGACGGCCCGCCCACGAACGAGGAGAGAGAGTTCATGACGACGTCACTTGAGGGGACCTGGGCCCTGATTCTCGGGGCCTCCAGCGGGATCGGGCTGGCGAACGCCAGAGCCCTGGCGCTGGAAGGGGTCAACATCCTGGGCGTGCACTTCGACACGGCCGAGGGGCAGGAGAAGACCGCCGCGACCGTCGAGGAGCTGCGGGCGACGGGTGTGGCGGTGCACTTCTTCAACGCCAACGCCGCCGCCGCGGCCACCCGGGCCGAGCTGGTCCCGCGGTTCGCCGAGCTGACCGGCGGCAGGCCGCTCAAGATCCTGCTGCACTCGCTCGCCTTCGGCACCCTGCTGCCGTACCTCCCGGCCGACGGCGGACCGGCCATGACGAACCGTCAGATGGACATGACCCTCAACGTGATGGCGCACTCCCTGGTCTACTGGACCCAGGACCTGCACCGCACCGGCCTGCTCGGCGAGGGGTCCGGCATCTTCGCCATGACCAGCGCCGGGGACCAGCGGATCAGTGCCAACTACGGCGCGGTCTCCGCCGCCAAGTGCGCGCTGGAGTCGCACGTCCGCCAGCTGGCGGTGGAGTTGGCGCCCAGCCGGGTCGCGGTCAACTCGCTGCGGGCCGGGGTGACCGTCACCCCGTCGCTGGAACGGATCCCCGAGCACCGGACGCTGGTCGAGCTCGCCACCCGCAACAACCCGCACCGGCGGCTGACCCGGCCCGAGGACGTCGCCGAGGCGGTGGTGCTGCTGTCGCGCGCCTCCTCCTCGTGGATCACCGGGAACATCATCGGCGTCGACGGCGGAGAGGCGCTGACCACCTGATGCCCGCCACCGCCCCCACCGACCGGCAGCCGGGCGGCTCCGCCCGCCGGCTGCCCGGCCCGCTGCGCGTGCCGTACGCCGTGCTGAGCGCGGTCGGCCTGGCGGCCCGGCACGCCTTCGAGCTGTACCACCCGCCGACCGCCAAGCCCGGCCGCACCCCGCGGAACAAGGGCCTGCCGCTGCGCGAGTTCGTCCTCACCACCAGCCGCGACCGGATCCCGCTGCACGGCTGGGTGGTGCCGGGCCAGGGGCCGCACACCGTGGTGCTCTGCCACGGCATGGGGCGCACCAAGTCCAGCACCCTGGGGCACATCGAGCTGCTGCACCGGGCCGGCTGGCACGTGGTCGCGTACGACCTGCGCAACCACGGGGAGAGCGGCCGGGACCGGCGCCGGCTGAGGATGGCGGACCGGTTCACCGGGGACCTCGCGGACGTGCTGCGCTGGGTCCGCGCCGACCCGGAGCTCGGCGGCGGCGAGATCGCGGTGTACGCGTTCTCGTTCTCCACCTGGGTGGCGCTCAGCGTGCTGAAACGGCTCGACGACCGGGTGGCGGCGGTGGTCTGCGACAGCGGCCCGATGGCCGACATCGGGGCGGGGCTGGCCCACTACGCCGGGCTGCGCAGGTCGACGCTGCCCGAGCAGCTCCGCGAGGGGTTGGGCTTCGCGGTGTACCGGGCCGGCTTCAGCGCGATCTGCGGCCGCATGCTGGCCGCGCCCGACTGGCCGCCGGACCTCGGCCGGGTGCCGACCCGGCTGATGTTCGTCGCGGGGGGTCAGGACCCGGTCGTCCCCGAGTCCCGGATCGCCCCGGTGGCGGACCGCTACCCGGACGCCGAGCGCTGGACGGCACCCAACGCCATGCACATGAACGCGATTCGCTTCGACCGGGAGGAGTACCGGGAGCGGCTGCTCGGCTTCCTGGCCCGGTCCTTCGCGACCCCCGACCCCGAGCACAGGAGGAGGACCGCCGCCCGTGGATGAGTACCTGCTGATCGAGTCCCAGGGCCCCTGGGGCGGTCCCGGTGCCGACCGCTTCGTCGCCGACGCGGTACGGCTGCGCGAGAGTGGCTGCCCGGTCTCGCTGTTCCTGGTCGAGAACGGCGTGACGGCCGCGCTCACCGGCGGCGCGCCGGTCCTGCACGACCTGCTGAAGCTCGGCGGACAGCTCTGGGTGGACACCTTCTCCCTGGACCACCGGGCGCTCGCTCGGGAGCGGCTGCTGCCCGGAGCGCAGCTGGTGGACATGGACCGGGTGGCCGCGAAACTGCTCGAAACCGGGGTCCGGGGGGTGTGGCACTGAGATGGGACGGCAACTCCCCCGTGCGGACGTCCTCCTGGCCGTGATGGGCGGTCCGCACGTCAACGACACGGTCACCAGCGCCGTCCGGCTCGCCCAGGCGCTGCTGGAGCGCGGCGCCACCGTCCAGATCTGGACCTGCGGCCACGCCACCGGACTCACCAAGCAGTCCCTCGGCGGCTCCAAGCCGCGCAACCTGGAGAACTGGGAGTACGACTACCCCTCCAGCGCGATGCTGGCCAAGGAGCTGCTGGACAGCTTCCCCGAGCAACTCACCTGGTACTCCTGCCGGTTCTGTACGGAGGAGCGGGGATCCCAGCCGCACATCGAGCAGATCAGACTCCGCCCGCCGTTCAAGTTCACCGAGCACCTGGACGCCGTCGACAACGCGCTGTTCCTGGGGGTGTGCTGAGATGGCCGACCACCGGAGAAGGCTACTGATCATCGAGCGGGCCTACCGGGGCGCGCTGGAGACCCAGTTCGCCGACGTGCTCTACCTCGCCCGGGAACTGAACCGGCAGCAGGGCGGCACGGACATCCTGCTGCGCGGGCTGGCGGTCACCTTCGCGGCGGCCGACCCCGGTCCGGCACCGGCCATGACGGTCGGCCGCCGGAAGCTCGAAACCCTGCCCGCCCCACGGGACTCGGTGCGGAGCCTGCTGGAACACGGGGCAACGGTCTGGGCCGAGGAGGTCGACCTGGCCGCCTTCGAGACCGGCCCCAACTGGCTCAGGGCCGGCGTCCGCAGAGCCGGGCCCGCCGATCCGCTGCCGGACTGGTCCACGTACCGGGGCGTCTACTTCCTGTGATCCTCCGGATCCCGAACTCCTCGAAGGAGCAAGCCCGATGGAAACCTCCGCCGCCGCACGCGGCCCCCTGATCTCCGCCTGGTCGGTGGTCTCCCCGTTCGGGATGGACACCGCCGGCTTCGCCTCCGGACTGCGCTCGGGCCGCGCCGCCGACCTCCCGCTCGACCCCGAGTCCTGGCAGGTGCCGGTCGAACGGGCCTGCCTGGTACCGGGGTTCAGCAACCGCGAGGTGCTGGGCCGCAAGGGCACCCGGTCGATGGACCGGGTGACCGGACTCGCGGTCGCCGCCGTCGGCCGGCTGCTCCAGGACGCCCGGGGCGAGCGCATCCCGGGCGTGGGCGAGGACGCGGCCCTGGTGCTGGGCACCAACACCGGAAGCGCCCAGAGCATCATGGACTTCACCCGGGACTCACTGGTCCAGGAGAAGCCGTTCTTCGTCGACCCGGCGCGGTTCCCCAACACGGTGATGAACTGCGCGGCCGGCCAGTCCGCGATCTGGCACCGGCTCAAGGGCCCCAACACCACCATCGCGGGCGGCCGGGCCTCCGGCCTGCTCGCCCTCAACTACGCGATGCGGCTGAAGAAGTCGGGGCACGCCACAACCGTGCTGTTCGGCGCGGTCGAGGAGTTCTCCGCGGCCAGGTCCTGGCTGGAGTGGCACACCCGGGGCCGCACCGAGGCGGTCCTCGGCGAGGGCGCCGCCGTCCTGCTCCTGGAGTCGGACGAGGTCTCCGCCGAGCACGGGCGGCCCGGTCTGGCCCAGGTGCTGGGCCTGGAGTTCGGCGTCTACCACGAGCCCGGGACGGAGTACGCCGTACTCGTCGACTGCGTCCGGCGGCTGCTGGCGAGGACCGGCCTGCGGTCGGACGAACTTCGATACCTCGCCGACTCGCACGCCGGACAGGACGCCGCGACGGCCGAACAGGCCGCGCTGGCCGAGGTGTTCGGCAGCCACCGGCCGGAGCGGGTCCGGTGCGCCGAGCTGATCGGGGACACCAACGCCGCCGCGGCCGCGTTCCAGATCGCCGCCGTGCTGGCCGCCGCCGAAGGGCAGCCGGACGCCGCGGGCGGGGTCGCCCTGATCACCTCCATCGACCGGGACGGCGTGGTCGGCTGCGCCGCACTCCGGCTGTGCTGACCGTGCCGGGCCCCGGCCGTGCCGAGGCGCCCGCCGCCGACGAGAGGAGACCGATCGTGACCGCCGAACCCACCGGGAGTACCGGAACGGCGCTGCTCTTCCCCGGGCAGGGCACCCAGCGTGCGGGCATGGGCGAACCCTGGCGCGGCACCGACAGCTGGTCGCTGGTGCCGGAGCTGTCCGAGCTGACCGGCGCCGACGTCGAGGAGCTGCTGCTCAGGGCTGACGACGAGTCGCTGCGCCGCACCGACCTGGCCCAGATCGCCGTCTTCAGCCTCTCCCTGCTGGCCCACCGGGAGTACGTCGGGCTCGGCCTGGACGAGGAGCCGCCCGGCTTCTTCGCCGGGCACAGCCTCGGCGAGTACACCGCGCTGGTCGCGGCGGGCGCGCTGTCCTACCGGGACGCGGCCCGGCTGGTCGCCGTCCGGGGCCGGGCGATGCAGGCGGCCGCGACGCTCCGCGAGGGCAGTATGTGCGTCCTGCTCGGGGTCGAGGCGGAGACCGTGCTGAAGGCCGTCGAGGAGGCCAGGGCGGCCGGCCAGGAGGTCTGGGTCGCCAACCTCAACGCGCCCGGCCAGGTGGTGATCTCGGGGACCGCGTCCGGTCTCGGCCATGCCACCGGCCTGGTCGAGGCTCCCGGCGTCAAGGCGGTCTCGATCCCGGTCGGCGGGGCCTTCCACAGCCCGCTGATGGCCCCGGCCGCCGAGCTGCTCCGACCCGCCCTGTCCGAGGCCCGGTTCGCCGACGGGCACCGGCCCGTGGTGGCGAACGTGGACGCCGCCGCACACACCGGCGTCGACGGCTGGTCCGCTCTGCTGCTCGACCAGTTGGTGAGCCCGGTCCGCTGGGCGCAGAGCGTCCGGGCACTGACCGGCCCGCTCGGCTGCGGCCGCCTGGTCGAGCTCGGCCCCGGCCGGACCCTGGCCGGAATGGCCCGCCGGATCAGCCGGCCGACCCCGGCCGTGTCCCTGAACACCCCGCAGGACCTGCGCGCACTGCGCCCCTGACCACCCACCGAACCACCCACCCAACGGGAGAGAACATGTCCGAGACCGCAGCCACCGCCCTGGACAAGGAAGACCTGCGCCGCACCGTCGCCGACGTCCTCGACGTGGACGAGGCCGAACTGACCGACGAGGCCGACTTCGTGGAGAACCTCGGGGTCGACTCGCTGATGGCCCTGGAGGTCATGGTCGTGCTGGAGAAGAAGTACTCGGTCAAGCTCGGCGAGTCCGAGCTGAAGGAGGTCACCTGCCTGCAGAAGGCGTACGACCTGCTGGCCGCCAAGCTGCAGGACGCGGCCTGATGCCGGTCCGCGCGGCCGGACCGGTCCAGGGCACGCCGAAGGTGCTGGCGAACGGCCCCGACCTGGTCGCGGTCGAGGTCACGGTCGAGCCGGGGGAGCAGGTCTTCCCCGGTCACTACCCGGGCTTCCCGATCTTCCCCGGGGTCTGCGTGGTGGAGTACGTCCACCTCGGGGCCCTGGCCACCGCACCCGCCCCGGGCCTGCGGCTGGAGGCGATCGAGTCGACCCGCTTCCTCAGTCCGGTCTTCCCCGGTGACCGGCTGGTGGTCGAGCTGGACTGGCAGCGCAAGGGCGGCAGCTGGCGCTGCAAGGCCACCGCCGGCACCGGACGCGGCCGGGCCGCGGCGGTCCGGCTCCGCTTCGCCGAAGGGAGTGCCCGGTGATCACCATCAGCGGGATCAAGCGGATCCTGCCGCACCGCTACCCGATGCTGCTGGTCGACCGCGTCGACGAGCTGGTCCCCGGCGAGCGGCTGACCGCCCGCAAGGCCGTCACCGCCAACGAGCCCTGGTACCGGGAGCTTTCGGCGGGGGCAACCGATGAGCAGCACGCCTACCCGCCGGTGCTGCTGGTCGAGTCCTGGTGCCAGGCGGCCGGCGTGCTGGCGGCCTGGGACACCCCCAACCCCGATGTCCTGGCCGGGCAGGTGATGCTCTTCGGCAGCATCTCGGAGGTGGTCTTCCACCGCCCGGTCCTGCCCGGGGACGTCCTGGAGCACCGGATCCGACTGGTCCGGGCGCTCAGCGACACCGTGATCTTCGAAGGCGAAGCCCTGGTGGACGGCGAACCGGTCCTGGAGGTGGGACGGGTGGTGATGGCCATGCGTCCGGCCACCGAGCTCACCGAGGCCGCCGCAGGTCACGTCGTCGCCGACCAGGCCGTCGCCGCCGCTCGGGCCGTCGTCACCGACCGAGCCGTCGCCACCAACTGAGTCGCCACCAACGGAGGAGAAGGACAGATGTCGGCCACAACAGGCAGGGTGGCGCTGGTCACCGGAGGCTCCCGGGGAATCGGCCGGGCCACCGTGCTGCGCCTCGCACGGGACGGCCACGACGTGGCGTTCTGCTACCGCTCACGACCGGACGCCGCGCAGGAACTGGAGAAGGAGGCGGCCGAACTCGGCGTCCGGGTGGTCGGCCTGCAGGCCGACGTCGCCGAGGCGTCCTCGGTCCGGGCGCTCGTCGCGGCCGCCGAGGACCGGCTCGGTGCGATCGACACCGTGGTCACCTCGGCCGGGATCGTCCGCGACCAGCCGCTGCTGCTGATGAAGGACGAGGACTGGCACCAGGTGCTGGACACCAACCTGGACGGCACCTACCACGTCTGCCGCTCGGTGGTCTTCGAGATGATGAAGCGCAAGTCCGGCTGCATCGTGAACATCTCCTCGGTGGCCGGGGTCTACGGCAACCCCACCCAGAGCAACTACTCCGCCTCCAAGGCGGGCATCATCGGCTTCACCAAGGCGCTGGCCAAGGAGGTCGGCCAGTACGGCATCCGGGCCAACGTGGTGGCCCCCGGCTTCATCGAGACCGACATGACCTCCGGCCTCTCGGACAAGGTCAGGGAGCAGGCGGTCCGGAGCGTCCCGCTCCGCCGGCTCGGGCGGCCCGAGGAGGTCGCGGACATGGTGTCGTTCCTGGTCGGCGCCGAATACGTGACGGGAGCGGTCTTCCAGATCGACGGGGGCATCGTTGTCTGAGTCCGCCGTGCCGGCGCCGCGCGGGGCGAAGCGCGGCCGCTCGCGCCGGATCCCGCCGCGCTTCTACTTCTCGCTGCGCAGCCCGTACTCCTGGCTCGCCTACCGCGATCTCCTGGACCGGTACGGCGAGCTGGCCGGACGGCTGGAGTGGCGGCCGTTCTTCGAGCCGGACGAGCAGAGCGCCAAGGCCCTGGCGGAGGCCGGCGGCAGCTTCCCGTACGTGGCGATGTCGCGGGCCAAGCACCTCTACATCCTCCAGGACGTCCGCCGGCTCGCGGGCGAGCGAGGGCTCCGGATGGCCTGGCCGATCGATCACGAACCCTGCTGGGAGGTGCCGCACCTGGCCTATCTGGCGGCCCTCGACGCGGGCCGCGGACCGGAGTTCATCGCTGCCTCCCACCGGGCCCGGTGGGAGGAGGGCCGGGACATCTGCGACCGGTCGGTGATCGCCGAGCTGGCCGCCGAGCTCGGCCTGCCGGGCGGGCGGCTGGCCTCGGCGGCCGACGACCGGCAGCTGCGGGCCCGAGGCGTGCAGGCGCTGCTCGCGGTGGACCGGGACGGCGTCTTCGGGGTGCCGTTCTTCGTCGACCGCTACGACAAGTACTGGGGCGTCGACCGGCTGCCCGCCTTCGCCGCCGCCCTCGACGGCGCCCTCGACGGCGGCAGCGCGGCAGTCCGGCAGCAGCCCGCCGCCGCGCTGGCGGAGGCGCGGCCCACGGCTGCGCCGGGCGGCGACGCGGGGCACGCCGGAGGTTGCGGCTGACGCCCAACTGGGCTGTGCCGTATGCATAATGAGGTCGGGGGACATGTCACCGTGACCGGGGGAGGACTCAGATGGACGGTAGTGCACAGGACCCGGTGGACCCCGGCGGGACGGCCGGGGCGCCGCCCGCTTCCCGCCCGCACCGGGTGACTCCGCTGACCAGGGCCATTGCCGCGCTGGCCGTCCCGGTGGTCCCGCTGTACGCGGCCTTCCTCTCGTACCTCGTCTTCCATCCGCCGCGCCGTCCCCACCACCGGACTCCCGAGCAATTCGGCCTCGATGCGGAGGAGTTGCTGATCCCGCTGGACGACGGCCCGGCCGGCCGGGGGCGGAGCCTGCACATCTGGCTCTGCCCCGGCGGCCCGGACCGGGTGGTGGTGGTCGGGCACGGAATCGGCCTGAGCAAGTCGGCGAGCCTGGCCCAGGCGCAGTTCCTGCACGAGGCCGGTTACACGGTGGCCATGTTCGACCACCGCAACCACGGCCGCAGCGGTACGGACCGGGCCTCCTGGGGCCTGAGCCGTCGGCACACCGACGATGTGGCGGCGGTGCTGGACCACCTGCGCCGCAAGGCCGGGTACGCCGACGCCAGGTTCGCGGTCTTCGGCTTCTCGTTCTCCACCTTCCCGTCGCTCTATCTGCTCCGGCGCCCGGACTGCGCGGTGGACGCGATCATCTGCGACAGTGGCCCGGCGCTCGAACTGCCGCCGCTGTTCCGGAACTTCGTCCTGGCCAAGGGGGTTCCGGTGCCCGCGCCGCTGCGCACCGAGCCGTCGCTGGGGCTGCTGGGCCGGGTGTTCGGCTCGATCGGCACGGCGATGCTGCACGCCGAGTGGCCGCCACCGGCCGAGGACGCCTACCTGCGGACACCGGTGCTGATGCTGGCGGGCGACAGCGACAGCATCATCCCGGTGGAGGGGGTCCGCGCGCTCGCCGACCGCTACCCCGGGGCCGAGGTGCGGGTGCTCCCGGGGACGGGGCACCTGCAGGGGATGAAGACCGCCCCGGAGGAGTACCGCAGCGCCGTACTCGACTTCCTCAAGCGGGCGTTGGGGTAGCGGCCGCGATGCGCAACCCACGGGTCTGGGGCACCCGCCCCGAGGAGCTGACGGCCGGCTACCCCTGCGACGGTCTGCTGGCCGGGCCGGTGCAGGAGTGGTTCCGGGCCGTCACGGTACGGGCCGATCCGGACACCGTCTTCCGCTGGCTGTGCCAGCTGAAGGTCGCGCCGTACAGCTACGACAGCCTCGACAACTTCGGCCGGCGCAGTCCCAAGGAGCTGACGCCGGGGGCGGATTCGCTGGAGCGCGGGCAGCGGGTCATGACCATCTTCGAGCTCACCTGCTTCGAGCCGGGCCGCCATCTCACCATGGTGATGGAGACCCCCTGGGCGCGACGGCTGTTCGGCGACTACGCGCTCAGCTACACCGTGTCCGGGGACGCCGCCGGCCACACCAGGCTGGTGGTCAAGATGCGGGTGCGCCACGGCACCGGGCTGATCGGGTCGATCCGGGACCGGGCGATGCCCTGGGGCGACCTCCTGATGATGTCGCGGCAGCTGAACACCCTCCGCGAGCTGGCGGAGCGGAGCGCCCGGCCATAGGGCCCGTCTTCAAACTCCCGCCTGCCGGGCAACACCGGGGCACGTACCTCGCCGCGTTGTCGTCGGTCGCCGATGGCCTCCAGCCTCCGGCCGGGCGGTGCCCCCACCGCATGGACTCTCCCCCAGCCTTCGGCCGGGAGGTACCCCCATCCTCCGCCTTGCGATGCACGCACCCCGACGCCGCCCGGCCCGCCCTCCGGGCGGACGACGGGAGTTCGAAGACGGGCCCAAGGCCGCCGCCCACCGAAATGGCAGGTAACTGCCAAGCAGCCGGGATTCGTTGACCGTCGATCGGCAGCATGAGGACGATTGGTCGCGGCGCGGCGGGTCCGCGAACCGATTCCGAGAGGTACTCCCATGGTTCAGCAGCTCGCCGGGCACGAGTCGGAACAGGACGGGGTGAAGGCCCCGGCCCCGCCGGGACTCCGGCGGTGGTTCGCGCTCGGTGTCCTGATCCTCGCCCAGCTGACCGTCTGGCTGGACAACACCATCCTGAACGTGGCCCTGAACACCCTGGCCTCACCGGACGAGGGAATCGGCGCCACCACCAACCAGCTCCAGTGGAGCATCAGTTCCTACACCCTGATCTTCGCCGTGATGCTGTTCACCGGCGGTGCGCTCGGCGACCGCTACGGCCACCGCAAGCTGCTGCTGACCGGCATGGTGGTCTTCGCCGCCGCCTCGCTCTGGGCCGGGCTGTCGACCACCGCGCCCCAACTGATCACCGCCCGCGGTGCGATGGGCATCGGCAGCGCGCTGATCATGCCGGCCACGCTGTCCCTGCTCGCGGTGGTCTTCGACGAGCGGGAGCGCCCGCTGGCCATCGCGATCTGGTCCGGCGCCAGCGGTCTGGCGATCGCGGCCGGTCCGCTGGTCGGCGGCGCGCTGCTGGAACGGTTCTGGTGGGGCTCGGTGTTCCTGGTGAACCTGCCGCTGGTCGGTATCGCCCTGATCGGCGCACTGTTCCTGCTCCCGGCGGCCCGGACCGTGCACCGGGTCAAGCTCGACCCGCTCGGCGTGCTGCTGTCCACCGTCGGTCTGCTGGCCGTCGTCTACGGCATCATCGAGGGCGGCCACCGCAGCGACTGGACCAGCCCGGTGGTGCTCGGCACGATCATCAGCGGCCTGGTCGTGCTGGCCGTCTTCGTCCGGGTCGAACTCCGGGTGGAGAACCCGAGCTTCGACGTCCGGCTGTTCGCCAGCAGCAAGTTCGCGGGCGCCAGTGTGGCGGTGATGCTCACCTTCTTCAGCCTCAGCGGGTCGATGTTCTACACCTCCTTCTACCTGCAGGGGGCGCTGTCGCAGACCCCCTTCGAGGCCGGTCTCAACCTGGTCCCGGTGGCCGTCGGTGTGCTGCTGGGCGCGCCCCTCTCGGCGCCGCTGGTCCGCAGGCTGGGAGTCGGTCCGGTGGTGGCGGCGGCGATGCTCGTCGCGGCGGTGACCTTCCTCGCCTATCTGGGGCTGGGGCTGCACACCGCGATGGCGTGGTTCTGGCTGCTGCTGCTGGTGCAGGGGCTGGCGATGGGCGCCGCCGTCGCGCCGACCACCGAGGCCGTCATGTCGGTGCTGCCGCCGGACCGCACCGGCGCCGGATCGGCGGTCAACAACTCCATGCGGCAGATCGGCGGAGTGCTCGGCGTCGCGGTCCTGGGCTCGCTGCTGAGCAGCACCTACAGCGCGGACGTGGCGCCCAAGCTGGCGGCGCTCCCCGCGCCGGTGGCGGCGGTGGCGAAGGAGTCCGCCGAGGCGACCCGCCAGGTCGCCGGGAAGGCCGGCCTCCCGCAGCTGGTGGACGCGGCCGACCGGAGCTTCCTGCACGCCATGCACGTGACCTCGGTGGTCGGCGCGATCGTGGGCGGACTCGGCGCCGTGGTCATCTGGTTCGCCTTCCGGCGGGCCCGGAGCTGAGGCCGGATCAGGCCGTCAAGACCTCGGCCGGCTCGGTGGACGGCGTCCGGGGGTCCAGGCCGACCCGGTGCCAGGCACCGCTGCCCGGTACGGAGTTGAAGTCGTACCGGGCTTCGGCCGGCCCGAGTGCGACCAGCGAGACGGACGTGCTGCCCCAGATCCGCCCGTCGCCGAAGTCGCGGCGCTGGATCAGGGCGGCCGGGTCGTCGAGGTCCAGTCCGTCACCGGCGGCGATCGGCAGCCACTGGCCCCACGCCTCACCGGTCGGGGCGCCGGTCGGGCTCACGGTCGGTTCCGGACGCGCGGCGGCCGCCAGGCGGGGACGGAAGTGCGCGACCCGCGCGGCCATCATCCCGCCGGCCCGCTCCGAGGCCGTACGGTTGGCCGCCCGGCCCTCCAGTCCGTCGTTGACCACGACATGCAGTCCGGGCGGCAGCAGCCGCTCCACCAGCTCGTGCCCGGACCAGCTCAGCACCCGGACCTCACCGGCCTGTGCGCAGACGAGATGGAACGGGTCGTACCGCTCCGGATCGAGCAGGTCGAGGCCGCCGTCGGCCACGGCCATCAGCGGCAGGTCCCCGCGCGACAGGCGCACCGTCGGGTCGGCCGCCGGACCGAAGCCGTTGAGGAGGCAGGCCATCCTGGGCGGCTCACCGGCGCTGCCCGGATTCAGCGCGAGCCAGCTGCCGCCCGCCAGCAGATCCTGGCCGCCGACCAGGGCGGGCCGTGACGGCCAGTACCGGTCCGGTGGCAGCCAGTCCCGGCCGGCGTACTCGTCCCGTACGGAGAGGACGACAACCGGCGTGGGAGAGCCCGGATCTATGCTGACGAACGCAGTGCACACGACGGGCCCTTCGGCTTGGATCTACCGCTGTCAGCCATTGTGTACCGAAAATTCGTGCCAGAAACGCGCAGATGTTCGGGAATTGACACGTTCGCGGACCGCTGCGATCTTGGCGTGGCTACGCCGACCGGCCTGCCGACCGCTCCGGGCGACCGGATCCGGACCGGACACCGCCGGAGCCGAAGAACGAAGGTGCGCGATGAGTCCGCTGCCCGTCCCCGGCCCCCTGGTCACCGTCGACTGGCTCGCGGAGCGGCTGGACCACCCCGATCTGATGGTGCTCGACGCAGGTGTGGGCGCCCACCGCAACGCGGAGCTGCGGATCCCGGGCGCGCGGCCGTTCGACATCGACGGCGCGCTGTCCGACCAGGCGAGCCCCGTGCCCCACACGATGCCCGGCACGGAGCACTTCACCGGGCAGCTGCGCGCGCTCGGGGTGAACAACCGCAGCGCCGTCGTGGTCTACGACGGCGCGGGCATCTACTCCAGCGCCCGCGCCTGGTGGATGCTGCGGGCGATGGGCTTCGACCGGGCCGCCGTCCTCGACGGCGGCCTGCCGGCCTGGATCGCCGCCGGCCTGCCCGTCCAGTCCGCGGCCCCGGCGGAACCGGTGCCCGGCGACTTCGCGGCCGAACCGCGCGAGGGCCTGATCGTCGACCGCACGGTGGTGCGGGCGGCGCTGTCCGACGACACCACGGCGGTCCTCGACGCCCGTACCCGGGAGCGCTTCACCGGGCAGGCGAAGGAGCCGCGGCCCGGGCTGCGGAGCGGCCACATGCCCGGTGCGCTGAACCTTCCGTTCGGCGACCTCCAGGAGGGCGGCCGGATGCTCCCCGCCGACGAACTCCGGGCCCGCTTCACCGAGCTGGCCGGGCAGCGCGAACGCCTGGTCTTCAGCTGCGGCTCCGGGGTCACCGCCTGCGTCCTGGCCCTGGCCGCCGACCTGGCCGGATTCCGCGACCTCGCCGTCTACGACGGATCCTGGAGCGAGTGGGGCCTGCCGTCCGACCTGCCCGTGGTGTCGCCGGCCCGACTCCGGTGAGCGGCCTGCGCCGTGGCCGGGGGCCGGTCAGGGCTGCTCGACCTCGACGAACTGCGCACCCTGTGCGCCCGTTCGCCCCTGCCGGTCAACGCCATGGCCGTTGCGGGCGGCCCGAGCGTCGCCGAGCTCACGGCGGCCGGGGTGCGCCGGATCAGCCTGGGCACGGCCCTGGCCCAGTCCGCCTACACCGCGGCCCATCGGGTCGCCGTGGAACTGCTCGGCCAGGGAAGCAACACGGCGCTGGACGGCTCGCTCGGCTTCGGCGAGCTGAACGGCCTCTTCCGCCGCTGAACAGGCGCACCAGGAGCGCCTTCGGCGGTGCGGCCGCCCGGGGTTCCACCCGGGTCCACGGCACTGGTCCGCCTCGGTCGGTCCCGCCGGCTGCGTCGCCCGGCCGGACGAGTGGTCAAAGCCGGGTGCCGGGCGCGGTTCTCCTGGCTGCGTCGGGCTCCCGAACTCCTCTGCGCGGGCGCTCCGGCAGGCTACCGTTGAGCCGGACGCAACAGGCTTGGAGCGGTGGTGGACCTCTGCGCCGCGACGGACCGGGGGGATGTGGTGTGGTGGATCCGCTGTCGTTGTCGGCGGTGACGGCCTTCCTGGGCGCGGCCGGCGCGGGGATGGCCAACGAGGCGGGGAAGCGGGCCTGGGAGACGGTGGGTGGGCTGGTGGCCCGGGCGGTGGGCCGGGAGGTTCCGGCGCCGGCCGGGGCGGCGGAGCGGGAAGCGGTCGCCGGTCTGCTCATGGCGGCAGCCCTCCGTGACCCCGACCAGGCCAGGGCACTGGCCGCCGTGATGAGCAGGAACGGTACCGGCCGGGCGACGGTGCACGGGGTACCGCGGCTGCTGCCGGCCTCGGCCCGCTTCTTCACCGACCGGAAGGGACCGCTGGCACTCCTCGACCGCGAGGCCGCTCGCAAGCCCGACGGGCTCCCGAAGGTGGCCGTCCTGCACGGCCCCGAGGGAATCGGCACCAGCTCCCTCGCCTTCCACTGGGGCGGTCGTGAAGTCGGCAGGTTCCCGGACGGAAGCCTGTACGCGGACCTCCGAGGCGGACCGGCTGTCAACGCCCCGACCACCGCCACGGTCCTGAGGCACTTCCTGCTCCAGCTCGGCGTACCGGCGGAGCACGTTCCGCCTGCGGTCGAGGACCGGATCGATCTCTTCCGGACCGTGCTCGCGGGCCGGAGCCTGCTGGTCGTGCTCGACCACGCGCAGTCGGCCGCCCAGGTCCGGCCGCTGATCACGGCCGCGCCCGGGGTGTTCACCGTGATCGTCGCCCGTCGCCCGCTCACCGGCCTGGACGCGGTCACGATTCCGGTCGGCCCGCTGTCCGACAAGGACGCCAAACGCCTGTTGACCGAACTCGCCGGCAAGTCGGCCATGACGGCAGCCCGTGCCGCCCTGCCGTCGGTGCTGGAGCGTTGCGCGGGCTCCCCGTTCGCGCTGCGTGCCGCTGCCCCGCAGTTGGCGGATCCGCCGGTGCCGCCTCCTCCCGTCGCCGGCGGCGGCGCGGCGAGCGCGGGCGGCCCGGTGCGGGTGGCAGCCGAGCAGGCATATCGCCGGCTCGGACCGGAAGCGGCCAGAATCTACCGGCTGGGATCGCTGCGGCCCTGGCCCTCCCTCAGCGCGGCCGCAGCAGCTGCGACGGCCGACGTGTCAGAGGCCGAGGCGGGACGACTGATGGCCGAACTCGCCGATCTCCAACTGCTGGAGAGCACTGCGGACGGCCGCTACCGGTACCGTCCGGCGGTGCGTTCCCACGCGGAGGAGACCGCCGCCCGCGAGGACGGCCTGGCCGGGTGCGCCGCGACAGTGGCCCGTACGGTGGACTGGTACCTGCGCTTCGCCGTCCAGGCGGACTACGCGGCGCTGAAGGAACGCTGGCATCTCGGTCCGCTCTACGGCGAGCTCGGACCAGGCGGATACGAGGGCGAGGGTGCGGCGATCGCCGCGCTGGCGGGCGAGTTGGGCAATCTGGTGGAAGCCGCGCTCGCCGCCGAGGAGTTCGGCCACTACGACATCGTCTGCCAAACCGTCGAGGCTCTCTGGGCGGTTCAGCTCAAGGCCGGTTGCCACGACGCCGTGCTTCCTGCGCTGCGGGCCGGGGTCCGCGCTGCCGGACGGCACTGCGCGGGCACCCGGATGGCCGGCCGGATGCACACCCAACTGGCCCTGGCCCTACTGGAGTCGCAGCGCTACGAGGAGGCCGAGAGCGAGCTGCTGGCAGCCGCGGACGACGAGGCCCGGGCCGGGCACGCGCGCGGTCGGGCGACCGCCATCGAGACTCTGGGCCTGCTGCGGCTGCGGCAGTGGCGCTTCCAGCCCGCACTGGAGTGCTTCGAGGAGGCCGACCGGCTGCTCGGAGAGATCGGTCCTGCCGACGAGGGCGCCGCCGATCTGCCGCGTGCCCGCGCGCTGTTGCGACGCCATCGGGGACGGGCCCTGCGGGGCCTCGGCCGATTCGACGCGGCGGGTCAACGGCTCGGGACGGCGCTGGAATTCTTCCGGGAGACCGGGGAGCGCTACAACACGGCCCGGGTGCTGACGGACCTCGCCGAGATCCATCTCGACAGGTTCGACCACGTTGCGGCGCTCCCGCTGATCGACGAGGCCACCGCTCTGCTGAGCCGGGAGAACGCCACGATCCACGTCAACTACCTCGCCGCTCTCCGCGTGCGGTGCCTTCCCGGACAACCGTGACCCGTACGTGTTGCGTGCTCGCTCCGGTCCGCACGGTCAGCCCGGCTGCCACCAGCTCCGCTACGTCCGAGCCGGTGCTCAGCCAGGCGTGCAGCGCCGAGGCGTGCGCAGCCGGATCGGCGGCCGACTCGGCCGTCAGCCGGAGCAGCAGTCCACTGCGGTGCAGCACGCTGCACTCGTCGGGGCCTGTGACGTAGGCGGCGAGCGAAGCGGACGGGTACCGGTCGAGCACCTCGGCTGCCCACATGCAGGGGGAGCCCAGCCGGGGGTCGTCCGCGTCGCCGTACCGGAGGATGACGTCGGCGATCTCCAGCACGCTGGGATCGAGAGTGTCCTCGTGCGCCGCGATATGCCCCTCGCCGCCGCCGTCGGGTTCGTAGCGGGGCTCGACGAAGCGTTGGACGGCGATGCTGCCGTCCGCTGCGGTGTGGGTGAGGACGCGCAGTGGTGCCGTGCGCAGCGGCGGCTCGTACGGCGGCAGGGGCAGTGGGTCGAGCACCGCCGGAGCGGCGGGCTCGGCGACGCCGATCAGCCGGTAGAAGAGGCCGCGCAGCAGTGCCGCCGACCGGCCTGGCGCGGAGGTCGTCAGGCCGGCCGGTCCGTCGAGGGGGCGGTGCTCGGCCAGGAGCCTTTCCAGCTGGGGCAGCAACGCGCCGTACGGATCGAGGCGGGGTGCGGATCGGACGAACGCCGCCACTGGTGACGACGCTCCAAGCGCCTCCAGCGGGGCGGCTCCCAGGAGAACGGGGGTGCCGCAGGCGGCCGCGTAGTAGCTGACCGATCCGAAGTCGCCGATGACCGCGTCAGCGGCTATCAGGGCCTGGCGCCAGCCTTCCAGCGGGTCGATGAGCGCGAGCCCCGCCCGCCGGGCCCGGTCCAGCCACAGACGGACCTGACCGGGGCCGTGGCCGTGCCAGATGTTCGGGTGGAGCACCGCGGCGACCCGGTACTCGTCGGCGGGGAGCTCGGAGGTCAGCCGGGGCAGCAGGAGCGGGAGGACGTCATCGGGGCCGGCGTCGCCGAAGAGCGAGGTCGGATTCCAGGTGGAGTTCAGGAGAACGAAGCGCTGCCCGGGACGGACCCCCAGAGCCCGGCGGTACCGGTCGCGGTGGTGCCGGGCGGCGAGGATACGGTCGAAACAGGGATCGCCGCCCAGTACGGCGGTCGGCACGGCCTCGGGGCAGGCATCGGCCAGCCGTCCGATCTGCTCGGGATGGGAGAGGACCATGGCATCCGCGACAGGGATGCCATCGGAGAGGAGCCACTCGGCCCCGAGCCCGAACACCGGTGCCTGGTTTCCGGTTTCCGGTTTCCGGTTTCCGGTTTCCGGTTTCCGGTTTCCGGTTTCCGGTTTCCGGTTTCGCCAGCTTCTTATTGTATCCGACGCCATGGGAGAGGACGGCCAACTTCCCCTGAACGTCAGCGAGTTGGCCGCCGAAGCTGGCGGATATGGCCAGGTCCACGGGAGTGGAGAGCGCCTGCTCCCACGGCAGTACCGGAACGCCCGTCGAGGCGAGTAGTTCCGTCACGCCGGCCTGGAAGGGCGATGATCCGGTGCAGGTCGCCAGCAACTGGAGTCGCAGATCATCGCGGAACAGCGGAAGCACATCGAGCAACCGAGTCGCCGCCGTCACGTTGTGAACGACCAACAGGACTCGGCGACATCGCCCGCGGGTGGCCCATCGGGTCGCCTCGGGGCCCACGGGTACGCGGACCCGGTGCTTCAGGTCCTCGTCCACGTTGGCACTCCTCCAGCCCTGCCGCATCGCCGTCGTCCCGATGTGGCCGATCCGTGTCCGACGGAGGCCGGCAGCGCCAACCTACCGTGTCGGGTGGTCGGTGTTGCAGGCGGTTCGAAACTTGATCGTTTCTGGCTTGCAGCTGAGCTCGGGCTGGCTTACCCGGCCCGCCCCACACGTCGGCACGTGTACCTGCGAGGGCCGGCGTCGGCCGCTGGTGCGAACGATCTCCACACGACGGACTGCACCGCCGAGCATCCTGGGCCGGGCTTGATCCGCCCAGTTCCCGCAGATCTCCATCCTGCAATCGGGCCAGGTCGGGGCCGATCCGCGCGACCACTTCCCGGGACTCGTCCCGCTATGCGGGGCCGCGCTGCCCAGCGAAACGGACCTCGGGGTGAAGCGTTCGGCGCAGCCTTCGTGCATGGCAGAGAGCAAGGTCCGGAAGGCCGCGGCCAAACCGGCGGTGAAGGCGGTGGCGAAGCCGACGAAGCCGGAGTCGCATCTCGCGATGGTGCGGCGGGCGCGGAAGATCAACCGCGAGCTGGCGGAGCTGTATCCGTACGCGCACCCCGAGTTGGACTTCGATTCGCCCTTCCAACTGCTGGTGGCCACCGTGCTGTCGGCGCAGACCACCGACCTGCGGGTGAACCAGACGACACCGGTGCTGTTCGCGAAGTACCCCACCCCGGAGGACATGGCGGCGGCCGTCCCGGAGGAGCTGGAGGAGATCATCCGGCCGACCGGGTTCTTCCCGGCGAAGGCCAAGTCGCTGCTCGGTCTCTCCGCCGCCGTCCGCGACCGCTACGACGGCGAGGTCCCGGGCCGCCTGGAGGACTTGGTCACGCTCCCCGGCGTCGGCCGCAAGACCGCCAACGTCGTCCTGGGCAACGCCTTCGGTGCGGCAGGGATGACGGTGCTCGCTTCAGCCGCGTAGCCGGGCCTGGGCCCTGGGCAGCCGGTTGCCCAGGTGGCCACCGTCTCCGGCAGGAATTGTCCGTGTATGGGCATGGATCTCGCGAACCGCCGCAGTCCGCGCACGAGATCCGGCAGAATCGGGGTCGTGACACGCTCCGACGACCCGCACGCGAACCGACCAATCGGCGCCGCCGCCCGCGGGAACGGTTCGTACCAGCCCTTCGCCCATCTCACGACGGAGCACTCGGCTCTCTACCGCCAGGTCATGGGTGCGTTCGTCCGAGCCAAACAGGAGTTCACCGTCCACCTCCGGCCGGAGGACGTTCACCTTGGTCTGCCGGCCGACGGCCGGCCGCCGGTGGAGAGTGTGGCGACGGCGCTGGAGCGGCTCGCCCGGTGGGGAAATCTTCGGGCGGACCCTGACACCGGCCGGGTCACCGCGCTGGAGGATTTTTACCGCTCCCGCTACATCTACCAGTTGACCCGGGAGGGTGAGGCCGCCGAGGAGGCACTGGCGGCTTACGACGAGGCGCTGGGAAGGCGCGGCGAACTCCAGGCGGTGGCGCTCGCTGACATCGCCGTACAGCTGCGGGCGCTGCTCGCGCTGGCTGGGCAGCCCGTGCCGGATCCGGGGGTGGCCCACCTTGCCCTGCTCGCCCTGGTGGACCGCTTCTCCGGCCTGGCCGAGAACGCGCGGGCGTTCATGAGTTCGCTGCAACGCACGGTCGACCTGCACGATGCCGAGGTCGAGGTGTTCCTCGCCTACAAGCAGCGGCTGATCGAGTACCTGGAGCGTTTCATCGAGGATCTGGTCACCCGAGGCGCCGAGATCGCGGGGCTGTTGGAGCGCCTGGGGACACCGCACGAGGGCTCGGCCGGCCCGCTGCTGCGGCTGGCCGCCGCCCGTGAGGCGTCCGACACGGCTCCGGACGCCTCGGCCGAGGCACTGACCGCCGCCGAGCAGCGCTGGTACGGGCGGTGGGAGGGGCTGCGGGCGTGGTTCCTCAGCGTGCCGGGCCGCAGTTCCCAGGCGAAGCTGCTGCGCTCGGCGGCCCGCCAGGCGGTCCCGCAACTGCTGGGTGTGGTGCAGGCGCTGAACGAGAGAAGGTCCGGTCGGTCGGACCGCTCCGCAGACTTTCGGGAGCTGGCCCGCTGGTTCGCTGAAGCGCCCGACGACCAGGCCAGGCACCGGTTGTGGCGCTCGGCGTTCGGGTTGTACTCGGCCCGGCACCTGACCATCGACCCGGAGGCACTGGCCGTCCGCGGGGCCGACCCGGTGCCCGCCTCGGCCTCGTGGTACGACGCGCCGGGCGTACGGATCAGTCCGCAGCTGCGCCGCACCGGCTCGTACGAGCGGCGTGGCCGGGCACGGGCCGTCCAGGACCGCGGCGAGGCCAAGGCGTACCTGGCGGAACTGGCCCGCAAGCAGGCCGAGCAGACGGCGGCGGCTAGGGCGCGGCTGGCGACCGACGGCGAGGTGCGGCTGAGCGATCTGGGAGAGCTCGACCCGGCGGCCTTCCGGCTGTTCCTGCGACTGCTCGGAGACGCCCTGTCCGCATGGCGGCCCGGTACGGACACGGTCGCTGTCACCATCAGCGACGGGACGATGGAGATCAGACTCACCAGGCTGCCGGGCGGCGCTGCCGCGGAGATCCACACCCTCGACGGTGTACTGCACGGGCCGGAGCACCTGGTCGAGATCACGGACCTGGCGGCGGACCGCGAGAGCGCCGGGAGCCCGCGATGACCGACAGGACGACGGGCAGGACGGCTGGCAGCCGCCTGGGCGACGCGCTCGCCGCGCAGCGGGCGGACGAGGTCCGCCGGGCGGCGCGGGCGCTGCTCCGCAGACCCCTGCTGCGTGCGGGCAGCGACGACTTCCGCCTGGTCCGGCAGCACGCAACCGAATTGCGGACCTGGTTCGACCGCAACACCGGATGGGCGTTGCTGGTGGACTCCGAGGTGGCCCGGCTGCGCCGCGTTCCCGGTCGGGACACCGACCCGAGCCACCCGGCCCGCGACCAGCGCAGCGGGCTGCCCTTTTCCCGCCGTCGCTACGTGCTGGTGTGCCTGTGCCTGGCCGTGCTGGAACGCGCCGACCAGCAGATCGCCCTCGGTCGGCTGGCCGAGCAGGTGGTGCTCGCCGCCGCAGACCCGGCCCTGGAGGCGGCCGGTGTCACGTTCACGCTGGCCGACCGAGAGCAGCGCACCGACTTGGTCGCCGTGGTCCGGCTGTTGCTCACCTGGGGCGTGCTGGCCAAGGTGGCCGGTGACGAGGACGCCTTCCTCAAGTCCGCCGGCGACGCGCTGTACGACGTGGACCGCCGGGCGCTGGCCGGGCTGCTGATCTCCCGGCGAGGGCCGAGCACCGTCCGGGCGTCCGGCTTCGAAGAACGACTCGCCGAACTCAACGCCGAGGCGCTGCCGGACAGCGACGAGCTGCGCAACCGCGCGCTGCGGTACACCCTGACCAGGCGGCTGCTGGACGATCCCGTGCTCTACCTGGACGAGCTGTCGGAGGCCGAGACCGCGTATCTCACCTCACAGCGAGGTGCGTTGACCCGTCGCATCGGCGAACTCACCGGCCTGGTGGCGGAGGTGCGGGCCGAGGGTCTGGCGATGGTCGACCCGGACGACGACCTGACCGACCTGCGGATGCCCGAGCAGGGCACCGAGGGCCATGCGGCGCTGCTGGTCGCCGAGTACCTGGCGGGCAAGGGCGCTACCGTCCCGCTGACCGAACTGCACCGCCAGGTCGCCGGCTGGGCCCTCGACCACGCGGGCTTCTGGCGGCGCAGTGCCACCGTCCCCGGCGCCGAGGTGGAGCTGACCGAGCAGGCCGTGGAGCGGCTGACGGCGCTCGGCCTGCTGGAGCGTGTGACGGTCGCGGACGGTGCCCCGGCGGTCCGGCCCCGCCCGGCGCTGGACCGCTACCGGGTCGGCGAGACCATCCTGCTGGAGCCCGGCGGCCGTGCCCCGAAGAAGAGCGCAGCGCAGCGGACGAAGAGTACGGCGAACCACCGGAAGGCCAAGACCAGATGAGCACCAACGTCTCCACACCGTTGCCCGTGCCGGGCCGCACCCGCTGGCAGCCACTCCGCACCGGCCTGGTCGACCTCTTCTACTACGACGTCGAGGAGTTCCACTTCCGCGACGGCCGTCTGCTGCTGCGTGGCAACAACGGCACCGGCAAGTCCAAGGTGCTCGCCCTCACCCTGCCCTTCCTGCTGGACGGCGACCTCTCCCCGCACCGGGTCGAGCCGGACGCCGACCCCAAGAAGCGGATGGAGTGGAACCTGCTGCTCGGCGGCGAGCACCCGCACCCCGAGCGCCTCGGCTACACCTGGATCGAGTTCGGCCGACTCGACGAGGACGGTACCGCCCGCTACACCACCCTCGGCTGCGGGCTCAAGGCGGTGGCCGGCCGGGGCATCGCACGGCACTGGTACTTCGTCACCGACCGGCGCGTCGGCGCGGACCCTGGCGACGGCGGCCTCGGGCTGCTCGACTCCACCGGCGCAGCGATCGGCCGCGACCGGTTGACCGAGGCGATGGACGGGCGCGGCCTGGTGTACGACTCCGCCCGGACCTACCGGCGCGCGGTGGACGAGGCGCTGTTCGGTCTCGGTGAGCAGCGTTACGCGGCCCTGGTGGACCTGCTGGTGCAGCTGCGCCAGCCGCAGCTGTCCAAGCGGCCGAGCGAGAAGGCCCTTTCCCAGGCGCTCACCGAGTCGCTGCCGCCGATGGACCAGGCTGTGGTCGCCGACGTCGCCGAGGCGTTCCGCTCGCTGGACGAGGAGAAGGAGCAGCTGGCGGTGATGGTCGCGGCCGAACGCGCCGCCACCGCCTTCCTCCAGCACTACCGCCGCTACGCCCAGGTGGCCGCCCGGCGCAAGGCCCGCGCGCCGCGAGCCCAGCACTCCCGGTACGAGTCGCTGCGTGCCGAACTGAACACCGCCGAGGTGGACTTCGAGGCTGCTGGCACCGCCCTGGAGGACGCCGAGGCCCGGTTGGAGGAACTGGACCGCAGTCGCACTGGTCTGCGGGCCAGAGACGAGGCGCTGCGGGCCGGCCCCGAGATGCGCAGTGCCCGCGAGCTGGAGCAGGCGGCCGAGCTGGCTGAGCGCACCGCGCGGGACGCCGAGCGCGCGGAGGCTGACCGCACCCGGGCCGACGGCGAGTTGGCCCGGTACGCGGCCCGGCTGGGCGCCGCACGTTCGCGGGCCGATGCGGCCGGGCGGGCGCAGCAGACCGGGCTGACCCGGGCCGGCGAGGCAGCGACGAAGGCCCGGTTGGAGCGGCAGCACCACGACCTGATCGCGGACCCGCTCGCCGCCGGGGACACCCTGGAGGCCGCCGGGCAGGCCGCCGACGAGATCACCGACCGCCGGCTGCGCTCCGTCGCCCTGGTCGAGGGGCAGCTGGCCTCCGCCCAGGAAGCCACTCGGACGCTTGACCGGGCCCGCAGGCGGCTGGAAGACGCGGACGCCGAGCTGGCCCGCCGGGCGGACCTTGGGGCCGAGGCCGTGGAGAGCGCGGTTCAGGCCGGCGAGGACCATCTCGCCAGGGCCCGCGCCCATTTCGCGTCCTGCACGCTGCTGCGCCCGGACGACCCGGAAGGCATGCTGGACGAACTCGCCCAGTGGGTCGAGACTCTGGACGGGCCCGATCCGGCCAGGATCGCAGCCCAGCAGACCGCCGCCACCACCGGCAGCGAACTCGCCCGCCGCCGGGCCGCCCTCGCACTCGGGCGTACCGAGACCCGGCAAGGGATCGACAAGCTCCAGGCCGAGCTGGCCGAGCTGCGCTCCGGTGCCCGACGCGGGCCCAAGCCGCCGTACACCCGCTCAGCAGGGGACCGTCGGGACAGGCCCGGTGCCCCGCTCTGGCGCTTGGTGGACTTCACCGACGACTCCGGTCTGACGGACAGCGCGCGGGCCGGTCTGGAAGCGGCCCTGGAGGCGTCCGGGCTGCTCGACGCATGGGTCGGCCCCGACGGAACGGTCGCCTCCGCCGACACCGGGGACACCCTGCTGACCGCCGGCGCACCCGTGGACGGGCCGTCGCTCGCTGCCGTCCTGCACCCCGCCGTCGACCGGGAGGACTCCGCGGCTTCATTCGTACCGGACGAAGCGGTGTCCCGGCTGTTGGCCGGAATCGGCCTGCTCGGCCCGGTCGAGGAGCTTCCGCACAGCGGGAGCTGGATTGCTTCCGACGGCCGTTTCCGGCTCGGCGTGCTCACCGGAGCCTGGTCCAAGCCCGCCGCTGAGTACCTTGGGGAGGGCGCCCGCGAGCAGGCCCGGCGCGCCAGGATCGCCGCCGTGGAAGCCGAACTCGCCGAATATGCGGCTCAGCTGGGTGCCCTGGCAGACCAGGACGAGGCTCTGGAGGCCGACGAGCACCGGCTCGCCGCCGAGCAGGCCGGGCTGCCGGACGACTCCGCCCTGCGCGCCGCCCACGCCGCGTCGACGGCAGCCCGCGTCGAATACGCCCGGACCGTCGAACGGCGTCAGGCAGCCGATCAGGAAGCCGCGGACGCTTCCGCCGAGGTGGACCAGGTCGTCGGCGAACTGCACAGCCTCGCCGACGAACTCGTTCTCCCCGTCACCGGTGGGGAGCTGCGCGAGGCGCGCGAGGCCGTGAGCGCCTACCGGGAAGCCCTTGCCGCGCTCTGGCCCGCCGTCCGCGAGGCGCGCGCCGCGCGGTCCGCGCTGGCGGTCGAGGAGGCCGACCACGAACGGGCCGCCGAGCACGGCGCGGAGCTGGCCGAGCGTTCCCGCGCGGCGGCCCGGGAATCCGTCGCCGCCGGCGAGCGCCACCAGACGCTCCAGGCCACCGTCGGCACGGCCGTCGCCGAACTGCAGCGCCAACTCGCCGCCGTGGTGGTGACCCTGCGGGACATCGACGAGCGCGAGCGGGCCACCCGCCGCGAGCAGAACACGGCCACCGGCCGCCAGGCCGCTGCCGACGCCCTGCGCACCCGGGTACGTGCCGAGATCGAGGACACCGCCGGTACCCGTGCCGAGGCCATCGACGCGCTGCGCCGCTTCGCGGCCACCGGTCTGCTCGGCGTCGCCCTGCCCGACCTCGACCACCCCGGGGACTCCTGGGCCCCCGAACCCGCCGTCCGCCTCGCCCGCGCCGTCGAACGCGAGCTGGAGTCCGTCGACGACTCCGACCCGGCCTGGGAACGGGTCCAGCGCCGGATCACCGAGGAGCTCAAGGACCTCTCCGACGCCCTCTCCCGGCACGGCCACACGGCAGCGGCCCGAATGCTGGAGGACGGCCTGGTGGTCGACATCCTCTTCCAGGGCCGCGAACGCTCCGTCCCCGAGCTGGCCGGCGCCCTCGCTGCCGAAGTCGCCGACCGGCAACGGCTGCTCTCCGCCCGCGAGCAGGAGATCCTGGAGAACCACCTGGTCACCGAGGTCGCGGGAACCCTCCAGGAACTGGTCGGTGCCGCCGAGCACCAGGTCCTCCGGATGAACGCGGAGCTGAAGGACCGCCCGACCAGCACCGGCATGCTGCTACGCCTGGTCTGGCGACCGGCCCGCAACGCCCCCGGTGGCCTGGCCGCAGCCCGCGACCGCCTGCTGCGCCAGTCGTCCGACGCCTGGACCGCCTCCGATCGGACGGCCCTCGGCGAGTTCCTCCAGGCCCAGATCGACCGGGCCCGCACCGACAATCCCGCCGGCACGTGGCTGGAGCACCTCACCACCGCGTTGGACTACCGCTCGTGGCACGAGTTCGGCATCGAGCGGCACCAGCACGGGAAGTGGCAGCCCGCCACCGGGCCGGCCTCGGGCGGCGAACGCGTCCTGGCCGTCTCGTTGCCGCTGTTCGCCGCCGCGTCCTCGCACTACGCCTCGGCCGGCAGCCCGCACGCCCCGCGCCTGGTCACCCTGGACGAGGCCTTCGCGGGCGTCGACGACGACTCCCGGGCCAAGTCCCTGGGTCTGCTCGCCGCCTTCGACCTGGACGTGGTGATGACCTCCGAACGCGAGTGGGGCTGCTACCCGCAGGTCCCGGGCCTGGCGATCGCGCAGCTCTCCCGGGTGGACGAGATCGCCGCCGTCCTGGTGACCCGCTGGGAGTGGGACGGCCGCCAGCGCACACGTACACCCGATCCGGTCGTTCCGGCCCAGCGCCGGGATGGTCCGGGCGAGTGACCGCCGACCTGCCGCGTCTACGCCGCCTGCTCGGCACGCCCGAGACGGCCTGGCTGGTCGACCGGGTCCGTCGACGCCTCGAAGCCGGGCAGCCGCTGGACACCACGCTCACCCGCAGTGGCGCCGACGACGCCGAACGCGCCGCCGTCGCCCGTCTCCTGGGACGCGCTCCCAGGCCCGGACGGTCGTTGTCGGTGCCGCTGCCGGCCGTGGACGGGATACTCCGGGCCAGTGGTGCCTGCTCGGACGGACTCGCCGCCGCCGTCGTCGCCCTCACCGGGCCCGTGACCTCGCGTCGGGGGGCCGCCGAGGAGCTGAGCCGAGCCTGGGACCACGCCTTCGCCGCCCTGGCGGATGCGGTCGCCGCCCGGCCCGAGCTGGCCGACTGGTACCGGGAGCTACACGCCACCGGCCTGGTCCGCCGCCTCGCCCGCACCCCGGAGGAGGCCGCACCGCTCCTCACCGCGCTCGCCCGGATCCTCCCCCGACTGCCGCTGTCACCCCCGCAGTCGCTGAGCACCTTCGCCGCCAGGACCATCGGTGACGCCCACGCCCTCGACCACGGGCCGCTCGCCACCCTCACCCTCGACGCCGTCCGCGCCCTCACCGGGGCGCTGGCCGGGCCCGGTGCCGGTCGGCGCCGCGACACCTGGGCCGCTGCCGGGCTCCTCCTGGACGAGCTCTCCTCCCAGGCTCTTGTGCTCAATCTGCCCGGTGGCGATCACACCGCCACCGGCCGCGCGCTGACCGCTCTGGCCGCCGCCGGCCAGCCCGCCGTGCTGACCCTCCGCCAGCTCCTCGGGGACGCTCCGCAACCGCCTCGCGGCGGGGTGGCGTACGTTTGCGAGAACCCCGCCGTCATGCTCGCCGCCGCCAACCTGCTGGGCGCCCGCTGCCCGCCCCTGGTCTGCCTCCAGGGCCAGCCCAGCACGGCTGCCCTGCACCTGCTCCGCCTCTACGCTGACGCCGACTGGACCTTGCGGTACCACGGCGACTTCGACTGGGGCGGCGTCCGTATCGCCACACGCCTCCTGGCCCACGTGCCGTGGACTCCGTGGCGGTACACCGCCGACGACTACCGGGCGGCCCTCACCGCCCACCCGCACACCGGGCCCCTGGCAGGCAGCGCTGCCGAGACCCCGTGGGACCCCGCTCTCGCGGCCGAACTCAGTCGGGCCGGCCGCCGGATCGAGGAGGAACTGGTGCTCGCCGCCCTCCTCGGCGACTTGGCGGACCTCGCGCCCTGAAGGCGACCGGCCCAGGCATGGCCGACCGTGGTGCGAGCGCCGACGATGCCGTCATCCGGCCCGACCCCGGAGATCTCCCGTAGAGCTGCGGGCATCCGGCGTAACCTGCCTTCATGGCAGAGAGCAGGGCCCAGAAGACCGTGGCCGGACCAGCGGTGACGCCGACGAAGCCGGAGTCGCACCTGGCGATGGTGCGGCGGGCGCGGAAGATCAACCGGGCGCTGGCGGAGCTGTATCCGTACGCGCATCCGGAGCTGGACTTCGAGTCGCCGTTCGAGTTGGTGGTCGCCACCGTGCTGTCGGCGCAGACGACGGACCTGCGGGTGAACCAGACGACGCCGGCGTTGTTCGCGAAGTACCCGACTCCGGAGGACATGGCGGCAGCCGTGCCGGAGGAGTTGGAGGAGATCATCCGGCCGACCGGGTTCTTCCGGAACAAGGCGAAGTCGCTGATCGGCCTGTCCATCAAGCTCAGGGACGACTTCGGCGGCGAGGTGCCGAAGACCCTGGCGGAGATGGTCACTCTGCCAGGCGTGGGCCGTAAGACGGCCAACGTCGTCCTTGGAAACGCACGTGATCCTAAAACGGGAGAACCCTTCGGCGTGCCGGGGATCACCGTGGACACCCACTTCGGGCGGCTCGCCCGGCGGTTCGGCTGGACAACCGAGGAGGACCCGGAGAGGGTCGAGGCGGCCGTTGCCGAGATCTTCCCGAAGTCCGAGTGGACGATGCTCTCGCACCGGGTGGTCTTCCACGGCCGCCGGATCTGCCACTCCCGCAAACCCGCCTGCGGCGCCTGCCCGATCGCCTCGCTCTGCCCCTCGTACGGGGTGGGGGAGACCGATCCCGAGAAGGCGCAGAAGCTGCTGAAGTACGAGATGGGCGGTCAGCCCGGGCAGCGGCTCAGGCCGCCCGCCCACTACCCGGGCCGGGCCGCGGCGGCGAACGGCGAAGCCGCGGCGGGCACGGGGGCGAAGGCCACGGAGACGACGGAGGGTGCCGCGTGACGGATGTGACGGGAGAGGTGGAGCGGGACGGGCTGCCCGACTGGCTGGAGCCGGTGCGGGCGGCGGCCGAGTCCGTCCGGCCCGAGCAGCTGAGCAGATTCCTGCCGCCGGCCGAGGGCGGTCGCCGCTCCGCGGTCCTGATGCTCTTCGGCGACGGCCCGTCGGGGCCCGACCTGCTGTTGATCGAGCGGGCCCGCTCGCTGCGCTCGCACGCCGGTCAGCCGTCCTTCCCCGGCGGCGCGCTGGACCCGGAGGACGGCGATCCGGACGGCGCCGGGCCGGTGGCCGCCGCACTGCGCGAGGCCGAGGAGGAGACCGGCCTGGACCCGTCGGGTGTGCAGGTCTTCGCGACGCTGCCCGCGCTCTACATCCCGGTCAGCGGATTCGTGGTGACTCCGGTGCTCGGCTGGTGGCACCGGGAGACGCCGGTCGGGCCGGTGGACCTGGCGGAGACGGGGGCGGTGTTCCGGGTGCCGATCGACGAGCTCACCGACCCGGCGAACCGGGTCCGCCTGCGGCATCCCTCCGGCCACCTCGGCCCGGCCTTCCAGGTGGCCGGACGGCTGGTCTGGGGATTCACGGCCGGGGTGATCGACCGCGTGCTGCACTACAGCGGACTGGAGCGCCCGTGGGACACCACCCGTACCCTCACCCTCTCCGACGAGGCCGCCGGCCTCGCCCTGCGCAGCGCCGCCGGCCCGCGCAGCTGACGGCCGTCGGCCCGGCCGCCCGCGCCGCCGGGCCTGAGTCGCAACCGGCCGGGCCGTGCCGCCGGGTCCCGGTCCGGCCGTGATGCCGGGCGCCGGACCGGCCGCGGGCTCCTGCCGGACCACGGGGCCCGGCCCGGCCGTAAGGTCGTGCCGGGCCATGAGCGTCCGCCCGGCCGTGCGGTCGGAGCCGGGCACCACGGCCCTGACGACCGGGGCCGCCGCCCTCCGGGTGGGTGTACATGGGAGGGTGTCGGGGTGAATGTCCTGGATGTACTGCTGATCGCCGCCGCGCTCGGCTTCGCCGTGTCGGGGTACCGGCAGGGTTTCGTGGTGGGTGTGCTGTCCGTCCTGGGCTTCCTGGGCGGCGGGCTGATCGCGGTCCAACTGCTGCCCCTGCTGCTGCGCCAGCTCAGCCCGGGGACCACGGCCTCGGTGGTCGCGGTGCTCGTGGTGATCGTCTTCGCGGCGGTCGGCCAGGCCGTGACCACGCATTTCGGCTGGAAGCTGCGCGGCCACATCGGCCGCCGCCGGACCATGACGGTCGACGCGATCGGCGGCTCGGTGGTCAACGTGATCTCGATGCTGCTGGTCGCCTGGCTGATCGGCTCCGCGCTGGCGGGCACCTCGCTGCCCACCATCTCCAAGCAGGTCCGCACCTCCCGGGTGCTCGGCGGGGTGCAGAGCACGCTGCCGTCCGATGCGCCGAACTGGTTCTCCGACTTCACCAAGGTGCTGGCCCGCAACGGATTCCCGCAGGTCTTCAACCCCTTCGAGCACGAGCCGATCACCGAGGTCGAGGCCCCGGACCCGGCGCTGGCCGGCAGTCCGGCGGTGGCCAGGGCCCGGCAGAGCCTGGTCAAGGTGGTCGGGACCGCCACCGCGTGCGGCAAGACCCTGGAGGGCAGCGGCTTCGTCTTCGCCCCGCACCGGGTGATGACCAACGCCCACGTGGTCGGGGGCGTCAACGAGCCGACCGTGCAGATCGGCGGTACGGGGCAGCTCTACGACGCCACGGTGGTCCGCTACGACTGGCAGCGGGACATCGCGATCCTGGACGTGCCCAGGCTGAACGCGCCCGCGCTGAACTTCGCCGGTGACGCCAGGACCAACGACAGCGCCATCGTGGCGGGCTTCCCGGAGAACGGGGCCTTCAACGTCCAGCCCGCCCGTATCCGTGGCCGCATCCAGGCCAACGGCCCGGACATCTACCACCGGGGCCAGGTGGTCCGCGACGTCTACTCGGTCCGCTCCCTGGTCCGCCAGGGCAACAGCGGCGGCCCGCTGCTCAGCCCGGACGGCCAGGTCTACGGAGTGGTCTTCGCGAAGTCCCTGGACAGCTCGGACACGGGGTACGTGCTGACCGCCGACGAGGTCCGCGAGGACGCCGCGCTCGGCAGCACCGCCACCTCCCAGGTGGACACCGAGGGCTGCGCACTCTGACCGGCCCCCGGACGGCCCGGAGCGCGGCACCCGGGGTCCAACCCGGACCACCGCGCCCGAAGCAAGCCTGACGCACCGTCGAGTCACAGATCCGGCGGTGCGTCAGGTCCTCCTGGTAGCGTCTGCCGCGCTCACCCGTTCGGCTCAACCGAGCAGCATCGGAACGGGGCCAACGGGAGGTCGGAGAACGTCATGATGGGTCACTCGCACGCGGTCAGCGGTGCAATGCTGTACGCGGTCTCCGCGCCGTTCCTGCCCCCGCTGCTGCTGGGCACCCACCTGAGGCCGGCGGACATACTGATGGGCACGGTGCTCTGCGCGGGCGCCGCACTGCTGCCGGACCTGGACCACCACGACGGCACCATCGCCAACTTCCTGGGCCCGGTCTCCAAGGCGCTCTGCCGATTCGTCGCCTGGGCCTCCGGCGGCCACCGGCACGCCACCCACTCGCTGCTCTTCGTCGCCCTGATGGGCGGCGGCACCTGGGCAGGCGTGACCTTCGGCGGGCGCTGGTTCACCATCGGCATGACGTTCTTCCTGCTGGCCATGGCACTGAAGGCGCTCAACGCCCACGTCCCGGGCCACGGCCACCACACCTGGCTGACCGTGGTCGGACTCGCCGCGCTGGGTACGGTGGCCCTCGACCGCTTCCTGCCGGACGCGCCCGGCTGGCTGCCGTACTCGGTGGCGCTGGGCACGCTGGCGCACCTGCTGGGCGACTGCCTCACCAAGATGGGTGCGCCGCTGCTCTGGCCGCACAAGGAGCGCTACGAGATCGTCCTTATCAAGCGCACGGGCAACAAGATGGAGACCAACATCCTGGTCCCGATCATGAGCGCGGTGACCTTTGTGATGCTGGGGTTCGCCTTCCTGGGCCCCACCGTCGTCAACTGACGGAGGCACGGGCACCAGCAGGGGCGCGCGCCTCAGCCTTCGCGCCGGAGGCGCGCGCTCACCCAGCGGGCGCGCCGCCCCAGAATGCGCGGGATGCCCAGCTGGTGCGCCCCTGGTCGACGAGGGCGCCCGGCGCCGTCGTAGGGCCGGTCGGGCTGCTGAACGAGGTGCTGCGAGCTGCTGCGGTTACGGCGCGTGGCAGCCTCGCGATCGGGCATCCAGGTCATACCGGATGGATGCCCGTGGGCGGAGGGGGGTAACCGCGCACGGGCGGTCCATTTGTCCTATGCGATTGTCATATGATCCGCCATCAAATCCGGCTGCTGGTCACGTACCGGCGCCGGCCCTTCGTCCACCCGGCCGGCGGCCCGTGGGCGCTACGCCTTGTGCTCCCGCACCCAGCTGGTCAGCTCGGCCGAGAACTGCTCCGGGACCTCCTCGTGCGGGAAGTGCCCGACCTCGGGCAGCAGCCGCCACCGGTACGGCGCCGACACGTACTCGCCCGCGCCGAGCGCCGTGTGCGAGAGCACCACCGGGTCGGCGGCGCCCTGGATGTGCAGGGTGGGCGCGGCGATCGGCTTCTTCATCCGCCGGGCGAACTGGATCCCGTCGGGCCGGGCCATCGAACGCAGCAGCCAGCGGTACGGCTCGATCGAGCAGTGCGCGGTGCTGGGGATCTGGATCGCCTGCCGGTAGGCCCTGAGGGCCTCGGGCGGCAGCCGGTTCGGTCCGGTCCAGGCGTTCAGGTACTCGGCGACCAGCGCACCGTCGTCCGCGACCAGGCGGCGCTCCGGTATCCACGGCCGCTGGAAGCCCAGGACGTGGTCGAAGGCGGCGATCTGCCGACGGTCGGTCAGCAGGGACCGGCGCAGCTGGCGCGGGTGCGCCGCAGAGACCACGGTCAGGCTCTGGATCACCGAGGGGCGCATCACGGCCGCCACCCAGGCCAGCGAGCCGCCGCTGCCGTGGCCGACCAGGTGCGCCCGGCGCTCGCCGAGCGAGCGGATCACGCCGGTGATGTCGAGGGCCAGGTTCCCGGGGTCGTAGCCGCGCGGGGTGCGGTCGCTGCCGCCCATGCCGCGCAGGTCGAGGGCGACGGCCCGGAAACCGGACTCGGCGAGCGCGGTGAGCTGGTGCCGCCAAGCCCACCAGTACTCGGGCCAGCCGTGCACCAGCAGGACCAGCGGGCCCTCGCCCGCCTCCGCGATGTGGAAGCGGGCCCCGTTGGCCGCCAGGTCGCGATGCGTCCACGGCCCGTCCGAGCGGACGGTCCAGGCGGTATCGGCTGGCCCGGGGTCGGAGGCCGGGGCGGGCACGGGCTTCTGGTCCAACGGCATACCGAGAGCCTGTCATACCTTGGGGGAGAACACGCCCCCGGCACTCGCCCGGCAACTGCCCGGCCGTCGAGCGCCCGCCGCACCCCGGCGCGGCCGCGGTGCGGCCCCGCCGCTACTGCGGGATGCGGCCCAGGGCGCGGTCGATCTCCTCCTTGGTGGCCGGGCGCGGGCGGGCGTTCTTCAGCACGTCCGCCGTCGCCTGGGCACCCTCGATGGTGCGGTGCGGCTTCTCGATCTTCTTGAACGAGCGCAGCGCCAGCAGCCCGAGCAGCGCGGCCAGTGCCAGGTAGGCCCCGGCCACGATCAGGAACGACCAGCCCAGCGTCAGCCCCAGGGCCTGCAGGCCGTACGCGGCGGCGAAGCTCAGCATCGGGATGGCGGCCAGTGCCACGACACCCGCGACGGCCAGTGAGACGCCGCCGGAGACGCCGCGCTTGACGTCCTGTCGGAGCTCCGCCTTGGCGAGCGCGATCTCGTCGTGCACCAGGGCGGACAGGTCGGCGGTGGCCGCGGCGAAGAGCTGGCCCACCGAACGCTCGCCCTCGTAGGGCACCCGGCCGTTACTGGACGGGTCTGCGGTTCCTGAGGGCATCAGCGGTTCTCCTTCAACACGGTCAACACGGCTTCCGTCTGCTCGACAGCTCAGAATCATGCCCCTACCGGCCAGTCAGGCACCACTCCGGGGGGCTCTCCCGGGCGACGTGTCACCGCCGGAGCCGCCGCGGTGCGGGGGCTCTGCGGCCGGAGCGGTCACCCCGCCTGCTGCCGGTGCACGTCGGGGAGGCCGTCCCCGTCCGAGTCGAGGTACTCCTCGTCGCACAGCTGCCGGTAGTGCCGGTTGCGCAGCTTCAGCAGCACGGTGGCGACCAGCGCGCAGAGCAGCGAGCCGACCAGGACGGCGGCCTTGGCGCGGTCGGCGAGCGCCGGATCCCCGGGAAAGGCCAGCTCGCTGATCAGCAGTGAGACGGTGAAGCCGATGCCCGCCAGGGTGGAGACCGCGAACAGGTCGGCCCAGGTGAGCTGCGGATTGAGTTCGGCCCGGGTGAACCTGGCGGCCAGCCAGGTGCCGCCGAAGATGCCGACGGTCTTGCCGACCAGCAGGCCGAGGATGATGCCGAGCGGCGTCGCCTGGGTGAAGACCTGCATGAGCGCGGGGCCCGAGAGGGTCACCCCGGCCGCGAGCAGGGCGAAGACCGGTACCGCGAACCCGGCCGAGAGCGGGCGCACCAGGTGCTCGATGTGCTCGCCGGGGGAGTGCTTCTCGTCGCCCTCGGTGTGGCAGCGCAGGATCAGGCCCATGGCGACACCGGACACCGTCGCGTGGATCCCGCTCTCGTGCATCAGCGCCCAGATCACCAGGGCCAACGGCACGTACAGGTACCAGCCGTGCACCCCGCGCCGGTGCAGGAACCAGAAGAGCACCAGGCCGGCGAAGGAGAGTCCGAGGGCCCAGAACCTGATGCCGGAGCTGTAGAAGATCGCGATGATCAGGATGGCGATCAGGTCGTCCACGACCGCGAGGGTGAGCAGGAACGCCCGTAGGGCGGACGGCAGATGACTGCCCACCACGGCGAGTACGCCGAGGGCGAAGGCGATGTCGGTGGCGGTCGGGATGGCCCAGCCCGCAGGATGGCCGCCCGCACCGCTGTTGGCGACGGCGAACACGATCGCCGGCAGCGCCACTCCGCAGACCGCGGCCACCACCGGTAGCGCCGCGGCGCTGGGGCTGCGCAGCTCACCGGCCACGAATTCGCGTTTGAGCTCGATCCCGGCGACGAAGAAGAAGATGGTCAGCAGGCCGTCCTTGGCCCAGTTCTCCAGGCTCAGATCGAGGTGGAGCGGGGTGGAGGGGCCTATGGTCCGGTTCAGGACGCTCTCGTAGGCGTGCGGCCAGGCGTTGGCCCATATGAGCGCGACGACGGCTGCGGCCAGCAGCAGGATGCCACCCAAGGTCTCGGTGCGCAGCGCGTCGGTGATGTATCTGCGCTCGGGGAGCGAGAGCCGACCGAGAAACTGGCGGCGATCGGTGGACGGCGGCGTGGCCACGGCGGGACCTCCAAGGCGGGGACGGCAGGTGGATGCACGGGTGGTGCAGTGCCGACCAGACTTCCCGGCGCGCCTCAGAAACCTTGTTGCGTTTTTGACAGTCTACGGGGAACCTCGGCGCGATATCCAGGTTGTCGCATTTTATGACCTATGTCTGTTTCTGTTGGGGTCATGAAGCCCGACGGCGGCGGAAGAGGGCGGCAGTGGAAGAAGGCGGCAAGCGGAGGAAGGCACGGCCGAGCGCTCCGGCGGCGCCGCCCGTCCCGGGCTCTCGGACCCGGATCGCCCGCTCTCAGGCGCCGAGGTAGCGCAGCACGGCCAGCACCCGGCGATGGTCCGCCGAGGAGACGGGCAGGTCCAGCTTCAGGAAGATGTTCGCCACGTGCTTCTCGACCGCCCGCTCGGTCACCACCAGCTGGGCGGCGATGGCTCCGTTGGACCGGCCCTCCGCCATCAGTCCGAGCACCTCGCGCTCGCGCGGGCTGAGCCCGTCCACCGTCCGGCGGCTCGGGCTCGCCCCGAGTAGCTGGATCACCACCTCGGGGTCGAGCGCCGTGCCGCCGCCGGACACCCGCTCCAGTGCGTCCACGAAGTCCTGGGTGTCCAGGACGCGCTCCTTGAGCAGGTAGCCGACCCCCGCCGAACCGCCGGCCAGCAGCCGGGCCGCGTACTCCGTCTCCACGTACTGGGAGAAGATCAGCACCGCCAGGCCCGGCTGAGCGGCGCGCAACTCGATCGCCGCGCGCAGGCCCTCGTCGGTGTGGGTGGGCGGCATCCGGATGTCGGAGACCACGACGTCGGGCCGGTGCTCGGCCACCGCCGCCTTCAGCTGTTCGGCATCGCCGACGGCGGCCGCCACCTCGTGGCCCTCGTCCTCCAGCAGCTGTACCAGGCCGACCCGCAGGATCGCTGTGTCCTCGGCCACCACCACTCGCACGGGGCCCTCCCCCTGTCAGTCCATCAGATCGCCGCGAAGCCGGTGCACTCCGGCGTCGCACCGGTGCCGTCACAGTCTGCCGGGAACGTCGATCGTCACCGTGGTCGGCCCACCGGGCGGGCTGTCCACCGCCAGGACGCCGTCCGCCGTGCGGACCCGTTCGGCCAGTCCGCGCAGCCCGCTCCCTGCACCATCCAGCCGGGCACCGCCCCGGCCGTCGTCCATGACCAGCAGCCGCAGGCCGTCCCCGTGGCCGCGCACCGAGACCGCGATCCGCTCGGCGCCGCTGTACTTGCCCGCGTTGGCCAGCAGCTCGGCGGCGGCGAAGTACAGCATCGTCTCCACCGAGGCCGACGGACGCCCGGACGTCTCGACCCATACCGTGGCCGGGATCGCCGACCGAGCCGCCAGGGTGCTGAGCGCGGGCCCCAGACCGGAGTCGAGCGCGGGCGGGTGGATGCCGCGTACCAGCTCGCGCAGTTCCTGGATGATCTCCTTGGTCTCCTGCCGGGACTCCTTGAGCAGCTCCTGCGCCTTGGTGGCGTCCCCCCTGGCGAGCCGACTCTCTGCTCGCCCGAGCCGCATCCCGAGCGCCACCAGCCGGGCCTGCGCGCCGTCGTGCAGATCGCGCTCGATCCGGCGCAGCGTGGCGGCGGCCTCGTTGATGGCGTGCTCCCGGGTCTCGACCAGCTGGGCCAGCCGGAGCGAGGTCCGGGACGGCCCGAGCAGCCGGGGGAGCAGCAACCGGTCCAGTGCGAGCGGCCCCCGGGCCAGCCACGGCGCGAGCAGCAGGACCAGGACCCCGACCGCGCTGACCAGCAGGGCCCGCGGCCAGGTGTCGAAGTAGAAGCCGTTCAGCTCGAACCCGAAGCTGTGCACGACCCCGTGCGAGTCCGTCCCGTGTATCGGCTCCAGCTGCCACAGCACCGGGTAGCAGAGGAACAGCACCCCGTACGCCCACCAGAAGAAGCCGAGCGCGAACTGCACCGGCCCGATCGGCACCCGCAGCGCCAGGTACGCCACCGCCCGCCAGGACGCCGGGTCCCCGAGATGGTGGCCGAGGAAGCCGGAGAGGCCGGGGGAACGCGGCGCCCGCGGCGGGGTCGCGATCTCCAACTGCAGCAGCCGCCGGGCCAGTCGACGGTGCAGACCGCCGAAGCGGCGGTCCAGGTCGAGCAGGAGTGCCAGCAGCGGTGCGACCAGCAGCCCGGCCGAGAGGATGCCGATCACGACGGTCAGCACCACCGCGGCCAGGCCGAGCAGCGACAGCGGCAGGCTCAGCAGCGAGTACAGCACCCCGCGCCAGGCCCGCGCCGTGAACGGCTCCCGCAGGATCCGGCGGACCGGGCGTGCGAGTCGGCCCGTGCGCTTCTTCGCTTCCACCGCGCTCATGATGACGTCACACATCCCGCTGCTTGAACGAGCGCTCGGACGCCGGCGGCTCGGGAAACCTCGGGTCACTTGGGTGGCCACCGGCCGTCAGCGGCGAGGCGTCCACAGTCGTCTCTCCTGGCTCAGTCTTCGACGTACGTCCACCGGCAGACGCCCGTCGGCCCGCGCCCAGCGGGCGGCCGTGCAGGATGTCGTTGTCGAAGGTCTCAGCTGTCCTGGCCATAGGGCAACAGTGCCGTCCGACGGGGGCCGGTGACGAGGGGGCTGCCACCCGTCTTCGGGGGTGTGGCCAGCACGAACACGGGGCCGGGGGCCGGGTGTGCCGGTGTGCGCTCGCTCTGACGGCCGTACTCGGGTGCGGGCCCGTTGGGCCGATCGTATGGTCGGTGGCGACGCAGCCCGGTCGGGTGGCGCGCTCCTCCGTGGAGGCATTCCATGCCCGGTCAGCAACCCGTCGACATAGCACTGGGAGGCGAGGACCGACTGGGAGGCGAGGGCTCTCAGACCGCCCCGCCCCTGTCATCCGAACCGTTCCCGACCCTCTCCCCGGAACTCGCCCGGCCGCTGCGCCCGCTGTTCAGCGGTGCTGCCCCGAGCAGCGGGATCGCCGTCGCGGTGATCCGGGGCAACGAGCGGACCGTGGTCTGTCGAGGCCACTCGGACTATGTCGGCGAACGCCCGGTCCGGGCCGACACCCGGTTCGAACTCGGCTCCATCACAAAGACGTTCACCGCCCTGCTGCTCGCCGAGATGGTGGCCAGGGGCGCAGGTGGGACTGATCGCCATGGCCAGCACCCTGCCGGGACGCAGGCGGTGATTCGCCCAGACCGCTACGACGTGCTCCGGCATCTCGCTGACTGACTGATGCGGCCGCCGCCGCTGCCCGAGGGACCGGGAACGGCCGGGGCCGGTGGGGGCGCTTCGCCGGCGCCCCCACCAGCCGGGCGATCAGCTCTCGCCGCCCGCCCCGCCGGACGGCAGCTGGGACTGGATCAGGTTCATCACCGAGGAGTCGGCGAGGGTGGTGGTGTCACCGACTTCGCGGCCTTCGGCGATGTCGCGGAGCAGGCGTCGCATGATCTTGCCGGAGCGGGTCTTGGGGAGCTCGCTGACGACCTTGATCTGCTTGGGCTTGGCGATCGGGCCCAGGGTGCGGCCGACGTGGTTGCGCAGGTCGGTGATGAGTTCGGCGCTGTCGGTGGCGGTGCCGCGCAGGATGACGAAGGCGACGATGGCCTGGCCGGTGGTGGGGTCGGTGGCGCCGACGACTGCGGACTCGGCGACGGCGGGGTGGCCGACGAGGGCGGATTCGACTTCGGTGGTGGAGATGTTGTGGCCGGAGACGAGCATGACGTCGTCGACGCGGCCGAGCAGCCAGATGTCGCCGTCCTCGTCCTTCTTGGCGCCGTCGCCGGCGAAGTAGCGGCCCGGGAAGCGCGACCAGTAGGTGTCGATGTAGCGCTGGTCGTCGCCCCAGATGGTGCGGAGCATGGCGGGCCAGGGCTCGGTGAGGACGAGGTAGCCGCCGGAGCCGTTGGGCACCTCGCGGCCCTCGTCGTCGACGACCGTGGCGGCGATGCCGGGCAGGGCGCGCTGGGCGGAGCCGGGCTTGGTCTCGGTGACGCCGGGCAGCGGGCTGATCATCATGGCGCCGGTCTCGGTCTGCCACCAGGTGTCGACGATGGGGGTGGTGCCGGCGCCGATGTGCTCGCGGTACCAGATCCAGGCTTCGGGGTTGATGGGTTCGCCGACGCTGCCCAGGATCCGCAGGGTGCTGAGGTCGAACTTGGCGGGGATGTCGTCTCCCCACTTCATGAAGGTGCGGATCGCGGTGGGGGCGGTGTAGAGGATGGTGACCCCGTACTTCTGGACGATCTCCCAGAAGCGGCCCTGGTGGGGCGTGTCGGGGGTGCCTTCGTAGATGACCTGGGTGGCGCCGTTGGCGAGCGGACCGTAGACGATGTACGAGTGGCCGGTGACCCAGCCGATGTCGGCGGTGCACCAGTAGACGTCGGTGGCGGGCTTGAGGTCGAAGACGGCGTGGTGGGTGTAGGCGGCCTGGGTGAGGTAGCCGCCGGAGGTGTGAAGGATGCCCTTGGGCTTTCCGGTGGTGCCGGAGGTGTAGAGAATGAAGAGCGGGTGTTCGGCGTCGTGCGGCTGGGGGGTGTGTTCGGCGGACTGGCGTTCGGTGATCTCGTGCCACCAGACGTCGCGGCCGGGGGTGAAGGAGACGTCCTGGCCGGTGCGGCGGACCACGAGGACGTGTTCGACCTGGGGGCATCGGTCGAGGGCCTCGTCGATGGCGGGCTTGAGCGAGGAGGGCTTGCCGCGGCGGTAGCCGCCGTCGGCGGTGATGACGAGTTTGGCGTCGGCGTCCTGAATGCGGGAGGCGACGGCGTCGGAGGAGAAGCCGCCGAAGACGACGGAGTGCGTGGCGCCGATCCGGGCGCAGGCGAGCATCGCCACGACCGCTTCGGGGATCATCGGCAGGTAGACGGCAACCCGGTCGCCCTTGGTGACGCCGAGTTCCAGCAGGGCGTTGGCGGCCTTGGAGACCTCGTCCTTGAGTGCGGCGTAGGTGATGGAGCGGCTGTCGCCGGGCTCGCCCTCGAAGTGGATCGCGACGCGGTCGCCGTGGCCGGCTTCGACGTGCCGGTCGACGCAGTTGTAGGCGACGTTCAGTCGGCCGTCGGCGAACCACTTGGCGAAGGGCGGGTTGGACCAGTCCAGTGTCTCGGTGGGCTCGACGGCCCAGTCGAGGCGGCGGGCCTGTTCGGCCCAGAAGCCGAGCCGGTCCTCGGAGGCCTGCGCGTACGCGGCCGCGGTGACGTTGGCGGCCGCGGCGAGCTCCGCGGGCGGAGCGAAGCGGCGCTCCTCCTTGAGCAGGTTGGCCAGGCTCTCGTTGCTCAACGCGCACTCCTCATCAAGTTTCATATGCCGGGTGATCCCGTGCGGAGGGATTGTCCCGTGTGTCCCAGCGCACAGCTCACCAGGTGAACCGCCATGTTGACAAGAGGCTCCCTTTAATTGGTGTAGACCTTTGATTGCTGCAGGTCGAAGCCGTGGGCGTCATCTCGGGCCGGAGGCCTTGCCCCGCCTCGGGCGAACGCCGACTCGCGGATCCGGGCAGGTCCCGACGGGATCCGCGGCAGCCGTCCGCTGCGGGAGGTCTTGACGGGACGTCCGGTCGGTACTCCACTGACGGTACGGGCCCGTTGCCGCCACTCGCGGGCCCGCTCCTCAGCGCACCGCTCCTGCACGAGGGGACGAAGCATGCCCGGAACTCCCGCGACTCCCACCGCCTCGGCCCACCCCGAGGCGCCTCTCCTGCCTCCCCTCCCCGGGGACTTCGCCGTTGTCCGGATGAGCGGTCGGATCGGCCGCCTGATCAGGATCGGACAGTGGCTCAACGGCGACGGATTCGCCGATTTCGAGCACGCCTTCGTCTACGTCGGTGACGGCGAGTTGGTGGAGGCCGAACCCGGCGGCGCCCGGCTCGGGCCGCTGACCGCCTACCAGGGCCAGCCGATCCGTTGGTCGACCGGCCGGTTCCCGCTGACCGAGGAGCAGCGGCACGCCATCGTCGCGGCGGCCCACGGCTTCCTCGGTGTCCCCTACAGCGCGGCCGACTACTTCGCGCTCGCCGCGCACCGCTTCCATCTCCCGATCGGCCTGCTGATCAAGGCCTATGTGGCGGACAGTCGGCACATGATCTGCTCCCAACTCGTGGACCAGTGCTACCAGGACGCCGGTGTCCACATCTTCCGCGACGGCCGCTGGCCGGGATACGTCACACCGGCGGACCTGGCCACCCTGCTGCGCTCCTGAACCGTCCCCTACGCTCCCGAATCACCTTTCCGAGCCTCCGAACCGTCATCCCGTGCTTCTGAAAAGCTCTGCCGTCAGTGCTTCCAAGTGTCTGCCGTCTGAGAGCGGTTCGGTTCCGAAGCTCCCGAAGCTCCCGACGGGCCCGCAATGGCCGGGCCCGGTCCTGTCCGACCGGGCCCGGCAGGCGCCGGAGCGCGCGACGTCAGGCTGCCACTGGCCGTTCGTCGTGCTCTTCCTCCGACACGGACACGAACCGGCCCCTCTCCCGGTCCAAGACGTACGCCTGGGCGGTGGCGAAGTCGAAGTACATGCCGACCAGCCGCAGGGTGCCCGCGTTGACCCGGCGCTCCACCGCCGGATTGGCGAGCAACTGGTCCAACTGCTGGACCACGTTGGTGATGCAGAGCTGTTCCGCGAGATCGATCACCGGTCGGCCGGCGAACTCGGCGGGCGCCCGCTTCAGCCGGGCCAGCGACCCGCGCCCGTTGCGCAGCCAGCGGGCCAGTGGTGTCGGTGGGCCGGGACGCTCGTGGACCCCGTCCAGCAGGGCCTTCATGGCACCGCAGCCGGAGTGCCCGCAGATGGTGATGGAGCGGACCTCCAGCACCTCGACGGCGTACTGCACCGCCGCCGCCACCGAGTCGTCGGCGGCTCCCGGTTCGTACGGCGCGGGGACCAGGTTCCCGATGTTCCGCACGGTGAACAGGTCACCCGGGCCGCTGTGGGTGATCATGCTGGTGACCAGGCGGGAGTCGGCGCAGGTCAGGAAGAGCTGCGAGGGGGTCTGGCCCTCGCGGGCCAGCCGGGCCAGCTCGTGGCGGACCAGGGGCGCGGTGTGCTGCTGGAAGCCGCGGACCCCGTCCAGCAGGCGGCCGTGCGGGTCCTCGTGGCTCTGCTCGATGCAGTGGTGGCCGCCCCAGGGCGTCCAGGCCCGGCAGCGGTGCGGACCCGGGGAGCTGCCGGCGCGGACGGTACCGTCCGGATCCAGCACCTCGTCGTCATGGCGCTCGGTCAGCACAGCGACCCGGCCGCCCCCGGCCTGGTGGCCGACCCGCCAGGTGTGCACCTGTTCGTACGCCGCATGGTCGAGGAACGATCCGTCGTGGGCCACGGTCACCCGGGCACCTGCGGGGATCAGGGCGAGCGCCCGGCTCAACCGGGGTACGGCGGCGAAGGTGAGCGGGCCGTGGGTGCGGACCAGGTACGAGCCGTCGGACTCTTCCGACACGTCGACATGGGCCCGGGTCAGCCGGTACAGGGCCAGCAGGGCGGCCACCGAGCCGCCCAGCAGCACGCCGAGCGGGACACCGAGCAGGACCACTCCGAGCACCGTGGTGAGGTAGACGGGGAACTCCCGGTGCCGGTGCACCCGCCGGATGTGCGCGAAGCTCACCATCTGGATGCCGACCACCAGGACCAGCGCGGCCAGTGCGGCCAGCGGGATCCGGCGCAGCCCGCCGACCAGGGTGAGAGCGGCCAGGGCCACCCAGAGCCCGTGCAGGGCGGCGGACCTTCGGGTGGCGGCGCCAGCCCGGATGTTGGCGGTGCTGCGGACGGCGCCGCCGGCCACCGGCAGCCCGCCGAGCAGCCCGCTCAGCAGGTTGGCGGCGCCCTGCCCGCGGAGCTCGCGGTTGAGGTCACCCGAGCTGTGGGTCATCCGGTCCACGGCGACGGCGGAGAGCAGCGACTCCACGCTTGCCACGGCCGTCACCGTCAGTACGGCGGTGAGCAGCACGGGCCAGTGCTGGACGAACACGGCGAGGCTGGGGGCCGATGCGAGGTCGTGCTCCGCCCAGGCGGGCAGTTCGACCCGGGCGAGGCTGAGCCCGAGGCCGATGGAGAGCCCGGTGCCGGCGGCGACGGCCACCAGGGCGGCGGGCACCCGGGCCAGCGCGCTGCCCACCCGGCCCGCCGTGCCGGGGAGCCGGCCGAGCCGGGGCCAGCCGCAGAGCACGGCCACGGCGACCGCGCCGACCGCGAGCGCGGGCAGGTGCGGGACGGAGAGCTGGCCGGGGAGCGCGAGCAGGTTGGCCAGCGCGGAGCTCTGCGGTGAGCCGCCGAGCACCACGTGCAGCTGGGCGATGGCGATGCTGAGGCCGACGCCGGCCAGCATCCCGTGTACGACCGCGGGCGAGACGGCCAGCGCGGCGCGCGCCACCTTCAGCGAGCCGAGCAGCAGCTGCAGCAGCCCGGCGACCACGGTGACGGCGCAGGTGACCTGCCAGCCGAACTGCGCGATCAGCCCGGCGACGATCACGGTGAGCGCCGCCGAGGGGCCGCTGACCTGGAGCGGCGTACCACCGAGGAGCCCGACCACCAGACCGCCGACGGCGGCGGCCACCAGCCCTGAGGTGAGCGGTGCGCCGGTGGCCAGGGCGATACCGAGCGAGAAGGGGACGGCGACCAGGAAGACCACCAGGGAGGCTGCGAGGTCGCGCAGGAGGAACGCGGGCCGCACCGGAGGGGCGGCTGCGGTGTCCGGTGGCGCGTGGTCGGTGGTGTCGGAGGCGATCGGTGCGCTGGAGATGTCGAGGGTCATGTCTTCCCGTCTTTCCGGGGAACGAACGCAGTCAGGTCCGGGGATGGGGCGCGGGGTCGGATCGGCTGTCGTGGGTCGCGGCGGTGTGGCGGGATGGCGTGGGCGCGGCGGGGGAGTGTCGCAGGCAGCCCATGGACCATCAAGAATCGGTAAATTGAGAGTAATGAAATCTTTGCATGGAGTGAAATCGGGGAGAAGGAAATGGCTCGGGATTCATCCCTACGGGTGGTAGCCCTGCTGCCCGGGAATACCTCCTGAGCAGCGCGAAGGCCGACACCCGGTCAGTAGGTGTCGGCCTTCGCGCGGACCTCGGGCGGCTCTGCTCCCGGTCTGGTTCCTGGCCATGCTCCTGGGGTCGGCGGCTGTCAGGCGTGGGCGGTGTCCAGCCGGTCCGCGGTGTGCTCGGCGCCGAGCACGAACTCCTCGTCGACCTGCGCCGCGAGGTCGATGCCGACCTTGGCGTTGCCCCAGCTCTCCGCATTGCGGAGGTGGAAGTGGACGGCCTGCCTGGTGTAGCGGTGCGGGTCGCGGAGCCCGAAGGTCGCGTCCGCCTCCGCCTTGAGCCGGGCGAGTACCGCGCGGTTGGCGGGCTCCAGCGTCCTCAGCTCCGGCTCGGCGCCCTGCTCCAGGCGCCGCACCCAGGCGGACTGGCCGAAGACGGCGAGCAGGTCCTCGCCCACCTCGCGCCGGAGGAAGGTCAGGTCGTCGGAGCTCTGCACCTTGTTGCCGACGACCCGCAGGGCGACGCCGAAGTCCCGCGCGTAGTCCTTGTACTGGCGGTACACCGAGACGCCCTTGCGGGTCGGTTCGGCCACCAGGAAGGTCAGGTCGAAGCGGGTGAACAGGCCGGAGGCGAAGGAGTCCGAGCCCGCCGTCATATCGGTGACGACGTACTCGTCGGGGCCGTCGACCAGGTGGTTCAGCAGCAGCTCGACGGCGCCGACCTTGGAGTGGTAGCAGGCGACGCCCAAGTCCTCCTCGGCGAAGGCCCCGGTCGCCAGCAGGCGTACGGAGCCCTCGCCGAGCGCGATCGGCCGGGCGCAGCCCGCGTACACCGGGTTCTCCTCGACGATCCGCAGCAGGCGTGAACCCCGGCCGGGCGGCGTGGTTTTGATCATCTCCTCGGCGGAGCCGATCAGTGGGTTGCTGCCGCGCAGGTACTCCTTGATCTGCGGCAGGTGTTCGCCGAGAGCGGGCAGCTTCGCGGTCTGATCATCGGTCAGCCCGAGTGTGGTGCCGAGGTGTTGGTTGATGTCGGCGTCGACGGCGATGACCGGGCGCCCGGCAGCGGCCAGATACCGGATGAACAGCGCCGACAGCGTGGTCTTGCCGCTGCCGCCCTTGCCGACGAAGGCGATCTTCATCTGAGACCCCGACTCTCACTTCGGCAGGCTGTGCGCTACCGAAGGTTGTTGGAAACCGTTATCGTCACCGATAGTGGCCATGCTAACCGTGGTCTGGGGTCGCACAGGGGCGGGAATCGAGGATTGCCTCAAACGGGTGATGCCGGGGTTGCTGTGTCGGCACGTACGGGTGGTTCATTACTCTCAGGTAGGTGACCACTGGAACTGATCCCCTCGCCCCGCTGGCAGAGCTCCCCGGGGTGCCCGAGGCCGTTGCCGAGGTGCGCAAGGCCGTGGACCGGCTGTACGGACACCGCGTGATGCGCCGCCGCTCGCCCGAGGTGACCTCGGAGGCCGCCCTGCGCGGAGCGCGTGCCTCCGCCTCCCTGGACGGCGCGGACTGGCCGCTGGAGGAGGTGCGCCGCCGCAGCGACTTCGGGGCCGATCCCGAGGCGCGCACGGTCGGCGGCGCGCTGCGGATCTCCGCCGAGGCCGGGCAGCTGCTGAGCGTCTGGCGGCACTCGCCGCTCCAGGTCCTGGCCCGGCTGCACCTGCTGGCGGTCGGGGACGCGGACCCCGCTGCCGGGCGGCCCCGACGTGCGGGGGAGGTCGCCGGGGAGCTCTTCCCGCTGGAGCTGGCGGCCGCGGAGGGCATGGGCGCGGACCACGAGCCGCAGGCGTCCGGTGCGGCAGCGCTCCCCGCCGCACCGCCGGCCGAGGAGGTTGCGGCGCGCCTCGACCAGCTCTCCCAGCTGCTGGTGGCCCGCGCCGAGGGCGCGGCGAGCGGTACTCCCGCGCTGGTGGTGGCCGCGGTGGTCCACGGGGAGTTGCTCGCGCTGCGGCCGTTCGCCTCGCACAACGGTGTGATCGCCCGTGCCGCGCAGCGCATCGTGCTGATCGCCGAGGGGCTCGATCCGAAGGCGATCTGCCCGTCGGAGGTCGGTTTCGCCGAGTTGGGTACGGCGGCGTACCGAACTGCCCTGCAGGGCTACCTCAGTGGGACGGCCGAGGGCATGGCCGCCTGGATCGCGCACTGCGGTCGGGCGCTCCGCCTGGGTGTCCGGGAGAGCACGGCGGTCTGTGAGGCGATGCAGCGCGGCATGGTCTGAGCGCGCCACGGGGCCGCCCGGGCATGGCCGGGCGGCGAAACGTTTCGCACATGGTTGCGGCGGCACCTGATCCTGCTGGGTGCCGCCGCTGGTACAGGTACCGGGTTACCAAGCATGCACCGTAAGTGCCCATCAGGCGGGGATCCTGCCCGTTCACCTGGTGCGGCGGCCCGACAGCGGGTCGGCTGCATGTGGGTGCTCAGTTATCTGTACGCGGTCCGTGTGGCCTGAACTGCGTTGTCGGAATGACCCCTATGGGTCCTGACCGGGTCTCGCGGGCCGTAACTCATTTCTATCGCGGTTTGGCGAAAAGCGGAACCCGAAACGAGAAGTCTTTACTTTTTGTCCGAATCGTCCTGATCCGTTGGCTTTCAGGTCGGGCCCGCAGTCGCCTGTGAGCGCCGGGCCCGACCCGCGTTCCGCCGGGGCCTGTCCGGGTGGATCAGGCGGTCGGACGGCGTCGCTTGGCCGCCGCGTACCAGATCGCCCCGGCCGTCAGCAGTGCGGTGCCGACCGCGACGGCCGTCACCACGGAACGGCTGGGCGCACTGAAGTCCGGGAGCCGGCGCCGGAGTTCGACCGGGCGGTCGAAGACCAGGATCGGCCAGTCGCGGGCCAGGGCCTCCTTGCGCAGGGCGCGGTCCGGGTTCACTGCCGACGGGTGGCCGACCGCCTCCAGCAGCGGCAGATCGGTCGAGGAGTCGCTGTACGCGTAGCAGTTGGTGAGGTCGTAGCCCTCGCTCGCGGCCAACTCACGGATCGCCGCAGCCTTGTTCTCCGCGTAGGCGTAGTACTCGATCTCGCCGGTGTACCGGCCGTCCTCGATCTTCAGCCGGGTGGCGATCACATGGTCCGCGCCGAGCAGCGCCCCGATCGGCTCGACCACCTCGGAGCCCGAGCTGCTGACGATCACGACATCGCGGCCGGCCGCGTGGTGCTGCTCGATGAGCGAGGCGGCCTCGTCGTAGATGATCGGGTCGATCAGGCCGTGCAGGGTCTCGGCCACGATCTCGCGGACCTGCTGGACGTTCCAGCCCCGGGTCAGTGCAGAGAGGTACTCGCGCATCTTCTCCATCTGGTCGTGGTCCGCACCGCCGACCAGGAAGACGAACTGGGCATAGGCGCTCTTCAGTACGGCCCGACGGTTGATCAGCCCGCCCTGGTAGAAGGGGCGGCTGAACGCCAGGGCGCTCGACTTGGCGATGATCGTCTTGTCGAGGTCGAAGAAAGCGGCGGTTCGTACCGCGCCATACTGGCGACGGGGGGCGGCTGCGGGTGCCGGTTCGGCGGCCTCCGGTGCGGAACGGTGCGCGGAGTTCCCGTCGTGCCCGGCGATGTCGGCGTTCTCGGTGGTGTCCACGGGATCCGAGGATAGAGGGCCCGGCAAAACACCCCGCCATTCGGCGTACTCGCGGGCGTGCGGGTTTGTGTTTCTGGCCGCTCGGGTACACCATGGAAGTCACGGATCGTTCGCGACCGTGCTAACCCGGTCCGGCTCCTCCCCCCCGAGTCGGGCTGTGGATAGACGACCCCCGCTCTCCCCCCCGGCGGGGGTCGTCGCACGTCCAGGGCCATTTTCCGGGGTTCCTGGGGGTGTCGGGGGAGCCTCGCCGAAGGTTTTCGCGGCGAGTGGGGGTGATCGTCCCGGTCGGTTGGCCCACCCCGATTCGTCACTCTCCGTATCCATTGGACCTTGGTCCGTGAGGCGCGGCTCCGCTCCCTCGCAGTGGCTTCCGGATGAGATGCGACCACTGGGTTCCCGTGCTTCTCGACAGCCCCGATGGCGTCAATTCTTCGGTCATTACTCCACCGTACGGGTGAACACGGTTATCCACAGCCCCGACTTATCCACAGGTAATCGGAAGGGGGATGACGGATTCGGTCGCGCCCGTCACCTTGGTGCCCGGGCAGCTGCCGCTTCGCAGTCGGGGAGGCCGCTGACAACCCACCGGCAGGAGCCGGGGCCGAACACGGGCCCGGCGTCCGGACAGCACCCCACCGGGGGAGACAGCCATGTCAACACCCACCACAGACCGCCATCCGGCCGATCGGCCGGCCTCCTCGGGTCCGCTCATCGTCACCGAGGACGAGACCCTCGTCGAACATCTGCTCAGGCTCTGCGCCGCCGCAGGTACCGACCCGCACCTGCTGGGCGGCGCGCCACCCTCCCGGGACCTCTGGGAGAGCGCGCCGCTGGTGCTGGTCGGCGACGACCAGGCGGAGCGCTGCGCAGGTCTGGGGCGCCGGGCCGGCGTCCTGCTGCTCGGCCTCGACCTGGACGACTGCGAGGTCTGGGTCCGAGCCGTCCAACTCGGTGCCGAGCACGTCCTGTTCCTGCCCGATGCGCAGGCCTGGCTGCTGGACCGGATCGCCGATGCGGCCGAGGGCGTCGGCCCGCCCGCCCTGACGGTCGCCGTGCTCGGCGGCCGTGGCGGGGCCGGCGCCTCGACGCTGGCCTGCGCCCTCGCGATCACCGCAGCCCGGGCGGGTCACCGCACCATGCTCATCGACGCCGACCCGCTGGGCGGCGGGCTCGACGTCCTGCTCGGCGGCGAGGGCACGGGCGGCCTGCGCTGGCCCGACCTGGCCGGATCACGAGGACGGGTCAACGGCGCCGAACTGGCCAAGGCCCTCCCCGAGTTGCACCATCTGACGGCCCTCTCCTGGGATCGTGGCGACACACTCACCGTGCCGCCCGAGGCGATGCGCAGCGTGCTGGCCGCAGCCCGCCGCCGAGGCGGGCTGGTCGTCCTCGACCTGCCGAGACACCTCGATTCGGCCGCCGGGCAGGCACTCGAACAGGCCGACACCGGGCTGCTGGTGGTCCCGGCGGAGCTGCGCGCCATGGCGGCGGCCGACCGGGTGTCCTCGGCCGCCAGGATGCGCCTCTCCGACCTGCGGGCGGTCGTCCGAGTGCCGGGGCCGGCCGGGCTGGCGGGCCCGGAGATCGCCCGGGGCCTGGGGCTGCGGCTGGCCGGCGAGCTGCCGCAGGAGCCGGGGCTCGGTATCGACGTCGAACGAGGAGCGCCGCCCGGCATCCGCGCGAAGGGGCCGTTGGCGCGCTTCTGCAGCAGTTTTCTGGACGAGGCCATGCCGCCGGTCGCGGCGGACGGAGGGGGAGGGCTGTGACGGGCCGTTTGCGGGGGCCGAACAGGCCGGGGGAGTACGACAGGAGCACAACCGGGCCGCACCGGCGGTCCCTCGGGGCCGGCGCGCGCCTCGGCGCCCGACGGCACGGGCCGGACCAGGCCGGTACCGGTCGGACGCCGACGGGCACGGACGATCGGGGCACGGGCGATCGGAGCACGGTGGTGGAGCGGGGCGAGCTCCTGGTGTCCGGCGGCCCGCAGCCGGTCGGTCAGGGAGGGCCTGGTCGGGCGGAGGGCGATGGCTCCGGGCAGGCGGCCTCGGTGGCTGCCCGCGGGCGGCCCGACCCGCGGGCGACCGCCCTGCTCGATGCGGTACGGCTGCGCCTGGCCGAGGCCGGCGCGCAGCCCACCGCCAGGTCGGTGGCGGCGGCGGTGCGGGCCACCAGGCCACCGCTGGGCGGCGACGACGTCCTCGACGCCGTGCGGGTGCTCCGCTCCGAGCTGGTCGGAGCGGGGCCGCTCGACCAGCTGCTCGGCGAGCCGGACGTGACCGACGTCCTGGTGAACGGACCTGACGAGGTGTGGGTCGACCGAGGAGTCGGGCTGCAACGGGTGCCCGGCATCCGGTTCCCGGACGCTGCCGCCGTACGCCATCTCGCGCACCGGCTGGCGACCGCGGCCGGGCGGCGGCTCGACGACGCCAGGCCGTGGGTCGACGCCAGGTTGCCGAACGGGACTCGCCTGCACGCCGTGCTCCCGCCGATCGCCGCCAACTGCACCCACATCTCGCTCCGGATCTCCCGCTCCCGCCCGTTCACCCTGGCGGAGCTGGTCGCGGGCGGCTCGCTGCCCCCGGCCGGAGCCGACCTGCTCTCGGCGGTGCTGGACGCCAGGCTCTCGCTGCTGATCAGCGGGGGCACCGGCACCGGCAAGACCACCCTGCTGGCAGCACTGCTGGGGCTGGTCGGGCCGGGTGAGCGGATCGTTCTGGCCGAGGACTCGGCCGAGCTCCGACCGGCCCACCCCCATGTGGTGCGACTCCAGGGCAGGCCGCCGAACCAGGAGGGCCTCGGCGAGCTGACCCTGCGGGACTTGGTCCGACAGGCGCTGCGGATGCGCCCGGATCGTCTGGTGGTCGGGGAGGTCCGGGGGCCCGAGGTGGTCGACCTGCTGTCGGCGCTCAACACGGGCCACGAGGGCGGGAGCGGGACGGTCCACGCGAACACCGCAGCCGACGTTCCGGCCAGGCTGGAGGCGCTCGGTTCGCTCGCCGGACTGGACCGGCTCTCCCTGCACAGCCAACTGCGGGCGGCTCTCGACGTCATCGTCCACCTTGTCCGCGATCCGGGCACAGGGCTGCGCAGGGTCGCCGAGATCCACATGCTCACGAGCGACGAGCGCGGGCTCGCGATGACCACCCCGGCAGTCACCTTCGCGGCCGACGGCAGCTGTGGGCCCGGCCCCGGCTGGGAGCGGCTGCGACAGCGCTGTGCGGCCCGAGGGGTGGAACTGCCGAGGAGCATCCGATGAACGTGCGCCAGATCGAGGCCCTCTGGGCGCTGCTGTTGTGCGGCGCCGCACTCGGCGCCTGGTGGTTGCTGCAGTCGGCGAGACAGGGGCTGCCGAAACAGGGGCTGCCGAAACAGGGGCTGCCGAAACAGGGGTTGCCGGGGCAGGGGTTGCGATGACCGAGGAACAGGCGCTCTGGGCAGCCGGACTGGTCGGCGCGGCAGCCGGGCTCCGGTGGGCTCTCCACAGGAGGGCGCGGGCAGTCGAGCGGGCACGGGGGCTCTTCGGTGCCGCCGTGGGAGAGGGCCGAGGCGGCCTGCCGGACCGTCTCCGGGCCTTGGCGCAGTCAGGTCGGCTGCGTCGGTTGGTGCCGGAACTTCTGCTCCTTCCGGTCGGGTTGGCGCTCGGGCAGGCGACAGGGTCCCCGGTGCCACTGGTGGTGGCGGCCATCGGTGTGATGCCGCTGCGACGATGGCGGCACCGCCGGCGCAGCGCGAGAGCGGCGCGCAGGCGGGCGGCGGCGGTGATCGAGCTCTGCGTCGGCCTCGTGGCGGAGCTGCGCGCGGGGGCGACGGCGGATCAGGCCCTGGGCACGGTGACCGCGCGAACGGGGTCCCTGTGGGCCGGTCTGGGTGCCGAGGCCACCGCCCGGTTGGCCGCCGGGCGGTACGGCGCCGACATCCCGGCTGCGCTGAGATCCGTGGCGGAGCTTCCCGGCGGGCAGGGTGCGGCTGCCGTCGCGGCGTGCTGGGAGGTGACTGCGGAGAGCGGTACCGGACTGGCCGCAGGATTGGACCAACTCGCCGACGCGCTGAGGGCCGAGCGGGCACTGGCCGAGGAGATCGCCGGGGAGTTGGCCGGGCCGCGGACCACCGTTGCCGTACTCGCCGCCCTGCCGCTGGTCGGCCTGCTGCTGGGCGCCGCACTCGGGGCGAAGCCCGTGCAGGTGCTGCTGCACACACCCGTCGGCCTGGGCTGCCTGGCAGTGGGGGCGCTGCTGGAGGCGGCAGGGCTGGCGTGGACGGCGCGGATCGTGCGTGCGGCGGAGGCAGCCGAAGGCTTGCCGGGCCGAGGGGGACCGGCAAGCGGGGCGGAGTCGTCCGGACGGGTCCTGGTGGCGAGGGCGGCTGCCGATCGGGGCGGCTTGGCGAGGCTGGGCGCAGGGGGCCGACGGGGAGCAACAGGCATGCCAGGGCGAGCGGTTGAGTGCGGGATCTCCAGGGTGCGCAGCGGCAGGACGGGGGTGGCGTGGTGAGCAGCGGAGTTCCGTTGCTGTCGTTCGCCCTGCCCGTAGCGGTGGTGGCGGCTGCCGGGGAGGCAGTGGTGGTAGGTCGGCGGCGGGCTGTTCGGCGCCGGCTCGGCCGGTGGAGCGGTTCTTGGGCCGACCAGCGGGCCGACCAGTGGGGTGGTCGACGGGGTGGCCGACGGGTCGGTCGGTGGGGCGCCCGCACTCCCGGGTGGGATGGCCGGCAGGGACGGCCGTCCGGCCGAAGCCGCAGCCTACGGTCCGTGCACGGCACCCACGGGGACGGCCACCGCCTGCGGTCGCGAGCTTGGCGAGACCGGGTGACCGATCTGATGGGCGCCGAGTGGACGGTGCCGATCGTGACCGGGGTAGGTGCGGCAGCCGTCATCGGCGGTCCGGTCGGGCTGGTGGCCGGAGTCCTGCTCGCACTTGCCGCAAAGCGCTGGCTTCCTCGCGTGCGTTCTCCGGCCGCGCGGCAGGCTGCACTGGAGCAGGACCGGTTGACCCGGCAACTGCCACTGACAGCCGAGCTGCTGGCCGCCTGTCTCGGTTCCTGCTCCTCTCCGGCGCAGGCCGCCACAGCCGTCGCGATGAGCGTGAGTCCGCCGATGAGTGACCGGTTGGCAAGTGTGGCAGCGGAGTTGTCGCTCGGGGCGCCGCCGGAGGTCTGCTGGGAGAGGCTCGGCGCGGACTGTCCGACGCTCGCTCCGCTGGCGCGCTGCCTGGTGCGGACGAGTGTCAGCGGCTCGCCGCCTGCCGCACCTCTCATCGGACTGGCCCAGACCGAGCGGGCGGCGGTCAGCCGGGCTGCCCATGCCCGCGTTCGCCGCGCAGGGGTGCTCGCCACCGCTCCGCTCGGCGTCTGTTTCCTCCCCGCCTTCGTCCTGATCGGGGTGGTGCCCGTGGTGGTCGGGCTGACGTCGCTCTTCAGCAAACGAATCTGACGACGCATCAAATCCATGCAGTGCCGTGAAGCCGAACCCTTGGACCGAGTCGAAGGAGATCCGCCATGACCGTTCCCGTCGTGATTGCAGCCGACCGAGGCCCCGCCTGCCCCGCCCTGCCCCTCCGGAAGGTCGGAAAGTGGCTCTCCGCGCGGCTGAGAAGGCTGCGGGGAGCGCAGAGCGATGCGGGGATGACGACGGCCGAGTACGCCGTCGGCACCGTGGCCGCGTGCGCCATCGCTGCGGCCCTCTACAAGGTGGTGACCAGCAGTACGGTCACCGACGCGTTCAACGAGTTGCTCACTCGGGCACTCCATGTCGTCTGATCCGCCCCGATCTCCCCGGTTGTCCAGGCGGTGCAGCCCGGAGCGGCCAAGGTGCCGGCGTTCCAAGCCGTGCGCCTCGCGGCAGCGCACGGGGAGGAGAATCAGGGACGGCGGTTTTGTGACGGCCGAGACGGCGGTCGCGCTGCCGGCCCTGGTCCTCCTCGCAGCGATGCTGATGTGGGGAGTCGTGGCGGCCGCTGCCCAGATCCGCTGTGTGGACGCCGCGCGGATCGGGGCGAGGGCGGCTGCCCGGGGCGACGCGAACGCCGCTGCGCTGGCACGGGCGGCGGCACCCACCGGGGCGGTTGTCCAGATCTCCCGGGACGGCGAGACGGTGCGGGTGGCGGTAGACGCACCCTGCCCGGGGCCGGGCCGCCTCGCCTCGGCCTTGACGGCCCGCCTGAGCGCCTCGGCGGTGGCGGCCCGCGAGGACGTCATCGGTGTGACGGAAGGCGGTGAGCGGTGACGATCCGGGCCCCGGAGTCTCATGCTCCTCGCGCTCCTTGCAACTCCGACGAGACCGGCCTCAACGAGACCGGCCTCAACGAGACCGGCATCGATGCGACCTGCTGCGACGGGGGCGGGTTGCCCGTGACCGCGACCGGGGCGACCGCGGCCCGATCGGTCGGGACCGGGGCCGTCGAGATCCCGTCGGCCCGACTCGCTGCACCGCGACTCGCCGCACCGCGACGGGCTGCGTCCGATGAGGGCTCGGCCACCGTGTGGCTGGTCGCGCTGGCGATGCTCGGCTGCGTGGTGTTCGCGGCGAGCCTGGCCGTCGGATCGGTTGTGGCCGCGCGGCACCGGGCGGAGTCCGCCGCTGATCTCGCCGCACTCGCCGCTGCCGACCGACTGCTGCTGGACTCGGACGGCGGCTGCGGTTGGGCTGCCCGGATCGCGGACGCCCACCGGGCAGCGCTGGTCTCCTGCTCGGTGGATCCGGGCGGGGACGCCGTGGCGGTGACGGTCGAGGTCGAAGTCCCCCGAGGAGCGGTGCCGTTCCCGATCGGTCCGGCCCAGGGGCGTGCCAGGGCAGGACCGGTCTGGTCCTGGGGAGCCGACGCTCCGGAGCCCGCAGCAGGCCCGGCCCGGGATCACCCGGCCGAGACCGGTCAGGCCCCGCCCCTGGCCGGGGCAAGCAGCCCCGGAGCTCCGGCCAACAGGATGTCCAGCAGTCGTACGGCTGCCGCCTTGTCGAGCGGCTCGTTGCCGTTCCCGCACTTGGGGGACTGTACGCAGGACGGACAGCCGCGCTCGCACTCGCACGCCGCGATCGCGTCCCGGGTCGCCGTGAGCCACTGCTCCGCCCGGTGGAAACCGCGTTCGGCGAAGCCGGCGCCACCGGAGTGCCCGTCGTACACGAAGACCGTCGGCAGTTGGGTGTCGGGGTGGAGCGGTACGGAGACACCGCCGATGTCCCAGCGGTCGCAGGTGGCGAAGAGCGGGAGCAGGCCGATGGAGGCGTGCTCCGCCGCGTGCGCGGCACCCGGGAGCTGGTCGAACGGGATCTCGGCGTCGAGCAGTTGGTCCTCCGTGACGGTCCACCAGACGGCCCGGGTGCGCAGTGTCCTCGGTGGCAGGTCGAGCTTGCTCTCGCCGAGGATCTCACCGGTGGCGATGCGCTTGCGCAGGTATCCCACCACCTGGTTGACCACCTCGACCGAGCCGAAGCAGAGCCGTGCCTCGCCCCACTCCACGCTGGTGTCGGTGCCGAGGATGGAGATGGAGGTGATGTCCCGGGCAGCCGTCGTGTAGGGCGGGTCGGCCCGTTCGACCACGGCGACGGAGGTTTCGAGGTCGAGATCCTGCACCAGGTACGTACGGCCCTGGTGCAGGTGGACCGCGCCGGTGTGCACGGTGGTGTGGGCCGCTGCCGCGTCCACGGTGCCGAGCAGCCGTCCGGTGGAGCCTTCGACGATCTGCACCGGGCTGCCGCCGCTGCCCCGCAGGTCCACGGCGTCCGCAGCGCGCTCACGCCGGGTCCAGTACCAGGCGTTGTCACCGCGCCGCCGCAGCAGCCCGCGCTGCTCCAGCACCGGGAGCAGCTGCGCGGTGGAGGGGCCGAACAGGGCCAGGTCGCTTTCGCCGAGTGGGAGTTCGGCGGCGGCCGCGCAGAGGTGGGGCGCGAGGATGTGGGGGTTGTCGGGGTCGAGCACGGTGGCTTCGACGGGGGTGGCGAACAGCGCCTCCGGGTGGTGCACGAGGTAGGTGTCCAGGGGGTCGTCCCGGGCGATCAGCATGGCGAGCGCGCCCTGGCCCTCTCGTCCCGCTCGTCCGGCCTGCTGCCAGAGCGAGGCTCTGGTCCCCGGGTAGCCGGCCATCAGAACGGCGTCCAGGCCCGAGACGTCCACGCCGAGCTCGAGAGCGGAGGTCGAGGCGAGGCCGAGGAGCCGTCCGGAGTACAGGTCGCGCTCCAGGGCACGGCGTTCCTCCGCGAGGTAGCCGCCCCGGTACGCGGCGACGCGGGCGGCGAGTGGTGAGCCGAGCTGGTCCTGCGCCTGCAGGGCGACGAGTTCGGCGGCACGGCGTGAGCGGACGAAGACCACCGTCCGCGTTCCGGCCCCGACCAGGTCGGTGAGCAGGTAGCCGGCTTCGGCGGTGGCGGTGCGGCGTACGGGTGCGCCGTGCTCGCCGACGTTCTCGGTGAGCGGAGGTTCCCAGAGGGCGAAGACCAGCGGGCCGCGTGGTGAGGCGTCTTCCGTCACCGCGACGGCCGGGAGGCCGGTGAGCCGTTCAGCAGTGGCCGCCGGGTCGGCGGTGGTGGCTGACGCGAGCAGGAAGACCGGCTCGGAGCCGTACCGGGCGCAGAGCCGGCGCAGCCGACGCAGCACCTGGGCGACGTGCGAGCCGAAGACGCCGCGGTAGCTGTGGCACTCGTCGATCACGACGTACTTCAGCGTCTTGAGGAAGGAGGACCAGCGCGCGTGACCGGGGAGGATGCCGCGATGCAGCATGTCCGGGTTGGTGAGCACGTACGAGGCGTACTGGCGGACCCACTCGCGTTCCTCGGGCGGCGTGTCGCCGTCGTAGAGGGCCGGGCGGACCCGGTCCGGGACGAGTTCGGCGGCGCGTCGGCGCTGGTCGGCGGCCAGCGCCTTGGTCGGGGCCAGGTAGAGCGCGGTCGCGCCGCGCCCGTTCGGGGCCTCGGTGCCGTCCAGCAGGTCGCTGAGCAGCGGTGCCAGGTAGCCGAGCGACTTGCCCGAGGCAGTTCCTGTGGCAATAACCATGGTTTGGCCGTTTTTGGCCAGATTCATTGCCTCGGCCTGGTGGGCCCAGGGCAGGTCGACCCCCAGGGCCTGCGCGGACGCCACGATCTCCGGTCGAATGCCGTCCGGCCACGGCGAGAAGCGTGCCTGACGGGCCGGTAGATGCTCCGTATGGGTGAGGCGGTCTGAGCGGGACCGACCCTTGGCCAGGGCGGCCAACAGGGCCTCGGGCGGGCGATGGTGGGGCGGCATGAGGACCCAGTGTGTCACTGGCGTGACGGAGAATCGCTCCAAGCCATCGTGCGGGCATGGCTGCAAGTGGTTGAATGAAGCCGTGACGGCCGCATGGCCGAGGGCCGCAACGCCGGGGTGCGATTTGCCGTGGCAGCGCGCCCGGCCTGCGACCAAAGCGACGGCGGCCGACCGGCCGAGGTCGCAATGACGTAGCAAGGCAAGGTGCTGGAGGTTCCGTGGACCTGTCCCTGTCGACCCACACGATCGGCGACCGCACGGTTGTCGAGGTCGGTGGCGAGATCGATGTGTACACCGCCCCCAAGCTGCGCGAGCAGCTGGTCGAGCTCGTCAACGACGGTAACTACCACCTGATCGTCGACATGGAGGGCGTGGACTTCCTCGATTCGACCGGTCTGGGTGTCCTCGTCGGTGGCCTGAAGCGGGTCAGGGCGCACGAGGGTTCGCTGCGTCTGGTGTGCAACCAGGAGCGCATTCTCAAGATCTTCCGGATCACCGGCCTTACCAAGGTCTTCCCGATCCACAACTCGGTCGAAGAAGCGGTCTCGGCGACCGACTGATCCACTTTCAACACGCCGGCGTGAGCAGACCGACGGGGCCACCGTGCCTCGTCGGCCTGCGGAGCGCCGGAACGGACCCGGCGTCGCCATGACCGGCGGCGTGCGTGGTGAGGTGTTGGGAAGTAACCCCGGAGGGGGAGAGATGGCAACCGTCGAACTTCGATTCAGTGCGCTTCCCGAGCACGTGCGTACGGCCCGGCTGGTGGCTGCGGCGGTGGCGAGACGCGTAGGCGTCGACGAGTCGGTGCTCGACGAGGTGCGGCTCGCAGTGGGCGAGGCCTGCTCGCGTGCGGTCGGGCTGCACCGTCGCGGGGGTATCGACGGTGCGGTGCGGGTCGCTCTGATCGACCAGGAGAAGCGTTTCTTCATCGAGGTGGAGGACGAGGCCGGTCCGGCCGGTGTGCCCTCCGCCGATCGGGGTGAGGACTCCGATGCGGAGGAGGACGCGCTCGGCCTCGCGGTGATCACCGGGCTGGTCGAGGACGTCGAGGTGACCAATGGCGCCGAAGGCGGTCTGATCCGCATGAGCTGGCCGGTGTCCGACCCGTCCGTGGACGACTGAGCCCCGCCGCCCCGAATCCGAGCCGAGCCGAGCCGAGTCCATCCGAGCCGGACTGAGTCGGGTCGAGCCGGACCGACTCGCTGCTGCGGCCCGCCGACGTGCTCTGCGCCGGTGGTCCGCGGCTTTCGGCCGCCCGGGCGATGATTGACAAATTGTTGAAGTTGGCTGTTCCCTGCTCTCGGGCGCGATCGGTACGGTTCGAGACAAGGGACACCCCATGCGGATACGCATTCTGTGGCCGGCCGGGCAAGCGGTGGCAACGCTGTGGTCGACGCCCACCTCGGCGGCGCTCTGGGAGGCGCTGCCGATCGCTGCCTCGGCCAGTACGTGGGGCGAGGAGGTCTATTTCGGGACACCCGTCAGCGTGCCCAGGGAGGACGACGCGCGGCAGGTCGTGGAGCCCGGCACGGTCGCCTTCTGGACGGACGGCGACAGCCTGGCACTGCCGTACGGGCCCACGCCGATCTCGTACGGGAACGAATACCGACCGGCCAGCGCCTGCAACGTCCTCGGTGAGCTGGACGGCGACCCGCAGGTGCTGCGCACCGTCCGCAACGGAGATCCGATCCGGGTCGAGCGGGCCTGACCGGAGACACCTCTGCGGCCCGGTCCCCGCTCCGAACCCGAACCTCCTTCGGCCGGTGGTGGGCCGAGGCCGTGCGGGGAGGGCCGGGCCGCAGGGGAACCGGGCGCCTGCGGGCCCGACAGGCGGCCGTGTAGGTTCGCAGGTCGATGACCGACACCGAAAGGGCTTCCCGGTGAAGAAGCGATTGCTGACCATATCCGCGCTCGGTGCGCTGCTGGCGTTCGGTGCCGTCGGGTGCGGTGGCAACGACAGCGCTACGCTCGACAACTGGGCGAAGAGCGTCTGTGACACCGCTCAGGACCCGATCGGCAAGTCCAGCGACGCCCTCGCCGACACCGGCAGGGTGAAGCCGGGAGAGGCCCCGGTGGACCTCCAGAAGCGGCTGTCGGCCGACCTCGCCGTGCTCGCGACCGCGAACCAGCAGCTGGCCGACGCGATCGACAAGGCGGGCGCACCGAAGGTGAGCGACGGCGCGAAGCTGCAGCAGGGCGCCGTGGACGAGCTCAAGCAGGCGACCCAGGGCTACCTCGACGTCCAGAAGAAGCTGAACGCGCTGCCCAACGCCGACCAGGCCCGGTTCGCGGACGGTCTCCGGAGCGTCGGCGACCAGGTCCAGCGGCTGGCCCAGCAGTCCACGTCCGCGCTGAAGAACATCCAGGCCGGTGATCTCGGGGCGGCGATCAGCAAGCAGTCCGGTTGCAAGGCCAAGCCGGGTGCGGGAGCGGCGACGGGCGGGGCGGCGGCCGGTACGGCGGGTGCGCCCACCGGGTCCGTCACCGGCACCGCCGGTGCCAGTCCCACGGCCAAGAGTGGAGCATCGTCGGCCTCACCATCCGCCTCCCCGTCGGTTGCCGAGTCCAGCGCGGCTCCCTCGGACGGCGCTTCGGCCTCCGCCTCCGCCCCCGCGTCACCGTCGGCCTCCTCGTCCGGAAACTGAGTCGCCCGGCAACTCCGGCAACTCCGGCAACTCCGGCAACTCGGCCGCCCGGCAACTGGGCCGTCTGGAAGCCGAGTCGCCCGAAAGTCGGGCGGCCCGGCTACCGGGCCACCCGGAGACCGAGCCACCCGGAAACGCGCTGCTCGGCAGTCAGGGGCTGTGCCGCGAGGTGGGTGGTGGCGGGGAACGGGGGACAATGGGCCGGTGACCAGTAGCCCCGTTCTTGACCCCAGCCGCCTCGCGAAGCTCCGTGAGGCGCTGCTCGCCGCCTCGTACACCGCCGACGGCTGCCTCGACCTGCTCGGGCCGACCGGCTACGCAGCCCTGGCCCGCAGCGAGGCGGTGCCCGCGCTGCGCGCGACCCGTGGCGGGAGCCCGCTGGAGACGTTGGTGCGGCTCTTCCTGCTCCAGCAGCCGGTCCCGTACGCGGCTGCCGCGGCGGCGCTGCCGATCGAGGACTGCCTGGCGGACGGTTGGCTGATCCGGGACGGTGAGACCGTACGGGCCACCGTGGACGTCCGCCCGTACGCCAACGAGGTCGAGGGCCTGCCGAGTGCGGACGCCTGGGTGGTCTCCGACCTGGGATGCGCGGTCGGCGGTGCCGGTGGCATCGGTTCGGGGGAGACCGCGCAGGGTGTGGCCCGCAAGGACCTGGTGCTCGGCGTCGGCGGTGCCTCCACCACGCTCGCCAACCTCGCCGTGCGGCGGCCGGTCCGCACCGCGCTCGACCTCGGTTCGGGCTCCGGCGTGCAGTCGCTGCACGCCGCCCGGCACGCGCAGCGGGTCACCGCCACCGACCTGAACCCGCGGGCCCTGCACTTCACCAGCCTGACCCTGGCCCTCTCCGGCTTCGAGAACGTCGAGGTGGCCGAGGGCAGCCTCTTCGAGCCGGTGACCCACGGGCAGTCCGGTCCGCGGAAGTTCGACCTGATCGTCTCCAACCCGCCGTTCGTGATCTCGCCCGGCAGCCGGTTCGTCTACCGTGACGGCGGGATGGCCGGTGACGATCTCTGCCGCAGCCTGGTCCGGGGAGCGGCCGCGCACCTGGAGCCGGGCGGGTACTGCCACCTGCTGGCCAACTGGCAGCACGTCAAGGGCGAGGACTGGCACGACCGTCTGGCGGGCTGGGTGGCCGGTACCGGGCTGGACGCCTGGGTGGTGCAGCGGGAGGTCCAGGACGCGGCCCAGTACGCCGAGTTGTGGCTGCGGGACGGCGGCGACCACCGCGGCCCCGGCTCCGACTACCAGACCCGCTACAACGAGTGGCTGGACGCCTTCGAGGCCGAGGGCGTGGAGGGCATCGGCTTCGGCTGGATCACCCTGCGGGCGGGCGGCGCGGACCGGCCGACCGTACGGATCGAGGAGTGGCCGCACCCGGTGGAGCAGCCGCTCGGCCCGCACATCGAGAGCTGGTTCGAGCGCCAGGACTTCCTGCGGACGCACGACGACGCGGCCCTGCTGGCCGCGCGCTACGTGCTGGCCGACGAGGTGGTCCAGGAGCAGGTCGGCCCGCCCGGGGCGGAGGACCCGGAGCATGTGATCCTCCGTCACAACCGGGGCATGCGGCGGGCGACCAAGGTGGACACGGTCGGCGCGGGCTTCGTCGGAGTCTGCGACGGGACGCTCACGGCCGGCGAGATCGTCGATGCCATCGCGCACCTGCTCGGCGAGGACCAGGTGCTGCTGCGCGACCGGGTGCCGGAGTCGCTGCGACTGCTGACCGAGCAGGGCTTCATCAACCCGGTTCTCTGACCGGCTGTTTGGCCGGACGGGTCGGCGCCCGCGCGGGAGCCGACCCGTCCGTGGGGGCCGACCCGGGTGCGGGGGGTCCGGCCGGTCACGGGTGGTAGAGCTCCGTGATGTGGGTGATGCGGCCGGAGCCGTCCACGGTGACGTCGTAGTTGCCGCCGAAGCAGGAGTACGGCCGGTCGACCGGGCGGTGGTGACCGCAGGCGTCGGCGTGCTGGAGCAGCTGCGGAAGCGGCACGGCGCGCTCGCCCACGCGGTCGTCCAGGACGACCAGTTCACCCTGGGCCCCGGAGGCGAAGCGGAACGCGGCGGGCGATCCGGCGGACTGGTAGTAGCCGTCGTTGTCCACGTCCGGACCGCAGATGAACTTCGTCGCCGTGGCGGACACCTCGGACGCCCCGACGTCGGCGCCGAGGATGTTGACCACCCGGTGGCCGGGGCGTTGCGCTGCCGTCGTGCAGTCCTCCGTCGGCTTCCCGGTGGAGGTCGGGCGCGCGGTGGCCGAGTGCGAGGCGGTCGGCTTGGCGGAGGCGGAGGCTGACGCCGAGGTGGACGCGGTGGTGGAGGTGGCGGCGGAGCCAGACGGAGGGGCGGACGCCACCACCGAGCCGGCGGAGGCGGCAGCGGAGACGGACCCGGCGGTGGCGGCCTTCTTGCCGTCGCTGCCGCAGGCGGTGAGGGTGAGGACGGCGGTGGCGAGCAGTGTTGCGGCCACCAGCGGGCGCTGAGCTGACATTCTGAATCCCCCTGGGTGTTCGGCCAGTTGGTGCGATCGGCCGAGGTGTGGCGTCCGGTACCTCTCTCCACGTGGCCGCTCGGGGCGGGGTTGCCGCCGTTCCGGAACTGTGACAGCCCGGTCGTTCGGTGCGGTCGGGCCGGACCGCCGGGGCGGAACGGGATCAGCCGGCCTCCGAGATCTCGACGATCTGACCGCCGGAGTCCACCTTGATGAGGAAGTAGTTGCCGTGGCAGCTGAACGGCTCTGCGACCGCGCCCACTTGGGTGCAGTCGTTGACGTGCTCGATCAGCCGGGAGATCGGCACCGTCGTGCTGCCGGTCCTGCCCGGACCGAGCAGTTCGGCGCTGACCTCGGTGGTCACCGAATAGCGGACCGCCGGGCCGCTCGCGGAGAACGTGGCGCCCTTCGGACCGCAGCCGAGGGCGGCGGCCGAGGCCCGCAGCTGCTCCTCGGGCTGCAGAACGCCCGACACCGCGTGGATCAGCTTGTAACCGGGCCGTACGAAGCCCGGATTGCAGGACGCCGCCGCAGACGCCGAGGCCGTCGGCGACGGACCGGCGGACGGACTGGAGGACGAACCGGAGGACGAACCGGGGCTGGGCGAGGCGACGATGGACCCGGACGGCGTCGCCGGTGCGCCGGACGAAGCCCCGGCCTCGGTGGCCGGTTGCGACCCGCAGGCTGCCACCGACAGCGAGAGAGCCAGTGCGGCACCGGCGAGCCCGGCGGTGCGGAGCGCCGGTCGGCGAACGAACATGACTGTGTCCCCCCGAAGTTCCCCTGAGCCCCGGGCGACTGCCCTGGGCCGTTTTCGGTAGTGCGGTCCGTGGAGTGCAGTCCGTGCAGGTGCAGTCCGTGCTGTGGCGCGCGTGGCAGTTCACCCGCCCGTCCCCCCGGTGTTCTCCACCGTACTTCGAACGTCACCCCCAGGTTGTCCCCGGGCTGCCACGCTCCGGTGCACCGGCTCCGGTGGCCGGACGGACAGCGGGGTGTGCACAGTGCGGGAGGAGACGTTCATGGAGACGCCGACGGCGACCACAGCAGGGTCCGTCCTCATCCTCTTCGGCGGCGCGTTGCTCGTCTGGTGCGCCCTTGAACTGCGCCTTCGCCACCATCTGCGCCGCCACGGAGTTCCGGCCACGGCCAGGGTCGTCGTGGACGGCGATCCGTACGGGGAACTCTACGGCGATCCGTACGGCGAGCTCGACACGGCTCCGCTGCTCTCGTACTGCACCCTGCCCACCGTCGGAGCGACGGGCATGGGCCAGGCCGAGTCGGTGCTCTCCCGGCCGCGCGGACACACCAGGCTGCGCCGCCCGGCCGAACTGGCCCCCGGGGCGGTGGTCCAGGTCGCCTACGACGCGCGCCGTCCGAGCCGGGTGGTTCTCGCGGCCTCCGAGACCAGGCCCTCCCTGCCCAGTGACGTCTTCTGGGCACTGCTCGGTACGAGTGCGCTCGCCGTCGGCCTGACCCTGATCGCGTCCGTCCTCACGGACTGAGCTCCCGGACCGAGCTCCCGGACTGATTCTTCCGGACCGAGTTCACGGGCCCGCACCTCGTCCACGGCCCCGCTCCGCCGCGCTGTCCGGCCCACTGCCCGGCCCGTTCTCCGGCCCGCTGCAGTGCGGGTTTCCCGGCTGATCGCACCTCAGCCGTCCGCGGCCCTTGATCGGCCGAATCCGGCCGCTGGCAGGCCCTCGCCACCCCTCCGCGCGGCACGACCGAGCATCGTCGGGTTACCGTTCGAGTGGCGTCGGTCGGCCTTGCCGGTGAAAAAGTGGGATCCGTCCGTTTGACAAGGGTGGCCAGGGTACGGTCACACTCCGCTGGTGGGGCCGTCGCGCAGCGGCAGCTCCGGACGGCGGTGGTCGGGCGGGACGTCTCCTTCGCCGGTGCGCCGCCCAGCACAGGAAACGACCGGGAGAGAAGAGCGAAGGTGTCCCCGAGCAGCGAGACCGCGCACGGCAAGCGACTCGTCATTGTCGAGTCGCCGGCCAAGGCGAAGACGATCAAGGGCTACCTCGGCCCCGGCTATGTCGTCGAGGCCAGCGTCGGGCACATCCGCGACCTGCCCGGCACTGCCGCCGAGGTCCCGGACAAGTACACCGGCGAGGTGCGCCGCCTCGGGGTCGACGTCGAGCACGACTTCGCCCCTATCTATGTGGTCAACGCGGACAAGAAGTCGCAGGTCACCAAGCTCAAGAGCCTGCTCGCGGAGTCCGACGAGCTCTTCCTCGCCACCGATGAGGACCGCGAGGGCGAGGCCATCGCCTGGCACCTGCAGGAGGTGCTGAAGCCCAAGGTGCCGGTGCACCGGATGGTCTTCCACGAGATCACCAAGGACGCCATCCAGGAGGCCGTCCGCAACCCGCGCGTGCTGAACCAGCGCCTGGTGGACGCCCAGGAGACCCGTCGGATCCTCGACCGCCTCTACGGCTACGAGGTCTCGCCGGTGCTCTGGAAGAAGGTCATGCCGAAGCTCTCGGCCGGCCGGGTGCAGTCGGTCGCGACCCGGCTGGTGGTCGAGCGCGAGCGTGAGCGGATCGCCTTCACCAGCGCCTCGTACTGGGACCTGACCGGCGTCTTCGGCACCGGCCGCACCGCCGCCGACGCCGCGAACCCGGAGACCTTCGGCGCCCGGCTGGCCGCCGTCGACGGGAAGCGGATCGCCAGCGGCCGCGACTTCGGCCAGGACGGCCGCCTGAAGACCGCCAACACCCTGCACCTGGACGAGATGGCCGCCCGTGCGCTGGCCGCCGCCCTGGAGCAGACCGCGTTCGCCGTCCGCAGCGTCGAGTCCAAGCCGTACCGCCGCTCGCCGTACGCGCCGTTCCGCACCACCACGCTCCAGCAGGAGGCCAGCCGCAAGCTGGGCTTCGGCGCGAAGCGGACCATGCAGGTGGCCCAGAAGCTGTACGAGAACGGCTTCATCACCTATATGCGTACCGACTCCACCACGCTCTCCGACACCGCGATCGCCGCCGCCCGCGCCCAGGTCACCCAGCTCTACGGTGCGGACTACCTGCCGAGCGCGCCGCGCACGTACGCGTCCAAGGTCAAGAACGCCCAGGAGGCGCACGAGGCGATCCGCCCCTCCGGCGACCGCTTCCGCACGCCCGCCGAGACCGGCCTGTCCGGTGACGACTTCCGGCTCTACGAGCTGATCTGGATGCGCACCGTCGCCTCCCAGATGAAGGACGCCGTCGGCCAGTCGGTCACCGTCAAGGTCGGCGGCCGCGCCTCGGACGGCCGGGACGTCGAGTTCTCCGCCTCCGGCAAGATCATCACCTTCCACGGCTTCCTCAAGGCCTACGTGGAGGGCGCCGACGACCCGAACGCCGAGCTGGACGACCGCGAGCGCCGCCTGCCGCAGGTCACCGAGGGCGACCCGCTGGCCGCCGAGCAGCTCACCCCGGAGGGCCACGCCACCAAGCCGCCGGCCCGCTACACCGAGGCCTCGCTGGTCAAGGAGCTGGAGGACCGCGAGATCGGCCGTCCCTCCACCTACGCCTCGATCATCGACACCATCATCGGGCGCAAGTACGTCTTCAAGAAGGGCACGGCGCTCGTCCCGTCCTTCCTCTCCTTCGCCGTGGTGAACCTGCTGGAGAAGCACTTCGGCCGCCTGGTCGACTACGACTTCACCGCCAAGATGGAGGACGACCTCGACCGCATCGCCGCAGGTGAGGCGCAGTCCGTCCCGTGGCTGAAGCGCTTCTACTTCGGTGAGGGCGAGGGCGCCGGCGTCGCCGCCGAGGCCGGGAACGGCGACGGCGACCACCTCGGCGGCCTCAAGGAACTGGTCACCGACCTCGGCGCGATCGACGCCCGGGAGATCAGCTCCTTCCCGGTCAGTGACGAGATCGTGCTGCGGGTCGGCCGGTACGGGCCGTACGTCGAGAAGGCGTCGAAGGTCGCCGACGAGCCCGGCCAGCGCGCCGACATCCCCGACGAGCTGCCGCCGGACGAGCTGACCGTCGAGCTCGCCGAGGAGCTGCTGGCCAAGCCCAGCGGTGACTTCGAGCTGGGCGCCGACCCGGTCAGCGGCAACATGCTGGTGGCCAAGGACGGCCGGTACGGCCCGTACGTCACCGAGATCCTGCCCGAGGGCACGCCCAAGACCGGCAAGAACGCGGTCAAGCCGCGCACCGCCTCGCTGTTCAAGACGATGTCCCTGGACACCGTCACCCTGGACGACGCCCTCAAGCTGCTCTCGCTGCCCCGGGTGGTCGGCAGCGACCCCGAGGGCAACGAGATCACCGCACAGAACGGCCGCTACGGCCCGTACCTCAAGCGCGGCACCGACTCGCGCTCGCTCACCAGCGAGGACCAGCTCTTCACCGTCACCCTCGACGAGGCGCTGGCGATCTACGCCCAGCCCAAGCAGCGCGGCCGGGCCGCCGCCGCCCCGCCGCTCAAGGAGCTCGGGACGGACCCGGTCAGCGAGCGCCCGGTGGTCGTCAAGGACGGCCGCTTCGGCCCGTACGTCACCGACGGCGAGACCAATGCGACGCTCCGCAAGGACGACGAGGTCGAGACCATCACGCCCGAGCGCGGCTACGAGCTGCTCGCCGAGAAGCGGGCGCGCGGACCGGTGAAGAAGGTGGCCAAGAAGGCTCCGGCCAAGAAGACCACCGCGGCGAAGAAGACCACGGCGGCGAAGAAGACCACGACGGCGAAGAAGACCGTCGCGAAGAAGACCACCACGGCGGCGGCGAAGAAGACCACGGCCAAGAAGACCGCCGCCTCGTCCGAGGAGAGCTGAGCCGTAGCCAGGATCGGCCCGTGAGTCCCGGTGACGGGGTTCACGGGCCGTCGTCCGTCCGGTGGACGGGGTCGGTAGCGTCACAACCCTGTCATGAGCGTCTGTCGGGGCCCGTTCCCAGGCTCTGCCACAGGGCCCGACCGCTACCCTGACCGTATGACGAGCGAGGAGCAGCCCACCGGCACGAGCGCCGCCCTACCCAGGTTCCCCGAGGCGGCCCCGGCCGGGACTCCCGGAGAACGGGCCCGCGCGCTGCTGCGGTTGCGCCCCTACCGTCGGCTCTGGACGGCCCAGCTCATCGGCGGCACCGGCGACCGGCTCGGCCTGCTGGCGCTGCTCGCGCTGACCTGGGCCGCGGCGATCTTCGGGGGCCAGTTCGGCCACGGCTACCGGGCGCAGGCGCTCGCGGTGGCCGTCGTACTCGGCGTCCGGGTGCTCGCCACGCTGCTGTTCGGGGCGGCGCTGCTCGGTCCGGTGCACAGTCTGGCGGCCGGGAAGCTGGACCGCCGCTGGGTGCTGTTCGGGGCCGACGCGTTCCGTGCCGTGCTGATCGGCATCGCCCCGTGGTGGCTTGCCTGGAGCCCGGGGTCCGCGACCTACCTGCTGCTCGGCACGGTCTTCCTGACCGGTGCCGCCGAGCGGGTCTGGTCGGTCGCCAAGTCGGCCGCCGTGCCGTCGCTGCTGCCGCCCGCCGACTCCGCCGCCGCTCCCTCGGAGCAGCGGCCGTCCGCCTCCAGCCTGGACGCCGTACGCATCCTGGACATGCGCACCGGCTGGGCGACCGTTCCGCTGGCGGCCCTCGCGCTGGTGGCGTTCACGCTGGTCAACAACGTCTTCGCGGCGCTCGGCTCGCACTGGCTGCGGACCCACCAGGTCACCTCGGCCGGTGTCGGCGCGGCCCTGCTGCTGGCCGCCTCCGCCGTCCTGGTCTTCCTGCAGGAGCTGCCCAGCGGTACGGCTGCGGCGCCGCGTTCCCCGCTCCAGGGACTGCGCGCCCCCACCGACGCCACCCCGGGACCGGCGCTGCGCAAGGGCCGCACCGGCTCCGCCCCGTACTTCACCTTCGCGGTCGCCGCCGCCTACGCCTCGATGGCGGGCGTCGGCGCGCTCGGGCTGCTGACCGCCGTCGACCACCGGGCCGGCCCGATCGGGTTCGGCCTGCTGGTGTTCGCCGCGGCCGGTGCCCCCGCGCTCGGCGTCCGGCTGACCCGGGCCACGCTGCCCTCGCTCTCCAGGCGCCGCCTGCTCGCGCTGGCCCTGCTCACCGAGGGCGTGGCGCTGATCCTGGCCGGCCTGGTGCTGGACTTCGTCCTGGTGCTGCTGCTCACCGTGCTGGCCGGGCTGGCCGCCGGTGTCGTGATCGCCACCGGCCGGACGCTGCTCGCCCAGGAGGTCGAGGAGATCCGGCTCCCCAAGGTCACCGAGCACCTGTACGCGGTGCTGCGGGCCGTGGTGGGCGCCGCGCTGGTCGTCGTCCCGCTGATCGCCGCCGGGTACGGCGAGGTCCAGTACGGCGAGATCAGGCCCGGTGGCTTCACCTTCATCCACGACGGGGCCGCGCTGGCCATCGCCACCGCCGGGCTGCTGACCATGGTGCTGGCGGCGGTCGTGCTGCTGAAGACCGACGACCAGCGGGGCAGCGTCCCGCTCGGCCGTGAGCTGGTGCAGTCGCTGCGCGGCGGGGCGCCGCTGGCACCGCACCGGGTGAGCGGAACCGGTTTCTTCATCGCGCTGGAGGGCGGCGACGGCGCCGGGAAGTCCACCCAGGCGAACGCGCTCGCGGAGTGGATCCGCAGCAAGGGCCACGAGGTGGTGCTCACCCGTGAGCCCGGCGGCAGCCCGATCGGGCAGCGGCTGCGCGCGCTCGTCCTGGACGTCGGCAACACCGGCCTCTCGCACCGCGCCGAGGCACTGATCTACGCGGCCGACCGGGCCGAGCACGTCGAGAACGTCATCCGGCCCGCGCTGGAGCGCGGTGCCGTGGTGATCACCGACCGCTACATGGACTCCTCCATCGCCTACCAGGGCGCGGGCCGCGACCTGGCGGCCACCGAGGTCGCCCGGATCTCCCGCTGGGCCACCGGCGGACTGGTCCCCGACCTGACGGTGGTGCTGGACGTCGACCCGACCAAGGCCCGGGAGCGCTTCACCGAGGCGCTGGACCGGCTGGAGTCCGAGCCGACCGAGTTCCACAGCCGGGTGCGGGCCGGGTTCCTCGCCCTGGCCGCCGCCGACCCGGCGCGCTACCTGGTGGTGGACGGCAGCCAGCAGCCCGCCTTCGTGACCACCGCGATCCGCCACCGGCTCGACCGCGAGCTGCCGCTCTCCGCCCAGGAACGGGCCGCCCAGGTCGAGCAGGAGCGCCTGGCCCGCGAGGAGGCCGCCCGGCGGGCCGCCGAGGAGGCCCGCAAGAAGGCCGAGGAGGAAGCCGCCGAGCGCAAGCGCCAGGAACTGCTGGAGCAGCTGCGCGCCGAGCAGGCCGAGAAGGAGCGCCAGGCCAAGCTGGAGGCCGAGCGGGTCGCCGCCGAGGAGGCGAAGAAGGCGGCCGAGGAGGCCAGGCTCAAGGCGGAGGCCGAGGCGGAGCGACGCGCCGAGGAGGAGGCCGCCCGACAGGCCGAGCTCGCTGCCAAGCGGAGGGCCGAGGAGGCCGAGCGGGAGCGGCTCGCCGCCGAGGCGGCGGCACAGGCGGAGCTCCAGCGCCAGCGCGACCTGCAGCGGGCCGAGCAGCGGCGGCGGGCGGAGGAGGCGCTCCAGCGCGCCGAGGCGGCCAGGCTGGCGGAGGAGACCCGGGCGGCCGAGGCCGCTGCGGCCGCAGCAGCGGCGGCGCAGGCCGCGGCCGAGGCTGACGCGCCGACGGTCGACGCTGTGACGGTGACCTCGACGGTGGAGCTGCCGAAGGTCGGCGGTACCGAGGAGATCACCCAGGAGATCTCCGAGCGGGAGCGGCAGGCTGCGGTCCGGGCGGCGGAGGCTCGGGCGGCGGAGGCTCTCAAGGCTCGGGCCGCGGACGAGACCGCGGTGCTGCCGACGGTTCCGCCCGCCGACGAGACCGCCGTGCTGCCGCGGGTGGAGCCGGAGCGGCCGCAGGCGCGGTCCGGCTCCACCGGCAGCGGAGCACGGACCTCCTGGGGGAAGCCGGGCGGCGGCTCGCCGGCCGGGTCCGGGGCGGCCGGTGCCGCCGGACCGGTCGAGCACCGGGTGCCGCCGGGCCTGTGGCGGGGCGAGCAGTCGTCCGACCGGGAGCCCGCCACGGAGGTGACCAGGGAACTGCCCTCGGTCGAGGCCGACCAGGCCCCGTCCTGGGAGACCCCGGCGGAGGACGCTCCCAGCCTCACCGACACCCTGCTGGGCTCGCGCGAGGAGTGGGAGCACGCCAAGCAGCCGGACCCCGAGGGCCCGCAGGACGGCCGCGGCAAGGGCCGCCGGTGGCGCGGGGGCCGGGACTAGCGGCTGTCCGGGGGCGCAAGGGCCTGCGCCCCCGGTAGTGCTTCGACGAACGACCCGGGGGCAGGAAGCGGCGCCGGATTCTGAGAGACTGCTACGCCCGTCCCGTCCGTTCTGCCCGGCGCCTAGGAAGTCATCGCAGTGATAGCCACCGACCCTGCCCCGAAGACGCCAGTGCGCGCAGGGCGGCTCGCCGCGCTGGACGGCCTGCGGTTCGCCGCCGCGCTGATGGTGGTGATGTACCACTACCTGGCCTACGGCTCGGACTGGGGCCGCCCGCGCGCCGAGATCTTCCCGGTGCTGCACCTGCCCGCCTCGTACGGGTGGCTGGGGGTGCAGCTGTTCTTCCTGATCAGCGGGTTCGTGATCTGCCTGAGCGGCTGGGGCCGCTCGCTCTCCGACTTCTTCACCTCCCGGGTGATCCGGCTGTTCCCGGCCTACTGGCTGGCCGTGCTGGTGACCACGCTGGTGCTGGCGCTCATCCAGGGCGGCACGGCGCCGCGCGGCTGGCAGGACGTGTTCACCAACCTGACCATGTTCGAACATCCGTTCGGTGCCCCGTATGTGGACGCCGTGTACTGGAGCCTGTGGGCGGAGGCCAGGTTCTACCTGATCTTCGCCCTGGTGGTCTGGCGCGGACTGACCTACCGCCGGGTGCTGACCTTCTGCATGGTCTGGCTGGCCGCCGGGGTGCTGGCGTACGGCCTGCCGAACGAGGGCCTGCTGCAGCTGATGGTGATGCCCGAGTACTGCTGGTTCTTCGTCGGCGGCATCGCCTTCTACCTGATGCGGCGGTTCGGCCAGGACCTGCTGCTCTGGCTGCTGGTCGGCTTCACCTACCTGGCCGGGGTACGGGCGGTACAGCCCACCTTCCAGTTCGTGCAGCGGAACACCGCGTACCACCTGCCCGACCTGGCCGTGCCGGCCGTGCTCGCGGTGTGCTACCTGCTGATGGCCGGGGTGGCCCTCGGCTGGTTCGACCGGATCGACTGGCGCTGGCTCACCACCGCCGGAGCCGTCACCTATCCGCTCTACCTGCTGCACGAGTACATCGGGTGGGAGCTGATCGAGAAGCTCCGGTACCGGGTGAACCCGTGGCTGCTGGTGAGCGCCCTGCTGGTGCTGATGCTCGCGGCCTCCTGGCTGGTGAACCGCTACGTCGAGCGGCCGCTCTCGCGCTGGATGAGGCGGCACCTGCGGAACTCCTTCGCCCGGGTCAGGGCCATCGACGAGCAGGCGGCGAAGGATCGGGCCGCAGCCGGGCGCCGGGTGCCGGGCCGGACCGAACCGGTGGAGCCGGCCGGGCCCGAGCCGTTGCCGGAGCAGCAGCCTGCGGGGGAGCCCGTTGTCGGCCTGCGGCGCTAGGCTCGATCGGAGACGAGGAGTACCGGTGGTCGGCGGGAGCGCGGCGTGAGTGTGTGGGACGACCTGGTCGGCCAGGATCGGGTGGTCGAGCAGCTGACGGCGGCCGCCCGGTCCGCGCGGGCCACTGTGGCCGCAGGGCGTTCGGCTGCGCCGGAGCCGGGCGGGAACGCCTCGCTGATGACGCACGCCTGGCTGTTCACCGGTCCGCCGGGCGCCGGGCAGACCACCGCCGCACGGTCCTTCGCCGCCGCGCTCCAGTGCACCAGCCCGGACCTGGACCTGGGCGGCGTGCCCGGTTGCGGGTTCTGCGACGGCTGCCACACCGTGCTCTCCGGCAGCCACGCCGATGTGAAGTTCGTACGGACCGACGGTCTGTCGATCGGTGTCGGCGACATGCGCGACCTCGTCCTGCGCGCCTCCAGCTACCCGACCGGCGGGCGCTGGTCGGTGATCCTGGTGGACGCCGCCCACCGACTCACCGAGGCGGCGGCGAACGCGCTGCTGAAGGGCGTCGAGGAGCCGTCGCCGAGGACGGTCTGGCTGCTCTGCGCGCCGTCCGTGCAGGACGTGCTGCCCACCATCCGCTCCCGCTGCCGGCTGCTGGTGCTGCGCACCCCGGCGGCCGAGGCGGTCGCTGACACGCTGGTGCGGCGGGACGGCGTCGAACCGGAGACCGCCCGGCTGGCGGCGCTGGCCGGACAGGGCGACGTGGAGCGTTCGCGCCGGCTGGCGGTGGACGAGCAGGCCCGCGCCCGCCGCCTCGACGTGCTGCGCATCCCGCTGGAGGTCGCGGACATCGGCGGCTGCCTGACCGCCGCCCAGCGGCTGGTGGACACCGCCAAGGCCGACGCCGAGGCGCTGGCCGAGACCCAGGACGCCAAGGAGACCGACGACCTCAGGGCCGCGTACGGCGCCGCCGAGGGCAGTCGGGCACCGCGCGGCATGGCGGGTGCGGTGAAGGAGCTGGAGAAGCGCCAGAAGAGCCGGGCCACCCGGACCAGGCGCGAGACCCTGGGGGTCGCTCTGCTCGACCTGCTCGGCTTCTACCGGGACGTGCTCGCCGTCCAGCTCGGCTCGACGGGCGCCCTTGCCAACGAGGACCAGCGGTCGGCGCTCGCCAAGGTCGCGGCGGCCGGGGCACCGGAGAACACGCTGCGCCGGATCGAGGCGGTGCTCGCCTGTCGGCAGGCGCTGGACCGCAACGTGGACCCGCTGCTCGCGGTCGAGGCGATGACGGTGGCCCTGCGGGCCGGTTGAGGCCCCGCCGACGGTTTCGGACCCCCGCGTCGAGGGGCGGACCGTCCCCGTGTCCCCGCGCCCCGGGCGGTCCGGCCGAGTGATCGGCCGGTCGCGTGACGAAGGTATCGGCGGCTCGCTCGTTCGAGTGAACGTCGGGGCGGGTCAGGGAGCCCAGCACGCTGCACACCCGCGCGTCTTGCACCCTGTGGACCGAGTCCGCTGCGGTGGTCCGCGCCGCTGATGGCCGGACCGGGGCGGTGCCGGTCCTCCCGAGGTGGTGCGTCCTATGACCCGTCCGCTCCTCGTCGTTCCCCTGCTGGTGGCGGCTGTCGCCGGGGCCTGGTTGCTCAGGTCCGCCTTTCTCCGCTGGCGCGACCTGCGGGTGGCCCAGACGTACGAGCTGGCGGCCGAGCAGCGCCCGCTGCTGCTGCGGGTCGGCGGTGCGATGGTCTGCGGGATGTGCGTGACGGCGCTGGCCGTGACCGTCTCCCTGGACAGCCGGACCGGGCGATCCGCGCAGCAGGCCGGTGCGGTGGCCGCTCCGGAGACGGCCGCCGCCGAACGGAGTCCGGCACCGCCTCCGGCCGCCCCCTCGTCCGGCCCGCCGTCCCCGGCGGCGGCCTCGCCCTCCCGTACGGTCCCGCCGGTGGTCACCCAGTTCAAGGCGGTCGGGCAGCCGGCCGAGGGGGAGCTGCTGGAGGGTGCGGTGGCCGGTCTGGACGGGCGCCCGCGCACGGTACGGGTCTGGCTGCCGGCGCAGTACAAGGAGGACCCGAACGCCCGGTTCCCGGTGATCGTGCTGCACGCGGGTAGCGCCAGGACCACCGCCGACGCCGAACTCCCGGACGTCTTCGACGGGGTCGCCTCGGCGGTGAAGCTGGGCCGGTCCCGGCCGTTCGTGGTGGTCGTCCCGCAGGCGCCGACCGGTACCGCCCGGCCCTGCGAGCTGGTGGCCGCCGCTCCGCAGGCCGTGGCCGACGACACCGCGCTGCGGGCCGCCGTCGGTGCCGCGTTCCGCACTCTTCCGCCGGGACCCGGCGACTGGGGGACCCTCGGCATCGAGACCGGCGCCCCGTGCGCGGTCGCCGCCGGGCTGGCCCGTCCCGACCTGTACGGCGCGGCTGCCGCCGTCTCCGGCCGCTACGACGCGGCTGCCCTCACCCAGACCGGCGCCGACGCGCCCGGCACGGCCGCCGCCAAACTGCTGCTCGCCGCCGCCAAGAGCGACGCCGCCGGGCTGGACTCCGCCCGCAAGCTCCAGAGCGCCCTGCACAGCGGTAGGGGCCGCGCCGCGCAGGCCGACGTCAAGGTCTCCGACATCGTCCAGGACTACACGCCGGAGCGGGTCCGGCTGCGGCTGGTCCGGGTCGCGGTGCAGTACCTGGCGGAGAGCCTTGCCAAGCCCGCGTAGCGACTCGGCGCGGTCGCCGGCCGGGGGGACGGCACTGGGCCGGGGGGTGCCGCCGGATGGGCTGTTCCCCGCCCGGCCGTCCTCGGAGTGCCGGGCGCAGCGGGTACGGCCGGTTACGCTCTGCTGAGCCGGGCGGTGATCACCGACTCGGCGAGCCGAGCGACCTCGTGGTCGGTGCCCGATGGGAGAGAGAGCCTCCATGCGAGCTGTCCGGTCGACCCGTGTCCTGCCCGCTGCGGTGGCCGCCGCCGCGCTGCTGCTGGCCGGCTGCAGTTCGGGCGGCGGGCCGTCGGACTCCAGCGCCGGTTCGGTGTCGGGCTCCGAGGGCGGTGCCGCGCAGGGCCGGGACGCCAGGCCGCTGGAGCCGCTTCCCGCCGCGATCCCGGCCGACCTTTCCTCGTACTACGCGCAGAAGCTCGGCTGGCAGCCCTGCGACGAGGAGTTCGAGTGCACCACCTTCAAGGTGCCGCTCGACTACGCGGACCCGGGCGGCGGCGACATGACCCTGAGCGCCGTCCGCAAGCCCGCCGGCGGCGGGGTACCCGCGCAGGGTTCGCTGCTGCTCAACCCGGGCGGGCCCGGCGGGTCGGCGATCGAGTACCTGGAGGGCTCGGTCAACAGCTTCGACCCCGGGTTGCGTGCCGCGTACAACCTGGTCGGGCTGGACCCGCGCGGTGTCGGCCGCAGTTCCCCGGTGACGTGCCTGGACGGCCCGCAGATGGACGCGTTCACCGCGACCGACATGACCCCAGACGACCAGAGCGAGATCAGCGCGCTGGTCACCGCGGACAAGGCCTTCGCCGCCGGCTGCCAGAAGCAGTCCGGCAGCTTCCTCGGGAATGTCAGCACCGTGGAGTCGGCCAGGGACATGGATGTGCTGCGCGCCCTGCTCGGTGACGACAAGCTGCACTTCCTCGGCAAGTCGTACGGCACCTTCCTCGGCGCCACCTACGCCGGGCTCTACCCCAGCCGGGTCGGCCGGATGGTGCTGGACGGGGCGATCGACCCGTCCCTCGACTCGCTGGCCGGCAACGAGGCCCAGGCCGGCGGATTCGAGATCGCCTGGTCCGCCTTCGCCAAGGACTGCATCACCCACGACGACTGCCCCGTGGGCAGGACCGAGCAGCAGGCCGGGGAGGAACTCGACGCCCTGCTGAAGCGGATCGACGCCCAGCCGCTGCCCGCCGAGTCCGGCCGCAAGCTCACCGCGTCCCTGGCGGTCTCCGGAGTCATCCAGACGATGTACGCCGAGTTCCTCTGGCCCTCACTGCGCACGGCGCTCACCGCCGCCAAGGCGGGGGACGGCACCCCGCTGCTCAAGCTCTCCGACAGCTACTACCAGCGCTCGCCGGACGGCAGCTACGCCAATCTGATGTTCGCCAACACCGCGGTCAACTGCCTCGACCTGCCCGCGCCCTTCGCCGACCCGGAGGCCGTCCAGAAGGCGCTGCCCACCTTCGAGAAGGTCTCCCCGCACTTCGGCCGCGACATGGCCTGGATGTCCCTCTCCTGCGCCTACTGGCCGCGCAAGGCCACCGGCGCGCCGCACACCATCCGCGCCGCCGGCGCACCCCCGATCGTGGTCGTCGGCACCACCCGCGACCCCGCCACCCCGTACGTCTGGGCGCAGTCGCTGGCCACCCAGCTGGAGTCCGGCCGCCTGCTGACCTACGACGGTGACGGCCACACCGCGTACGGGCGGCGCAACGCCTGCATCGACAACGCCGTCAACAGCTACCTGCTGGGGGGGAACGCCCCGAGCGCGGGGATGCGCTGCGCCAAGTAATCTCCGTTTCCGGCCGACGCTACTGACGGATACGATGGCGCGTCCCCACCGTCCCCGTATCCGCTCTGGGAGCGCACCGTGCTCGGAGTCAACGACCTGGCGACCTACGTCCTCGGCGCCCTGGTCATCGTCCTGCTGCCGGGACCGAACTCGCTGTACGTCCTGTCCGTCGCCGCCCGCAAGGGCATTCGCACCGGCTACCGCGCCGCCGCCGGAGTCTTCCTCGGCGACCTCACCCTGATATCGCTGACCTCGCTCGGCGCCGCCTCGCTGCTGCGGGCCAACCCCGCGGTCTTCCTGGTGGTCAAGCTGGGCGGTGCGGCGTACCTGCTCTGGATCGGCGTCGGGATGCTCCGTGCGGCCCGCCAGCTCTGGCGCGAACACCGGGCCGCCGCGGAGCGGGACGGTGCGGCGGGGGCGGCCGAGGAGGCCATCGAGCCCGACGCGGAGCGCCCGTTCCGCCGGGCCCTGGTGGTCAGCCTGCTCAACCCGAAGGCCATCCTCTTCCTGCTCTCGTACTTCACCCAGTTCGTCGACCCCTCGTACGGGCAGCCGGTCTTCTCCTTCGCTCTGCTCGGCGGCATCCTGCAGACGTTCAGCCTGCTCTACCTCTCCCTGCTGATCTTCGCGGGGACCACGCTGGCCAACGCCTTCCGCCGCCGCAAGCGCCTCTCGGCGGGCCTCACCAGCGCCGTCGCCGTCCTCTTCGCGGGCTTCGCCGCCAAGCTCGCCGTCTCCTCCGCCTGAGCCGCAGGCGGGAGCGGGTACGGACCCCGCCCGGAATGTGTGTAGACTTGCGCCCGTTGTCAGTGCGACGATCAACCTTCCAGGTCAGGTCCCGCCCGACGGCGGTGCCGCCTTAGCTCAGTTGGCCAGAGCAACGCACTCGTAATGCGTAGGTCGCGGGTTCGAATCCCGCAGGCGGCTCAGCGCGAAGCCCAGGTCGATTCCGTATCGGCCTGGGCTTCTTCCGTTCCTGCCGGCTTTCGGTGCCGCGTCTCCCGTGCTGGCGCACCTTCCCGCAACTCGCCCCTGCGGCAGCCGGGTTGTCCGAACTGTGCAGGATCTACCGCTGTGCGGCACGACCGATACGCTGTTGGCGCCCTCACCAAGAGACCAGGCAGCGGCACTATGAGGGGGAGTAGTGGAAGCACAGCACGTCGGGGCGTTCGACGCAGCGTGTCGGCTGGAGGACATCGACACGACCGTGTACGGCTGGGTGCTCAGGCACCGCGCGTCCGACCGGGCCGCCCTCGCCGCCGCCATCGGGATCAGCCAGGACGAGGCCGAGCGCAGTGTGGAGCGGCTGCTGCGGGCCAGGCTGCTGCACGCGGCCCCGGACGCCCCCCACGAGCTCTTCGCGGTCGCGCCGGAGACCGCGGCGGCGCAGCTGGCCGCTCCGGTGGAGGCCCGGATCCGGGAACAGCAGGGGGTCCTCGCGGAGATACGGCAGGGGCTCGACCGCTTCGCCCCGTACTACCAGCGCCACCAGGCGCCGTGCGAGGCGCTCGAGTTGCTGGAGAACGTCCAGGACGTCCGCAACACCCTCAACCAGGCGTCCGACCGCTGCCGCATGGAGGTGCTCACCAGTCAGCCGGGCGGCGGAGCCCGGGTCCCGGAGGCGATGCAGGACGCGCTGGTGCGCGACCAGGCGATGCTGGAGCGCGGGATCCAGCTCCGAACGCTCTACCACCACACGGCCCGCTTCAACGGCCCGAGCCAGGCCTACGTCGCCGCCGCGTCGGCCTTGGGCGGCCAGTACCGCACCGCGCACGAGCTGTTCGGCCGGCTCATCGTCTTCGACCGCGAGCTCGCCTTCATCCCGGTGAAGGACGACAGTTGGGGAGCTGTCGTGATCCGCGAACCGTCCACGGTGGCGTATCTGTGCGAGATCTTCGAGCAGACCTGGGACCGGGCCACCCCCTTCGTCGACGCGGTCAGCCAGGGGCTCGAAGAGGTCTCCCGGGAGATCCACGAGACGATCGTCAGGCTGCTCGCGGCCGGACTCAAGGACGAGGCCATCGCCCGTCGCCTCGGCATGTCGCTGCGCACGGCGCGACGCCATATCGCCGACATCATGGAGGAGTTGGGGGCTGCGAGCCGCTTCCAGGCCGGCGCCCAGGCCTCCGCCCGGGGGCTGCTGGGCCCGGGCGGCCTCTCCGTGGCGCAGAGTTCGCCCTGATCGCCCCGCCACCGGGGGGATGTCGAGAGAGCAGGCCGGACCGGGTCTCGGGTCAGCCGCCCCACGACGTGTCGCCGCACGGGCCCGCCCGCCGCACGTCGAGGGAGTCGGCCTCGAGCACGGCCAGCCTGTTGACGGTGAAGCTCACCGCGCCGCCGCCGTGGCCCGGCTTGCACTCGATGTGGCTGGAGCCGCCCGCCGCCGAGGCCGTGGCGACCGGCTGGACGGCCAGTGCGGCCAGGACGACGGAGGTGGAGAGGACGAGACGCTTCAGCATGGATCCCCCTGGTGAAGTGCAGTGGCATGAGCGGTTGTCGGGCCACTCGGTCGCTGTGGTGTGCAAGGCCAACCCTGTCCCACTGCGGCGCCGTTTGTCGGGGATCGGGCCCGTCACCAAGTTGCGTGTCCATAAAGTGAAGGGGGAACGATGACGACTTTCCTCCCAAATGGCACATTCGTGGTTGTCGGGGTTACGACACATAGCCCCCCTGCAGGGCCGCCACCACGAGCTGGGTGCGGTTGGCCGCCCCTGTCTTGCTGCGCAGACGCCGCATGTAGGTGTCGACGGTGTGCGGGCTGATCCCCAGGTGGCGGCCGATGTTCCCGTACGTCTCACCGCTGACCAGCAGGGCGAGGACCTGCCGCTCGCGGGTGGTCAGCGCGACCTGCGTGGGCGCGGGAACGAGGGTGTCGATCATCACTGGCTCCGGGGCTGTCGGAATGCGACCGGTGGTCACCGGCACGACGACAACAGCCTGTGCGAATGTCCGTACCGACCGCGACAGCAGGGACTCCTCACCAACATGCCTGACAGCAAAGGGACGTAGGAACGAAGGCGGCCAACCGCACGAAACCGCAGCAATACCAGCAGCCGAGTGCGGGCCCGGCCCGTCGGATCGCCGCAGGAGCCTCCACCACTCGGCGGACCTGGAGATATGGCGTTCCGTCAGGCCGGGGGCGGTTCGGCTACGGGCAGTGGACGACCTGGCCGGCGTACGAGAGGCCGCCGCCGAAGCCGAAGAGCAGGACCGGTGCGCCCTTCTCGAGCTCGCCGCGTTCGACGAGCTTGGAGAAGGCCAGCGGGATGCTGGCGGCGGAGGTGTTGCCGGAGTCGACCACGTCGCGGGCGATGACCGCGTTGACCGCGCCGATCCGGCGTGCCACCGGTTCGATGATGCGCAGGTTGGCCTGGTGCAGGACGCTCAGCCCACCAGGGCCGGCTCCTTCTCCTCGGCGGCCGCAGGCTCGACGGGCTCGACGGCCGAGCGCTGCGCGGCCCGCCCGGGAAGGGCGAAGACCAGGGCGAACACGGCCAGCAGACCGACCGTCACCCACCACAGCGAGTGGGTGAAGGCGTGCACGAAGACCGGGCCCGGCGACGGCGCCGGGGCCGCGTCGTCCACCACGGAGAAGAAGGCCACCGAGGAGAGGCCGAGACCGAGCGCCATGCCCAGCTGCCCGGTGGTGTTGATCAGGCCGGAGGCCGAACCGGAGTGCTCACGCGGGACCTCGGAGAGCACGGCATCGGTCAGCGGCGCCACGATCAGGCCCATACCCGCGCCCATCACGACCAGCGGCAGCGTCATCTGCCAGGACTGGATCCCGGTGCCGAAGTGCTCAGCCTCGGCGAGGTAGAGCAGCGTCCCGGCGGCCATCACCAGCGCGCCGGTCTGCAGGACCTTCCGCCCGAACCGGGGGACCAGCTTCTGCACCGACAGCCCGGCGGCGACCGAGACCGCGATCGAGAACGGCACGCCGGTCAGTCCGGCCCGCAGCGGGCTCCAGCCCAGGCCGAGCTGCATGTAGAGGGTCCAGACCAGGAAGAAGATCCCGGTGGCGACGCCGAAGCAGAGCTGCACCCCGATACCGCCCGCGAAGCTCCGCACCCGGAACAGCGAGAGCTCCACCAGCGGCGAGCCGTCCCGCCGGGACTTGGCCCGCTCGTACGCCACGAACAGCAGCAGCACCGGAATGCTCAGCACCATCGTCACGTCGCCCCACAGCGGCCAGCCGGACTCCCGGCCCTGGGTGAGCGGGTAGAGCAGCATCAGCAGTCCGGCCGCGCCGAGCAGCATGCCGACCGGGTCCAGCCTGAGCGCCCGCGGTGCGCGTGACTCGTCGACGTACCTGGCGCCCAGCAGCAGACCGGCGACCCCGATCGGGAGGTTGACCAGGAAGATCGGCCGCCAGCCCAGGCCGAACAGGTCCCACTCGGTGAGCAGGGCGCCGAGCAGCGGGCCCAGAATCGCGCCGAGACCGACCATCGCACCGAACATGCCGAAGACCTTGCCGCGCTCCTCGGCCGGGAACGTGGCGTGGATGATCGAGAGCACCTGGGGCACCATCAGCGCCGCCGTGCCGCCCTGCAGGATCCGGGCCGCGACCAGGAACTGCGGATCGGGGGCGAGCCCGCAGAGCGCCGAGGCGAGGGTGAAGCCGGTGATGCCGAGCAGGAACAGCCGCTTGCGGCCGTGGATGTCGCCGAGCCGTCCGCCGGTGATCAGGCCGACGGCGAAGGCCAGCGCGTACCCGGCGGTGACCCACTGCAGCGCGCTGAACGAGGCGCCGGTGTCGCGCTGGATGTCGGGCATGGCGATGTTGACGATCGTGACGTCGACCAGGTCCATCAGGCTGGCCGTCATCACCACGGCGAGCGCCGCCCAGCGGCGGCGGTCCGGGGCGTTCTGGGCGGGGGGCATGGCGGAACTCCTGAAGGGGGACGGCGGTGGCAAGGGGACGGGGCATGGCCACCGGGTGCTCCCGGCCGGTGCCCCGGACGTCTCCGACCGTAGAACCCGTACAGGTCAGAACCTGTCCTCTTTGTCCGTCATGCTGGCCGGTATGACGGACACCCCCGCACGCCTGCTGAATCTGCTCTCCCTGCTGCAGACGCCACGCGAGTGGCCGGGCAGCGAGCTGGCCGACCGGCTCCAGGTCACCCCGAGGACCATCCGCCGCGACATCGAGCGGCTGCGCGACCTCGGCTACCCGGTCGAGGCCACCCGGGGCCCGATCGGCGGCTACCGCCTGGTCGCCGGGACCGCGATGCCGCCCCTGCTGCTCGACGACGAGGAGGCGGTGGCCATCGCGGTCGGCCTGCGCGCCGCGGCCGGGGAGGCCGTCGAAGGTATCGAGGAGGCCTCCGTGCGGGCCCTCGCCAAGCTGGTCCAGGTGCTCCCGTCCCGGCTCAGACACCGGGTGGGCTCCCTCGGCGCCGCCACCGTGCGACTGGACGCGGGCGGCCCCCGGGTCGACCCCGAGACGCTCACCGTGCTGGCCGCGGCGGTCTCCGCCCGCGAACGGATCCGTTTCACCTACCGGGCCGGCTGGGGGCAGCCCCAGGGCGGTGGCACCGAGACCAGGCGCCTGGTCGAACCGCACCGCCTGGTCGCCGCCGGACGGCGCTGGTACCTGGTCGCCTACGACAACGAACGGGACGACTGGCGGATCTTCCGCGTCGACCGGCTGCGCGAACCCCAGCCCACCGGCGCCCGGGTGCCGGTACGCGAACTGCCCGCCGAGGACGCCGCCGCGTACGTCGCCCAGAAGCTCTCCAGCCTCACCACCACCCACGTCGCCGTCGTCACCCTGCACACCCCGGCCGACCGGGTCTCACGGTGGCTGACCGGCCCGTCCGACCGCCTGGAGCCGATTGACGACCGCACCTGCCGGCTGCGCACCTCCGCCGAGTCGCTGGAGTGGCTGGCGATCCGACTGGCCATGCTGGGCTGCGAGTTCGAGGTGCACGAGCCCGCCGGACTCCGCGACCAGCTCCGCATCCTCGCCGCCCGGGCGGCCGCCGCAGCGGTAGCGCCCGAGGGGCGCGCGGAACGGTGAGGCCCGACCGCGCTCGTCGGGGGCGGCGCGGGTGACTCCCGTCCGCCCCCGCCCTTCAGGGCCGCCCGGCCCAGCCCGACCGCGCTCGCCGGGGGCCGGGAGTCATCCGCCCCCGGCGAGGGCCGGGCGCCCGGACCGTCAGCGGCCGAGGGAGGCCACGCCGGCCTGGGCGTACTTCTCGTCCAGGTCACCGCTCGGCGCCCCCGCGACGCCGATGCCCGCGATCGGGGCGCCCTTGTCGGCGACGGGGGCGCCGCCGGCCAGGAAGAGGGTGCCGGGGATGTCCTTCAGGCCGGGCGCCTGGGCGAGCCGCTTGACCAGCTCGGAGGTCGGCGCGTTCCACGACACCGCCGTGAACGCCTTGCGCGCCGCCGACTCGTACGACTGCGGCCCCGCGCCGTCGCCGCGCAGGGTCGCCACGGTGGTGCCGTTGCGGTCCACCACGGCGACCGAGACGTGCTGGTTGTCCTTCTCGGCGGCGTGCAGCGCGGCCTGCGCGGCCCGGGTGGCGGCGTCGATGTCCAGGTGGGTGCTGGTCACGGTGTCCGACTTCTTCAGGTCGGCGGCCTGCGCCACAGCCCCGCCGGGTGCGTCGCTCTGCGGAGCGGCCGTCGCCGACATCGCGCCGAAGCCCCCCGTGCCGACGGCCGCGACGGCGACGGCGGCGGCGGCGGTGAGCACTCGAGTGCGAACGGTCGTCCTCTTCATGGTTGCTGCTCCTCCTGCGCGGACCGGACCGGGAGCCCTGCTGCTCCCGCCGTACCTCGATCCTCGCGGCGGGCCACGGCCCGCCGGGTCCACGCGACGGCCGACTTCGGTGTCGACCGATCGGCTGACCCGCACCGGCCGCTCGGCCTGCTGTGCGAGCCCCGGGCAACACGCCGACGCCGCCGCGAGGGCGCGCGGCCCGGCCGTCGCCGTCGGATACTTCCAGTACCGACCTGGGCCCAGGTGGGGCTTCCAGCAGCAGGGACGGACGCCATGCGCCAGAACCCCGAGAACCCCGAGTTCCCCGAGGACTTCGACGACTTCGCCGAGGAATCACCGCTCGTCGTGGAGACCGAGGACCAGGAGCGCGATGTCGGCGGCCACCCGGGCGACGACTACGAGCAGCTCCGCGAGCGCCGCTCGCTCGGCTCGGACGACGCCAACGACGCGGACGCCGTCGAGCAGGCCCGGGTGGTCGAGCTGGACGAGGACGAGTACCGCTGAGGCCGCTCCTCGGGGCGGCAGCCGAGCGGGCTCGGGAGGCGGGGAAACCGTGTGCACCACCCGACGGGCGGCCCGTGCGGTTCCGCGTGCCCCCGGAGCAGGGCGGGTCGGGCCGGTCACCGAGGTGTGCGGGCGCTCGGGCCGTCGCGGGTGGTCTCAGAGTGCGCCGCGGCGCTGGAGCCAGGCGAAGCCGGCCCAGCCGGGCAGGATCGGGAGCACGAAGGTCAGCACCCGGAACAGGATCACCGCGGCGAAGGCCGTACCCCGGTCGATGGACGCGGTGGAGGCGAGGGCCTCGGTCAGGAGTCCCTCGACGACACCGGAGCCGCCCGGGGTCGGGGCGGCGGACCCGGCGGCGTTGCCGGCCAGGAAGGTGACCGCGACGGCGGCGAAGGACGGCTGCTGCCCGACCGCCCGGGTGCAGCAGTACAGGCAGGCGACGAAGGCCATCGACACCAGCAGCTGCCCGGCCAGTCCGGCGGCCAGCCGGCCCGGCTGCTGGAGCAGGTCGAGCAGCCGGGGCAGGACCTCGGCCCGGAGCGGGCGTAGCAGGCCGGCCAGCCGGCCGCGTACCCAGGGCACGGCGAGCGCCAGGACCACCAGGACCGCCGCGACCGCGAGCACGGCGACGAACACCGGTGCGTCCGGCAGTTCGGAACCCGCGCCGTGCCCGAGCAGCGCGGTGAAGGCCGCGAGCTGGAGCAGGTGGAGCACCAGCCCGATCAGCTGGGACGCGCCCACGCTGGACAGCGCCTGTGCGGTCGGGATGCCGCTGCACTGCAGGAAGCGGGTGTTCAGCGCGACCCCGCCGACGCCGCCGGGGGAGACCAGCTTCACGAAGGAGCCCGCCACCTGGGCGGCCAGTGAGCGCCGGAAGCCCACCCGTTCGGGGACGAAGCCGATGAAGCCCATGGTGGCCGCGAAGTGGCTGGCGACGGCGGCCAGTGCGGCCAGGGTCAGCCAGCCGGGGTCGGCCTCGGCGATGGTCGAGATCGGGTTGGTCTGCGAGCTGAACAGGAACTGCAGCAGCAGGTACCCGGCGCACACCCCGGCGAACACGGTCAGCAGGGTGCGCGGGCGCAGCCGCTCCAGCCGGACCGGTTCGGCGGGCGCCTGCGGGCGGCCGCGCAGGGCCTCCTCCCTGATCGCGACGAGCAGTTCGGGCCGGTCCTTGAGGGCGCTCCGGGTGCCTCGCGGCAGCGCGATCGGCTGGAGCAGCGGCAGCGCGGCGCAGATCGCGGCTCCGCCGAGCACCGCGGTGCCGGCGGCCACCGCGCGTTCGGCGCCGACCCGCAGGGCGAGGGTGGTCAGCAGCCCGGCGACGTCGAGCCGCAGCAGCAGTTCACCGGCGGCGATCTCGCCGTCGGTGAGTCCGACCAGGTGGACGGTGCCGTCCGGGCCGACCAGGACGTTCTCGGGGGCGAGGGCGCGGTGGGCGATGCAGCGGCGCTGCAGCAGGTCCAGCTGCTGCCAGGCGTCGGTGAGCAGCTCGTCGGTCAGCTCGGCGTCGTCGAGTTCGGGCAGGGTGCGCCCCGGCAGGTACTCGTACGCGACCACGGCGCGGTCGGCGTCGAGTTCGGCGGTGGCGGCCAGCCGGCGGGTGCGGGCACCGGCGGCGGCCGCCGCGTAGGCGAGCAGCACCTCGTGCTCCAGCCCGGAGCGCAGCGAGCGCAGACCGCGCGGGCGCGGGGCGGTGCGCAGCCGCAGCAGCAGCCAGAGGCGGTGGAACAGGCCGGTGGCCTGGGCATGGCGGTCGAGCAGGTGGACGTCCAGGTCGGGGCGCCCGTCGTGCTGGGTGACCAGGTAGCGGCAGGAGCCGGTACGGCGGGTGAGGTGCGGGCGGACGCCCGCCTGGCCGAGGGTCTGCCGCAGCTGCTCGGCGCTCGGCCGGACGATCGGGGTGCCGATCGCGTACACCGTGCCGTGGGCGGTGGCCCAGCCCACCAGCAGGGCCAGGACCAGGGAGAGCGGGGTGGCCCAGCCGATGATCAGACCGGAGAGCCCGGCCATGGCGAGGGCGGCGGTCAGCGCGGTGCGCCAGCGGCGCAGCCCGGTGAGGCCGGCGGCGGTCATGAAGGCGAGGACGGGGGCCAGGTGCCCGTACACCGCGTCGGTCCGGCCGAGGCCGTCGGGGGACTGGTGGGTGAGCGTGGCCAGGCTGCCGAAGGCCGCGTCGAGGCCGAGCGAGAGCCCGTACGCGAGGACGGCGGCGAAGACCCCGTCGGCGACCCGGAGCGCGGCCCGGCGGGCGAGTCGGTCGACGGCGAAGGCGAGCGGGACGAGCAGCAGGACGACGGCGGAGGCCACTCCCGCGATCTGGCCGGGCGGCCAGGGGACGTGCTCCGCACCCTCGGCGACATCGGCCTCCAGGCCGTCGGCGGTGCCGTGGGCGCCCATGGCGATCAGCAGGGTGAGTCCGGCGGCGGTGAGGCCGACCATGCAGCGGATCAGCGAGCCGGGGTAGCGCACCCGCTGGACTTCGGGGGTTGCCGCATCCTCCCCCGCCTCGGTTTGATTGTCGTTCCGTATCACCGTTGCCACGCGCGCATGCTTCCATACGCGTGGTTCGGCGTCCGGCCGATCAGTCAGGTGTGTCGCTGTTGGTACCGCGACACGATGCCACGCCCAGAACACCCCGAACGGCTAGAATCCGGTCATAACGTCCCATGCGCCCGCATTGCCGCGCAGACCGGTGCGACGAGCGGCCGCCGGAGGGAGGTCCACGATGACCAAGCACCCGACGGGCAAGATGACCAGACTCCGCCGTGGCACCCAGGAACTCCTCGAACGCCGCGGTATGGCAGCCGAGCCGGCCGTACTCCCGCCCGCCCTCGGCACTGAAGGACCGAAGAGCACGAAGGGCGGGCCGTACTTCGGCGACACCGTCTTCAGCCACGGCGGGCGCCGCGCCGCTGCGGCGACCACCCCTCTCTCGGGATCGGCCCACCACGCCGAACTCCCGGGCCACCGCCACCGCGGCGCGGAGAAGCACTCCGCCCACTGACCGCTTCCCGACGGGGTGGCGCCGGGCGACGGCGGCCACCCCGTCCGCCTGCCGTCCCGTCCACCTGTCCGTCCGACTGCCGACCGGTCCGCCGCCCCGTCCGCAGGGCCGGGGTGGGAGAGTGGGCGCGCACACCCGGCCCGCAACACCCCCGGAGGGAACGCCATGTCGGACACCCCGCTGCTCCAGACCCGCGACGAGTGGCTCGCTTCGCTGCGCCGCGTCTACGCCGCTTCCGGCTGCCTGATCAGTGACCCCGAAGGGCGGGTGCTGATCGTCAAGGCCGGCTACCGGGAGCACTGGCAGTTCGTCGGCGGCACGGTGGACCCGGGGGAGAACCCCGAGGAGTGCGCGAAGCGCGAACTCCTGGAGGAGACCGGCATCGTCAAGGACCCGGGCGCACTGCTCGCCGTCGGCTGGACCCACCCCTCGGCCGAACTCGACCACCCCGCCTGCCACTTCCTCTTCGACCTCGGCACCATCCCCGCCGACACCCCGATCACCCTGCCGCCCGGAGAGCTCGACGCCTACCGCTGGGCCGCCCCCGAGGAGGCGCTCATCCTCCTCGGCCCGAGCCGCTCCGTGCGCCTCGCCGCCGGCCTCGCCGCCCGCGGGGACGGCCGCACCCGGGTGGTCACCAGCCCCACCGTGGGCTTCTGACCCGGGGTCAACGGGCGGGCCCGCTGCCTCGCTGTCCCACGGGCTGTGCGGGCTGTGCGGGCTTGCGCCAGACGTACGCCGCCGAGACCGGATGGTGGCGGTAGCGCTCCCACTTGGGCTTCAGCTCGATCCAGTGGTCGTCCACCACCGCCTCGTGCATCTCGGCGAGTTGCCACCCGGCGGCCAGTCCGGCCGTGAGGTGGTCGCTGACCAGGTGGAGGTGGGTGGTGATGGCGATCGGGGAGCCGTCCGCGCCGTCGAAGTGGGTGGGCATTCCGGCGGCCATGATGAAGTACGGGTGCAGGCCGACCAGGACGCACAGGGCACCCGGCGCGGCCAGCCGGAAGGCCTCCCGGTAGAGCGGGGCGAGGTCGGCCAGGTGCTCGTCGACCAGCGAGGAGACCACCAGGTCGTACGCCTCGCCAGGCAGGCCGGTCGCGGCCAGGTCGGCCTCGATCAGCCGGTCGTGGGCGCCCTTGGCGCGGGCCAGGTCGAGCATCTCGGGGGTGAGGTCCACCCCGTCCACCGCGCCGACGCCCCGACCGCGCAGCCAGACGCCCGTCCGGCCCGTCCCGCAGCCGAGGTCGGCGGCCCGGATGGCCGAGCCCCAGTCCGGCACCCGGAGCCGGGCGAGGACGGCCAGGTCCATCGCGTCCTCGACGGTCTGCTCGTAGCTGCCGACCCACTGCCCGTACCCTGTGCGGACATCCACCATCGGATACCCGCGCGCATCGAAATCAGCGAATTGCACCATGCCGTGAAGTATTGGTGGTTCGGTGCTCCTACGGCGAGTGGATTTCCGATCGGCAGTGCCCAGCGAACTCGGGAGCAGTGCAGTGCAGTTGCAGATCGTTTCCGGTCCTGAGGCCGGACTGCCGGCCGAACTCCGGGCACAGGTCTGGGCGTTGCAGGAGCAGGCCTGGCCCAGCGGCCGCGCCGATGCCGGGCGGAGCCACGACCCGGCGCTGGACCCGCAGTCGATGCTGCTGGTGGACGGCGACGGCCGGGTGCTGGCCGCCCTCGACCTGCTCGGCAAGGAACTCACCCACGCCACAAGGACGTTCACCGCGCGCGGGCTGAGCTGTGTGGTCACCGACCGGGCGCACCGGGGTGACGGCCACGGCAGGCGGCTGGTCGCCGCCGCCCGCCGGGCCGTCGAGGAGAGCGGTGCGGATCTCGGCCTGTTCACCTGCGACCGGGCCCTGCGGGGTTTCTACGAGAGCGCGGGCTGGGAGCTGCTCCCCGGAACGGTGCTGGTCGGCGGTACCGCGCGGGACCCGTTCCCGAGCGACCGGCCGGGCTTCGACAAGGTCACCATGGCCGGGTTCTGCTCCCGGCGGGCCCGGGCGGCCAGGGAGAGCTTCGTGGACGCCAGGATCGGCCTCTACCCGGGCACCATCGACAGGCTGTGGTGAGAGGCGGGCCGAGGGCGGGAGTTCAGTCCAGCAGCCTGGCCCGCAGGGCCGCCAGTTCGCCGGACGGCAGAGAGCGCTCCGGTTCGAAGCCGGCCAGGGCGTCCAGCAGCGCGCTCTCGGCGGTGGCACCCGCCCGTTCCAGCACGTCCGCGGCCGCCTGCTCCTGGTCCGGCAGACCGAGCAGGCCCCGGAGCGGACGCAGGTTGGCGGTGCTGAGCAGATAGTCGGCGACGATCTCGCCGGGTTCGGTACGGGCCGCCGCCAGCAGGACCAGCGCGGCCAGGCCGGTGCGGTCGCGTCCGGCGCCGCAGTGCACCACGACCGCCCCGGGACGGGCCGTCGCGACGGCGGAGACCACGGACCGTACGGCGTCCGGGCAGTGGTCGAGGTAGGGGCGGAAGGAGAGCGGGGTGCCGTCGAACTCGCCGAACTCCTCCCACCAGGCCGGTCCCGCCAGCTGGTCGAGCGGGACCCGGACCAGGTCGACGCCCGCCGGGCGGGGGAGCAGCGGCCGGTGTTCCTGCTCGTCCCGCAGGTCGACCACCGTGCGTATGCCGGCGTCGGTCAGCGCCGCCCAGCCCTCGGCGGTGAGCAGGTCGAGGTTGTCGGCGCGGATCACCGCGCCGCGTCGGGTGCGGCGGCCGTCGGTGGTGGACAGTCCGCCGAGGTCCCGTACGTTCAGACAGCCGTCCCAGAAGAGCCGGCGGTCGGTCGGCAGATCGTTGTTCATGCAGTGCTTCCCCCTTGATGAGGAGCTGTTCGCCCCTTGTCCACCAGGACACCGGGGGGCCCGCCGCCGGTTCCCCGTGCCTCCTGCGGTGACCGGGTGCGTGGGCGGGGTCAGAAGGTCCAGAGTCCGCGGCCGAGGGTGTCCTGGCAGCGCACCCGGACGAAGCGCTCGTCCGCGGCGGACAGGAAGCCCTCGGCCGCGCCTTGCAGGACCTCGCGGGCGATCCGGTCGGTACGGCTCCAGGCGCCGGTCAGTACGAGGTCCCGGTCCGCCAGCTCGGCGCGCTGGATGCGGGCCACGGCGGCGGTGAGCAGGGCGGCGTTGACCTCCTCCAGCTCGGCCGGGGTGAGGTAGGTCTCGGTCACCGTGCCGGCGCCGGTCCCGGCCGCGGTCGCGTCGGCGAGGCGACGGCGCAGCTCCGGCAGGCCGTAGTGGCGGACGGCGGCGATCGAGTCCTCCACGGCCACCAGCCAGCGCGGCCCGGCCGTGATCTCCCACCAGACCTCTCCGCCGACCGGCAGCAGTTCGCCGATCGAGGCGTGCCAGTGCTCGGGGCCGCCCGGTGCGCTCCCGGCCTGGGGTTCCTCGGTGGTCGGCTCCCCGGTGGTCAGGTCCTCGGTGGTCAGGCCGAGCTCGAAGGTGTACCGGACGGTGTGTTCGCTCACGGTGCCGAGCCGGATGCGGAGCTGCGCCCGGTAGACCTCGTCCGGGAGCCGGAAGACGTACTGCTCGCCGCCCGTGAAGCCCATCGACCGGAGGGACGGCGCGATGTGCGCGCGCACCCCCTCGGTGAAGAGGTCCTGGGCGGTGGTCATCGCGTTGTTCCGGGGGTGGCTGAATGTGGGGGCGGGGACGGGGGCTCTTCGGGGGCCGGTGCAGCGCATCAGGGCGGCCGGGGCCGAGGCCGGGGGATTGCCCCGTCCCTGCCAAAGTAGGACCGGGCCGACCCCGGCGGGCGCGGGCCAAGGACCGCAGCGCTCAGGACATTCGTCCCGCTGAGCAGGGGCTTTCGCCCCGCCCCGGCTTATCCGGGCCACGCCGTGTCCCTCCTGGCAAGGGTGCTCCTCGGCGCCGCGACGAGCCATCCGGAGCGGACGGCGCCGGGCCTGCTCGAACACGGCGGTGGCGCTCCGGGTAGCTTTCCGCGTCCGTGGAGACACCGCCCGCGATCCGCTCCGGGCGGGATGGCGCATGATGTGGCGGGTGCACAGTGCAGAACCTCAGGGGACGGACGCCGACCACACCGTCGGCGGCCCGATACCGCCCGGCCCCCCGACCACCCCGGGCCGGTCGGGACCACCGGACGATCCACTGCCGACAGGCCGTCCGGTCGACCTCGCGATCGCCGTACGGGCGGCCCAGCAGGGGGACGAGGACGCGTTCCGGCTGCTGTTCCGTGTCGTCCAGCCGGGGCTGCTCCGCTATCTGCGGCTGCTGGTCGGCGGCGGACCGGAGGACGCCGAGGACATCGCCTCCGAGACCTGGCTGCAGATCGCCCGCGATCTCGGCGGCTTCACCGGTGACGGGGACGGCTTCCGGGGCTGGGCCGCCACCATCGCCCGCAACCGGGCCCTGGACCACCTGCGGCGGGTGCGCCGCCGTCCGGTCGCCGACCTCCCGGTCGAGTACCTCACCGAACTGGCCGCCGCCGAGGACACCGCGGGGTCCGCACTGGCCACCGTCGCCACCGCCGATGCGCTGGCCCTGATCGCCCGCCTGCCCAGGGACCAGGCCGAGGCGGTCCTGCTCAGGGTGGTGCTCGACCTGGACGCGGCCGCCGCCGCGCGGGTCCTCGGCAAGCGCTCCGGCAGCGTACGGATGGCCTCCCACCGGGGACTGCGCAAGCTGGCCAAGCTGCTCGACCAGGCCGGCGGGGCCGACCTCGGCATTCCGAGCCGACGTGCCGTACCGCCGCAGCGCGAAGGCGGGCGGGAGGGCGACCGCGACGCCGACCGGGAGGGCGACCGTGGAGGAGACCGGGACGGAAGCCCGGAGGCCGGGAAGCGGGACTCCTCGAAAACTTCCGCACAGGGTGTGACACGCGCCAGAGCCGCGACGCTGAAGGACATGAGATGAGCACCAACCGATCCCGCCGGATCGACCGCGACACCGCCGAGCAGCTGCTCGGCGGTGTCGCGGTCGACACGTCGGCCGGTCAGGCCCCCCTCACCGGTCAGGCCGCCCTCGCCGGGCTGCTCGCCGCCGCTGCCGCCCCGTCGGCGGTGGACGGAGCGCCCGACGCGAACGGCGTGCTGCCCGGGGAGGAGGCCGCCCTGACCGCGTTCCGGGAGGCCCGTCGCAACCCTGCCCCGAAACCCCGGAGACGAACGATGCTGGACACCGCGCCGGCGCGGGCCTTCAGTGCGAAGGCCGTCGCTGTCGCGTTCACCGCCACCGCGCTCGGCGGCGTGGCCGTCGCCGCCGGTACCGGGCACCTGCCGGCCGCCCTGCGTGGACCGGCGGGCGACGGCGGCCGGTCGGTCGCCCGCGCCACCTCGCCGGCCTTCGACGGCTCCACCGCGCGGTCCGGCCCGGGCGGCACGGCTTCCGGCCAGCCGAGGCTGAACGGCATCGCCCCGTCGTCCCCGCCGCCGAGTGCGGGCAGGCCCGGCACTCCCGGCGCGGACCCGGACCCGGGCGCGGCCACGGGTACGGGCACCGGTCGTCCGGACGGCCGGAGCGGGGACGAGAGCGTCGAGGCCCAGCTGCTCCGGCTCTGCCACCTCTACACCGACCGGCTGGCCTCCGGCGACCGCCCCCGTCCGCTGCTCAGGGAGGCGCCGCTCGCGCCGCTGGTGCTGGCCGCAGGCGGCGCGGACCAGGTCGACGGCTACTGCACGGCCGTCGCCGCCGGCGCCGGGAACGCGGAGGGCAAGGGCAGCCACGGCGGCCGGAGCGTCGCACCGGCCCCCGCCCCCGATCCCGGCCGCACCCTGGGTCTGCCGAGCAGGTTTCCGCTCGACCCGACCCGGCCCGCGCAGGATCCCAAGCCGACCGGTTCCCCGGGGCTCCCCGGTGGGAACGGCGGGGGCGGCGGGGCCGGTGGGAACTCCGAGAACGGCTCGGAGAGGTGAGCCGCTGAGACTCCGGACGGGCAGTGGGCGAAACCCCCCGGGCCCATTGCCCGTCCGGTTGCAGCGCGAACGGCACGGCGGCGGCGCGCCCTCGCAGGAGGGCGCGACAGGCCGCGCCACGGCTGCAACTCCCTGATCCCGGGCGGTCGGTGGGCTCCCCCGTGTCCACCGGCCGCCCGGTCCGAAAGCTCCGGGTGGGTGGGCGAGGTTCCCCCGGGCCGCGTCCGCCCACCCGGATCCACCTGCCCCGTCGCGGGCTCAACTCCGGACCGCTGCCCGGCCGGTGGGCCCTTTGGCGGCGACCGCCCCGGCGGTGCGCCGGGTGGCACCGTGCGCGGAGCGTGGAATCGGCGGCTATCGTGCACAGGTGCACGAGGCGGTCCGAAGCCTCCGGCCGGTGGACCCGAGGGGAGTGGTGCCAGGTGATCGGACGTGCGTTGAACGGGCGTTACGTACTGGAGGAGATACTCGGCGTCGGTGGGATGGCCACCGTCTGGCGCGGCCACGACCGGGTGCTCGGACGAGCGGTCGCGGTCAAGGTGCTCAACGGCGGTCTGGCCGACGACCCGCGCTTCGCCGACCGCTTCGGCCGCGAGGCCCAGCACGCCGCGATGCTGGTCCACCCGCGCATCGTCACCGTCTTCGACTCCGGCGTGGACCAGGGCTCCCCGTACATCGTGATGGAGCTGGTGCACGGCCAGCCGCTCAGCCGGCTGATCGCCGAACTCGGACGGCTGCCGGTCGAGCGGTCCGTCGGTATCGCCGCTGCCGTCTGCGAGGCGCTGGAGGTCGCCCACGCGGCAGGGCTCGTGCACCGGGACATCAAGCCCGGCAACATCATGATCACCCAGGACGGCGGGGTGAAGGTGGTGGACTTCGGCATCGCCCGCGCCGGTTCCTCCAGCTCACGGCTGACCCAGACCGCCACCGTGCTCGGCACCGCCGCCTACCTGTCGCCCGAGCAGGCCACCGCCGCCGGGGTGGACGGCCGGTCCGACCTGTACGCGGTCGGCTGTGTCCTGGTCGAGATGCTCACCGGTCAGCCGCCGTTCGAGGCCGACACCCCGGTCGGTATCGCCTTCAAGCACGTCAGTGAGCAGCCCGCCCCGATCGCCGCGCGCCGTCCCGACGTACCGCCCGCGCTGGACGCGGCGGTGCTGCGGCTGCTGGCCAAACAGCCCGCCCAGCGTCCGGCCGACGCGGCCGCCGCCCGGTCCGAGCTGCTCGCCGCCGTTCCGGTCGCGCTGGCCGCGGACCGTACGGCGGAGCTGCTGGCGACCAGTGCGCAGCCCGCGGACCTCTTCGCCGCCACCCAGCTGCTGCCACCGGTCGCGGGAGCACCGGTCGCCCGGCTGCCGGCCGACGCGGCGGGCCAGGGGTACACCGATCCGCAGCGCACCGCCGTACTGCCGCCGACGGCCCCGCCCCCGTTCGCGCAGCCCACGCACTTCACGCCGTCGGGCCAGCCCCCGGTGACCGGCCCGGCGACCTCGCTGATGGAGGCCGTCCCGCTGCCGCCGGACCCGGCTGCCGAGCCGCCGCAGCGCCGCAGACGACTGCTGGTCCCGGTCGCGATCGGTGTCGCGGTGGTGGCGGGAGCGGCCGCGATCGGTGCCTTCGCGCTCGGCGGGTCCTCCGACAGCTCGGCCCAGGCCGCAGTCCCGAGCAGCCACTCGCCGGCCGCGACGGCGCCCGCGTCCACCCCTGGGTCCCCCTCGCCCTCGCCGAGTGCCGGGACGAGCACCCCGCCCGCGCCCAAGGGCGGTCCGGCCGCCACCCTGGCCGCGCTCCGCGCCGACGTGGCGCAGGCCCAGTTCGGCAAGGACCGGGACAAGCAGGGCGAGCTGCTGGACCACCTGGACACCGCCGCCGAGGCGATCGCCGAGCACCGGCCGCAGGACGCCGAGACGGTGCTGCGCGCGGTCCAGAAGTCGGTCCGGGACCTGGCCAAGAAGCATGCGGTCGACGGTGCCGCCGCGCAGAACTGGCAGAACCGCCTCGGCGGACTGATCAACACCCTGCACAGCCAGCAGGCCCGCGACCACAGCAGCGGCACCAGCAACGCCAGTGACACCAGCAACACCGGTAGCACCGGCAACGACTGGAACAACGACTGACGCCGGATCAGTCGCCCGTCCGCCGCCGGCGCCGTTCTGCCCGCGGCTGGACGGACCGCTCCGCCAGCCGGACCCGCAGCTGTCGGCCGGCGGTGGTGGCGCCTGCGGTCAGGAAGATCAGCGTGTAGAGGATCTGCAGCATCACCACCACCCGGGCCTCCTGCCCGTGCGGGGTGATGTCCCCGTAGCCCACCGTGGACATCGTGATCACCGTGAAGTACAGCGCGTCGAGCCTGGTCCGCAGCCCGATGAACTGGCCCGGCTGCCGGGACAGCGCGAGGTATGCGGTGGCGAAGACGACCAGGGCGAGTGCACTCAGCACGGCGATCATCAGCCCGGGCCGCCCGGGCGGGCCCATCATGGCCCGCCAGATCTCCCGCAGCAGCAGCACGGCCACCATCGCCAGCAGCAGTGTGAAGCAGAACCAGCCGAACACCGGATGCTTCGGCCCGAACACCTCGAGCGGGAGTGTGAAGTAGAGCACCACCAGCACGACCGGGCCGAGCATGGTCAGCCCCAGCGCCGACAACTCGTGCCGCCGCGAGGGCTCCTGCGGCTGGCGCGGCTGCGGATGCTGCTCGGGAGGCGGCGACGGCACCGGGGGCTCCAACCGGCTCGGGGACGGGCACTCCATCCTCCGGGGGCCCGGCCGGAAGCACTCTGCAGAAACGCCGCAGAAACGCCGGAGCCTCCGGCCCGTCAGTTGACGGACCGGAGGCTCCGGACGGAAAGCGCGTGGGCCGACTCAGGCGGTGGTGGCCGACTTGTCGGTCTCGGTGGCCTTGGTGATGTTCGTGGGGTTCACCGCCGGACGGGGCTGCTCGGTGGCCGTGTTGGCGGCCGTCGAGTTCTGGGCGCCCCCGTCAGCCTGCGTCTCGTCCTCGCGCAGAGCCTTGGTCTCCGCCTTCAGAATGCGCATGGACTTCCCGAGGCCACGGGCCATCTCGGGCAGCTTCTTCGAGCCGAAAAGCAGGATGATGACAGCCAGCACCACCAGGAGGTGCCAGGGCTCCAGACCGTTGCGCAGCATCCCTGACCACCGGTCCCTTCGGATATCTCGCCGTTATCAGAGCCGGGCGGGCTCGCCCGACTTGGCCAGTATGCCTGGCGCGAGCGCAGAACGTATACACCGGTCGGGAAACGGTGGTCAAAAACCAAGTGTTCTGCAGGTGGGACCGAATATGTGGTCTCGACCACTCTCCGTCAGGTCGGCCGCTCGGAAGGCCTCGCGCACCGACCGCCCTCACCTGCTCCGCAGCCTCTGCGGGAGTTGCCGCCACGGCCGGCCCGGGCCGGGTGCGTACGGCCTGCGGGCCGCTTCCCCGGAGCCGCCGACGCATCCCTGACCTTGCGGGGCAGGGGTGGCGAGGGTGGCGGACGGTCCGGTGCGGACGGGATCGGCTGCTGGTGCATCAGGTCGGGGGTGTGCTCCGGGAGCCGCGTTGACGACTGCGCGGCGCGCACTGCGCCGAAAGCCGGGTGGAGCGCGCGTGCGGAGTGCGCCGGGAGCCCCCGGCTGTGCGGCCGACGGCTTCGGATTGTTCGCACTCTGTCAGGTCGCTGGGCCGCTCGGCTCGGGGGCGGTCTGCATGGAACGTCTGTCTGACTCGGCTGTCCAAGACATCCGTCCATGGCTGACGTAGCATCGAGGCCATGGGAAATCGCGAGGATCTGCTGGCGGGGGCCAAGCGCTGCCTGTACGAGAAGGGCTACGGACGCACCACCGCCCGGGACATCGCCTCGGCCGCGGGGGTCAGTCTGGCCGCGATCGGCTACCACTACGGCTCGAAGGACGCCCTGCTCATCCAGGCGATGATCGAGGCGGTGGCCGAGTGGGGTGACGCCGTCGGCGGACTGCTGGCCGATCGGGGCGGTGCCGCCGCCACCCCGGAGGAGCGTTTCGTCGCCGCCTGGGACCGGGTGCTGGAGAGCTTCGTCGAGCACCGGGAGCTGTGGGCGGTGCAGTTCGAGATCTCCGCCGGGACGGGGAGCTCGCCGGAGCTGCAGGAAGCCCTCGCGGCGGTGCAGCGGAGTGCCCGGCTCGGGCTCTCCGCCCTCTTCCAGGGGCTGGAGGAGGTGCCCGACACCCCGGATGAACTGGCCAGGGGCGCCTTCTACCAGTCACTGCTGGCCGGCCTGGCGGTCCAGTGGTTCACGGCACCCGATCAGGCGCCGGACGGACGGGAGCTCCTGCGCGGCCTGCGCCTGGTCGGCGGAAGCGTCCTGGGTGCACCGGCGCCCGCCGAGCCGTAGCGGGTCGGGCGCGCGGCTCCCGCGCTAGGTGGTGACGGCCGTGAGCAGGACGACCGAGTCCTGGTGGGCCAGCAGGCCGTGCCGCTCCTGGGGGATAGGGCGCAGCTGGCCCGCCTTCAGTTCGATCTGCCGGCCCGAGACGGTCAGCGACACCCGTCCGCGCAGGACCTGGAGGCTGGCGGCGAGTGGGGCGTTGTGTTCGTCCAGCGAGGTCCCCGCCGTCAGCGCGATCATGGTCTGCCGCAGGACGCTGTCGTGGACGAGCAGGTGCGCGCTGCGTCCGTGCGGGTCGGCGGCGGCCTTCGCGGCGTGCTCGTCGGCGAGTGCCACGAGATCGACGGGGGCGGTGGCGGGGGCTGGCTCGGCCATCGCGTTCCTCCTGGTTCGCGGCTTCTGCTGGAGGGTCCCCCGACGGTGACCCTAGGCGGGTCCCGCCGTGGACGGCAACCGTGCGGCGGCTTCGACGCCTCGCCGCCGGGAGGTGCGCGGCCGACCTTGTGGCCCATCCGCAGGCGGCTTCCGGGTGCGGGCGCTGCGGTGCTCTTGGATGGTGGATGCCATGGCGACCTATCAGAAGTTCATCGGTGGATTCCAGGTCAACCGGGGCATGCTCACCGCCGGTGCGGCGCTCACCGGAATCGGTGCGCTGATCGGCCTGACCGGCACGGTGATCGTGGGGGTGGCGCTGGCGTCCGCCGGGCGGGGCTGGGTCCAGCAGCTGGAGACGCCGCCCGGCGAACTGGCGGCCCGTACCTTCCAGCAGGCGAAGGCGGCCTCCCAGGCGGGCCTCGACGCCTGGCGGGCCCAGGCGGCCGGGACCGCGGGCTGAACGTCCCGCACGCCACGGTTTCCCCGTACGGACCCCGCGCGCCCTGCGGTGCAGCGCTATGACGCCGGCCGGCCGGTTTCGGGTCCGAGCGGCGGCCCGGCGGTGACCTCGCTGCGCAGGGCGCGCTTGACGATCTTCCCGGTCGGGTTGCGGGGCAGTTCCGTGCTGCGCAGGAACACGTGTGCGGGCACCTTGAAGGCGGCCAGCCGGGCGGCGACGTGGTCGCGCAGCCCGTCCGCGTCGACGGACGAGCCCGGTCGGAGGACCACCACGGCGGCGACCTCCTCGCCGAGCACCGGGTGCGGTACGCCGATCACGGCGGCGTCCGCGACCTCGGGGTGGTCGAAGAGCACGCCTTCGACCTCGACGCAGTACACGTTCTCGCCGCCCCTGATCACCATGTCCTTCAGCCGGTCGACGATGTAGACCTCGCCGTCCCGCAGGCGGGCCAGGTCACCGGTGCGGAACCAGCCGTCGGTGAAGGCGGCTGCGGTGGCCTCGGGGTTGTTGCGGTAGCCGCTGAAGATCGGCTGGCCGCGCAGCCAGAGTTCGCCGATCTCGCCGTCCGGGAGGGCGATGCCGGTCGGGCCGGCGATCCTGATCTCGACGGCGGGGGCGGGGTGGCCGATGCTGTCGGGCTGTTCCAGGTAGCGGGCGCCGAGGTTGGCGATCACGCCGCCGCAGGTCTCGGTGAGCCCGTAGCCGTTGCGGGCCTCCACCCGGCCGTCGAAGCGGCGGGCGATCCGCCGGGCCAGTTCGGGCGGGGCGGCGGCACCGCCGGTGCTGATCGCGCGCAGGCTGTCCAGCGGCGCTCCGGCGGCATCCGCCGCGTCGAGCAGGCCGAGCGTGGTGGCGGGGACCCCGTAGTAGGCGGTGACCCGGTGCTCGGCGATCAGCCGGAGTGCCTCGGCCGGGTCCCACCTGTGCATCAGCACCACGGCGCCGCCGCTCGCCATCAGCGGGAACAGCGCGGTGAACGCCGCGACATGGAAGAACGGGTAGGTCATCAGCGCGGTGTGCACCGGCACCCGGGCCGGGTCCAGGTCCGAGCAGATCATCGAACCCAGGGCGAAGAAGCGGGGGTTGAGGGCGGCCGCGCACCAGGCTCGGTGGGTGGCGGCAACCCCCTTGGGGTGTCCGGTGGTTCCCGAGGTGTAGAGCAGGGTGGCCTGGTCCTCGGGGGAGGGCTCGGCCTCTGGGGCGGCCAGACCGTCGAGCGGAAGCTCCTCCAGCCGGTCGTGCGCCGACCCGGGGGTCCGGACGGTGAGCAGCGGCACGCCGTGGGCGGCGGCCCAGGGGCCGGTCCGCTCGGTGCGCTCGCGGTCGGCGACGATCAGCCCGGGGCCGCAGTCGTCCAGTGCGTACGCGAGTTCCTCGGCCTCCCACCAGGCGTTCAGCGGGACGGCCACCAGTCCGGCCAACTGGGCTGCCCAGAAGGCGATCTGCCATTCGGGGAGGTTCCGCATGGCGATCACCACCCGGTCGCCGGGCCGCAGGCGGTACCTCTCGCGGTAGTGGTGGGCGAGGGCGGCGGCGGTCGCGTGGTGCTCGGCGTAGGTCAGCCGGCCGGAGCCGGCGATCAGGAACGGGCGGTCGCCGTGCGCCAGCGTGGCGTCCAGCAACTCCCGCAGGGTGTGCGGGCCTTGCCGGTAGCGCGGGCCGTCCGGGGTGTCGAAGGTCTCGAAGGGGGCGCCGGGCGCACGGAGTGCGGCCCGGACCCGGACGAGCTTGGCGAGCACAGCTGTCATGACGTCCTCGGTGCGGCGGCTCGGGAAGTCGTGGGCGGGGCCGGCGGCGGGCCCATGGGGGAAGCCCGCTGCCGGAGACACGGCGGCCGGTCGGCGCGCGGCCGCCGCGCGTGTCGGTGGGCCCTACAGGCCCAGGGACTTGGCGATGATGGTCTTCATGACCTCGCTGGTGCCGCCGTAGATTCTGAAGACCCGGTTGTCGGTGTAGAGGCGGGCGATCGGGTACTCCAGGATGTAGCCGTAACCGCCGTGCAGCTGAAGGCACTTGTCGATCACCTGGGAGGCGGACTCGGTGCAGAACAGCTTGGTCGCCGCGGCGTCCGCGACGGTCAGCTCGCCGTTCTGGTAGAGCTCCAGGGCCCGGTCCACCATCGACTGCTGGGCCACCACCTGGGCCTCGCAGTCGGCCAGGCTGAACTTGGTGTTCTGGAACTCGGCCACCGCCTGGCCGAACACCTTGCGCTCCTTGACGTAGCTCACCGCGAAGCGCACCGCGGCGGCCGCGGACGCGTACGCTCCGACGGCGATCGCCAGCCGCTCCTGCACCAGGTTGTGGGTGAGGTAGCCGAACGCCTTGCCCTCCTCGCCCAGCAGGTCCTCCACCGGCACCTTGACGTCGGTGAAGGAGAGTTCGGCGGTGTCCGAGGTGCGCAGGCCGATCTTCTGGAGCTTGCGGCCGACCGCGTAGCCGGGCGAGGTGGTGTCGACGCAGAGGATCGACAGGCCGGCCCGGCGGTCCTTGGGGTCGTACGGCGCGGTGCGGCAGACCACCAGCACCAGGTCGGCCAGGACGCCGCCGGTGATGAAGGTCTTGGCGCCGTTCAGGACGTAGTGGGTGCCGTCCTCGGAGAGCTTCGCCGTGGTGGTGATCCCCGCCAGGTCCGAGCCGGCGCCCGGCTCGGTCATCGCGATCGCCGTCATGATGTCGCCCGAGACGAAGCCGGGCAGCCAGCGCTGCTTCTGCTCCTCGTCCGCGTACTCCAGGAGGTAGGGCAGCACCAGGCCGGTGTGCACACCGGAGGAGCCGAAGGTGACGCCCGCGCGGGCGCACTCCTCGCTGACCACCGCCTGGTACTTGAAGCCGGTCTCGCCCGCGCCGCCGTACTCCTCGGGCACCTCGATGCCGTACACGCCCAGGGCACCGAGCTTGCGGTAGAAGTCGCGCGGCGGGTGGCCCGCGGCCTCCCAGCTCTCGTAGACCGGGACGACCTCCTTGGCGATGAAGCTCCGGATGGTCTCCCGGAACGCCTCGTGGTCCTCGGTGAACACGGTGCGGCGCACGGTGGCGCTCCCTTCGTGGTGCCCGTTGATCGCCTCATAAGTTAATCCCGGGTAGCTTCGGCTGTCCAGCATCGGAGTGCCTCTTCTTCGCTGATCAGGGGCGGCCAAGTGAATCCTTGCTAGCCTGGGGCGAAAAGCCGGCCCGGGGCGAACGGCCGGGGCCGATCGCGAGGGGGCGTACGTGACGACGGAACGGGAGGTCGTGCGCAGGCCGCCCGGACGCGGGGCGCAGATCCTCGCGGTGGCGAGCGGGCAGTTCCACCGGCGGGGCTACCACCAGATCTCGATGGCGGAGGTCGCCGCCGAGGTCGGCATCACCGCCCCCGCGCTCTACCGGCACTACCGGAGCAAGCCCGAACTCCTGCTCCGGGCCGTGGAGTCGGACCTCTCCGCGCTCCGTGCGGCGGTCCGCGCCGGCCACCGGGACCTCGGCGGGCTGTGTGCCGCGCTCGCCGCCGTCGCCGTGCAGCACCGCGCGCTCGGCACCCTGTGGCAGCGCGACGCCAGGCTGCTGCCCGCCGCCCAGCGTGCCGAGCTGTGGGGGCGGTTGCGCGAGGACGTCGGCCGGATGGCCGGGGTGGTCTCCGCCGCCCGGCCCGAACTCCCCCCGCAGGACGCCGAGTTCCTCTGCTGGTCGATGCTCTCCGCGTACGGGAGCCTCTCGTACCACAGCTTCGCGCCGCCCCGGCGCCGCTTCGAGCGGCTGCTCCAGGAGATCGGCGGCGCGGTGCTCGCCGTCACCCCGGACGGCCGCCCCGACGGCCGCCCGGCCCGCCCGGTGGACGCCCCGGCGGAGTCCGCGCGGACGGAGTCCAGGCGCGAGGAACTGCTGACCGCCGCCGTCCGGCTGTTCCACGAGCGCGGCTTCGACAACGTCAGTACCGATCAACTCGGCGCCGCCGTCGGCATTTCGGGGCCCAGCGTGTACAAGCACTTCGACACCAAGGCCGACCTGCTCGCCGCCACCCTGGTCCGCAGCCGCGAACGGCTCTGGCACGAGGTCGAGGGGGCGATCGCGGCCGGCGGTGCACCCGGCGAGGCGCTCGCCGCCGGGCTGTGCGCGTACGTCGACTTCGCGCTGCGCCACCGGCACTACCTGGGCGTGATGCTCAGCGAGACCGAGCGGCTGGCCGAGCCGGACCGCAGGGCGGCGGTCGACTTCCGCCGGAACTTCCTGCGCACCTGGGTCGGCCTGCTCCGCCAGGTGCGGCCCGGGTTCGAGAGCGCGGAGGCGCGGATCCGGGTGCACGCGATGTTCGCGCTGGTCAACGACGGGGTGCGGAACCGGGCGGGCGGCGCCAGGCCCGATCTGGCGGGCGTCCTGGTCGAGTCGGGCCGCGCCGTCCTCGGTCTGGCGGAGAGCCGCCCCTGACCGCGTCCGGGGTGCGGGGGAAGGGAGGGGCCCGCCCGGTCACTGACTCGGCGGCATGGGTCGGCTCAGTAGAGGACGAAGGGGTAGTACACGTGGTGCGCCAGGTTGCCGTTGCCCTGGAGGGCACCGACGGCACCTGCGTTCCCGGCGACGCCGAGGCTGTTGTTCTGGTTGCCGCCGCCCGAGCCGGTGGCGGTCTGCTGGCTCCCGGTGCCGTTGCCGTTGATGCTGCCGACGACGTTGCCGGAGCCGACGTTGCTCACCACGCTGCCGTTGGAGTGGTGCTCGGCGGCGGCGCCGTTGTCGGCCTGGGCGGTGCCGAATCCGGTGATGAGGAACGCGCCGAGGGCGGTGACGACGGTGGCTGCGCGAATACGGGACACGGTGGTCTCCCTGCTGACTGGTGCGAATTGTGACGCCGACGGGGTGGCCGCCCCGGATGCGCCGGTTCCTGACGCCGCGTGACAAGCATTCACCGATCGGCCGATTGACTTCAATGGATCACCGGCTGGTTCCCCCGTTCGTGTCACCCGGAGGGAATATCGCGCCGTGGGCCCGGGCCGGTCCGAGTGGGTGGCGAACCCCTGGAATTCCACCGGGAATCGGCAATCTCCCCCCTCCCGGCGAGGCCGGCCACGAGGCACCGTTACGTCAATATGGAGTTGACCGGTTCACGTCGCATGAATAGCGCCTGAAATCGGTGGTCGAAGGATTGTCGTACTGGCAGACTGGGGCCTCATGTCTGAAGGTCTCCAGTCCGGGCAGCAGCCTGATCGCGATCTGCGTACGACCGAGGTCGATCTCGGCGGCCTGGTCGGCGTGCTCGCCACCCACCTGTACTCCACCCCCCTGGTCGCGCTGCGCGAACTCGTCCAGAACGCCCACGACTCGCACACCCGCCGCAGGCTGGAGGACCCCGACTGCACCGCCGAGGCGGTGATCCGGGTCCGCGGCGACGCCGCGCGGCGCACCGTCGCCATCGAGGACACCGGCGCCGGACTCACCGAACCCGAGATCCACTCCTACCTGGCCACCGTCGGCACCGGCTACACCCGGCTGCTCCGCGAGGTGACCGGGGACCAGAGCCTGATCGGCGCCTTCGGCCTGGGCTTCCTCTCCGCCTTCTCGGTGGCCGAGGAGGTCACCGTCACCACCACCTCGCACCGCGAGCCCGGCGCCGGCCACCGCTACCGCAGCCGCGGCGGCGAGCAGTACAGCGTCGAGAAGGTCGCCCCGCGCCCCGTCCCCGGCACCGTGGTCGAGCTGCTGCTCAAGCCCGAACACGCCCACCTCGCCGACGAGTACGCGCTGCGCGAGGCGCTCGGCCGGTACTGCGTGCTGCTGCCCATCCCGGTCCACGTCGGCGAGGACGAGACGCCGGTCAACGACGTCCCCGTGCCCTGGCGGTACGAGCCGCCGGGGGACCGGTACGCCGCCCGGATGCGCTTCGCCACCGCCTTCGGCCGCCGCTTCGAGCCGCTCGCCGCCTTCCCGGTCACCCCCGTCGAGGGCTCGACCGACGCCGTCGGTCTGCTCTGGGTCCAGGACGGCGGCACCTACGGCAGCAGCGACAACCGCGACCTGTCGGTCTACCTGCGTGGCATGCTGCTCTCCGAGGACGCCCGCGACCTGCTGCCCGGCTGGGCCGGGTTCATCGGCGGCGTCATCGAGTCCACCCGCCTCACCCCGACCGCCAGCCGCGAGGACCTCCAGCACGACGAGCACTACCGCGCACTCCAACAGGCCCTCGCCGACGCCGTCGTGGACGGCCTGTACGAGACCGCCCGGCTGCACCCGGCCGCCTGGCGCCGGATCCTCGCCCGGCACGGCCAGGACCTGCTCGGCGCCGCGCTCTGCGACGACCGGCTGTTCACCCTGCTCGCCGACGACGTCCCGGTCCCCACCTCGCAGGGCGACCTGACGGCCGGTGCGCTGCGCGCGGCCGGCGGCGGTGCGGTGCACGTCGCGCTCGGCAGCGGCGGCGGCTTCGAGGAGATGCTCTACCGGGCCATGCAGGTACCGATCGCCCGCGGCGACCGGTACGCCGTGCTGCCGTTCCTGCGCCGCTACGCCCAGCTGCGCGGCTGCCGGATCGTCGAACTCGGCAGCGAGAGCGGCAACCGCGAGCTGTTCCGCGACCCCGAGCAGCCGCTGCCCGCCGAGGAGGCCGCCTGGCTCGGGGCCGCCCTCGCCGACCCGGGCGAACAGCTGGTCCCGGCCCGCTTCGACCCGCCGGGCCTGCCGCTCGTCCTGGTCCCCGACCGGGAGGCCGAGCTCAAGGCCAGGATCGAGGACGACCAGGCCGACGCCCGCATCCCGTCCGCCGCGCTCCGGCTCGCCCGCGCCTTCACCGCGAAGACCGACGGCACCGTCAAGGCCAGGCTCTACCTCAACCTCGCCTCGCCCGCCGTCGACCGGCTGCTCACCGCCTACCGCACCGGACACACCGGCAGCACCACGGCGGCCGGGCTGCTGCGCTCGCTGAAGGTCATCATGGCGGCGGCCTCCGGCTCCCCGGCCGGCGACCTGACGGCCGCTCTGGCGGGTGTCGGCACCGCCGTGGCGGCGCTCACCGCAGCCGTGCCGGAGGGACTGTCAGTGGTGCCGGACACACTGTCCGGAAGCGACCGGCACAATGCGACGCAGGGGGAGGAGACCGCATGAGCACCGACATCTGGGCCTGGGTCCACGACGTCCACGGTGACCTGGTGGATTCCGGCCAGCACCGGCTGGCCACCGCGCTCGCGGAGATCGCCGGGCACGCCGTCGAGGGCCGCAACGACCGGCTCGACGCGATGTACCCGGAGGCCGTCGCCTCCGCCCGCGCGCTCGGCCTGCCCTGGGTCGAGGTCTTCCTGCGCCACTGGCGGCTGCAGAACCTGCTGAACAAGCGCCACCAGGGCGAGGCCGCGATGGCCGAGGCGGTCTCGCTGCTGGAGTTCGCGCACCGCGAGGAGACCGCGAGCTGCCCGCAGTCCGTCTGCGCCGTGCAGGACTTCACCATCTGCCACGCCAACATCGACGGGCCCGGGTACGTCACCGAGCGGCTTGCCGTGCTGGAGGAGACGCTGGAGCGGGTCGAGCCCGGCCGCGCCTGCTTCGACTGCCTCTCCCGCGAGTACGCCGACACCCTGGAGGACGACGGCCGCGCCGAGCAGGCCCTGGTCCACCTCGACCGCGCGCAGTCCCGGATCAAGGCCGCGGGCCAGCAGGTCTCGCTCGCCTTCGGCCACAGCCGCGCCTCCGCGCTGTACCGGCTCGGCCGCTACCAGGACGCCCTGGCGGCCTACGACACCGCCGAGCTCGCCTACGTCTCGGGCCGCCGCACGTTGGACGACGACGACCGCCGCAAGCTCGCCGTCGGCCGCGCCGTCATGCTCTCCGCCCTCGGCCGCACCGAGCTCGCCCTGGAGCAGCTCCCGAGCATCGAGGAGGCCGAGCGCTACCCGGACATCCGCTACCGCTGGGCCACCGCGGTGGAGTCGCTGACCGCCGCCGGCGCCTACCCGAACGACGCCGACCTCGGCGCCCGCCTCGCCCACTGGGTCGGCTACCTGGACACCGCAGGCTCCCACCGGCCCTGCCTCAACCTGCTGCTGATCGCCGGTCGGCTCGCGGTCCGGCGCGGCGCCCGGACGGTGGCCCTGACGCTCGCGGCCACCGGCGAGCGCAAGCTGACCCGGCTGCGGCGCACCGACGGGGTCGCCGAGCAGGTCGCCGCCGTGCGCGCCGAGGCCGAGGCACTGCCCGTCCCGCCGCTCCCGGTGCCCGTCGGCGAGCTGCTCGACTGGCTGGCCGGGCAGGAGGTCCCGGCCGAGTACGCCGCCGACCTGCTCGCCGCCGCCCATGCGGAGTCGACCGCGGGGGCACCCACGGGGGCCCGGGAGACCGACGCAGGCCAGGGGGCCGCCGCGCCGGTCACCGACCTGGTGCTCAACCTGGCCGGTGCGCTGGGCGGTCTGGGGCACACCGCTGCCGCCGCCGAGCTGCTCTGGGCCAGGCTGGAGCAGGACCACGAGCACGAGCACCTGGTCGGGGTGCTCGCCGGGGTGCTGATCGAGGCCGGTGACGGCGAGGGCGTGAAGCGGCTGGCCGACCGCCTGATGTCCCGCAGCCCGGCGGACGCCCACTGGACGCGGGCCCGCTGGGCCGCCGCCGAGGGCCGTTGGGCCGAGGTCGGCGAGCACTGCGCCGCCCTGCTGGCCGAGGATCCTTCCCGGATCAACCCGCGCCGGCTCGCCGCCTCCGCCGCGACCAGGCTCGGCGACCACGCCACCGCCCAACGGCTCTACCAGGAGCTGCTGGAGCATGCACTGCCCGCCGAGGGCACCCCGCCCGAGGAGCAGTACCGGACGGTCCAGCAGCCCGACCTCTGGCACCTGATCACCGCCGCCACGGCGAACCGGGACTGGGCGGCCGTGCGGTCGGTCGGCGCCCGGCTCGGGATCGAGTTCGAGAGCGACAGCGGTCCGGTCGACGAGGAGTGGCAGCTGGTCACGGTCCGGGCGACCAGGGACAACGGCTCCACCGCCGAACTCCCCGCGGTCCGTACCGGTCCGGCCACCGCGCGGATCCTGCCGGTGCTCGGTGCGGAGCTGCCGCTCAACCACCGGGACACCGTGGTCTTCGGTCCCGCGCTGCTCAACGAGCCGCCCGCCGAGGGCGAGTCCGGCGAGGACTGGCGGCCCGCCTTCGAGCTGCTCACCCTGCTCGACCCGGCCGGCTACACCACCTACTGGCTGGACGGCGGCTGGCCGGGCGGCGACGCCTGGGGCGCGCTGCGCGAGGCCCTCGGCGAGGCGGGCTACGGCCTCTGGGCCTACAGCAACGGCGAGTACACGATCACCGACCCGGCGGACGAGGACGGCGCGCTGCCCGGCGTCTACGCCGCGCTCGGTGTGCCGCCGACCGCCTCGGCGGTCGAGGCGGACGCGCTGCTCTCCCGGCTGACGGCAGCCTGGGAGCACCCGCTGAGCTGGCTCGACCTGGCCGAGACGGCGGGCGTCGAGGTGGCCCGCCACCAGGGGATCGTCGACCGCTACGGGCTCTGAGCGCGGCCCCCGGAGGCGTACGCCGCCGACGCGCCGTCAGGCCAGGCAGCCGTCGGACCGTCCAGCCGTCAGGCCATCCAGAAGAAGACGGCGGTCATCCGCTTCTCCTCCAGGGTGCTGCCCCAGTACTCGGTGGCGCTGTGGATCATGTTGGAGGTGTAGAGCAGCAGCCGGTTGTACTTGTTCGCCACCCGGACGTCCTCGGTGAAGGCGTCCGGGGAGACGAAGCGGGTGCCCAGGGCCTCCACCAGGTTGGTGTGCGGGGCGGTCACCATGTTGCCGCCGAGCGTGCCGCCGGGCATGTTCTGCCGGTAGAAGCTGGTGCCGCAGTCCCTGGGCACGTCCGGGTTGAGGTAGAGCACCGCGGCGTACCGGCACAGCGCGCGCGAGTCGGTGTGCGGGCGGACCTCGCCCTCGTCCCGGCCGACCACCTGGATGCAGTTGTGGTTGAGGGTGGCGCCGCCGGGGGCACTCTCCTGCCAGAGCCTGCGCGCGCCGGTCGCCTTCATCACCTGCCGCTCGATCCGGGCGAGTTCCTCCGGCTCGAGTCCGGGCATGGTGCGCAGCCCGGGCCAGGTCTCGGGCTTGTACGGGTAGCCCTCGGTCCAGTCGTCCTTGGCCAGGCAGCGCGCCCGCACGGCGTCCACGTCGGGGAGCACGTTGTCGAGCACCCAGTAGTCCCGCCCTGGTGTGGGCTTGCGGTAGGGGAGGACCGGGAGAGCCGGGGTCCTCTGCGGCCTCGGGGGCATTGGCATGGGCAGACCATACAGTTCGGGCCTGTCACGGCACTCCCGCGAGATGGTCAACTTTCGGTCAACTCAAGGGCGTTGGCTCTTCTCTTGGTGAATGCTTTACCATTTCATTGCACAAGCCATGCCGACCGCACCGTCCGTCAGGAGTTCAGCGCGTGACCAGCCTCTCCCTCGGCCCGTCCTGGCTCGATCCCACGACCCTGATCTCCACCTTCGGCCTGCTCGGCATCCTGGCGATCGTGTTCGCCGAGTCCGGCCTGCTGATCGGCTTCTTCCTGCCCGGTGACTCGCTCCTCTTCACGGCCGGCCTGCTGGTCGCCGACGGCACCTGCCTCAGCCGGCCGCTCTGGCTGGTCTGCCTGTTGATCGTCGCCGCGGCCGTCGCCGGTGACCAGGTCGGCTACCTGTTCGGGCGGAAGGTGGGCCCCGGTCTCTTCCGGCGCCCGGACTCGCGCCTCTTCAAGCAGGAGAACGTGGAGAAGGCGAGCGCCTTCTTCGACCGGCACGGCCCCAAGGCGATCGTGCTGGCCAGGTTCGTCCCGATCGTCCGCACCTTCACCCCGATCATCGCGGGCGTGAGCCGGATGAACTACCGGACCTTCGTCGTCCACAACGTGATCGGCGGTCTGCTCTGGGGCGGCGGCGTCACCGTCCTCGGTTACGCGCTCGGCCGGGTGGCCTTCGTCCGGGACAACATCGAGGCGATCCTGGTCGCCATCGTCCTGGTGTCGGTGGTGCCGGTCGTCGTCGAACTGCTGCGGGCCCGCCAGGCGGCCCGCGCGGCCGAGGACCGGCGGGTGGACGAGTTGGTCGACTGACCGCGGCAGAGACTGCCGCTCCGTACATGTGCGTTCGCGCGTTCGATCAGGCAAGGTGGGACAAAAGATCACATCGGTGGCCGGACGCCACCGGGGGCGGCGAGGAGTGGTAGTGCCTAAGCGGGGCCGGGGCCGGGGCCGATCGGGCGGCGGCAAGAAGGTCAGGGGCGGGCGGTCGGTCAGACCGGCGCCGAAGCCCGTACCACCGCGCGAGGCGCCACCCACCGAGGGCCTGCTCGGCTCCGCCGCGCCGCCCGTCGAGCGGCCCACCGTCATCCCGCTCGCGCCGCCCCCGGTCGAGACCGAGGGACTGCTGCGCCCCGGCGAGCCCGAGCCGCAGGACGCCCGGCCGCCGGGCGCCGCCGAGGACACCCTCACCCCCGAGGTCTGGCGCGCGGTCGGCTACGGCCTGCCCACCGGCCTGTCCGTGCCCACCCTCAGCCCCGGTGCCCCCGGCGCCGCACCCTGGCCCGACCGGATGCGCACCCTGCTGCGCACGCCCATGGCCGAGCGCCCCGCCTACGAGCGCACCCAGCGCGAGCAGAAGCCCGAGGCGGCGGTCAGGAACATCCCGCGCATCCTCGACCTGACGCTCCGGATCGCCGAACTGCTGCTCGCCACCGGCGAGGCCGCCGAGGACGTCGAGGCCGCGATGCTCGGCATCGCCCACGCGTACGGGCTCGACCACTGCGAACCGCAGGTCACCTTCACCCTGATCGGGATCTCCCACCAGCCGTCGCTGGTCGAGCCCCCGGTCACGGCGGACCGGGTGGTCCGCCGCCGGACCACCGACTACAACCGGCTCGCCGCCGTCTACAAGCTGGTCGGGGACATCACCGCGGAGAAGATCTCGGTCAACGACGCCTACCGCCGGCTCGCCGAGATCCGCCGCAACCGCCACCCGTACCCGACCTGGCTGCTCTCCCTGGCCACCGGACTGCTGGCCGGTGCGGCCTCGTTCCTGGTCGGCGGACGGCTGGACGCCAGGGCCTGGCTGGTCTTCGCCAACGCCTTCGTCGCCGCCATCCTCGGCGACCGGCTGGCCGCGCTGATCGCCCGGCGCGGCCTGCCGGAGTTCTACCAGTTCGTGATCGCCGCGATGCCGGCCGCGACCTCCGGCGTCATCCTCTCGCTCTACCACTCCAGCCTGCGCGGCTCCGTGGTCATCACCGGTGGACTCTTCGCGCTGCTGCCCGGACGCGCCCTGGTCGCCGCCGTGCAGGACGGCCTCACCGGCTTCTACATCACCGCCGCCGCCCGGCTGCTGGAAGTCCTCTACCTGGTCGCGGGCATCATCATCGGCGTCATGCTGGTCATCTATCTCGGGCTGAACTTCGGCGCCCGCCTCAACCCGAGCGAGAGCCTGGCCGGCTTCAGCCACCCGCCGGTGCAGCTGCTCGCCGCGATCGTGCTGACCGTCGCCTTCGCCGTGCTGCTCCAGACCGGCCGCAGAAACCTTCCGCTGGTCGCCCTCAACAGCTGCGTGGGCTGGTCCACCTACGGTGTGCTCACCCAGAACGCCAGCGTCTCCCCGATCGTGGCCACCGGTGTCGCCGCGGGCCTGGTCGGCCTGTTCGGCCAGCTGATGGCCCGCTACCGCAACGCCTCCTCGCTGCCGTACGTGACGGCCGCGATCGGCCCGCTGATGCCCGGTTCGGCGATCTACCTCGGCATGCTCTCCTTCACCCAGAACGAGCCCGTCTCCGGTCTGGTCGCGGTCGGCCGGGCCGCCGCGCTGGCGCTGGCCCTGGCCGTCGGGGTGAACCTCGGCGGTGAGATCGCCCGGCTCTTCCTCAAACGGCCGGGCGTCGAGCAGCCCCTGGCACCCGCACTGAGGGTGCCGCGCCGCGCCGCCAAACGCACCCGGGGATTCTGACCACGCGTTAGCCGGGCGACACCCGGAGCACCACGGAACGAAGGCACCGCCACCCATGACCAGCACGCTGTTGGACGGCTACCGCACCCATGTCGTCGCCGCGCACAAGCAACCGCTGTTCCTGCTGCTGGTCGGGTTCATCTGCTCGTTCGTGATGATCAGGTTCAGCGTCCGGATGATCCGCGCCAAGGTCCGCTGGTGGCCTGGCAACATCACGCCCGGCGGCCTGCACATCCACCACATGGTCTTCGGGCTCGGCTTCCTGCTGGTCGGCGGCATCGGTGTGTTCGCCACCAACGGCGGCCACCCCTGGATCAACTGGTTCGGCCTCGTGTTCGGGATCGGCTGCGGACTGGTGCTGGACGAGTTCGCGCTGATCCTGCACCTGGACGACGTCTACTGGAGCGAGCAGGGACGCAAGTCCGTGGACGCCGTCATCCTCGGCATCCTGGGCACCGCCCTGCTGCTCACCGGGTACGTGCCGCTCGGGGTGGTGCCCGGCCAGACCACGCCCGCGGGGTCGGGCCGGTGGGGACTGGTCGCGGTGATCTCGGTGAACGCCCTGGTGTCGGTCGCGGCTCTGCTCAAGGGCAAGATGTGGACCGGACTGCTCGGCATGCTGGTGCCCGGTCTCTCCTGGATCGGCGCCATCCGGCTGGCCCGGCCGAACAGCCCGTGGGCCCGCTGGTGGTACCCCGCCAGGCCGCGCCGCGAGGCGCGCGCGCTGCGGCGCGAGCGTCTGCTGCACCAGCGCGCGGACCGAGCGCGCACCTGGCTCTTCGACCTGATCGCCGGAGCGCCGGACAAGGTCCCGGCGCACCACACCGCCACCCACCGCGTCGCCGAGCGGATGGCCGCCCGGGCCACCGCCCATCTCGACGCGCACGCGGCCCGGTCCCTCGCCCGCCGCTCCGCCCGCCTGGCCGACCGCCGCTCGGGCGCCCCGTCCACCTCGGCCCTGCCGGCCGCCGCCTCCACCGCGACCGACCCGGAGCGGCAGGGACGGGCCCAGCAGCGCCGCCGTACGGTGCGCGCCGGGCGCAGCCGCAGCTACGCGGTCCGCCCGCCGCTCCAGCCCGGCCGGCCGGTGGCCGCCGGTGACCGCCGCACCAGCGGGGCGGGCGGTGCGTCCGGCGGCAGGCACGGTGCGCCGAGCGCCGTCGGTCCGGACGTGCGCGCCCCCTACCGCCGCTCCAGGTTCCCCCGGCTGCCCCACCCGGCCCCCCGGCGCTGACCGCACGGCCGATGCCCATCGCGCGTTCGCCGAAGGGAAACTGGCGCAGGGTCGGCAGATCCGACATCTCACCCGACAGGACGCACAGGGCTGGCGCCGGTCCGTTGCGAGGTTTGAGAGCATTACGGAAAGTGACCTGATTGTCACGTGATGGGATATTCGATGGAACGTCAGACGTCGTGAGAGAGGGCTCGCCCATGGCACGCAGACTCCTGCCGACGCTCCTGCTGTCGCTCTCGGGCCTGCTCGGCCTGCTTCCCACGGCCGCCGCGGCGCCGAGCACCAGGGCCATCGCCCCCGCGCTGCCCCTGCCGGCGGTCGCTGCGGACGACCCCTACCCCTCGGCCGACCACGTCGCCCAGGCCGAGGCCGACGCCACCGTGAAGGCCGGCTCCAGCGCGGCGATCGAAGCCCGGCTGACCGCCGCGCAGACCGAACTCGCGGACGCGGGCCGGGCCGCCGAGCAGGCGGTGGAGGCCTACAACGGCGCACAGGCGCGGCTGGCCAAGGCCCGCACCGAGTCGGCCGCCGCCGCCCGGCGCGCCGCCGCGGCCGAGGTGGACCGTACCGACGCGGCCGAACGCGCCGCCCAGCTGGCGGCCGAGACCTACCGTCAGGGCACCAGTGCCGAACTCTCCGCGATCAACGCCCTGCTCGGCTCCAAGGGCCCGCGCGCCGCCGGCGACCAGGCCACCGCCGTCGGCGTGGCCGGGGCCCGTACCCGGGAGATCCTGGACACGGCCACCGCCGCCGTCGCGGCCGCCGCCCGTACTTCCGCCGCCGCCCACGAGGCCGAGCAGGCCGCCGTCCGCGCCACCGAGGCCGTCCGGGAGGCCAAGGAGCAGACGCAGCGCAGGCTCGCCGCCCAGCAAGCGCAGGTCGCCGAGATCGCTGACCGTCGCGAGCACCTGCTCGCCGAACTGGCCGCCGCCCGCAACACCGCCGTCGAGCTGGAGCGGCAGCGGCGCGAGGCCCTGGAGTCGATCGCCGAGCGCGCGGCGGAGGAGGCGGCCAGGGCGGCTGCCGAGGCCGTGGCCGCGGCACCGAACCCGTCGGCCGACAGTGCCTGGTCGGCCGGGGGTGCGGAGGGCGTCATCGCCTTCGCCCGTTCCAAGATCGGACTGCCGTACATCTGGGGCGGCGAGGGCCCGGCCGGGTACGACTGCTCCGGGCTGACCATGATGGCCTGGCAGCGGGGCGGCAAGCCGCTCACCCACTTCGCGGCCACCCAGTACGCCGAGTCCACCCCGATCGGATACCACCAACTCCGGCCCGGCGACCTGGTGTTCTGGACTCACACCGGCCGTGCCGCCGACATCTACCACGTGGCCATCTACATCGGCGACGACCAGATGATCGAGGCCCCGCGCCCCGGTATGGCGATCAAGCAGGCCAGCCTCTGGATCATGGGCCGCCCGGACTTCTACGGCCGTCCGTAGGCGATCCGGTAGGTCCCTGAACCCTGCGGTCGGGTCGTCGGTGGGCCGGGCGGCCGAGGTGGCGAACGCTTCCGGACGACCCGGCAGGCGGCGGACCGTTCGTCGGGACCGGGGCCCCGGGCTCGGCCGGCTCCGACGGGACCCGGGCGCGTTCCCTCCCCGAAGAGCAGATCGTGGTGAGGTTTCCCGCATGTGGTCGCAACCCCGGGGGGTGCCGCACGTCTGGTGGGTTGAAGGCGCCCTTCAACTGTTGTCCCAGACCGTGTTTCCGTCACTTGCTCGGGAGAGTCCCATGTCTGTGCACGCCAAGTCCAACTACCGCCCCCGCCCCCGGGTCCTGGCCGTCGCCACCGGTGTCGCGCTGCTGCTGGGCGGCGGATTCGCCGCCCAGGCCGTCGCCCACTCCGGCGTGCAGCCGGCCCCCGCCGCGCCGAAGGTCACCACGACCGGCGACGCGGCCCCGCAGGTCGTGTCGACGCCCGACGGCTCGAAGCCCGCCGGTGCCCCGAAGGTCGTCGAGGCGGGTAGGCCGGCCGAGGTGGTCAAGCCCGGCGCCGGGTCCGCCCCGGCCGAGAACGCGCCCCGGGTGATCCAGCCGGGCAGTGGAGTGAAGAAGTAGCAGCAGCGGCAGCACCACGGGGCGGGCCGGCCTCTCCGCAGGCCCGCCCGCCCCTCCCGCAACGGATCGAGGCCCATGCAGTACGCCATCCCCGCAGCGCCGCCCTGGTGGTCCGGTCTGCTACCCCGCATGTCCCGGACGTCCCGGGTGCCCCGCCTGTCCCGGACCGAGGACGTGCCGGTGCAGGGGCGTCAGCTGCGGGCACTCGGTTCGCCGTACGACGACGGGCCGCCGCCCACGCTGCCCGAGCTGTACCGGGCGCGGCGGCTCGACATGGTGCGGCTCGCGCTCTTCCTGGTGGACGATCTGCACACCGCCGAGGACGTCGTCCAGGACGCCTTCGCCGCCGTCTGCCGCACGCACGGCACCTCGCTGGACGGGCTCCAGGACCCCGGGGCCTACCTGCACACCGCCGTGGTCAACGCAGCCCGCTCCGTGCTGCGCAGACGTCGCACCGCGCGTGCCTACACCCCGCCCCACCAGGGGTACGGGCCGCCCGTCGACGAGGGCCTGCTGCTCGCCGAGGAGCACCGCCAAGTCATCGACGCCATGGCACAGTTGACGCAGCGCCAGCGTGAGGTACTGGTGCTGCGCTACTGGTCGGAGCTGACCGAGGCGCAGATCGCGCAGACGCTCGGGCTGTCGCGCGGCACGGTGAAGTCCACCGCGAGCCGCGCGCTGGACGCCCTGGAGAAGAAGCTGGGGGCGAGCCGATGAGGCCGGACGCCGAAGACCGCCGGTCCGCGACCGAGGACCGGCTGCGCGCCGCGCTGGCCGCCCGCGCCGCGCTCGTCACGCACCGCGAGCTGCGCCCCGAGGCGCCCCCGCAGGGGCGCAGTTGGGGAGTGCGCCGGGTGCGCAGGGTCGCCTTCGCCGCGCTCGGTGTGGCCGCTGCCGTGGTGGCCGTGTGCCTGCTGGTGCTGCTGCCCGGCAGCCCGGCGGACCCGGCTCCGACGCCGCCCGCCCACGCCCCGGGCATCAGTGAACCCCCGCCGTCCGCACCGACGAGCCCGGTCAGCCCGTCCAGTGCGGACCCCCGGGTGACCCGGCCATAGCCTCAGTGCGGACTGCCTCCCGGCGCCGACGGCTGAGAGCTGTCCCGGGGCAGTGCGGCGAAGGCTCCGCATGGTCAAAGAGCAGGTAAAAAAACCTGGTGCAGAAGCGCGAAAGGCCGACGTACGGTGGCCGAATGGGCAACGACGCACATGGTCGGACCGGCCAGGACATCGAGATCAGGTACATCGGCGAGGACGAGCTCCAGGTCTGGGACCGGGCAATCTGCCGGGGGTTCCTCCGGCCGCACGTGGGGGACGCCACCGAGTTCCGCCGGCGGCTGTTCGAGCCGGGGCGCTGGCAGGGTGCGTTCGACAGGTCCGACGAGGGCCGCTGCGTCGGGACGTTCCGCAGCTTCGACACGGGCCTGACGGTTCCCGGCGGCGCCGTGATCGAGGTCGACGCCATCACCGGGGTGACGGTCGGGGCCACCCACCGCCGGCGCGGCCTGCTGAGCGGCATGATGCGCCGGGACCTCGCCGCTGCTCGTGAGCGCGGCTCGGTCGCCGCGATCCTGATCGCCGCCGAGTACAACATCTACGGCCGGTACGGCTTCGGCCCGGCGACCCGGGCCCACGGCTGGCAGATCGACCTGGCGCGGACCGGCGGGCTGCGTGCGGAGCTGCCCGACTCGCCCGGCGGCCGGATCGACTTCGTGACCATGGAGGAGCTCCGCAGGCTCGGCCCCGAGCTGCACGAGCGCTGGCAGCCGACCCAGCCGGGCGCGATCGGGCGGACGCCGACCGGCTGGGGGCGCGCCACCGGTGAGATCCAGTACCCCGGGGACGAGTGGAAGGAGCCGTTCGCCGCCGTGCACCGGGACGCCGAGGGCACCGTCACCGGCCTGGCCGTCTACACCGTGGACGACGTCTGGGACGGCAGCTACCCCAACTGCACCCTCACGGTCGCCGACTTCCTCGCCCTCGACCGGGGCACCGCCGTCGCCCTGTGGCGGTTCCTGCTGTCGGTGGACTGGGTGCGCAAGGTCACCGTCAAGAACCTCGCCCCGGACGACCCGCTGCCGCTGCTGCTGGACGAGCCGCGCGCCGCCACCCCGCACCCCGAGAACGCCGACTTCACCTGGCTCCGCCTCCTCGACGTGCCCGCCGCCTTCGTCGCCCGCAGCTACGCCGCGCCCGGCCGCGTGGTGCTCCAGGTCGGCGACCCGGAGCGGTACGCCGAGGGGCGGTGGGCCCTGGAAGTCGGCGCCGACGGCACCGGACGCTGCACACCCACCGAGGACGAGCCGGACCTGGCCCTCGGCGCAGGCGCCCTCGCCTCGCTCTACCTCGGTGCTGAGACGGTGCCCCGGCTGGCCGCCGCCGCACTGGTCACCGAGCTGCGCCCGGGCGGGATCGCCGCTGCCGACCTGCTGCTGCGCACGCCGCTCGCGCCGTGGAACCCGGACATTTTCTGACCGGACCGGACCGGCGTCCGGGGGAGCCCTGTCCACCCAGGTGGACGGGGCTCTGCCGTGGGGCGGGTCTGCCGCTACCGGGCGGTGCGCCCGATCGTCGGCAGGATGAAGTCCTGGATCAGCCCCTTGGCGTCCCGGACTATCGGGCGGAACACCCGGTAGCGCGAGAGGTTGATGATGCGTGCCGCCATCGGAGTCGAGCGGCGGACGAATTCGCGGGTGCGCTCGGTGTCCGGTGTCCGGTCGAACACCCAGTAGAGGACGACGACCATCAGGTGGAGCCAGAGCAGGTCGGGGAGCAGCTCCGCGAGCTCGGAGTCCAGTTTCGGCGCGAGCTCCGAGCCGGCCAGCACCTCGCCGAACAGTGCCACCGCCGTCTTGCGGGCCGGATGGGACTCGTTGGAGAACGGGCTCAGCGAACTGGTCGGGTCGGCCGCCGTGCGGAAGAACTGGGCCGCGAACTCGTGGTAGTCGGCCGCGCAGTCGAGCCACGAGGCGAGGGCGATCTCCAGCCGCTCGGCGAAATCGGTGGTGCCGGCCATGCGGACCCGGGCGTCGGCGGCATGCTCGTACGTCATTCGGTCGTAGAACCCCTGGATCAGGAATTCCTTCTTCTCGAAGTAGTAGTAGGCGTTTCCGACCGAGACGCCCGCCTCGGCGGCGATGGCGCGCATGGTGGTCTTCTCGTAGCCGCGTTCCTGGAACAGCCGCATCGCGGTTTCGAGGATCAGCGCACGGGTCTGCTCGCTCTTGTCGGTCTTGGGCTGGGCGCGCCCGCCGCGTACCTCGGGAGCGGGTCCGGGGGCGGGCAGTCTGCCGTCCGGGGCGGCTGCGCCCGAAGGGCTGTCCGCGCTGGTCTGGCCGCTGCCGCCGTTCGTCGTTGCCACGTCGTCCACGGTTCTCGAGCCTAGCGGGACACGGCGGTGGCGCGGTCGTCGCTATCGGGCTGCGTCGTACCGGATGTCCCTGGCGTATCCGGTGCGACGCAGCCCGATCATCCCCTTCCCCCTGTTCCCCCGGGGTCTCCGGTGTCCAGTCGGTGACCCCAGGCGATTTCGAACGCGTTCAAAATCGCCTGGCATGACTCTATGGGCAGTTCCTGAACGCGTTCAAGTCGACGGCGTGGGAGGCTCGTCACATGAACCGACAGGCCGTCATCCGCGTCGGGGGTGCCGCCGACACCGAAGCCGTCGCCGCGCTGCACTCCGAGAGCTGGCGCACCGCATATGCAGGAATCGTCCCGCCCGAGGCACTGGGCGACGGGCTGGCCGAGGAGCGCCGCGACATCTGGGCGATCCGGCTGACCGCCGACTACGGCACGCCCGAGAACACCCCGCTGCTCCTGGTCGCCGAGCTGGACGGGGAGACGGTCGGCTTCGTCTACCTGGTCCCGCAGCCCGACGGCCGGGTGCTGGTGGACAGCCTGCACGTCCGCCCCGGACTCACCGGCGGCGGTATCGGGCGCGCGCTGCTGGACGAGGCGCTGGTGCATGCCCCGCACGCCCCGCTCTATCTGGAGGTGTTGGCCGGCAACACCCGCGCGGTCGCCTTCTACGAGCGCGCGGGTGGCGTTCGCACCGACGAGCGCGAAGGCTGGTTCCCCGGCGGGCACCTGCTCCCCGAGTACGAGTACACCTGGGCGCCGGGCGCCCGGGACGGGTCGGCCTGAGCGGGGGCCGACGGGTCGGCGGGCCGGGGTGCCCGGCTCCGGTCAGTCGTGGTCGTACACCGTCACCGGAACCCCTCGATCCGTCAGCCGGGCCCTGAGCAGCGGCTCGATCAACTCCCAGCGGCCGCCTGCCAGGCCGCAGCCGATCCGGGGCATGTGGACGGAGGCACCGAGTCGCAGCGCGTGCTCGCCGAGCCGGGCCAGCGCCGAGTCGATCGCCTCGTACCGGACCGGGACGCCCGTCGACCGTCCGGTCCTGATGCCCCGTTGGCCGATCAGGTTGGCCACCCACACGTACCGTTCGACCTGCACCAACTGGGCCGCGCCGAGGCCGAAGTCGTTGCCCGGGCGTTCGCGGTGCCAGCGCCGGTACGCCGCCTCCGGCTCGGGCCAGCGGCGGGAGAGTGCCACCACGAAGCCCTTGCCCCAGCCGCCCAGGTCGTTGCAGACGTGCGCGATCACCTTGACGCCCTTGCCCTGCGGGGCCGTTGCGTCCCCCCGCAGGTACCTGATCCCGCTGCGCGTCTCTTCCCCCATGGCCGCAACGCTAACGAGCGGCACTGACGGGCGCCGCTGAATTTCGTCCGGGTGCCCCCGCCGTGTGAGCGGTCGAGGCGGACGTCACCCGGGCACGCCGGTCGTCACCGCGCCTCCACCTGAACTCGGTTGGCGTGCGGCGGCCACCCGATGGCTTCGAAGACCGCGACCGGGTCGAGGTAGTCGCGCCAGCGGGCGACCTTGCGGTTCACGATGGTCAGCACGGAGATGTAGCGGTCGCCGTAGCCGGCCCCGGTGGCCACGGCATGGCCCTGCGAGGCGTACTCCAGCACGACGACGCCGGTGCTCGGGTCGTGATGGACCGCAAGATCGACCGGACAGCCCCCCGGCCAGTGGCGGCAGCAAGAAGCCGGGCCGTCCGACCCCGCCCACTGACCCCCGCACTCGCACCCGCACCCGCACACCGACCGGCGCCGAGCACGGGAGCCCGGGGACGTGGGGACGCGGGATGGCCTGGGAGTGCTACCTCGACTGGTCACACATCGGTGCCGGTGCCGGTGCCGGTTCCGCCGGTGCTGCTGCCGCCGGTGTCGCCGGTGCCGCTTCGGGGCGTTGCAGTCGGCGGTAGCCGACGGCGGTGAGCAGCAGGGCCAGCGCCGCAGCGGACGCCGGGGCGAGGTAGCCGGTGCCGGAGGCGGTGTGCTGGGCGATCGTGCCGCCGAGTGCGGAGCCGGCGGAGATCCCGACCACGATGCCGGACACCGCGATTGACATCCCCTCGTTCAACTGTCCATCCGGCACCGACTCCTGGACCACGGTCATGCCGGCCACCATGGTGGGGGCGGTCCCCGAACCGGCCACGAACAGTGCGACCGCCAGTACGGCCGTCCCGGCCCCCGCGAGCGCGACGGTCAGCGGCAGGAGCAGCAGTCCGGCCATCGCGGCCGTCCCCGCCAGCAGCCGGGCGGCCGCCGGGCGCCGGAACCGGACCAGGCCGAAGGCCAGTCCGGACACGCAGGAGCCGGCCGCCAGCAGTGCCAACAGGACGCCCCCCGAAGCCCGTTGTCCGAGCGCGTCGGTGTACGCGATGGTGGTGACCTCCATCGACCCGAAGACCACGCCGGTCGCCAGGAAGACCGGCACCACCGCCCGCAGTCCGGCCGCCCGCCAGGCGCCGCCCTCGCCTCGAGCCACCGGCCGTACCGGTGGCTCGGTACGGCGCTGCGCGGCGAACAGCAGCGCGCCCGTGCCCGACAGCAGCCCGGCGACCAGCAGCCCGGCCTCCGGGAAGAGCGTGCTGCAGAGCAGCATCGACAGCACCGGCCCGGTCATGAAGCAGAGTTCGTCCAGGGCCTGTTCGAAGGAGTTGGCGAGATGGCGGGCGGCCGGGTCGTCCCGGTGGAGGTGGGCCCAGCGTGCCCGCACCATGCCGCCCAGGTTCGGCTGCACCGAAGCGGCGGGCCAGCAGACGAAGTACGTCCAGGTGGGTGCGCCGTAGTGCACGCAGAGCAGCAGGCCGGCGAACGGGCCGGCGGCGACCAGTAGGCCGCGCACCGCCACTTTCCGCTGCCCGTACCGGTCGACCAGCCGTCCCAGCAGCGGCATCCCGAGCGCGACGGCCGCCACGCCGGCCGCCGAGACCGCTCCCGCGAGCGCGTAGGAGTCCCGGCGGGTGGCGATCATCACCAGGGTCCCGACGCCCGTCATCGAGAACGAGAGCCGCCCGCACAGTCCGGCCAGGGTGAAGGCGACCGTTCCCGGTGGGGCGAAGATACGGCGGTACGAGGCGAGCACGGGTCTCCCGGGGTGGCGGTGGGTGGTGGTCGGTCTGCCGGTAAGCCTTGCGGCGCCGGGTGCGGCCGGTCCAACACCTGTTCTGCCGGATTGACGCGTCTGTGTTGTCAGTCGCCGCTGGCGGGCGCTGGTGCCGGTCGCCCGTGTCGATCGCCCCGGGCGGGTGCGGGAGCTGCGTTGCTAACCTGCCGACATGCCCGTCGACCTGCACCCGCGCCTGCTGCGCGGCTTCCTGGCCACCGCCGAGACACTGCACTTCGGCCGTGCGGCCCAGCGGCTGCACATCGCGCAGCAGGCCCTCAGCCGGGACGTCCAGGCGCTGGAACGGGCGCTCGGCGGCGCGCTGTTCAGCCGTACTACCCGGACCGTCCAACTCACCCCGGCCGGTGAGCAGTTGCTGCCGAAGGTGCGCCGACTGCTGGCGCTGCACGACGAGATCGTGGCCGGCGCCGACGAGCGGGCCCTGCTGGTCGATCTCAACAGCGCGGTCACCGGCGCGGATCTGACCGCGGACCGGTTGCTCGCCGCGGCCCGTACGGCACTGCCCACCTGCGAACTCCTCGCCCGCTACAGCGGAGGGCTCGCCGCTGCCGCAGGGGAGTTGCTGGCACACCGGCTGGACGTCTCGTTCGGCCGCTACGCCGGTCTGGCGGCGTCGGTCCGAAAGCAACTCACTCACACGCCGGTGCGGTTGGAGCGGATGGCGGTGCTGCTGCCGGCGGCGCACCCGCTCGCCGGGCAGGACGGGATCCCGCTGGCCGCGCTGGCCGGTCACCCGGTCGACATCTGCGCGGGCAACCCGGCGACCACCGAGTGGACCGACCTCGGGCGCCGACTCGCCGCCGAGCACGGCCTGCTGACCGCCCCGCCGTACACCCCGCCGGTCGGCGCGGACGAGATGGCCCACTATCTGACCCGGCACGGCGAGGCGGTGCTCACCACCGTCGGCGGGCCCGAGATTCCCGGCGCGGTCACCCGTCCGCTGGTCGAGCCGGTGCCGCTGAGCCTGGTCGGCCTGGTCCACCGCCCGGACCTGCGCCACCCAGGACTGGGCGCACTGCGCACCGCGGCGGCGGAGTTCGGCGCGCGCGAGGGCTGGCTGCGGCGCCCGCCGGGCAGTTGGCTGCCGGGTGAGGACGCTGCGCTGCTGGGCGGCTGACGTCCGGCTCGGGCCGGTCGGGCCAGGTGGTCGGCTCGGGTCTGCTGCGGCCGGGTGTGCCGTGGTCGGGTCGGGTTGTCGCGGGTCGGCTGTGACCGGGGGCCGCCGTGCGGAAACGCGAGAGCCCCCGCCGTCAGGGGATCGGCGGGGGCAGCTCGCGATGTTCGGTGTGCTCGGGGCACAGCTCGGGACATACGGTGCATCGGATGGCCGGTTCAGGCCGCCCTGACTGCGGAGATGTCGAAGGACAGCTTCACCTTCTCGCCGATCAGCACGCCACCGGTCTCCAGCGCCGCGTTGTAGGTGAGGCCCCACTGCGTGCGGTCGATGGTGGCCGAGCCCTCGAAGCCGACCCGCTCGGCGCCGTAGACGTCGGTCGCGTGGCCGGTGAAGTCGAGGTCGAGGACGATCTGGCGGGTGGTGTCCTTGACGGTGAGGTCGCCGGTCATCCGGTAGGAGTCACCGCGCAGCCGCTCGGCGGAGGTGCTGCGGAAGGTGATCTCCGGGTAGGTGTCGGCGGCGAAGAAGTCGCCGGTGCGCAGGTGCTCGTCGCGCTGGGCCTGGTTGGTGTCGATGCTGGCGACCTTGATCACCAGCTCGGCCGAGGAGTTGGCCGGGTTGCCGCCGTCCAGGTGCAGCTTGCCCTCGTACTCGGCGAACTCGCCGCGCACGTTGGTGACCATGGCGTGGCGGACGGCGAAGCCGACCTGGCTGTGCGCCGGGTCGATGCTGTAGTCGCCGGTCAGGTGGGACAGGTCCGGGCCTGCGGGGGCCGCGGCGGTGGTGACCGCGGTGGCAGTGGCGTTCTTGTTGCGGCTGAAGATACTCATGGCTCCTCCTGGTGGTCCGAAGCCATTTGTTTAGGCTTCAACTTGTTGGCATCAGCGTAGCCCGCTTTCGTTCAAACTTCAACCATGCGGCGGGGGACTCCCTGAGGAATCCCCCGAACGGCCCTGCCTCGGCCCCGCCTGCCGTGCTGTACCGGGACCGCGCCCCGGGTGTTCGGCAACCGGTCAGCCCTTGGTGGCGTCCACCAGCTCGAAGGCGGTGCGGCCGTCGATGCTCTCCCGGATGATGTCCGCGTGCCCCGCGTGCCGGGCCACCTCCTCGATCAGGTGGGTCAGGATCCAGCGCGCCGTACGCCGGCTGTTCGGAGGGAACCACGGCGCGCTCGGCAGCGGCGCGTCCACCTCCAGACCGGGCAGGCTGCGGACGATCTCCTCGGTCTCGGCGGCCACCGCCTCGTACTCCTTCAGCCAGCCCGCGAGCGTCTCGCCCTCGAGCAGCCGGTGCTCGTCGGCCCAGTCGTCCGGCTGCACCTTCCCGCGCTCGTCGTCCATCAGGACGCCGACGATCCAGAACCGCTCGCACCGCGCCACGTGCTTGACCAGGCCGGCCACGGACAGCGCGCTGACGCTGGGCGTGGCCACCCCCTGCTCCTCGGTCAGGCCGAACGCCGCGCGACGGATCGCGCCGCGCTGGGCCTCCAGGAAGGCCAGCAGGCTGTCACGCTCGTCGTTCTCCGCGCGCACCAGGATGGGCATGTCGACTCCTTCTCGTCGTGGGTTTTCCCCGCTTCGGCAGGACCGACGGTAGCGAGCAATCAGGACAGTTCCGGTCCGCTATCGGCCTCCGGATAGGGTCGATCGAGTCCGCATTCGCATCCCGGGAGGCCAGGCCGATGTACGCCCTGCACGCGCTCTGGCAGGCAGACGGCCGCCTGGCCCTGTGGGCCGAGGATGCGCAGGCGTTCGGCGTGCCCGCCCGCGAGGTTCACCCGGTCGGCGGCTCGTCCGCGCTGTCGGCGGGCGCTGCTCGGGCCGCAGGCCCCGAGCGTCCGGTGGACCCCGAACGCCGGGCGCCCAAGGGGGTGCGCGCGGCCGTGCACCCCTATGCGTGCCCCGCCGACGCGCTCGCGCGCCTGCTCGGTGCCATCGGCCCAGGGCTGGGCTGGCTCGCCGAGCAGGCCCGCGAACGGTGGGCGACCCTGTTGCTCCCCGGATTCAGCGCCACGCCCACCCCCTCCCCGCAGCTGCCGGTCGGCGCCGTCGAGCGCGGCGTCACGCTCTCCCCCTGGCGGGTCCCGGTGCTGCTCTTCGAGGCTCCCGAGGCGGCGCAGCTGCTCGGCGAGCTCTTCGACCCGTACTGCTCGGTGGCCGTCGCCGAACTCCCCGGCACCGGACCGGTCGAGGTTGCGTACGGGGCCTCAGTGCGCTGGCTGACCGCCGTCCACGACCTCGCCTGGCGGCTGGTCGGCCGAGGGCGCGTACTGCCGGTACTCCGGGAGACGCGCGGCGGGCTCCACGCGCACTGGCAGCCCGCCCCCGACGCGGCGGCCCGGCGCGAGGCCGAGGCACTCGCCGCCGGATGCCCGCCGGTCTGCCGTGCCGAGTGCAGCCCCGGCGCCCGCGCCCGGACCGGCACCGAGCTGCTCGCCGAACTGCTGGACGTCCTGGTCGACCGTGAGACCCGGGTGGCCCTCGAAGGCGCACCGCCCCCGCTGCGCCGGGCTCCCGCCACCGTCGCGGAAGCCTGGTTGGCAGCGCTCCATGCCGCCGACGGACTCCTTGCCCCCGTAGCGCCCCAGGCGGTGCCGGCCGTCGGACTGCCGGGGAGCCTCCCGGGTTCCGACTCTGCCTCCGGTTCTGCCCCCGGCCCGGCCCTCGGCCGGAGCGGCGCAGGCGCGGACCTGGGGCCGGGCTCGGGCGTGGGTGCCGGCGTGGGTGCTGGTGCGGATTCGGCGAAGCGGGCCGCCGCAGACCTCACGGACCGGCTGGCCGCCTGGTACGCCGGGACCCCTGCTCCCGATCAAGCGCTGCGCCTCTGCTTCCGGCTCTCCGAGCCACTCGGCCACGACGCCGACCTGCCGGACGCGCCGGGCCCGTCAGCCGTCGCCAACCAGCCTGCCGGTGACGACGATTGGCGTATCGACTTCCTCCTCCAGTCCGTCGACCAGCCCTCCCTCCTGGTCACTGCCGAGGACCTCTGGTCCGGCGGCCCGGCGTGGGCCGCGCTCTCCCGGCAGACCGATGACCCGGTCGGCAGCTACGCCGCAGAACTCGACCGGGCTGTGCTCCGCCGCCCGGAACTCCGCCGGGCACTCCGCATCTCGCGTCCCACCGGACTCGCGCTCGACCGGGCCGAAGCCCTCGACTTCCTCCGCGAGGCCGCCCCCGCGCTGGCCGAGGCCGGGTTCGGCGTGCTGCTCCCCGCCTGGTGGCAGCGCCGTCCGCGCCTCGGTCTGGTTCTCAAGGCGGCTCGCACGCCGGTCGCCGGTGCGTTGGAGCGGACCGGGCGGATCGACCGTGATGCGGTCATGGACTTCCGCTGGTCCGTGGCGATCGGGGAACTATCGCTCACCGAAAAGGAGTTGGCCGAGCTGGGGGCGGCCCAGCAGGGCCTGGTCCGGTTGCGCGGTCGCTGGATCGAGGTGGATGCGAAGCAGATCGAGGCCGCACTCGCCTTCCTGGCCCACCAGGGCGCCGGCGTAATGTCCACAACGGAGGTCCTGCGGCTGGCACTTGACCCGACCGTGCGAGTCGCCGGGCTGCCGGTCGCCCGGGTCGAGGCGGTCGGCCCGCGTGGACCCGGGCGCGGTGCGGAACGCGCGTCGCCGCCGATGCTTCCGGACGGCTTCGGGGCGACGCTGCGCCCGTACCAGGAGCGGGGTCTGGCCTGGCTGCACAGCCTCGCCCGCCTTGGCCTCGGGGCCGTCCTGGCCGACGACATGGGGCTCGGCAAGACCGTGCAGACGCTCGCCCTGCTCGCCGTGGAGAAGGCCGAGCGCTCCGAGCCGGCCGACCGAGCCAGGCAGGCCGGGCAGGCCGGGCCGGCTGAGCCGGCTCTGCGGGCCCCGGGGACCGCCACGGCGAACCTCCTGGTCTGCCCGATGTCCCTGGTCGGCAACTGGCAGCGGGAGGCGGAGAGGTTCGCCCCGATGCTGCGCGTCCACGTCCACCATGGCGCGGGCCGGGCGGACGGTTCGGTCACCCAGGCGGTCGCGGACGGTGCCGACCTGGTCATCACCACGTACGGGCTGGCCCAGCGGGACGCCGACGAGCTGGGCCGGATCGCCTGGCGCCGGGTCGTCGTGGACGAGGCGCAGTTCATCAAGAACGCGGCCACCGCCCAGTCGCGGGCGGTCCGTTCGCTGAAGGCCGAGCACCGGATCGCCCTCACCGGTACGCCCGTCGAGAACCGGCTCGCCGAACTGCATGCCGTGCTCGACTTCGCGAACCCGGGGCTGTTCGGGTCGGCGGAGTCCTTCAAGGAGCGCTACGCCATTCCGGTCGAGCTCAATGCGAACCCGGCCATGACCGGCCAACTCCGCAGGCTGGCCGGGCCTTTCATGCTCCGCCGGTCCAAGTCGGACCCGGCGATCGCGGCCGAGCTCCCGGCCAAGCAGGAGATCACCGTCTGGTGCAACCTCACCGCCGAGCAGGCCGGCCTGTACCAGGCGGTGGTGGCCGACCTGCTGCAGCGCCTCGGGGGCGTGCGCGGGGTCGAACGCCAGGGGGCCGTGCTCTCGGCCATCGGCAGGCTCAAGCAGGTGTGCAACCATCCGGCCCAACTGCTGCACGATCGTTCGGTGTTGGGCGACCGTTCGGGCAAGGTGGCGCGCCTGGAGGGGATCCTGGCGGAGGCCCTCGCGGAGGGCGGCCGTGTGCTGGTCTTCACCCAGTACGCGGAGTTCGGCCGGATGCTCCAGCCCCACCTGGCCGCCCGCCTCGGCGAGGAGGTGCTCTATCTGCACGGGGGCGTGCCGAAGCGACGGCGAGAGGAGATGGTCGCCCGCTTCCAGTCGCCGGACGGCCCCCGGGTCTTCCTGCTGTCGCTCAAGGCGGGCGGTACCGGGCTCAACCTGACCAACGCCAACCACGTCGTCCACCTGGACCGTTGGTGGAACCCGGCGGTGGAGGACCAGGCGACCGACCGTGCCTTCCGGATCGGCCAGCGCAGGGACGTCCAGGTGCGGCGCCTGGTCTGCGTCGGCACCGTGGAGGAGCGGATCGCCGAACTGATCGAGTCCAAGCGTGCGTTGGCCGAAGCCGTGGTCGGCGAGGGCGAGCAGTGGCTCGGCGACCTCTCCGCGGCCACGCTGCGCGAGCTGGTCTCCCTCTCCGCCGACGCGATCGGCGAGTCCGACGCGGACGGTGCGATCGGTGCGATCGGTGCGTCCGAGGCGGTCGGCAGAACCACCGGAGGAGTGATCGGACGATGACCGACGCACAACCGCTGTCCGAGCTCCTGGACACCTTCTGGGAGGGGGACTTCACCCTTCATGCCACCCCGGCGGCACCCGTCTCCCCTGCATCGGAGCCCGACCCTGCCCCGGGCTCAGCCCCCGGCCCCGCCCCCGATCCGGCCATCGCCGCGCTCGGCCCCTCGGGCATCCGGATCGCCGGACGCGACCTCGCGACCCTGCTGGTGCCCACCTACCGGCAGCTGACCGAGCCCGCCGACTGACGGCCTCACGCGGCGGGCCGGCCATGCCACGCCGCCGGGGCCGACCCGTCGGCGGCTGCGACTACGGCTGGACCGGCTTGCGGACCAGGACATACGCCTGCCCGAACCGCTCGGTCTCGCCGGGCTCGCGCAGCAGTCGGGCGACCTCGACCAGCCCGGCATCGAGCATCAGCCCGACGATCCGATCGGGCGACCAGCGGTAGGCGAGCGAGACCTTGTGGTCGAACGCCTGGACAGGGACCAACGGCCCGTCGCTGGCCTGGAACGCGATCAGCAGGTGACCGCCCGGAGCCAGCACCCGGTGGAACTCGCCGAACACCTCCGGCACGTGCTCCGGCGGCGTGTGGATGATGGAGTACCGGGCGAGAACGCCGCCGAGAGCGCCGTCCGCCACGTCCAGGGCGTTCATCGAACCTTCGTCGAACCGCAGCCCCGGGTGTGCCTGGCGGGCCAGTGCGACCATCTCCGGCGACAGGTCGATGCCGAACACGTCCAACCCGAGTGAGCACAGGTACGCCGTCGCCCGGCCGGGCCCGCAGCCGAGATCGGCCACCGGCCCGCCACCGGCGGCCTGCACGAGTTCGGCGAACGAGGCGAGCATCGCGCGATCCAGCGGCTGGCGCTCGAGTTCGGAGCTGCGGGCCGCCATGCGCAGCATCGAGGAGTCGGCCCGGGCCGCACTGGAGGACTTGGACTACGTGCTGGTCGTGCTGCGCGAGGAGGAGGCGGGGACGGCTCCGACCCGGACTCTGGCCGACCTGCCCGAGCTGCTGGACCGGTTGCGGCACGCGGGGGCGGTGGTGGAGCCGGAGCTGTCGGGCGAGTTGGCGCAGGTGCAGGGGACACTCTCCCGGGCGGCGTACCGGATCCTGCAGGAGGGGTTGACGAACGTGTTGCGGCACGGGGCGGGCGGTCCGATAGAGGTCCGGGTGGCGGCCGCGTCGGACGGACTGGAGCTCAGTGTGGTCAACCGGACCGGGGCGGTGGCGAGTACGGGCAAGAGTATGGGTGCCTTCCCGACGTCCGGGCACGGCCTGCCTGGGCTGACCGAGCGTGTGCGGCTGCTGCACGGTGAGATCGAGGTCGGCCCGGACGGGCCGCAGCACTGGCGGTTGGCGGTCCGGCTGCCGGTCCGGTTGTCGGCATGATCCGCGTCGACGCGAGCGAGGCCGTCACGACCAGTCCTGACCCGAGCGCCGCCGTCGTGACCGGCGCCCCCGGTACCGACCCGGCCGCCC
>NZ_JYJF01000031.1 GCF_000955975.1 Saccharothrix sp. ST-888
CAGCAGGGCGGGCCCGGAGTCCTGGAGCAGGTACGCGATCCGGGCCGCCGGGTAGCGCGGGTCCACGGGAACGTACGCCGCCCCGGCCTTGAGCACCGCCAGGACGGCCACCACCAGCTCGGCCGAACGCGGCAGCGCCAGCGCCACCCGCTGCTCCGGACCCACCCCCCTGGCGATCAGGGCGTGCGCGAGCCGGTTCGCCCGGGCATTCAACTCGCCGTAGGTCAGCGCGACATCCCCGCTCACCACCGCGACCGCGTCCGGGTCTGCCCGCACCTGCCGCTCGAAGAGCGCGCTCAGGCTGCTCTCCGGGGCGCCCCCGCTTCGGCCGGGGTCCGCCGCCGGCAGCAGTGTCCGGAGCTCGTCGGCGGACAGCACGTCCACCTGGCCGACCGACCGGCCGGGGTCGGCGACCACGGCCCGCAGCAGCCGCAGCCACCGCTCGACGATCCCCGCCACGGTGGCCGCGTCGAACAGGTCGGCGCTGTACTCCACCACACCCGACAGCCCGTCCTCGCCCGGCTGTTCGGCCAGGATGAAGGTCAGGTCGCACTTGGCCGTGCCGGTGTGGACCAGGTCGGTCGTCACCCGCAGCCCCGACAGGTCGAACTCGCCCGTCGGCGCGTTCTGCAGGGTCAGCATGGTCTGGAACAACGGGTGGTGCGCCAGCGACCGGGCCGGATTCAGCACCTCCACCAGGTGCTCGAAGGGCAGGTCCTGGTGCGCGTACGCGGCCAGGGCGCTGGTGCGCACCCGGCCGAGCAGTTCGCCGAACGACGGGTCGCCCGAAAGATCGGTGCGCAGTACCAGGGTGTTGACGAAGAAGCCGACCAGGTCGTCGACGGCCTCGTCGGTGCGCCCGGCGATCGGGGTGCCGATCGGGACGTCGGTGCCGGCGCCGAGCTTGCCCAGCAGCGCCGCCAGCCCGGCCTGGAGCACCATGAACAGACTTGCACCGCCGTCGCGGGCGAGCGCACGCAGGCCCTGGTGCAGTTCGGCGTCGATGCGCACCGGCACCTGCGTGCCCCGGAACGACACCGCCGCCGGCCGGGGCCGGTCGAAGGGCAGCTCGACCTGCTCCGGAAGACCGGCCAACTGCTTCGACCAGTAGGTGAGTTGGCTGCTCAGCAAGCTGTCCTGGTCCGCCGCGTCGCCGAGCAGCTCCCGCTGCCAGAGGGTGTAGTCGGCGTACTGGACCGGCAGCGGCGCCCACTGCGGCGCGGCCCCCGCGCACCGGGCCGCGTAGGCGGTGGTCAGGTCCCGCGAGAGCGGGCTCATCGACCAGCCGTCACCGGCGATGTGGTGCACCACCAGCAGCAGCACGTGCTCGTCGGCGCCCACGGCGAACAGGTCGGCGCGCAGCGGCGGTTCCACCGCGAGTTCGAAGCCGCGCCGGGCGGCCTCGGCCAGCCGGTCCGGCAGCTCCTCCCGGCCGACCTCGGTCACCCGCAGCCCGGGGTGGGCCTCCACCGCGTCCACCACCCGCTGGCAGGGCACTCCGTCGACCGCCGGGAAGACCGTGCGCAGGCTCTCGTGCCGCTCGACCACGTCGGCCAGGGCCGCCTCCAGCGCCTGCCGGTCCAGGTCCCCCGACAGCCGCAGCGCCAGTGGCACGTTGTAGGTGGCGCTCGGGCCCTCCATGCGGTGCAGGAACCACAGCCGGCGCTGGGCGAAGGACAGCGGTACCGCCTCGGGCCGCCGACGCCGCGTCAGCGCCGACCGCGCCCGGCCCGCGCCGTCCACCGCCGCCGCCAGGGCCGCCACCGTCGGCGCGTCGAACAGGTCGCGCAGGGTCAGCTCCACACCCAGGACCGAACGGGCCCGGGCGACCAGCCGGGTGGCCAGCAGCGAGTGCCCGCCCAGGTCGAAGAAGCTGTCGTCCAGCCCGGGCTCGGACACGCCGAGCACCTCGGCGAACAATCCGGCGAGCAGGTGCTCCGTCGCCGTGCGCGGTGCGCGGCCCGGGGCGGACGACTGCCGGTCGGGCGCCGGGAGGGCACGCCGGTCGAGCTTCCCGTTCGGGGTCAGCGGCAGTTCGTCCAGCGTCACGTACGCGGCCGGCACCATCTGCTCGGGCAGCCGCTCCCGCAGGTGGCCGCGGAGCACGGCGCCCGTCGGTGCGGCGCCGGGCGCCGGCACCACGTAGGCGACCAGTCGGTCCTCCCCGGTGCGCACCACCACGGCGGCCTGTGCGACCTCGGGGTGCTCCGCGAGCACGGCCTCGATCTCGCCGGGTTCGACCCGGAAGCCCCGGATCTTGACCTGGTCGTCGGTCCGTCCGAGGAACTCCAGGTTGCCGTCCGAGCCCCAGCGCACCAGGTCGCCGGTACGGTACATGCGCGATCCGGCCGGCCCGTACGGATCGGCCACGAACCGCCCCGCCGTCAGAGCGGGCCGGTTCAGGTAGCCGCGGGCCGGCCCCGCGCCGGAGATGTAGAGCTCGCCCGACGCCCCGGCCGGCTGCGGCCGCAGTGCGCCGTCGAGCACGTACACCCGGGCGCCCGCGACCGGCCGGCCGATCACCGGGCACGGGCTCGACCCCAGCGGCGCGATCACCGAGTTGACGGTGCATTCGGACGGTCCGTAGAGGTTGAGGACGTGCACCCCGTCGGCGGCCCGCAGCTGTTCCCACAGCTGTTCCGGGACGGCCTCGCCACCCGCCGCGACCACCGCCGGGCGCCGCTGCGGGTCGCTCAACAGACCGTGTCCGAGGAGGACTTGGAGGTAGGAGGGGGTGGCGCCGACGTAGTCAAGCCGGCAGCGCCTGGCGTAGTCGACGAAGGCGTCCGGGTCGGTCCAGGTCACGTGGTCCAGGACGTGGAGCTCGTGGCCCGCGAAGAGGGCGAAGAGCTGGTCCCACGCGGCGTCGAAGGACACCGAGGTGGTCAACGCCACCCGCATCCGCTGCCCGGGCGGCGCCGGGAACAGCACCGGCCGCTGGTTGGCGAACAGGTTCCGCAGGCCGCCGTGGGTCGTCACCACGCCCTTGGGCCGACCGGTGGAACCGGAGGTGTGGACGACCTGTGCCGGGTGGCCGGGGTGCACGGTGACCGCGGGGTCCACCGGCGGGTGACCCGCCACCAGCGCGGCCGTCTCCGGATCGTCGAGCACCAGCCGGTCGGCGGGGCCGGCCTCGGGCAGCCGGTCCCGGGTACGGGCGTCGGTCACCAGCAGCGTCGGCCGGGCGTCGCCGAGCAGATGGGCGATCCGGGCGGCGGGGTACTCCGGGTCGACCGGCAGCCAGGCCGCCCCGGCCTTCAGCACCGCGAGGATCGCCACCACGAGGTCGGCCGACCGGGGCAGGGCCAGCGCCACCAGCCGCTCCGGGCCCGCGCCCCGGGCGATCAGGGCGTGAGCCAGCCGGTTCGCCCGCGCATCCAACTCCGCGTACGACAGCGACACGTCCCCACACACCAGTGCGACCGCGTCCGGTGTCGCACCGGCCTGCGCCGCGAACAGCTCGGGCAGCTGCGCGGCGGGGACCTCGGCCACCGGGCCGGTGCCCATGGCCAGCAGCTCCCGGTACTCGTCGGCGGCGAGCAGGCCGATCCGGCCGATCGGCTCCTGCGGGTCGCAGTCCGCGAGGGTCTCCAGCAGCGCGAGCAGGCGCTGGCGGTGGGCGGCGAGGTCGTCGTCGCCGAAGGTCTCGGGCGAACCGTGGAGTTTGATCTTCAGGTCGCCACCGCCCCGGTGCCCCAGCGCCCAGACGGCCAGCCCGGTGGTCGCCCCGGTGTCCAGGTGGTGCACGGTCGCGGGCTGCCCGGCGAAGCCCGGCGGCGCGACGAAGGCCATGATGTTGACGATGAGTGGGAACGCCGACCCGATGACGCCGGGGAGGCCGAGGTCCCGGAGCAGGTCCTCGCTGCGGTAACGCTGGTGCGCGAGGGCGGCGTCGACCTCCCGGGTCACCTGGGTGACGAGGTCCTGCCACGGCAGGTCCGGCCGCACCGACAGCCGCAGGAGCACCACGTTCGACACCGCGCCGGGCGTCGCCATCAGGGCGGTGTCGGCCGACTCGCGTCCGGTGACGGGCAGACCGATGACCACGTCCCGATCACCGGTCAGGCGGTGCACGTAGAGCACTGTCGCGGCGATCAGCAGGCGGGACCAGCGGACTCCGGCCCGCCCGGCCGCTGCTCGCAACGCGTCCGGGCGGAGCACGGCCGATTCCGCGGACGATCGGAGTGTGCCGCCCGGGTCGCCGAGCGCCCGGCCCGGGAACCGGGTCGGGGCCGGCCGGTCGGCGAAGCGTTCCATCCAGTACGACCGGTCCTCGGTGAACCGGGCCGAGGCGCGGTACTCGGCGTCGCTCCCGACCAGGTCGTCCAGCGAACGGAACTCGGACGGCGGCACCGGGTGGCCCTCGGCCAGCGCCGTGTACGTCTGCGCGACCCGCTGCCGGACGAGGGAGTAGCCGAACCCGTCCATCACCAGGTGGTGGTAGCCCTGGTACCAGAGGTGGTGCGCCGGCGAGAGCGTGATCAGCGCGTGGCTGAACAGCGGATCACGGGCGAGGTCCAGCGGACGCGTCCGGTCCCGGCCCATCCACTCCAGGGCCGCCGCACGCGGTTCGGGCTCCGCGCTGAGGTCGAGCCGGGCCGGTTCCCAGTCCCCTGCCCCGCGGACGACCTGGCGCGGACCCTCCCCGTCCTCGACGAAGCCGACGTGCAGCGCGTCGACCTCACCGACCACCCGGCGCAGCGCGGTCACGAACAGTTCCGCGTCGAGCGGCCCGTGGATCTCCAGGTACTCGCCGAGGCGGTAGGCCGGAATCGCCGTCCGGGAACGCTGCTCGGCGAGCCAGATCTCGCGCTGAGCCACCGTCAGGGGAAGGGCGTCGCCGACGCGACGGGACATGGGAGTACCTCCAGGATTGTGGGCAGGCGTGGTCGCGGGACGCGCGGGGGCGCGCCGACCGCGGCGTGGTCACGCGGTCGGCGCGCGGGGCGTGCGGTCCGCGGTCAGGCGGCGAGGTCGCCGGCCTGGAGCTGCCAGAGGGATGCGTAGAGTCCGTGCTGGGCGAGCAGTTCGTCGTGGGTACCCTGCTCGGCCACGACGCCCCCCTTGTCCATGACGTAGATCCGGTCGGCGTGGCGGACCGTGGACAGCCGGTGGGCGATGATGACCATGGTCCGGTCGGCCGCGAAGCCGCGCAGTGCGCGCTGGATGGCGGCCTCGGTCTCGTTGTCCACGGCGGAGGTGGCCTCATCGAGGATCACGACCGGTGAGTTCTTGAGGATCGCCCGCGCCAGAGCGATCCGCTGCCGCTGGCCGCCCGAGAGCGCCGCGCCGCGTTCGCCGATCACCGTGTCGTAGCGGTCCGGCAGCGTCGCGATGAAGGTGTGCGCCTCGGCCGTCGTGGCGGCCTCGACCACGGCGTCGTCCGGAGCCGCGAAGGTGCCGTACCGGATGTTCTCGGCGATGGTGCCGTCGAAGAGGAACGGGTCCTGGGAGACGAATCCGATCGCGTGGCGGAGGTCCCGGCGCGAGAGGTCTCGCAGGTCCCGGCCGTCGAGCAGCACGCTGCCGAACTCCGCGTCCTGGAAGCGCATCAGCAGCTTGGCGATCGTCGTCTTGCCGGAGCCGGTGGCGCCGACGATGGCGGTGACCTGCCCGGCGGGGATGGTCAGCGACAGGTTGTCCAGCACCGGCGGCCGGTCGGGGTAGGCGAAGGTCACCTCGTCGAGCACGATCTCCCCGCACGCCTTGTCGGCGTCGAGCGGGCCGCCGGTGCCGTCGGTCTCCACGGGGAGGGCGCGCAACCGCTGGACACGGTCGTAGGCGGCCAGCGTCCGCTGGTACTGGTCGACGATGCCGCCGAGCCGGTTCATCCGCATCAGCACCATCTGGGGCAGCCCGATCAGCGGGCTGAACACCTCGAACGGCAGGGCGCCGGTCAGCACCGAGCGTCCGCCGAGCAGCAGGGTGCCGGCCATCGAGGTGGTCGTACAGACCCGGACGATCTCCGCGTGCCCGATCGCGCTCCGGTCGGTCCGCTGGCTGCTCTCCTGCGCCGCCTCGCTCAGCCGGTCGATGCGCTCCGCCTCGTACTCCTCGGTGCAGAAACTCTTGACGGTGGCGCTCGCCTCCAGGGTGTTGACCAGCTGGCTGTGCAGCCGGGCCCGGTCCTCGCCGGAGACGGCGTAGTCGGCCGCGGCCTTGTCCTGGTAGTGGAGCGACAGCCAGGCGATGACCGGGATGGGCAGGAACGCGATCCAGGCGATCTGCGGCGCCAGCAGCAGGAACGCCGGCACCAGGACGAGCAGGCTGGTGCCCAGTTGCAGCACGTCGTTCGCGGAGGTGGCGAAGAAGGTGCCCAGCTGGCCGACGTCCTCCGTCAGAGCGCCGGCGACCCTGGTCGTCCGCTCGCCCTCCAGATGCCGCAGTTCCAGGTGCTGCACGTGCGCGTACGTCCGGTTGCGCCAGTCGTGCTGGATGTCCTGGCCGAGCCGGCGCCACTGGAGGTTCGAGGTGTACGAGAGGCCCGCCACCGCGGCACAGGCGGCGGCCACCAGCCCTGCCAGGCCCCAGAGTTGGGCGGACGCGGTGGTCAGCCCGAGCCGGACCAGCGGCGCGGCCTGCCCCTTGATGAGCACCAGCGCGCTCCAGCCGAGGAACGTGCCGAGCGCCAGCTCCGAGACCTGGCAGGCGACCGACAGCGCCGAGGCGCGGTAGAACCGTCGGCGGTGCGGGCCGACGATCTCCAGCAGCGGGTGGCGGGCGGCTTCCGGCCCGGCCGACTCCCGGGCCTCGTCGACCGTTCTGCTCCAGGCCCGCCGGACGACCACCGTGGTCGCCGTCGCCACGACCCCCAGGGCCACCAGGCTCTTGCTGAACGCCGAACGGCGGACGAGCGCCAGTCCGGCCGCCACCCCGCCTGCGACGGCGAGCACGGGGCGGATGCCGACGCGGTCCGCGTCCGGCGCGGGTGCCTCGGACGTGGTCGCCGATGCCGGCCGGCCGGCATCGGCGACCACACGGGTTCTCCCGCCGACGCCGGCCCGCGTGAGCACGGCGACGGCTCGGCGGAGGAGCCCGCCGACGTCGCCGGCGCGGACGCGTACGTCGTGGCGGATGAGCACCCCACCGGTGATCGGGTTGGCCTGCGCCCCCGTGATGCCGGGAACCCGCCGCAGGGCCGCCACGAGGACTTCGGCGGCCTGCGGCCGTCCGAGGACCAGTCTGACGTCCCAGCGCTGCCGACCTGGAATGACCGAGCGTGGACGTACGTCCACATCCATGGAGCCGTACCCGGATTCGGCACCCAACAGAGCTGGCATGTGTACGATCACCTGTTATTCGAGGTCGCAATATCGCGCCAGTGGGCGCGACGGAGCGCTGCGACGGATCTGGAATTCTGAACCTGAAGAGGTCGAGCGGCGAAATTCCCCGGCGACGGCTGCCGCGTGGGCGCACGGGGAAACACGCGCCCACGCGGAACGGGCTACGGACCCGCCCGACTCACTGCACCTTGCCGGGGCCCGCGCCTGCGCCCGTGCCTGCGGTCGCGCGGATCTTGGAGGTCCGGTTCTCCCCCTCGGACCGGCTGGAGGCCTCGCTCTTCTCGCCGCGCGCGAGATCGCTGTCGGCACCCCTGGTCACGTCGGTTCGCGTGAGGGTGTCTCCGGAGACGATCTGAGCGGCCACCATCTCGGCGGCCACCTCGGCCGCGAGGTCGTGAATGTTCTCTCCGGCCTCGTGGGCCGCTTTCTTCACCTCAAGCACCAGCCCCACGGACGTCTTGACAACGCCTCGCACCAGCGGCTTGAGAAGACGCTTGGCCACGGGGGCAACGACGAGGCCGATCAGGAAGGGCGGAACGACGGGCGGCATGGTTCTCCATCCTCTCGATACAGGTATATGACAGGCATACTGGGGGAATCCCCCGAAGAACTGACAAGGTCTCCGGCTGGGAATTCTTCTCCCGAACCATTCGGCGGACGGCTCGACCTGCCCAAAACTCCCAGAAGCCGTGAGACCCACCGCCCGCTTCCGAACACGCTAAACCAGGAATGTCGGTCGAGGCCAAACCGCCTCTCGGGGTTCACCCGTCTGAGTGCCCTCGCTCGTGCATTTCTTCCTATTCCCTGAAGAGTTCACGCACCACCCGCCGTCGCAGGGCCGGGAACGGCAACCCGCCACCGCCCAGCAGCACGTCATGGAAGGCGCGAACGTCGAAGTCCCTCCCCTGCCGCGCCGCGGTCCGGGCGCGCAGTTCGTCGAACTCCAGGTAGCCGGCCCGATAGGTCAGTGCCTGTCCGGGCAGGTCGGTCGAGTAGCGCAGCAGATCGGAGGCGATCTGCCCGTCCGATTCGGTCGAGTGGGCCCACATGAAGGCCCGCGCCTGGTCCAGGGTCATCGTGCCGAGGTTGAGCCCGGTGTCGACGACGAGGCGCTGCGCGGTGAACCGCTCCTGGGCGAGGCGGCCGTACGCGTCCCACGGGCCGTCGTAGAGTCCCATCTCCCAGCCGAGCCCGGCCGCGTACTCGGCCCAGCCCTCGTTGAACGCGTCGAACGGCGCCACCTCCCGCCGCAGCTCCGGCAGCGCCTCGTTCTCCGCCTGCCGGGCAAGGTGGAAGTGATGTCCGGGCGCCAGCTCGTGGTAGATCAGGGAGGCGGCGCCGAGCAGCGACCGCTGCGCGAGGTCCGAGCCGTTGTACCGGTAACGCCCCACCGGGTCGGTCGCGGTGGGCTGCTCGTAGTACCCGAAGGTCATCCCGGCCTCCAACGCCGGGTCCAGCCGCGCCAGACCGTACGGGGCGGCCGGGAGGGCCGCGAACCACCGCGGGAGCAGCGGGGCCAGGCGGTCGAGGTGGTGGCGGTAGCGGGCCTCCACCTCCTCGGGCGTCCCGGCGTGCAGACGGGGCTCGGCCCTCAGACGGTCGTGGAACTCGCCCTCGGTGCCCCGGAATCCGAGGACCGCGCGGACCGCGCGCATCCGCTCGGCCAACTCGCGGCAGTGGACGAGGCCGACCTCGTGCAGTCGCTCGGGCACGACGTCATCCGCGGTGTGGATCCGGACGAACTCCCGGTAGGCCTCCTCTCCGCCCTCGTACCGGGCCCAGCCGACGGCCTCCGGAGCGGCGCGCAGGTACGAGGGATCGTCGAGCACGGCGAGCAGGCGGTCGAACGCCGGGACCAACTCGCGCTCTACCAGCCGTCCGACGCCCTCCCGCACCCGCCCGCGCACCACCGGCCCGAGCCGGTCGAGCCTGCCGTCCTCGACCTCCACCCGCCGTGCCAGGGAGTCCCGCAGGCCGGCGACCGTGGTGCGCGCCCCGGCCAGGGCCGGCGCCTGGATGCGGAAGCCGCGCGCCGCCTGCCCGACCACCTTGTCCCCGATCGTGCCGACCACCCCGGCGAGTTCGCGCACCAGGCCCACGTACCGCTCGCCGTCGCCTCGTTCGGTGAACCGGAAAGCGCCGAGGACCGCGTCGCCGTACAGCGACAGCGGGAACAGCCGGTACGGCGTGGCGGCGGGCGTCAGCCAGTAGCAGCTGCGGGCGCGCACCTCCTGCTCGGCCAGCGCCTCGACGAACGCCGCGGTGTCGGCGTCGGCACCGGCCGGCTCCGCGCCGTCGAGTGCCCGGAGACGCTCCAGCACACCCGCCGCGAATCGCGCCCGCTCCTCGGCCTCGTCCGCCGACGCCCCTGGCAGGGTCTCGACCGGCAACCCCTGCCGCAGTCGCAGCATCGGGTCGCGCTCCAGCAGGAACTCCCAGTAGCAGGCCGCCAGACGGCCGATCTCGCGGCCAGGTTCATCCGTCCTCATACGGACCAGTGTGGGCATCCGGCGCGGCCGGAGGACCGGGCGGAGCACAGTCTCACCGGCGATGTCCCCCGGACGGGTGAACTGCGCCCACTGCCTCCCACCCCCGGCCCGACGGACGGAGAGCCAGCGAGGCGGCGCCCGCTCGGGTCCTCCGGCGTGCGACCGAAACCACCTGCCGCCCAAGGACGTTGACGCTCGACCGGTGCACCCGGTGGCACCATGTGGCCATGCCCCGTCGTCCCCTGCCCGTCCCACCGGCGGCCGCCCTCACCGCCGTGGCCGTCGCGCTGGCCGGATGCGGCGGCGGCGCCCGCTCCTCGACGGCCACGCCCGTCGTGGACCACGGGACCGTCAGAATCGCGGTGCCCAGCGAGACACCGAGCTTCAACCCGTACTCGGCCTTCGGCGCCGGACCGGCCCGCTACGCCTACGACTCGCTCGTCAACGTCACCGCCGACGGCGCGCTGGTCTCCGGCCTGGCAACGTCCTGGCAGGCCACCACCACCACGGCCACGTTCACCCTCCGCCGGGGGGTGACCTGTTCCGACGGCACGGCCCTGACCGCCTCCGCGGTGGCCCGCGCGCTGACCTACGCGGGCGACCCGGCCAACCAACTCGCCGGGGCCCGCACGATCCTGCCCAGTGTCCCGTTCACCGCGACCGCCGACGACACCGCCGGCACGGTGTCGGCGACCACCACCGCCCCCTACCCGTTCCTCACCCGCACCCTCGGCCTGCTGCCCATCGTCTGCCCGGCCGGCCTGGACCGGCCACAGTCGCTGGACCGGACCACCGCCGGCACCGGCCCGTACGTCCTGACCCGCTACGCCGCCGGCGGACCGTACGAGTTCGCGGTGCGCGAGGGCTACACCTGGGGCCCGGACGGGGCGACGACCGCGACGCCCGGCCAGCCCGCACGGATCGTCATCTCCGTGCTGCCGCAGGACTCGACCGCCGCGAACCTGCTGCTCACCGGGGGCGTCAACATCGCGACGGTGCACGGACCGGACCGTGCCCGGCTCACCGGCCACGGCCTGACCGCCGCCGACGCGGCGACCGTGGTCGGACTCACCTTCTTCAACCAGCGCCCCGGCCGCCAGCTCGGCGACCCGGCGGTGCGCCGGGCCCTGGTGGCAGCCCTGGACCGCCGGGGACTCGCCAACGTCGCCGTCGGCGGCACCGGCCGGCCGGCCGCCGACTTCGGCGCGGCGGGCACCCTCTGCCACGCCGACCTCGCCGCCGCCAACCTGCCCGCCCAGGACGCCGCCGACGCGCTGCGCGCCGACGGGTGGACGAGGACCGCCGAGGGCCGGCTGGCCAAGGACGGCCGGCCGCTGCGGCTGCGGCTGATCACCAGCTCCGAGCTCGGTCCGACACTGCCCTCCGTGGCCGAGCTGATGGCCAGGACCTGGACCGCGCTCGGCGCGGACGTCCGGCTCGTCAGCGAGAGCCTGCCCGCCCTCGTGAACGCGATGTACCAGACCGGGGACTTCGACGTCGTGATCGGCAGCACGCCGGGGTTCGCACTCCCGGTCGGCTTCATCCCGTTCTTCTCCGGACCGCCCCCCGCCCAGGGCCTGAACTTCGCGGGCGTCGCCAACCCCGAGTACGACGCCCTCGTCGCCCAGGCGCTCCAGGAGACCGACACCGCCGGCTGCGACACCTGGAACCGTGCCGCCGCCGCCCTGTTCCGCTCGGCCGACGCCCTGCCGATCGCGGATGGACACAGCACCGTCTACGGCTGTCGCACCGCCTTCGCCACAGGCTTCGGCGGCGCGGTCATCCCCACCAGTATCCGCCTGCACCGGTGAAAGGGGGGCGAGTTGTCCGTCCCGCAGTGGCTGCGCCACCGTCCGTGGACCGCGTTCTGGGTCCGCCGCGCGGCCCGGCTGGCCCTCTCCCTGGGGATCGTGCTCACCGCCTCCTTCGCGATGATCCGCCTGGTCCCCGGTGACCCGGTGCGCGCCGCACTGGGCGTCGACGCCGCGCCCGCCCTGGTGGCCGCCCGCCGGCACCAGCTCGGCCTCGACCAGCCCTTCCCGACCCAGTTCCGGCACTACCTGGACGGCCTCCTGCAGGGCGACCTGGGGACCTCGCTGGTCACCGGGGCACCGGTCGCAGAACTGGTCCGCACCAGGTTTCCGGCCACCCTGGAGATCGCGCTCCTCGCCTTCCTGCTCACCCTCGCCGTCGCCCTGCCCGGCGGGCTGCTCGCCGCCGTCCACACCCGTGACGGGCGGCGTCCGCACGCCGAGCTGGCGTTCACCGCGCTGACCGCCGGACTGGCCGGCGTGCCGGACTTCGTCGCGGCCTCGGGGCTGACCGCGCTCCTGGCCGTCGCCCTGCCGCTGCTCCCCGTGGCGGGCACGGCGGGGGCCGGGTCCTTCGTCCTGCCCGTGATCGCGCTGGCCCTCGCACCCACGGCCGTCCTGGTCCGAATCGTCCGCGTCGAGGCGCTGAAGGTGCTGTCCGAGGACTACATGCGAACCGCCCGCAGCAAACGGCTGCCCCCCGCGCGGCTCTACCTCCGGCACGCGGCGCCGAACATGGCGACCGCCTCGCTCACCGTGGCCGGAAGCCTGCTGCCCGCCATGATCGCCGGCACGGTGCTGGTCGAGAAAGTGTTCGCCTGGCCCGGCATCGGGTCCGCGATGGCACAGTCCGTGGTCGCGCAGGACTACCCGGTGGTCCAGGCGACGGTGCTGATCACGGGCAGCACGGTGCTGCTCGCCGGCCTCCTCGTCGACATGCTGCTTGCACTGCTCGACCCTCGCTCGGCGATCCGGGAGATGTGAGCAGCCGATGTCCCCTCCCACCGGTCGGCTTCGCTCGCCCATGGCCTGGGTCGCGGCGACGATGCTGGCCTCCCTGATCCTGCTCGCGGTCGCCGGCCCGCTCGTCTGGGGTACCGCGGCGGACCGTCCCGACCTCTCGGCGGTCCTCCAAGGCCCGTCCGCCGCACACCCGTTCGGCACCGACAACCTCGGACGGGACCTGCTCGCCCGCGTACTGGCCGGCACCCGCTCCTCCCTGCTGCTCGCGCTCGCCGCGACGCTGCTCGGCGCGACCGCGGGTGTCCTCCTCGGGTCATCCACCGCCGTCGTCGGCCCCCGCGCCCGCCGCGGGCTCGCCGCGCTGATCAACCTCCTGCTCGCCTTCCCCGCCCTGCTGGTCGCGCTCTTCCTCGCGGTCGTGTTCGGCGCGGGCGCCGACGGGGCGCTGCTCGCACTCGCCGTCGCGAGCGTCCCCGGCTTCGCCCGGCTCGCCCAGACGCTCGCCGCCGGGGTCGCGGGAACCGACCACCTGGCCGCGGCCCGCGTCCTCGGCCTGCGCCGGAACCGCCTGCTCCGGCGGCACGTCCTGCCCAACATCGCCGAGCCGCTGGTGCTGAGCACCACCACGGCGGCGGGCACCGCGCTGGTGGCCCTCTCCGGCCTCAGCTTCCTCGGGCTCGGCGTGCAGCCCCCCGCCTTCGACTGGGGACAGCTTCTCAACCAGGGGCTGGACCGCATCTACGCACAGCCGCTGCCCGCCCTCGCGCCGGCCCTGGCGATCCTCTACGCGGCCCTGACGTTCCAGCTCCTCGGCGAGGTCCTGGCCAAAGGCGCCGCCCGGCGGGGCCGCCCGGCGCGGCCCGCCGGACGACCGGCCGCGCGGAGCGGGCCGGCCGACGACGAGCTGGTGCTCCAGGTCGAGGACCTGACCGTCGAACTGCCCACCCCGGACGGCGTGATCCGGCCCGTCCGCGGCGTCGACCTCTCCCTGCGGGCCGGCGAGATCGTCGGACTCGTCGGCGAGTCCGGCTCAGGGAAGTCCCTCACCGCACTCGCCGTCGCCGACCTCCTGCCGGAGCACGCCCGGGTGAGCCGGCGAACGCTCCACCTGCTCGGCGCCGACCTCGCCGCCATGACGCCGAAGGACCGCCACCGCCACCTCGCCACCGCGCTGGCGATGGTCTTCCAGAGCCCGGCGTCCGCGCTCAACCCCTCGCTCCGGGTCGGCACCCAGCTCACCGAAGCCGTCCGGGCGCACCGCGGCGCGCGGCGCGCGGAGGCGGTCGAGCAGGCCACGGCCACCCTGCACCGGGTCGCCCTGCCACCGGCGGTCCTGCGGTCCCGTCCGCACCAGCTGTCCGGCGGCCAGCGGCAGCGCGTGATGATCGCGTCCGGCCTGATGGTCCGTCCGGCCCTGATCATCGCCGACGAGCCCACCACGGCGCTCGACGTCACGGTGCAGCGGCAGATCACCGAGCTGCTCGCCGACATCCGCCGGGACACCTGTGCCGCGGTCCTGTTCATCAGCCACGACATCGCCCTGGTGGCCGGACTGTGCGAGCGCGTCCTGGTGATGTACGCGGGGACGGTCGTCGAGAGCCTCCCCGCGGACCGGCTGGCCACCGCCACCCGCCACCCGTACACCCGGGCGCTGGTGGAGTCGGTGCCGGACCTCACCGGGGACCGCAGTCGCCCGCTGCGGACCGTGCCGGGCGCGTCACCCGACCCGCTCGCGCCCGCGCCCGGCTGCCCGTTCGAGCCGCGCTGCGCACACCGGCAGCACCGCTGCGCCGCCGAGGTCCCGCCGCTGACCGGCCTCGACGCGGGCCACCGGGTCGCCTGCTGGCACCCGCTGCCACCGTCGGCGGTCCCGTCATGACCGGCCTGCGGCTCTGCGGAGTCACCGTCCGCCACCACGGACCGCGCGGCCCGGTCACGGCGGTGGACCGGGTCTCGCTGGAGGTCCCGCCCGGCACCACGGTCGGGCTGGTGGGCGAGTCCGGCTCGGGGAAGTCGACTCTGGCGCGCGCGATCGTCGGGCTCGTGCCGGTGCACGGGGGCCGGGTCCTGCTCGACGGCCAGGAGTACGGCGCCCGCACCGTCCGCGCGCGGCGCCGGCTGGGCCGCCGGGTCCAGGTCGTCTTCCAGGACCCGGACACCGCGCTGGACCCCCGGATGACGGCCCGCCAGACGCTCGCCGAAGCGGCCACCGCCTTCCGACGCCTCGACCGGCGTACCCGCGCACAGCGCGTCGCCGACCTGCTCGACCTCGTCGAGCTGGACCAGCGCCTCGCCGACCGACTGCCCCGGCAGCTGTCGGGCGGACAGCGCCAGCGCGTGGCCATCGCGCGTGCCCTGGCCGTCGAGCCCGGTCTCCTGATCGCCGACGAGATCACCTCGGCGCTCGACGTCTCGGTTCAGGCGTCCGTCCTCAACACGATCCGCCGGCTGCAGCGCCAGCTGGGCCTGTCCATGCTGTTCATCGGACACAACCTGCCCGCGGTCTACCACGTCTCCGACACGGTGGCCGTGATGCGCCGCGGCCGGATCGTCGAGACGGCCCCGACCGAGGCCCTGCTGCGCGACCCGCGGCACCCCTACACCCGGACACTGCTCGCCTCCGTGCCCAGCCTGCACCCGCAGCCGCCCGGTACCGCACAGCCCGAGGAGAGGTCGTCATGACCGTCGGCCGACCGGACGCGGTGGTGGTCGGCGCCGGCGTGATCGGCGCCGCCGTCGCCCTCGAACTCGCGCGCACCGGGCGGCAGGTCGTCGTCGTGGACAAGGCCGGGGCCGCCGGCCACGGCTCCACCAGTGCGTCCAGCGCGATCATCCGGTTCAACTACTCCACCTTCGACGGCGTCGCCACGGCGTGGGAGGCCCACCACCTCTGGGCATCCTGGCCGGATCACCTGCGGCTCGGCGGGAACCGCCCGCTCGCGGCCTTCCGGCGCACCGGAGCCGTGCTGCTCGACGCCCCCAGCCCTGCGCCGGGGAACGTCACCGCCCTGTTCGACCGCGTCGGCGTCCCGTACGAGCGGTGGGATGCCGCGACGCTCCGCAGGCACCTCCCCGGGATCGACCCCGGTCGCTACGGGCCGCCCGGGCCGGTGGACGACGAGGCGTTCTTCACCGGTCCCGCCGGCGAGCTCGGCGCACTGTTCACCCCCGACGCGGGATTCGTCGACGACCCACAGCTCGCCGCGCAGAACCTGGCGGACGCGGCGGGCGAGCTGGGCGCACGGTTCCGGTTCCACCACACCGTGGTCGGTGTCGACCGGCGCGCCGACCGGGTGGCGGGCATCCGGCTCGCCGACGGCACGAGGATCGCCGCCCCGGTCGTCGTCAACGCCGCCGGTCCGTGGTCGGGCGGCCTCAACCGGCTGGCGGGCGTCGGCGGCGAGTTCACCATCGGCGTGCGACCGCTCCGCCAGGAGGTCCACCAGGTCACCGCACCGAGCGGTTACGGCACCGACCCGGACCTCGGCCCGGTGGTCGCCGACCTCGACCTCGGCACCTACCTGCGGCCGGACCTCGGCGGCCACCTCCTCGTCGGCGGCACCCAGCCGGCCTGTGACCCGCTTGAGTGGATCGACGATCCGGACGAGGCCCGCCCCCATCCGACCGTCCACGGCTTCCGCACCCAGGTGACCAGGGCGGCCCGCCGCTTCCCCGGACTCACCGTCCCCAACCGGCCCACCGGCATCGCGGGCGTGTACGACGTCGCCGACGACTGGACCCCGATCTACGATCGCACCGCGCTCGACGGCTACTACGTCGCCATGGGCACGAGTGGCAACCAGTTCAAGAACGCCCCGCTGGTGGGCCGCTTCCTCGCGGCCCTGGTCGACCGGGTCGAGGCCGGCCACGACCACGACCGCGAACCGCTCCGGTACCGCTGCGAACTCACCGGGAACGCCGTCGACCTCGGCGCCTTCTCCCGCCTGCGCCCGGTCGGCGGGGGCTCCGGCACGGTCATGGGCTGACCGCCGCGGGCCGCCGGTCAACGGCACTCCGCACCGAGCTCCCGCGCCAGGTCCCACACCGCGCCGACCACGAACTCGGGTACTTCCTGCGGGAAGTTGTGGCCGGTGCCCTCCGGTGTGTGGATCACCCGCGACGCGGTCGACGTCGCCAGGTAGCGGGTTCTGGTGCGGAGGTAGAAGCGTCGTATCCGCTCGGCCTCGGCCGCGTCCCGGGCCGCGTCCAGGACCGTCTCGCCACCCGTGAGGTCCCGGGGGGTGACCAGGAGCAGCGGCAGGTCTCCGAGGTCCCCGTCATAGACCACGGTCTCCCACCCCACCCTCGCCAGGCCGGCCGGGGAGAGCTCGGCGAAGATCGACGCGGCGGCGCAGTCCGCGCCGGTCCGGCCGCCACTGCCGCGGTGTGCACCGAACAGGTGCCGCACCGCCGCCAGCAGTTGCTTCCGGCGCATCCCCGCGACCAACGCGTTGCGCGGCGCGAAAGCGATCACCTCCGGCGGCGTCGGGTCCAGCAGCACGAGTCCGGCCACCAGGTCGGGCCGCCGCCGCGCCGCGTTCGCGACCAGCAACCCGCCGAAGGAGTGGCCGACCAGCAGGAACGGGCCGCGCTCCCCCGCGCCCTCCAGCGCGGCCAGCAGCTCCTCGGCCTCAGCCGCCGTCGTCCGCGGGAACGGTCCGACATCACTCCAGCCCGCGCCGAGCCGGTCGACCAGGACGGAGCGGGTACGCGCCGCAAGCAACGTGTGCAGCTGCCGGAACTCGTCACCGGGGGCGTGTCCCCCGGGCATCCATACGACCGTCGGACCACCCGCTGACTCCCCTGCGGCCAGGACGTGCATCCGATGGCCGCCCACGTCGACCAGCCGCCCGGGCGGCGGGTGCGCGCCCGCCTCGCGGGTCACCAGTAACAGGTGACGCACAGCCCCTGCCAACAGCGCCACACCGACAGCCAGCACGACACCACCGAGCGCCACGGCCCACGCCGCGTTCAGCCCCAGGAGAGCGCCGCCCGCCCCCGCCACCAGCAGCGCGACCGGCAGCCCCAGCCAGTCACGGCTCAGCAGGGCGAGTAACGCGTTCGCGACCCGTCCGTCCCAGCGCATCGGCCCTCCGCGGCAGCACTCGATAACCTGTCGCCACCCGACTTCTTCCCCGAACCGGCTGCCGGAACGCGAGCTCGCGGGTCACAACCGGTCGGGGACGCACCGCTCACAACCGGGTCCCCGGAGTCACCGCCGAACACCGCCCCGCCGCACGACACACCCATGCGGCCGGCATCTCCGTCGACTGTCATACGCGGCCTACCGGCCCTGGCGGGCGGCGGGCGGCCCGCGGGCCACCCGGTGAGCGCCCGGGACGGCTTCCTTCGGGCCTCGAACTACTACCGGTCGGCCGAGTTCTTCCTGCACGGACACCCGTGCGACCCCCGACACGAGCACGCCTACGAGCGCTCCGTGCAGTGCTTCCGATCAGCGGCAGCCCTCTTCAGCCCCCGGATAGAGCCGGTCCAGATCCCGTACGAGGGCACCACATTGCCCGGCTACCTCTACCGGGCCGACACCTCCGGGGAGCCCCGTCCCACCGTGGTCATGCACAACGGCTTCGACGGCACCGCGGAGGAGATGCACTTCTTCGGAGCGATGGCCGGCGTCGAACGCGGCTATACCGTGCTCGCTTTCGACGGCCCGGTCAGCCGGGACCGCTGCACCGCGAGGGCCTGGTCTTCCGCCCCGGCTGGGAGAACGTGGTGGGTCCGGTGCTGGACTTCGCCATGAAGCTGCCCGAGGTGTCCAGCCACCGGGTCGCCCTGCTCGGCAACAGCATGGGCGGCCTCCTCGCCCCCAGGGCGGCGGCCTTCGACCACCGCCTGGCGGCGGTGGTCGCCCTCGACGGCGTCTCGAACTGCGCGGCCGGCCAGCGTGTTGTCACGCTGACCGGCCGCGCAGCAATCGCCGGATTCAGCCGAGGATGGTCCGGATCGTGCCCGCCGCGACCGTCCGGCCGCCCTCGCGGACGGCGAACCCGAGGCCGGGCTCCAGCGGGAAGGGCTGGCCGAGCGTCACGGCCGCCTCGAGGGTCTCACCCGGGAGCGCCACGCTGACACCCTCGGGCAGCTGGACCTCACCGACCACGTCGCCCGTGCGCAGGTAGAACTGCGGGCGATAGCCGCTGCCGATCGGCGTACGGCGGCCACCCTCGGCCGTCGACAGCAGGTGCAGCCGCGCGGTGAAGGCCGTGTGCACCGAGGCGCTGCCGACCGCCGTGACCACCTGGCCGCGCCGGACCTGGCCGCGCTGCACGCCACGCAGCAGCAGAGCGACGTTGTCGCCGGCCTCGGCGGACTCCATCGTCCGGCCGAAGGTCTCCACGCCCGTCACCACGGAGTGCACGCCCGCGTCGTAGCCGAGCACCTGCACCCGGTCGCCGAGGCGCACCTGGCCGCGCTCGACCGCGCCGGTCACCACCGTGCCGCGCCCGGTGATGGTCAGCACGTTCTCGATCGGCAGCAGGAACGGCGCGTCGGTGTACCGGACCGGTGTGGGGACGTACTCGTCCACCGCGTCCAGCAGTTGCAGCAGCGCCGCCGACCAGTGCGGGTCACCCTCCAGCGCGCGCAGCCCCGAGACCCGGACGACCGGCAGCCCCGCGCCGTCGTACCCGTGTGCGCCGAGCAGTTCGCGCACCTCCAGCTCGACCAGCTCCAGCAGCTCCGGGTCACCGGTGTCGGCCTTGTTCAACGCCACCACCACGTGCTCGACGCCGACCTGACGAGCGAGCAGCACGTGCTCGGCGGTCTGCGGCATGACGCCGTCCTGGGCCGAGACGACCAGGATCGCGCCGTCCAGCTGCGCCACGCCGGTGATCATGTTCTTCACGAAGTCGGCGTGGCCGGGCATGTCCACGTGCGCGTAGTGCCGGGTGGCCGTCTCGTACTCGACGTGCGCGATGTTGATGGTGATGCCGCGGGCGGCCTCCTCCGGCGCCCGGTCGATCCGGTCGAACGGGACGAACGAGCCACCGCCGCGCTCGGCCAGCACCTTGGTGATGGCAGCGGTGAGGGTGGTCTTGCCGTGGTCGACGTGACCCATGGTGCCGATGTTGAGGTGCGGCTTGGTCCGCACGAAGGCCTGCTTGGCCATGATTCTCTCCGGTAGTCGTCAGCTTGCTGACGGGACCTCAGCTTCCCGCCGACCTCCCCCGGTTGAGATCCCGGGGACGGCCCGGGGAAGGTCAGCTTCGTGCGCCGTCGAAGGCGGCTGCGACTGCCGGGGCAGCAGCCATCGCACCCGCGACTGCGGGGAACTCGGCGATGGCGTACTGGAACATGCGGACCATCCTGCCCGCCCGCGCGAACGCGGGGCCACCGGTTTTCCACGCGGCGCTCCGGGCACGGGACAGTACGGCGATCTGATGAACGACCCGCGACACGTCCACAACTTCCACCCGCACGCCAAGCGTTGGGACTTCCCCCGCCAGCAGGTCGACGTTCACAGCCCCGGCCCCGGCCGGGCGACTGGAGAACCGTCGCCGCGAGCACCACGACGAGACTGATCGGCACCACCACCAGGACCTGGACGCGTCCCCAAGGCCGCCCGCCGGCCGAGCGCCGTTCGACGTCCACGTCCACGTCCACGTCCACGTCCACGTCCACGTCCACGTCCACAACTGTGCGCCGCGCCAATGGCCGTTGCGTCCGGCAGGTGCGGGGCTCGCGGCAGGCCACCCCGTACAACGCAGGCCGGGCGCCCGGTCCGGCGAGCCGCCGCCTGGCCCCCTCCGTGGCGGCGTACGGCTGCCGGGGACGGACCGGCGTCAACCGGATAAAAACGCTTGGACTCCTCCGGCGCTCTCGCGGGAGACTGCGGATACCGCTTCTCTGCTTGCCTGCTGACGTATCGTCACAAGTTGTTGAGAGAGGCAGGTGATGGGCTGCCGCACGACACAACGGGGTCGGGATGGGATCGTCCGAATCACTCCAGGGAGAGCCGGGCAGGCGGCCGGTGCTCCTCGCACTTCGCTACTACGGACGGGAGCTGGTCCGGCTTCCGCGCCTGACGGTGCCCGGCATGCTGCTGCCGGCGTTGGGCAACATCGGCATCGGCTATCTCGCGCCGCTGGCCGTGGCGAAGCTCGTCGGCCGGATCGCCGGCCATGCCGGTACCGGCTCCGGCTCGATGGTGCCGTACGTCCTGGGTTTCGCCGGCGCGCTGCTGGCCGGGGAGGCACTGTGGCGCGTCGGCCTGCACTGCCTGAACCGCCTTGACGCCCTCGGCATCGAACACCTGTACGTGATCGGCATGGACGAGCTGTTCGCCAGGGATGCGGCGTTCTTCCACGACAACTTCGCCGGCTCGCTGACCAAACGGGTGCTGAGCTTCGCCTCCCGCTTCGAGGAGTTCGTCGACACGCTGACGTTCTCGGTCGTGGGCAGCTTGGTGCCGCTGATCTTCGGCTCGGTGGTGCTGTGGCACTACGAACCGCTCCTCGTGATCGGGCTGCTGGCGATGATCGTGCTGACGACACTGTGCGTGGCGCCGCTCATCCGCCGCCGCCAGGCGCTGGTCGACCAGCGCGAGGAGGCGATCGCCCGGGTGTCCGGTCACGTCGCCGACAGCCTGATGAACATGGACACCGTCCGGGCGTTCGCGGCCGAGGAGGGCGAGGCGACCGAGCACCGGTCCCGCGTCGCGGAGTCGCGCCGACTCACCCTGCGTTCCTGGGACTACGGCAATCTGCGCATCGACACGCTGGTCGCGCCGATGTCGGTGCTCACCAATGCGCTCGGCCTGCTGCTCGCGGTGATGCTCGGCGGAGGCAGGCACGGCGTAGAGGCGGTGGTGGTCGCCTTCACGTACTACACCAACGCGACGCGGATCATGTTCGAGTTCAACCAGATCTACCGTCGGCTGGAGAGCTCGCTCACGGAGGCCGCGCAGTTCACCGAGCTGCTGCTGACGCCGCCCACCGTGGTCGACCCCGCATCGCCGGAACCGCTGCTGCGCCGAGGCGCGGACATCCGCTTCGAGCAGGTGAACTTCGCCCACGCAGGCGCGGATCCGATCTTCCGGGGCCTCGACCTCGCAGTGCCCGGCGGGGCGAAGTTCGGTCTGGTCGGCCGGTCCGGCGGCGGAAAGACCACCCTCACTCGGTTACTGCTGCGGATGACGGATATCGACGCCGGCCGGATCCTGATCGGGGGTCAGGACATCAGCCGGATGCGCCAGGCCGACCTGCGCAGCCTGATCGCCTACGTGCCGCAGGACCCGGCGATGTTCCACCGGACGCTGCGGGACAACATCGCGTTCGCCCGGCCGGACGCCACCGACGCCGAGATCCGCCGCGCCGCCGACGCGGCGCACGTCACGGAGTTCACCGACACGCTGCCGCACGGCTTCGACACCATGGTGGGCGAGCGCGGTGTCAAGCTGTCCGGTGGACAGCGGCAGCGGGTCGCCCTCGCCCGGGCGATTCTGCGCGACGCGCCCATCCTGCTGCTCGACGAGGCGACCAGCGCCCTGGACTCGGAGAGCGAGCTCCTCGTCCAGGAGGCGCTGTGGCGGCTCATGGAGGGGCGGACGGCGCTCGTGGTGGCACACCGGCTGAGCACGGTCGCCACGATGGACCGGCTCATCGTCCTCGACCGCGGACGGATCATCGAGCAGGGCACACACGAGGAGTTGCTCGCGTCTCAGGGCGCCTACGCGAAGCTCTGGCAGCACCAGTCGGGCGGCTTCCTCGACGGCATCCCCGCACAGGCCGACCTGCACTCGCGCTGAAGCAGGTACGGCCACCCGACCCCGTGCTCGCCGCCGCCGATCCGCGGACCGCAGACGCACTGCGCGAACGGGTGCTGCGCGAGGCGGGTCCCCCTCGCCGGCACCCGGCCGCGCAGTCGTTCGGCATGACGGCGGCCGTGATCGGGCACTCGCACTGGAGCGCCCGGCCACGGACGGCGGGGACTGAGGCTCACGCCTCGTCGCTCGTGCGCCGCGCACGGAACGCCGCTGCCTTGACCCGGTTCTGGCAGGCCGTCGAGCAGAACTGGCGGCCGGCGTTGCGGGAGGTGTCCACGTAGACCCGGTCGCAGCGCGGGGCCGCGCAGACCCCGAGGCGTCCGGCATAGTCGCCGCCGAGGGCCATGGCGAGGCCGGTGGCGCAGCCGGCGCTCCAGCCGACGGCGTAGGAGTCGTCGGCGCCGTGGAAGTGGACCTGCCACGGCTCCCCGGGGGCCCGGTCGAGCTGGGGGCGGGCGCCGGTCCGGCGCAGCAGCGCGTTGAGGGCGGGGGCCGCGTCGTCGATGCGGTCGGCGGCCACGGCCTCGAACACGGTACGCAGGGCGCGGGCGGTGTCGGCCAACCGGTCGGCCTCGTCGAGTCCCAGGCCCGCCCCGGCGGAGAGCGCCGCGCGGACCGCGCCGACCCGCTCGGCGCCTTCAGGGGCGAGGTAGTGACGGCCGCGCGCCTCACCGTCGGTCAGCGCGTTGACGAGCGCCACCGCGGCATCGAGCAGGGTACGCATGTGACTGTCGAACAACACTTGACCAGTTACCTTTCGGCTGCCTACGGTGTCCATCACTGACATTAGACGATTCACCAGTGATGGGAGGCGTCGTGCCGCGCTCCGAACCGCTACCCCGCACCGTCCGCCTGCTGCTGCTCGCCCGGGTCGTCAACCGACTCGGGGCCTTCTCACTGCCCTTTCTCACCGCACTGATCAGCACCGACCACGGCGCGAGCCTGACCACCGCCGGACTGGTCAGCGCCGCCTTCGGGCTCGCGACGATCCCCTCGCGGCTGGCCGGGGGACACCTGGCCGACCGGATCGGCCGACGCACGACCATCGTCCTCGGACTCTGCGGCTGCGCCGGCGCCCAGCTGGCGATCGCCGCCTCCGCCTCGCTCACCTGGGCGGTCACCGGAGCGGTGCTGCTCGGACTGGCCTTCGAGCTCTACGAGCCCCCGAGCCAGGCGATCATCGGCGAGTCCGTACCGGAGCGGCAACGGGTGCGCGCGTTCAGCCTGTTCAGCGCCGCGCTCGCGGCAGGCGGCATGGGCGCCGGGCTGCTCGCCGCCCTCCTCGGCCGCTGGGACCTGCGCTGGCTCTTCGTCACCGACGCCGCGACGTGCCTGCTCTGCGCGCTGCTCATCCGGCTGGCCCTCCCCCACGACCGTCCGGCACCGCCCGGGGCGGACCAGGACGGCACCGTCGTACGACCCCTGCGGGACCGAGCCCTGCTGAACGTCCTGGCCACCGGAACCGCCTACGCCCTGATCAACCAGCAGACCGTGATGACCCTGCCCCTCGCACTCGCACGGCAGGGACTGCCCGCCGCCGACGCCGGACTGCTGTTCACCGCCGCCGCGGCCACCACCGTGCTCGCCCAGCCGCTGGTCCAGCTGCGCCGGGCGACCCGGCTCACCACGCCCGTCGCGCTCGCCCTCGCCCATCTCCTCCTGGCCGCAGGGCTGAGCGGCTACGCCCTCGCCCGCACCCTGCCGGAGCTGCTCGCCGCGGCCGCCGTGTCGAGTCTCGGCGACCTGCTGGTCATAGGGCGCGTCTACGCGCTCGTCACCGACCTCGCGCCACCCGGCGCAAGCGGCCGCTACCTCGCCGTCTTCGGTACCAGCTGGGGCGTCGCCGCGACGCTCGCGCCCGTCCTCGGCACCCAGTTGCTCGCCCGCGCGGGGACGACCGCGCTGTGGTCCGCAATGGCCGCGTTCTGCCTGCTGCTCGCCGCACTGCACCTCCGGGTGACACCGGAGACGGCCCGGTCGCCGCAACGTCGCGCACCGAAGGAGCGCAGCTCAAGCAAGCGAACTGTCAGCGACGCGAAGCCCGCCCACTACCGCGGATCGGCGTGAGACTCTCACCGACGGCCTGGCGGCGCCGTACCAGGAGCTCCCTCGCTGTCCCACGTGATACCTGCTCACCGTCGACCCGACACCTTGCGCCTGGTCGGGCCACCGCAACGGCCTGCATGACCGGTGCTCTCTCGTCACTTGCTCACTTGTGCCGTCCGGGGGTTCCCGTCTCCGCCGCCCACGTGTGGCGCGGGCCCGAACTTGTCTGGTCAAGTTCGATCGGCGTTCTTCCGCCGGACAGCACGGCCCGGTACCTATGTCCCGTTCATGGCGCACAGCCATGGCAGTCACCCTCACCAACGGGACGAGGTACCCCTATGCGACTGCGCTGGAGCCCCCTCGGCGGGCTGCTCACCGCCCTCCCCCTCCTCGGCGCGCTGGTCGTCGGCGCCCCCGCCCCCGCCCAGGCGGCGGGGAGCAGCGGCAACCTGATCGTCAACGGCGATGCGGAGGCCGGCGGCTTCTGCACCAATGACTGGGGCGCGGCCACCACCGTCCCCGGTTGGACGGTCGAGGCCGGCGGTATCAACGTCATGTGCCACACGGCCGGTTCCGTCGGCCTGCCGAACGACGGCAAGGCGCCCGGCAAGGCGTTCTTCGGGCCCGGCAACTTCGGGGACGGCGCGATGACGCAGACCGTCGACGTCTCCTCGGCGGCTGCGGCGATCGACGGCGGCGGGGTGAGCTACGACCTCTCCGGCTGGCTGGGCGGCTGGACCGTCTACAGCGGCTACGCCGCTGTCAGCCTGCACTTCAGGGACGCGAACGGCCACCCGGTCGGCGCGACGGCCAAGCTGCCGACCGTCTCCGCGACCGACCGGAACCTGACGACCGAGTTCCTCTCCCGCAGCGCCACCGGTTCCGTCCCGGCCGGGACGCGGTCGGTCCAGGTCGAGGTGCAGTTCCTGTCGACCTCGCACGAGGCCGGCTACCTGGACAACCTCTCCCTCACCCTCAACACCCCGGTCGCTGCTCCGGCACCGCTGACCCCGCCCGCCTCCAGCGTGCCGGGCTACGACCACGTGTTCACGGTCATGATGGAGAACACCGACTACTCCCAGATCATGAACGACCCGGCGGACACCCCGTTCATCCACAGCCTGATGTCCCAGGGCGCCACCCTCACCGACTCCCACGGCGTCTACCACCCGAGCGACGAGAACTACCTCGCCATCGCCGGCGGCGACACCTACACCACCGGCGCCACCTACTGGCCCAACATCAACTCCCCCCAGCGCAACCTCGGTGACTCGATCGAGGCGGCCGGCAAGTCCTGGAAGGCTTACGAGCAGGGCATGGGCACGCCCTGCAACACCACCACCCAGTACGACGCCAAGTACGAGCCGGACGACGCGCCGTTCATCAACTACACCGGCATCAGCGGCAACGCGGCCCGCTGCGCGGCGCACCTGTTCGACACCACCCAGCTGACCACCGACCTCCGGTCGGCGGCCACCACCCCGAACTTCTCCTGGATCGCGGCCGACGACTACTACGACGGCGAGGCCTCCGGCAACGGCAGCGCCACCAGCCTCCAGGTGCAGGACGGCTGGCTGAGGCAGACCCTCGCCCCGGTGCTGTCCTCCCCCGCGTGGACCCAGCAGCGCTCGCTGATCGTCCTGACCTGGGACGAGAGCGAGAGCGAGGGGTACAACCACCTCGCGACCGTCGTCCTCGGCTCGCAGGGCACCGTGCCTGCCGGGACCAGCAGCCCGCTGCACTACGACCACTACGGCATCGGCCGCACCATCGAGTCGGCCCTCGGCCTGCCGGGGCTGACCGCCAACGACACCTACGCCACGCCGCTCAACGCCGCCTTCGCACCGGCCACGGCGACCGGGCCGACGCTGACCGGCGGCCTCAACGCGGTGGCGAACGGCGGCAACGTCACCTTCCGCTACGCCCTGCCGAACACATCGCAGGTCAGCGCGAAGAACTGGGTCGGCATCTACCCGGCAGGCGTGACCCCGGGCGCGAAGTCCGCGCTGACCTGGGCCTACACGCCGAACCAGAGCGGCGCGGTCACGTTCTCCACGAGCAGGCTGAACGGCGCAGGCAGGTACGACGTGTACTACCTGGCCAACGACGGCTACTCGGTGCTGGCCGGGCCCATCCCGTTGACCGTCGGCTGACGCCTCCCGGCGACGGCCGCCCCTGCGGGGCGGCGGCCGGGCGCGCAGGCCCGGACCAGCTCGATCGTCCCAGTCAGGAATGCGGCCACGTTCGAGGGCCCGGTGACGGTGAGGTCGTGGTGGACCTTCCGCACCGGGCTCGACCGCGGCCCGCCCCCTCCGCACGGCGCTTCTGCGTCCCGAGGTCGACGTGCACCAGGGCGAGGCGCCGGCGGCAGCCCTCGGGCCCGCCGGACACCCTGTCATCCCATTTCCGCCGGACGCCGGAGCCACCCGCCGACGGCGAGGATTCCTCGGAGTGGTCTGCGTGAACGGCACCTGACGCCCGACGCCGCGCGGTCCTTCGTTGCCCAACCGCAATGGCGCGCGTCGGCGACTCGAAGGCCGAGTCCTCCCGACGCGGGCCCTGTGGGAATCGGCCCGACGCGGCTGTCACCCGTCGGCGGCTGCCGGAGGCGCCGGTGGCATCTCCTTCAGTCGGCTGACCGGGGAGACGATCAGCCCGAGCACCACGGCGGCGGAGCCTGCCGCGGCCACGACCAGCGCACCGTGGGCCCCGAGCCGGCCAGCGAGCAGGCTGGCCGAGAGTCCGCCGAGCGCGCCGCCGCCGAACAGGAGGGTTCGGAACGCCGCCGTCATCCGGCCCATCATCGACTGCGGCGTCAGGATCTGGCGGAGACTGACGATGATGACGCCTGCCACGCCCAGGCCCAGGTACGAGGTGAAGAAGGACAGGACGAACAGCGCGAGCATCAGCGGGCGCGGCCCGGTGATGCGACGGCTGCGCGGCATGCGCCTGGTGGACGACTTCTTCGTCGCCCGCCCGCTGCAGGAGGCCGCCGTCGAACTGCTCTCGACCCCCGCCTGGGACCGCCACCTGCGCGCCCTGGCCACCGCCCTGCGCGAACGCGCCACCACGCTCGCCACCGCCCTCGGCCGCGAACTGCCCGACTGGACCCTCACCCGCCAGCCGGCCGGCGGACTCCACCTGTGGCTCCGGCTGCCGGCCCACCTCACCGACATCGCCGTCGCCGACACGGCCCGCCTGCACGGCGTATCCCTCAACGCGGGCCATCGCTACTTCCCCACCGACGCTCCCGCCGCCCACCTGCGCCTGGGCTTCGCCGCGGCCGCCGACCCCGCCGAACTGACCGAAGCCGCCCGCCGCCTCGCCACCGCAGCCCGGACGCTGCGTCGGCGCTGAGCGTGCCGACAACGGCCCGGCGCCGTGCGCTTCACCGAGAAGGCCACAACTACCGCCCTCCTCCTGCACGTTGGGTGGCAATCAGATCGCAGTACCAGCCGTACGACGCCCTCGGAGTCCGCTTCTGCGTCTCGAAGTCGATGTGGGCGAGGCCGAAGCACTGACTGAACCGCTCGGCCCGCCGGACACCAGTCGTCCCGGTCGTCGCGGCCTTCAGGAGCTGCGTGGGTAGGTCCGCGTCACGTTGCCCTTCAAGTCCGCCTCCAGGTATCCGCTGCCGTAGTCGTCGGAGAGGTAGACCTTGGTACTGGGCGAGCCGTCGAACATGTCGGCCTCGATGATGAGGTAACGGCTGGTCGGGTGGGCCACGTTCAGAGTGTCCTGGGCTTTCTGCAACAGGGCCGGCAGGACGTCCCAGTCGAAGTCCTGCAGATCGATGGCCTTCTCGTCGGGCATGAGTTCACCGCCCACCGAGCGGACCGCCTTGCCGTCACGGTAGTTGACCTCGTCGTAGACCTTGGCGCCGGCGGCGGTGGGCACCTGGGCGATGGCGTAGTCGGGGTAGATGACGAGCTGGAAGACCTTGCCGCCGGAGAGGTACGGGTGCAGCGCGTCGATCGTCCGGCGCACGCCGTCCGGCGTCAGCAGGCTCGCCCCGCCCGGGGATGCCGACGGCGGCGCTACGGCGGGTGCGCTGGTGCCGGCCGTGCCCGGGCTGCTGGTGACCGTGGTCGTCGTGCCGGTCGTCGAGCCCGCGGTGGTGCCGTGCGCCGCCGTCGCGCCGCCCTGGCTCAGGAGCAGGGCGACGACGCCGGCCAGCACGACGGCGGTGACCACCCCCGTGGCGGCGACGACCCGGCCCCGGCGGGTGGCCGCCGAGGGCTTGGCGGGAGTGCCCGGAGCCGGCCGGAACGCCAGTGGTACCTGGCCGGTCGGCGGACGGGCGAAGTCCGGCGGAATCCGGTCCGCCGGGGACGCGGCACCACCGGGCGGCGGCGCGGCGACGACGGCCTGCGGCTCGCTGTCTTCGAAGGCGGCGCCGTCGTCGTGCTCAGCCGCCGCGAGCATCCGGTCGAGCTGCTCAGCGTCAGGGCGGACCGCCGGGTCCTTGGCGAGCAGCGCGGTCAGCAGCGGTCCGAGCCGCCCCGCGCGGGCCGGGGGTGGCAGCGGCTCATCGAGCACGGCGGCGAGTGTGGCGAGCGTGGTCGCCCGACGCAGCGGGTGGCGGCCCTCGACGGCCACGTACAGCATCATGCCGAGCGACCACAGGTCGGAGGACGGATTTCCCTCCTGACCGCGGATCCGTTCCGGCGCGATGTACTCGGGTGAGCCGATCAGCGCGCCGGTCGCGGTCAGGGCGGTCGCATCCTGGATCGCGGCTATGCCGAAGTCGGCCAGCACCGGCGTGTCGTCGGGGCGCAGCAGCACGTTGCCGGGCTTGACGTCCCGGTGCTGGATGCCGCCGGCGTGCGCGGCCCGCAGCGCGGACAGCACGCCCCGGCCGATCCGGGCCGCCTCGGCCACGCCGAGCGGGCCCTTGGCCAACCGGTCGGCCAGGCTGCCGCCGGCCACCAGCTCCATCACCAGCCAGGGATGCGGGTGGTCCGGGGTGTCCACGATGTGATGGATCACCACCACGTTCGGGTGCTGAAGCCGGGCGAGCGCCCGCGCCTCGCGCAGCACCCGTTCGCGCAGCTGCCGTGCCTGGGCCGGGTCGGCCGCCGCCATGGCCGGGTCCGGCGGGCGGACCTCCTTGACTACCACCTCGCGTTGCAGTGCGTTGTCGCGTGCCCGCCAGACCAGGCCCATACCGCCGCCACCGAGCTGTTGCAGCAGTTCGAACCGGCCGTCGATGAGGCGCTGCTCCGCCCCCGCTGTGTTCATGGCGGTCATCGTAGGAGACGCCACCGACCGAGTGGACCACGCCGGCGGCTCCGCCAGCGGACGGGTACGCACCATGCCCCGGTTCCACCGTGCTCGCCCCGTGACCGACTCCGCCCCCGCTCCGAAGGCCCTTCCTCGTTCCGCACTACTGGTGCGTGGGCGGAGTGTGATGGCTGTTCCGCGCGCCCCGATGCGGGAGGCGCGGACGTCAGGCGCTGAGCGGCCCCGACCGCCTTCGGCGGTCCGCTGCCGGCGGTCGGTGCGACGGCATCCGGTGGCTCAGTGGCAGGTGTAGGTGAAGGAGGCCGAGGCGGTACGGGAGTCCGGGGAGAGCACCTCCAGGGTCGCCGTGGCCGCCATGGCTCCCTTGCCCTCGAAGGTCCAGCGGAGCACCACGTCCGTCTGGTGGCTGCCCTTCGGCACCGGCTGGGCGATGTCGGCGGAGACCGTACCGTCACTGCGGCGCCAGCGGTAGGAGACCGTGCCGGCCCGGCCTTCGGTCCGCAAGGTGCCGATGACCGTCGCGGTGCCGTCGCAGGCCGGGCCGGCCGGATCCGTGCGGACCGAGACCGCGGTCACCGAGAGTGCCTGCGCGGAGCCCTGCCAGGCCAGATAGCCCAGCACGGCGAGCAGGACCAGCAACGGCAGCAGCCACCCCAGACGCCTCCGGCCTGGCCGCGGGGCTCCCGCGGCCGCCGACTCGCCGGGACGGGTGGTGCCGTGCCAGACGGCTGCGGCGAGCGCCGGAACGTCCGCGGTGGCGCTCGGCACACCCGGACCGAACCGGCGCAGCCCGTCGGCCCGAGGTTCACCCGTCGACGTCAACGGCCCCGCCGGAGCCGGGACGGTCGCTTCGAGAGTGGCTTCAAGGGGCGCTTCGACCGTCGTCCCGACGGTGGCGTCCGACAGCTCGACGGTGGCGGCGGGGGTGGCCCAGGCCTCCTCGTCGAGCAATGTGGCGCTCTCGGCTTCCTCGCCGACCGCGCGCACGTCGGCAGGCGTGAGCCGCACCGTCGTGGCGGCGGCCGCGGGCTCCAGCTCCACAGTGGCAACGGTGTCAGACTCGCCGCTCTCACCAACGACGCACACGTCGGCAGGCGTGAGCCGCACCGTCGTGGCGGCGGCAGGGTCGGGCGGCGCCGGTCTGTCGAGGCGCAGCGTGCGGTCCGGCTCCGGGACAGTCTCCGTGGCCGGGCGCTCTTGAGGTGTGGTCATGGTCTCTTCCTGGCGGGTGGTGCGGCGTGGTCCGCGGGGGCGGTCAGCGGGGCGGGTTGCACAGGTAGGCGTAGACCTCCTGGTAGCTGCCCTGGCCCCGGAGTGCAGCGGGGTCGGTGCCGACCTGCAGGCCCCACGCGGTCGCGTTGTCCGCGAAGGTGTGGCTGACCGGGAACGACACGTTGGCCTGGCCCTTGGCGAGCGTGAGGCTCTGGGTCGCGACGACTTTCCGGGATGATCCGCCGTCTACCCAACTTACCTTCAGCGTACCGGTGTTGGCGCCGTTGGTGGTGACCTTGACGGTGCCCTTGGTGCCGTAGTTCCCGTAGCAGCCGTACGAGGAGATGGTCAGCGAGATGACGCGCAGCGGCGTCGGGGATGGCGAGGGCGTCGACGGGCTCGGCGGAGTCGGAACCCCGGTGGTGGCCGTCGGATCCGTCACCGGCCCGGGGACCGGCGCAGGTGCGTCGGTGGCGGCCGGGCCCGCAGCGCTCGGCCCGGTCGGGGTCGTGGGAGTAGCCGTCGCACCGGGCGTGGCGCTCGTCGAGGAGGACGCCGACACCGAGGCCGAGGCGGAAGGTGAACCGCTCGCGGACGGCCCGGCCGAGGACGCGCTCGCCGCAGGCGCCAGCGAGGTCGTCAGTTCCGGTGCCGGAGCAGCCGCGGGCGTCACGCGTGCGGCATCCACGCTGTTGGCGGCCGCGATTCCGGCCATCGCCCCGGCCACCAGCATGACGCCCACAGCGCCCGCCGTGATGCGGGCCCTCCGGCTCAGCCGAGGACGCCGTGCGGGCTCGACGTCGGCGGTGGCCGAAGCCGCGGCCGAGTCCGCGCCGCCGCCCAGCACCGTGGTGGCCAGCGTGGTGCCGCCCGCACCCACACCGCCGCCGGACGGGAGCAGCAGGGGCAGCAGCGCCACCAGCGCCGCGAGCGCCCCTCGCCCGCGCTCCTCCCAGTCCTCGCCGTACTCGGAACGCGCCACCCGTTCGAGCTCCTCGACCAGCGCGGCCGCGCTCTGCGGGCGTTCCCCGGGCGTCTTCGCCAGGCCGGCCCGGATCAGCGGCCGGACCGGCTCCGGCGCCAGCTCGTCGGGGATGGGTGCCTCGGTGTGCTTGACCGCCAGCTCGGCAAGCGTCTTACCGCGGTAGGGCTTGGTACCGGTCAGGCACTCGAAGAAGGTCGCCGTGGCCGCGTACACGTCGCCGGACGGCGAGGCCGGCTCGCCCGCCCACTGTTCGGGGGCCATGTAGACGGGGGTGCCGGCGACGCCCGGCCGCTCGCCGCTGCGCACCGCGATACCGAAGTCCACCAGCTTGGACGAGCCGTCGGCCGCGACCAGCACGTTCTCCGGCTTGTAGTCGCGGTGCACCACACCGGCCGCGTGCGCGGCGGCCAGGCCGTGCAGGGACCCCTTGAGCACCACCAGCGCCGCCTCCGGCGAGGTGGCGCCCTCCTGGCTCAGCAGCCTGCGCAGCGCGACGCCGTCCACCAGCTCCATCACGATCGCGGCGCCCCGGGAGCTCTCCGCGTACTCGTACAGCGCGGCCACCTGCGGCGAGCACAGGCCGCCGAGCAGCACGGCCTCGTTGCGGAAGGAGGCGGTGTCACCGACCGCCGCGCTCAGGTACTTGACGGCGACCCGCGTGCCGGTGGAGTCATGCCGGGCCAGCACCACCCGCCCGCTCGCCCCGGCGCCGAGCTCGCGCTCATGGGTGTAGCCGGGCAGCGTCCACAGGCCGTCGGTCTCCGCCGGCGCGCCCTCGGTCTGGCCGTTCATTCTCAGTCTCTCTCTTGGTCTCTCTCGGGTCGGGCGAGTTGCGCCGCGCCGTCCGGACGGACGTCGGGTGCGCCACTGCCGCGACGTGCCACGGCAATGTCGGCGACGTGAACGTCAGGGCCTCGGGTTCCCGCCCGGGACGGATCGCAGGTCACGATTCGGATGCTTCGCATGCATCCACAAAACCCTTCGCACACAGGCGAGTTCGCTTCCTCGGTCGACCGGTCGTCCGATCGCGCAGCCACCCGGCGGCGAATTGTACGACGCGCGCCGGATCCGTCGCCGCGAGTGCCGACCGGACGGAGGACGGGTGGAGGAGCTGTGGCGTTCCGGGTGGGGCCGGCGCCGTGCGCACCGCCCGGCGGTGAGGCCGGGCGCAGCCCTCGCAGGGGTGCCACTCGAGCGCATCCACCACGACCCTCTCGTACGCCTCGACTTCGCCCCCTGAGCACATCCGCGGCTCGGGGACTCCGCCTCGCCTTCTGACGCATCATGGTCGAACGCCAGGGCGCGGTCACAGCACCGTGGCGCAGCCGGGCACTGCCGTGTATCGCGAGGGTGGGGTACCGCGTGCACTCTCCGTTCACGGCAAGGGCGGTGACCGGGGTCGAGCGCGCGCCGACTACGGCATGGAGGAGGAGCTGTGCGGCGCTGGGAGCTCGTCGGTGACGGTACTGCGAAGTTCTGGGAGGCGGCGTCGAGGGCGCGTCGGCGCGAGTGCACTACGGCCGGATCGGTACCGAGGGCCGCGTCCGGGTGAAGGAGCTTGACTCCGTCGACGCGGCGGAGGCGCACTGCGGCAAGCTGGTGGCGGAGAAGCAGCGCAAGGGGTGCACCGAGATCGAGGCCGCGGCCGGCGTCCGACCTACCTCGTGTGCCGCGCCCGGTGGGCGGCGATCAGGTCGCGGTACCAGGCGTACGACGCCTTCGGGGTGCGCCGCTGCGTCGCGAAGTCGACGTGGACCAGGCCGAAACGCTGACCGAACCCTTCAGCCCGTCGAACACCCTGTCATCTTATTCGCCTGCCGGACTCATGCCGCACGGGCGGACCGCAGCGAGCCGCAGGCGGGGGGCCGGCGACCGGCACGACCAGGCGGGGTGAGTCAGCAGACGCGCCGAGGTGTTCTCCAAGCGGGCGTCCCCGGGTTCGGCGGCTCCCGTGCACGCCCCGTCCTTTTCCCACGGGACACCGCTGCCCGGACCGTGCCGGTACTCGGGCTCCTCCGTGATGGCCTGGACGGCACTCCACCCGACACGGAGCCGGGATCCGTCCACCGGTGCACCAGCAGTTCGGTATCCCCGGGCCCCCACACGTCCGCGAGGTAGTCCGTGAACGTCTCGTGCGCGGGGCGCACGAGCGGCCCCTGTCGATGATGCCCCGAGCCTTCCCCGTGGCCCAGTGGGACACCTGGATGACCGCTTCGCACGGCTCGAGCTCGGCGCGCCCCTACAACCCGTGCCACCGCGCCGGGGCCCTCGGCCGCAGACCGCCCCGGTTGGCCGGCCGGCCGCAACCAGCTCACGCCGCTCGACGACGCGAAGCCGCGGTGAAGCCCTACTGCCCGGCCCGCCGTGGTCGGCCGCTCAGCCCGTGGTGTCCGAGCCCGCCGGCAGGAGGCGGTGGAAGTCGCCCTGACCACTGTCGCGGTGGCCTGCCATCAGCCGCAGGGCTTCGTCGGCGTTCCCCGACTCGAGCGCGGCGAGGATCTCGCCGTGTTCGTGGACGATCTCGTCCGCGCGGGCACGGTCGCCGTCGGCAGCGGTCCGCCGGTAGGCGAGCGCACGGTGGGGTTCCAACGCCTCCCACAGCTGGCGGACGAAGCGCAGCAGCCACTGATTGTCACAACGGTCGAGCAGGGCGAAGTGAAAGGCCTTGTTCGCGACGATCGCGGCATGGGCATCGGCGCTGTCGGTTGCCCGCGCCTGCGCTTCCAGCGCCTCGCGCATGGCGGCGAGGTCTTCGGGCCTCACCCTGGCCACGGCCCTCGCCTCGGCCTCGGTCTCCAGCAGCTCCCTCAGGCGGAAGATGTCGTCGACGCTCTCCGGTCGCAGCTCGGCGACGGTGTAGCCGCGCTGTGCCTGGTAGTCGACGATGCCCTCGCCGGCGAGGGTCTTCAGTGCCTCGCGGACGGGGATGACGCTCAGGCCGAGCTGCTCCGCGGCGGCGCTCTGCCGGATGGGGGCGCCGGGGGGCAGGTCACCACGGATGATCGCGTCGCGTAGTTCCGTGAGCGCGACGGCCTCGGCGGTACGGGGAAGAGAAGTGCGTCTGAGAGCCACACGCTCACCCTACCCGGCGACAAGTGCAAACATAGATGTTATAAATTCGAATGTAGCTCTATTTGGGCTGCCCATCGACCCAGGAGTCGCACCATGTCCGAGTCCCCGCCCTCACCCCCACGGGCGAAAGAACCCACCGCCGCTCAGGGGCCCACCGGTCGGCTGGCCACCTGGCTGAGCGGTGCCGGCACCCGGGAGATCCCCGCGCACGTCCGCACACGGGCCGCGCATCTGGTCCTCGACGGCATCGGCTGCGCGCTCATCGGCGCGCAGCTGCCGTGGTCGCGCACCGCGGTCCAGGCGGTCCTGGCGATGGAGGGAGCCGGCGATGCGCCGCTGATCGGCTGGGGCCGCACCACCAGCGCTCCGGCCGCGGCCGTCCTCAACGGGACTTTCATCCAGGGCTTCGAACTCGACGACTACTTCCCGTCGGCGCCGTTGCACAGCGCTTCCCTCGTACTGCCGGCGCTCCTGTCGACGGCCTCGCAGATCGGGCCGGTCTCCGGGAAACGCTTCCTGCGGGCTGCAATCGCCGGTTTCGAGGTCGGCCCTCGCGTGGGCCTGGCCCTCAACGGGCCCGAGATGCTGGTCCGCGGCTGGCACTCCGGCTCCGTCTTCGGCACTCACGCGGCGGCCGCCGCCGCGGGTGTGCTGCGGGGTCTGGACGCGGCCGCGTTCGAGGACGCGCTCGGCCTGGCCGCCACTCAGTCCGCGGGGCTGATGGCCGCCCAGTACGAGGCGATGTCCAAGCGGATGCACCACGGTTTCGCCGCCCGTAACGGCTTCTACGCCGCTGGTCTCGCTGCCGCCGGATACACCGGCATCAAGCGGGTCTTCGAGCGCCCCTTCGGCGGGTTCCTGTCCACCTTCGGTGAGGGCCACGCCCCTGACGCCTCCCGGATCGTGGACGGCCTGGGCGAGTGGTGGAACACCGAAGCCATCACCATCAAGATCCACGCCGCGATGGGCGGGCTGCATCCGGCCATCGACGCCACCTGCCTCCTGGCCGACGAGCATTCCTTCACCGCCAACGACGTCGCGGCCATCCGGATCCAGGTTCCCGCCGCCGTCCACCACCACGGCTGGTGGCAGCCCGAGCGGCCCCTGACGGCGATCGGCGCGCAGATGAACATCGCCTACGCCGTCGCCGTCGCCCTGCTGGACGGCACGGTGGGCCCGGCGCAGTTCACCGACGAGCGGATCGACGCGGACGACGTGTGGGCGCTGATCGCCCGCACCACGGTCGAACAGGTCGACCTCCAGCAGGATCCCGCCTGGGACCAGCCCGGCTACAACACCCGCGTCACGTTCCGGCTCCACGACGGACGAACCGTGACCCACGCACTCAACCAGCCGCACGGCGGCCCGGACGACCCGCTGACCGACGACGAGATCGTCGCCAAATTCCGCGGCCTGTCCGCCCACGTCATCGACCCGGACCGGGCCCAGCAGATCGAACGCCGTGTCCTCGCCCTGGAATCCGAGCGCGACCTGAGCCCGCTCATCGACCTGCTCGCCGCTCCCGTCCGCGGCGCCCTGGACTAAACCCGAAACCGAGGCAGCCATGACCATCACCCTCACCCCGGGCGCGCGCCTGCGCCGACTGCTGGCCGACGACGGCCTGATCACCGCGCCCGGCGTCTACGACGGGCTCGGCGCCCACCTTGTCGCGCGCTGCGGCTTCACCGCCGCCTACCTGACCGGCGCTGGCGTGGCCGTCGCCGGGTTCGGCCTGCCCGACATCGGCCTGCTCACCGCCACCGAGATGACCGAGCGCGCCCGCGTCGTCGCGGAATCCCTCGGGGAGGTCCCGCTGATCGCGGACGCCGACACCGGGTACGGCGAGCCCATGAACGTGGTCCGCACCGTACGCGCCTACGAGCACGCCGGAGTGGCCGCGATCCAGCTGGAGGACCAGGCGTTCCCGAAGAAGTGCGGCCACCTGCCGGACAAGGAACTGGTCACGGCCGACGAGTTCGAGGCCAAACTCCGCGCCGCCCTGGACGCGCGCACCGACCCCGACACGGTGATCGTCGCCCGCACCGACGCGCGCGGCCCGCTGGGGATCGACGAGGCGATCGACCGGGCCAACCGCTACGCCGCGGCCGGCGCAGACGTCATCTTCGTCGAGGCCCCGCAGAGCCCGGAGGAGATCGAGCGGATCGCCACCCGGGTCGACGCACCCCTGTTGATCAACATGGTGCAGGGCGGGCTCACCCCCGACACCGCCGCCGAAAAACTGGCCGCACTGGGCTTCCGCATCGCGATCCACCCCGGCGCGCTGCTGGGACCGGTCGTCCTGGCCGGCTTCGACTCCCTCCAGCGCCTCGGCGGGACCCTGCCCACGGACCTCACGCCCGGCCCGCAGGGCCTGTTCGAGCTGGTCGGGCTGCGTGAGTGGTCCGCCGTCGGCGACCGCTACCGCACCGCCGCACCGCACCCGGCCTGACCTCGCGACCGGCCCCGGCCTCACGACCCGACCCATCCGACCGGCTGAACGCCGGCCCCGAACGATGAAGGTGGAATGCCCGATGGGCATGACCATGATTGAGAAGATCCTGGCCCGCAAGGCCAGCCAGGAGCAGGTGGCGGCAGGTCAGACCGTCGTCTGTGACGTCGACATGACCGTGATGATCGACTTGCAGTTCGCCACCATGTGGGTGCCGCCGCTGCGGATCAACGACCCCGACAAGGTCGCCGTCGTCATGGACCACGCGGTCCCCGCCCCCTCGGTGGGCGACGCCCTCGGCGGCACCCGCGCCCGCGCGTTCGCCCGCGACTTCGCCATCACCAAGTTCTACGACGTCGGCCGGCACGGCATCTGCCACCAGGTCATCGCCGAGAACGGCCTGGCCCGTCCCGGCGAGATCCTCGCCTGCACCGACTCCCACACCTGCGCCGCCGGCGCGTACAACACCGCCGCCCGCGGCCTCGGCCCCGCCGAGGTCTACTCGATCCTTTGCACCGGCCAGACCTGGTTCCAGGTCGCCCCCACCCTGCGCTACGAGTTCACCGGCGCCAAGCCCGCCGCCGTCTCCGGCAAGGACATCTTCCTGCACATCGCCGGGACCTGGGGCGACGCCACCAACCACAACCTGGAGTTCGGCGGAGCCGGCCTCGCCTCCATCCCCATGAACGACCGGCGCACCATCGCCACTCAGGGCGCCGAGATATCCGCCGACTATTCGACCTTCCCCATCGACGGCCTCGCCCGGGACTTCCTCGCCGAACGCGGCGCCACCCCCGACTCCTACCGGGCGGCCGACCCCGACCCGGACGCCGCCTACGCCGCCGTGCGCACCGTCGACCTGTCCTCGCTGGAGCCGTACGTCGCCCGGCCCGGCACCGTGAGCAACAACTCCCTTCCGGTGTCCGCGATCGAGAAGCGACCGGTCAACCAGTGCTTCATCGGCTCCTGCGCCAACGGGCAGCTGGAGGACATCGCGATCGCCGCCGCCATCGTCAAGGGCCGCAGGGTCGCCCCGGGCGTGCGGCTGCTGGTCACCCCCGCCTCGCAGGCCGTGTACCGGGAGGCGATGCGCGCGGGCTACCTGCAGGACCTGGCCGACGCCGGCGCGGTGGTCACCAACTCCACCTGCGGCGCCTGCTTCGGCTACCACATGGGCCTGCTCGCCCCCGGCGAGGTCTGCCTGACCTCTTCCACCCGCAACTTCACCGGCCGCATGGGCAGCCCCGAGGCGGAGATCTACATGGCCTCCCCGGCCACCGTCGCCGCCTCCGCCCTGACCGGCTACGTCACCGACCCGCGAGGGGAACTGAACTGATGGACACGCAGATCTCGGGCCACGTCTGGGTGGTGGGCGACTCGGTCACCACCGACGCCATGTACCCGGCCTTCGCCATGAGGCTGTCGATCCCCGAGGCCGCCCGGCACATCTTCTACGAGCTGCGCCCCGGCTGGGCGGACCAGGTCCACAAGGGCGACATCGTGGTCGCCGGGCGCAACTTCGGCCTCGGCTCCTCCCGGCCCGTCGCCGCGCTCTTCCGCGAGCTCGGCATCGCCGCGGTGGTCGCCGAGGAGTTCAACTCCCTCTTCCTGCGCAACTGCATCAACCACGGCCTGCCCGCTCTCACCGTTCCGGGCGTGCACGCCGCGTTCGCCGACGGCGACGGTGCCGCCCTCGACTTCGCCGAAGGCTGGATCGAGAACACCGTCACCCGGGTGCGCCTGACCGGCGGCGCCCTTCCGCCGCTGGTCCTGGACATCCTCGCCGCCGGCGGCATCCTCCCCAAGCTCGCCCGCGAAGGCTACGTCCCCCTCCCCAAGGCCTCCCATGTCTGATCAACTCGCCCCCGGGATCGTCCGCATCCCCACGACCCGCCGCGACAACGCCTTCCTCGTCGACGCCGAGGACGGCCTCACCCTCGTCGACGTAGGCTGGGCCAACGCACCCCGCGCCATCCTCCGGACCATCGCCGAACTGGGCCGCAAGCCGTCCGACATCAAGCGCGTCGTGATCACGCACGCCCACCCCGACCACGTCCAAGGTGCCTACGACCTACGGGAGCTGACCGGGGCACCGTTCCTCATCCACGAGGCCGAACGCTCCTGGCTGGAGAACGGCCGCGTGCCCGGCTCCGGGCGTTCCGGCGCCGCCGGACGGCTCCTCGACCGACTGCCCAAACTGCACTGGCGCCCGCTCTCGGCCGATCAGAGCCTCGTCGACGGCGACCTCGTGGAGGCGAGCGGCCTGCGCGTCATCCATACCCCCGGCCACTCCCCCGGCCACGTCGTCCTTCTGCACGAACCCAGCAGGACGCTCCTCACCGGCGACGCGGTGTTCCACCGCGGCGAACTCGGCCTCGGCCCCGCCGCACTCGCGGCCGACCCCGCTCTGAGGACCGGCAGCCTGGCCCGGATCCCCCGCGATCTCAGGGCCGTCGGCTTCGCCCACGGCGCAGCCCTCACCGGCCGTGGTGTCGACGACTTCCGCCAGTGGCTCGACGCTCTGGAGGCCCACCGACCGTGAACCGGACGCCCGCCGCAACGGGATGAAGCCCGCAGCCGGCACCGCACGCGCCGCACACACCGCGGGAACCGGCTGCGGGCGGCCACATATTCGTCAGCCCGGCCACCACCACATGCCACAGCAGCAGTTCGGCGCACCGGCCCACCCGCTTCCACCAACCGCACCAGCCGTTGCCGCCTCCGCTGCGCACCTCACACCAGGCGCCGCCACCCGCGCCCGTACGCCCCCACCGGAGCCGCACAGAAAGCAGCATCGCCATGGCCGCCGATATCGCCAGACGCACTGACGCGTCCCCCGTCCAGCTATCGCAGATCGCCCGACGCCTGGACGACCTGCCCGTCGGCCGTTGGCACCGGCACATCGTCGCGCTCGTCGGGCTGGGCTCCTTCTTCAACTTCTTCGAAGTCGCTCTCGGCACCCTGCTCATCCCCCTGGTGCCCGCCGCGTGGACCGGCACCACCACCGACAAGTCCCTGCTCATCGGCGCCCCCTTCACGGGAGAGATGCCCGGCGCCTTCGCCTTGGCGAAGGCCTCCGACCGGTTCGGCCGCCGGCGCATGTTCCAGACCAACCTCATCGCCTACGCCGCCCTCGCCATCGCCTGCGCCACCGCCCAGTCCGGCGGCGCCCTGATCGCCATGCGCTTCCTGGTCGGCATCGGCCTGGGCGCCGAACTCATCCTGGTCGACACCTACTTGACCGAGCATGCCGGCCGCCCGCCTATCACGACCGACTCGCCGTACTCCTGTCCGACCACGCGCCCGGCGTCGATGCCACAGTATTTCTGAACTACCTGTACCAATAACCTCGTTGGTCTCTCACCCGACGTGCCACGGCCTCCGGTTCTCCGGGGGAGCGTTCGCCGGGGACCGCCGCAAGGTCGCCCGCTGCCCGAGGATGACTCGCCGTTCGCCTGCTCATGGTCGCAGCTGCGCGGTGCTCGACGGTGTGACCGGGGTTCCGTCGGGATGGTGGAACGAGTTCCGGAAATCCGGGCTTGTCAGTGCAAGACTCTAGCGTCCTCGGTATGACGCAAGCCGTACAGACGTACGCCTACCTCCGCTCCTCCGCCGTGCGCGAGAGCAGCGCAGGGCCCAGCCTCGCCCTGGAGACCTCGGGTGGTGCGACCCCGACCGGAGCAGCCGCCAACCCACGCTTCTTCAGCGGCTTCCTGACTGCCCCGGCGCCCGCCGCAGCTGCCCTGCTCGCGGTCGCCGACGTCGCCGCCACCCGGTACTACCAGCCCCTGCGGCCCGCCGCGCTCGACCCGGTGGTCACGGCCAACGGCGACCGGCTGCGCTTTGAGTCCTTCTCCGGCTGCTGCGGCGTCTACGCCCGCCTCGACGTGCTCGCCGACGGGCTGGACGGCGACGAAATCGGCCACGGCACCACCAACGTGGACGTCAACCACCCGCTTCGTGAGGCGCTCACCCTGATCGGCGCCGCCGACCCGTTGCATCTGGCCGTCGGCCCGGACGCACTGGAGGTCACCACCCTCGGCGGTCCGTTGGTCGAGAAGAAGGTCCCGCTGCCGGACCGCTGGCTGCGCGGCTTCGCCGAAACCCAGGTGCTGGCGGCAGGATTCGACCTGCGCGCCGAGGTGCCGGCCGCCGAGGCCGTCCGTTTCCTGCGCTCGCTGCCGCGTGGCACCGCCCGCTCCGGGGCCCGAACCACGCAGTGGGTGGTCGCCGCGGGCCGTACGCTGCGCCCGACCAGCAGGCCCGTCCCCGGCGCGGTCTGTCTGCCCGGCCCCGAGCGGCTGGCCTCCCTGCAACGGGTGCTGCGATACGCACTGGCCCTGCGCGTGTACGGGCCGCCCGCCGGCCCGTCGCCCGCGGCTGGCGCCTGGGAGGTGGTGCTGCCGGGCATGCGGCTGACGCTCACGCTGTCGCCGGACGCCTCGCGCGGCTTCTCCGGCGAGGGTGGCGTGCTCGGCGCGCTCGTCGCCGAAGACGCGGCCGCCGACGCTGAGCTGGTCTCGGTGCTGCTGGCCTGGGAGCCCCGGATCGACCTGGCCGAACTCGCCGAGCAGGCAGGCCTGTCGATCGCCCGGGTCCGCGCCGCGCTGACCAGGCTCGGGACGGCCGGGCAGATCGGCTACGACACGGCCGAGGCCGCGTACTTCCACCGGCAGCTCCCGTACGACTCCGGCCGCGCCGAGACGCAGAACCCGCGCCTGCGGGCCGCCCGCGCGCTGGTCGCGGCGGGCGCGGTGCGGCTGGAGCCGGGCGGCGCGCTGGTGACGGTGGACGACCACGTGCAGCGGGTGCGGGCGGGGGCGGACGGGCGGCTGAGCTGCACCTGCCTGTGGTGGGCCAAGTACCGGGGCGGGCGCGGGCCGTGCAAGCATGCGCTCGCGGTGAGCCTGGTCGAGGACGCGACGGTCGAGGGCGCGACGGTGGAGGGGAAGCGATGAAGCTGATCGAACTGGTACGGGCGGGGGACGCCGACGCCGTGGCCGCCGAGCTGGCCGAGCTGACCCCCGCTCAGCGCCGCGCCTGCCTGCCGGAGCTGAAGGCGTTCCGCAAGGAGATCCGCGAGGACTGGTGGCGGAAGCCCGACATCACGCAGGCCTTGCTGATCGCGGGGGCCGGCTGCCACACCGCCGCCGCGGCGGCGGCCGGCTGGCTGGGCGGCGCGGAGTTCAGCCGTGGCAGCGGTTGGCGCCACCCCGCCCTGCTGGCGGTCGTCGAGAGCCAGCCGCCGGAGTGGCGGACGGCCGTGGTCGCCAGGCTGGCCGAGCGCCGGACGGCTGCCTGGTGGTCCGACGAGTACCAGTTCCTGGAGCACTTGGTGCTGACCACCGGCTGCCCGGTGCCGACCTCGGAGGGTTTCGTCACGCACTGGCTCACCGACCGGGGCTGGCAGCGCGACCGGGCCCCGCACCTGACCGGCGGCGTAGCCGGCTCCACCCTGTGGCAGCGGCTGTCAGCCGACCCGTTCGTTCCGCTGCTGGTACCCCGCCTGTTCGAGATCGACGAGATCGGCGCCGAGCTCGACCGCCCGTGGCACGAACAGCAGGACGGCGGCGGCTGGGCGCAGTGTCTGGCGCGCCTCGCCGAGCAGGGCGTACTGGACCGGGACGAGATGATCGACCGCTGCCTGGCCCGTCTGCTGCGCGGTGGCCGGGCGAGCGATCAGCGCGGCTTCCTGACACTTCTCCAGGCCTTCGCGCCGACGGCCCAGGAGAACGCGGCGCGGGTTAGGAGCTACCTCGCGCTGCTCGACGCGCTGTCCACCGTCGCGGTGCACGCCCAGCAGGTGCTGGCCCACCTCGACGAGGCGGGCCTGCTGGCGCCCGGCCTGCTCGGCGAGGCCTCGGCGACGGTCCTCTTCCGCACCGAGAAGAAGCTCGTCCGCACCCAGCTCAGCTGGCTGGACAAGGCGGCGCGACGGGATCCGGCGCGGTCCGGCGAGGTGGTGCTCGCGGCGGCGGACGCCTTCGGCCACCCCGATCCCGATGTGCAGGACCGCGCACTGAAGGTGATCGCCCGTCACCTCGAGGCGGCGGGCGAGGAGGTGCTCCCGCAGCTACGGGCAGCCTCCGATGTGCTCAACCCGGCCCACACCGCACGGGCCGGGGAACTCTTCGGCGTCGAACTCCAGGCGCTCGCCGAGGCGTACGAGGAGCTGCTGCCGCCCGTGCCGCAGGCCGTGCCGCTGCCCGGTCCGCTGGACAGCCCGGCGGAGGTGGCCGAGGAGATCGGCGCGATCCTCGCGGGCGACGCGGACGTGACCGCCTTCGAACGCGCCCTCGACGGCCTGGTGCGGCACGCGTACCGTGACCGCCCGGCGCTCGTCAAGGCGTTGGAGCCGGTGCTGCGGGTCCACCTGTGGAGCGGCACACGCTGGGCGGACTGTTCGCCGCCCGACATCCTGCACGTCGCCATGGTGGCTGCCCGCCGGACGACCCCCGAACTCCTGCGCAGCATCCACCGCGCCACGGACTTCGGCGACCTGCTCGCGAGCCGCCTGGAGGAGGCGGCCCGACAGCTCCGGCCCGGCCGGACGCCGTTCCTGCTCGCCACGCCGACCTCGGCCGGCGGCTCCCTGGACGCGGCGGCGCTGGTCGAGCGGCTCGCCGCCTATGAGGCGGTCGGCGCGGAGGCCGGGCCGGCCGACCTCTCGCAGGCCCTGCTCCGCGTCGTACCGACCGACGACACCGAGGTACTGGCGGCGGCGGAGCGCCTCACCTCGGACGCCGGGCAGCGCGTGGCGCGCTGGCTCAGGTCGGGCGGGCTGCCCGCGCAGCCGTCCACCCGGGTGCGTTTCGTACCGGGTGAAGACCGCGGGTTGGACCGGTGGGAGGCGTACACCGTGCAGGACGCCGTGCTGACCGTGGTCGAGCAGCCCGGCGTGGAGCTGGACGAACCGCTGGCGGCCGACGCCGCGAAACTGCTCGGGCCGCTGGTCCACTCGGGCAGGCGAACGGTCCGGTACTGGCGCTCCTCGCCGTCCCGGCACTGGCTCGCGGCACTGCCCAACCACCGTGAGGAGCTGGCTGCCCGGCTGCTCGACGCCTTCGCCAACGTGGAGGCCAGGGGCGCGGCGGAGCTGCTCCCCTACCTCGCCGAGGCCGACGGTCCGGCCGGTCCGGCCGTCCACCTGGCGGTCGCCTACGGGCTGGGGGCCCGGCTGCCCGAGGACCGCGCCGCCGCCGTGGACGCCCTGCTGATGCTCGCGGTCCGGGGCGACCTGGACAGCACCCTGCTCGGGCGGGAGTTGGCGGAGCTGGTGCTGATCGGCGCGGTGAAGACCAACCGCCTCACCGAGTCCGCGCGCGCTGCCGCCGGGACGGGCGCGTACGGCACGGTCTGGTCGGTGCTGGCGGGGGCGTTGCCTCAGTTGCTCACGGCCAAGCCCGTGCGGGGTGCGGGCGAGCTGCTCGCGGTGGCCGCCGACTGCGCGCGGCGCAGTGGCGCGCGGGGGCCGATCGCCGAGGTGTCGACGGCTGCCCGGCGTGGCGGGGCAAGCCGGCTGGTGAAGGAGACGAGGGCACTGCAGGAGGTGCTGGCGGCGGGCGCGTGAGACTCCGCCGGTAGGCGACCGGTCGGCCACTGGATGCCGAGGTCGCGGCGGGATCGGGCAGGTCGGGTTGAGCTGCCCCGGTGGCTGTTCAGGGCCGATGGACCGAGATGCACCGGCCACGGTTGGCAGGGTGATGGGGATCGGCTCGCAAGCAGACCTGGCGGTGCCCGCACAGGACGCGACGACGAATGGCCCGGGCTGGGCGCTGCGTTCAGCGGTGGCAGCGGACGTCGAGATGATCGCGGACTTGCGGGCCACGGTCAGTGTGTACGGTCCGCGGTGCGCCCGTCCCATCGAGGCAACGCTCCGGCCAGGCGGCGTGCCCGGCCAGAGCGTTCAGGCCAGGCGGCGTGCCCGGCCGGAGCGTTCAGGCCAGGCGGCGTGCCCGGCCGGAGCGTTCAGACCGGCCGACGGCCGTCGCGCTTCAGCTCGCGGTCGCGCACTTCGTTCTCCTCGTGCCAGTCCTGGATGCGGCGCGGGGTGATGCTCACCCGGCCCTCCAGCGCGCACTCGTCCACCCGGACAGGGCCGTCCGTGCGCGTGCCGCCATCGCCCTGGGCCGGTGCCATGCCCACGCCGCTCGGGACCGTCTGGCGGAGCTCGCCCGGGATGACCGCGCTCCAGATGTCCGGCGAGCCGCCGCCACCGCTCTGCGGTTCCTCGGCCACGACTCGTAGATCGAACACCAGAATGAGCGGGGTGATCGGCAACCGCCGACCCCGGGGGACGACCATGGTGGTACACGCACGGCCGATCGCAGTCAGCCGGAGGAAGTGAGTGCGAGTCAGATGGCCGCCATCTCCGCCCTGGTCCAGCTCGGGACACCCGTGCCGGAGTTCTCACTGCTGCGGCCCACTGTCAGCGCAGTGCAGTGCCGTTACCGCCTTGAATGCGGACTCAGGCAACCAATTCACCGGACTGACTGGTTGCCGCCCTTGGGCTGCTCCGCCAACTACCGGTCTCTGCCTTGCATGGTGAGAGGTGATCAGATCACTGTACCAGCCGTACGACGCCTTAGGCGTCCGCCGCTGCGTCTCGAAGCCGACGTGGACGAGCCCGAAGCGCTGATGGTAGCCCTCGGCCCGTCGAACGCCCTGTCATCCTATTCGACTGCCCGACTCAGGTCGCGCTGGCGGACCTCAGCAAAGAATTGTCGATTCCTGCGGATCAGTTGAGGTTGTTCACACTGCGAGGGTCGCGGGTCGTTCGACGAGTTTCGCCGCGTTCGAGATGGCTACGGCCAAGACGAGGGCGACGAGGCGGGGTGCGTTCACTCGGCATCGGACCTGGGCGGACTCGACGAGCTTGAAACCATCGCCAGGGCGGCAACTCGGGAACTCGGGAACCCTGGAGGGGTACGCTGTCGCCCTGGCGAGTACGGCTATCCGCGCGCCCCTGCCACGGTGGTGAGTTCGTCGAGCAGCGCGGCGATGGCGACGTCGGTGAACCGGTAGCCGTCGGAGGTCTCGGCGATGTGGCCCGAGGCGATGCGGGAGTTCCACCACTCTTCGAGGCAGGCGGGGGCGTATCCGCCGGTGCGGAAGCCGTACGGCTCGGATGCGGGGCCGAAGCCGGCGATCATGAGCTCGTAGTTCGGCAGCGTGTAGGACCGCTCGGTCTGCGGAGGTGTCCTGAGGTACCGCTCGAAGGAGTCGACCTGGTTGAAGCTGGTGAACAGCCAGAACAGGTAGTCGTACATCAGCATGGAGCGCGCGTCGGCGTGCAGGACGAAGAACCCCTTGTCGCGCACGACGGCCTCCGCGAGCGCCCGCATCCGCCGGTCCGCGTCGGGCAGAACGTCCGCGACCTCACGGAAAGCACGCAGCAGGACCGGGGAGAAGCTGCCGTCGCCCACCTTGGCGAGCTCGGCGAGCCGATCCTGCTCCGAGGTGTCGTAGACGGACTCGTCGACCAGGCCCGTGACGAACGCCTCGAAGTTCTCCGCGACCAACGTGATCGCGAAGTCATGCTCCTGGGCGACGTGCACCACGGTCGGCTCGCCGCGCATCCCGCACGCGCGGTAGTCGAGGGCGAGCATGTCATGGCCGGCCGAGGGTGTGTCGGCGAAGTAGACACCGATATCGGGGTACTCCCACATGTCGATCCAGAACAGGCTGCCGAACTCGCCACCCAGCGACTGCGGCCGGGTCCGCCCGACGCCCCGGATACCGGTGATCTCGATGTAGTCGTCGGCCCAGGACGTCGCCTCTGGCATGGGGAAGCAGGCCCGGGTCGGAGTGCCACCGTTGTGCGCGGTCATCAGCGCGATGTAGGAGTCGGGCAGCCGGTATCCGCCGAGCTCATCCTCCAACGACTCGATCAACTCCCGCGAGGGCAGCGCCTCCTCCACGTACTCCTCCAGCGCGTACGCCGAGTCGTCCCAGAACCCGGCGACGTCGAAGCCCTCGAAGTGTCCCACTGCGCCCTCCCGCACCTGCTCGTCCGGCGATTGTACGTTTCGCGCCCAGACGAGAGCGCGGTTGAGCTCGTCACGAATGAGTGACTGATCACTCCATGGGAGAGCCGCTGGGCGGCGGCTGGTCGCTGGGTACTATCCGGAGCGCTCGTGACTTCCTGGGACTTCGACGACGCGGAGTTGATTGCCGGTGCGCGTCAGGATCCGGCCGAGCATGTTCTTGCCGGTACCGGTCCCGCCGCAACAGTTTGGCCGGGCACGGCCCAGCTCGGCGGCAGGCAACGGCGTGCGGGCCCTACGGATGAGATCGGCATGGCGGGTGCCGATGAACTTCTGGGCCAGGAAGCAGTGCTCCGAGGTTGGCCATAGGTGCCCGTCGAGCTCCAGGCTGTGCGCGGAGAAGTCGGAGAAGCAGCCGTACGGGACGTCGTCGGCACGGAGCGCGGCCAGTACTTCGCGTTCGTCCAGCTTGGGGTCGCCCAGTGTCCACAGGATCGCCAAGGCCGACTGCTCGGCCGGGCTCAGGTCGAGTTCGAAGGCCTCCACCTCCTGCAGGGACTCTTATGGATCCTCGCGGACAGCTCTGGCCATGCGAACCACCTCCTGGGCTTTCCCGGAATTCGTTCGCCGCCGGCGGGGCGGCGTGCGAGGATTCCGAGGCTCTTTGGGAGGGGTTGTCCGATGTCCAAGCCGCTGTCCGTCCGTCGTGTGCTCGGGGCCGGTCCCTTCGCCGAGATGGGCGAGCCCTCGGTGGCCGTCCGGTGCGAGGCGAGGGGGCTGGTCGCCGTCGGGGGCCAGCTCGGGCATCTGCACTGGCCCGGCTGGTCCGTCGACGGCTTTCGCGGCCACCGCGTCGGCGTCTACGGGCTCGGCGAGCTGGACTGCCGACACCTCCTCGACAGCCGGTGGCCGGTGAACTCGATCGCCTTCCACCCGAGCCTGCCGCTGCTCGCCGTCGGCACCGGCGACTACGACGGCGGGTACTGCTTCGAGGGCGAGCTGCTGCTCGTCGACCTCACGGACGCAAGCGTGGTCTCGCTGCTGGAGTACGAATGCGAGGTCCGTCGGGTGCGCTGGCGGGAGGACGGCCGTGCACTGGAGGTGGTCGTCAGCCCGTACGACGAGGAGTCGTCCGAGCAGCCGTTCGCCCACGGCTTCGCCTCCGTCGTAGAACGCGACGACTGGCAAGCCGTCACCCACGGGAGCATGTCGCCCAAGGAACTCACCGGGCCACAGGTGGAGGCGGCTTCCGGCGGTGACCGCGCGCTGGCGCAGGCCGCCCGGGAGACGCTCACCGCTTTGAGTGCCGCGCAGGGGGTCCAGTGGTCCCGGCGGCGGCAGGTCTGGGCGGTGGAGGGGCTGGCCGACGGCCGGGTGCTGGCCGTCCTCGAAGGCGTGAAGCTCGAAAGCTGGCTGCCCTCCGGCGAGTTGGCCTGGCGACTGACCGATCCCGACGGCGCGCGCCAGCTGTCCGTCTGCCCCGGCGGGGAGTCCGCCTGGGTGAACGTGGCCCCACGGCCCCGCTGGACCGGATCCGGCTGGGCGAATCCCCCCGGTACGGTCGAACGGCTCTCGCTGGCCGACGGCAGCACCCTCGGCACCACCCGCACCGCCTTCCCGGCCGCGCTCACCACCGACCTCGACGGCCGGATCGCCCTGCGCGACACCCGCCACGAGAAGCGGCCGCACCCCACTATGCTGCTCACCCCGGAGCACCGGGAGTCCGGTAGTGTCGACCTCGGCCGCTACGACGTGTTCAACCACTACTTCCCGGTCCGGCACAGTCCCGAACTCCTCTTCCTGCAGGGCGGGAAGAAGGAGTACTGGAAGGACAAGTGGGTCGTGGCCGTCGACCCGCACGACCACAGCGGCGGCCGACCGAAGCCCCGCCGGCTGTTCCCGCTCAGCTGGGACACCGACCGCATCGACCACCTCTACGGCGGCCCGGCCCTCCGCCTCACCGGCGAGAGTGGCGAGGCCCTCGTCCACGCCGGCAAGATCCACACCAGCCGCCCACTGCGGCACGGGCACTTCTTCGTCGTCCGGCGCGGCTACCCGGACGGTGCGCTGCAGTGGCTCTTCACCACCGACCATGCCGTCACCGCACTGGACACCGACGGCGACACCGTCTTCGCCACCCTCACCTCCGGCGAGGTCGTGGCGCTCGACGCGGCGAGCGGGACGCTCCAGTGGCGGACCCACCTCACGGTGGACGGCATCCCGACCGTGGCCCTGTCCCTGGCAGTGGCCGAGCGCGGGCACCTGCTCCTGGGCACGGTCGACGGACGGATCCTCGTGGCCGACCGGCAGCTCTAGTCCAGCCGTAGACCGTGATGTGAAGGCAGTTCCTCATGACCTGACGCACTGCCCCGACCAAGGGACTTCAGCGGTGTCTGGTCTCGTGGCATGCGGTCTGGCTCCGGCGGCGGATCCTTGACGGCTGGCCATCCAGATGCGCGCTTCACCATTCACCGACTCGCCTCGGCAACAAGGACGAAGGCCGTCCGATCGCCGGCCATGCTGAAGTGCAAAGGCTCCCCCGTCGCTTCCGGCCGCCACCCGGCTGCGATGCCGGCGCGAACGAGGGCAGCTGTCAGCCTGGGTGTGACAGGTTCAAGGTTGAGCAGCTCAGTGGCCCTCTCACCTGCGGCCACGATTTCGGGGAAGAGCAGCCAGTAATCGTCGATCTCCACCGATACGACGATTTGGCACCGCCGGCCCGGCCCGTCGAGCCAGACGTGGACAGCGACATGGCCGGCGTCGACGGTCTGGACTGTCCAGCGGTACTCAAGTCCGTCGACGCGAATCCTGCGCGGTGGTCTCCGTGTCACATGGCGACGATACGGCCAGTGCCAGCACCGGAGGGCCGGGGGTCCGCGGCTCCAGGTCGTCGGCCGGGTACGCCTACTGGTGAGGCGGCCGACGCGGCCTTGGCAGGCGGTAACTCGCGGAGGAACAGCCGCTGCCTACGAGGCTCCCCGTCGATGTGCCCATAGACGAGGCATTGGACGCGGGTCGTCGAGGTGGATCTCCATGGCGCGCAGCAAGGCACGGTCGAGCGGGGTGAGGCCGACCACGGTGACATCGTCCTGGCATCTGGAACGGTTCGCCGGGGGCCAACTTTTCGCCTGGTCGGGCCACCAGCGAACCATTGGTGAAGACCACCGGATCTGTCGAACACCCTGTCATTACCTCGTCAAGTGCGCTGAGCGGCCATGAGCTCGCTCCGCAGGGCCCTACCGAACCTGCATCGAACCTGACGGGCGGCACATCCAATCCGGAGCTTAACTACCGTGAATGCCAGGTTCGATGAGTAGCAATCAGGTCGCGGTACCAGCCGTACGACGCCTTGGGCGTCCGCCGCTGCGTCTCGAAGTCGACGTGCACCAGCCCGAAGCGCTGATGATAGCCCTCGGCCCATCGAACAGGCTGTCATCCTAATCCTCGTTCTGGAGCGCCCCGTCGGCGCAGGCTCGGCCAGCGCGTGCACCGTAGAGCCCGCCCTCTCCCCTCGCCGGGCTTGCCCACGCAGCGCCATCTTCCCGACGACGCGCACGGGGCGCACGGCTGCGCGCAAGCAATACTCCTATGCGCTCCCTGTGATCTCCGATCAAGCTCCGAATTCCTCCTCTTCCTCTCAACAGAGGTCTTACTCTGGTGAGTTCGCCTACCGACCAGGCGGGCTTAGGAAGAGGTTCGGACCAGAGGGGTAGCTAAGTGAACGGCACTGCCAATCGCGCGCGGGAGGAGGCCGTGGCCTCCCAGGCTCAGCGATGGGCCGACGAACTCATTGATCTTGGACCGCGCAATACATTGCTGCACTTCAAGGACACAAAGACTGGCAGTCTCGACCTGACCGCCATCTCCGCCGAGCAGCAGCACGCGCTACTGACCGGCCGGAAGGTCCGGCTCGCGAGCCTCGTCCCCGATCCGTCCGATCACAAATCCGCCTGCCTTCGCGCACGCTACCTGCGGCGCCGGATCCTGGAACTGGACGAGGAACAGGGTGTCGAGGCCGGTCGCCTGGCCTGCGGACTGCTGAACGTGGACTCGCCGAAGACACGTGGCACAACCATCGTCCCCCCACTGCGCGCTCCCCTCGTGTTGCTGCCCCTGACGATCCAGCCGCGCACGGCCACCGAGAACGACTTCGTCCTCCAGGTCGACGGCGAGCCGGAGATCAATCCGGTCCTGCTCTACGCACTGAACCGCCAGTACGGCCTGGACGACGACCTCGACCAACTGGCCGACCAGGCGTCAACCACGCTTGAGGAGCAGACGGATCCGGGTACCCGGGTGCGCGCTGTGTACGACCTCCTCGCCAAGTCCCTCCGTCGGAGCGGGCTGTCCGCGTCGTTCGAGGAACGCCTCGTGGTCGGGGCCTTCAGCTTCGACCGGCTGCCCATGGTCAACGACCTGAAGAACTCGGGCTCATTGCTCGCCGAGCACCCCGTCATCGCCGCTATCGCCGGTGACAGCACGGCGGCCCGCTCGCTGCTGGAGGACACGGAGGGCCCTCCCCCAGTGGGCGAGATCCCTCCGCGGGAGGAGTTCCTCGTCCACGATGCCGATGCCTCTCAGCAGCAGGCGATCCGCGCCGTGCTGGCCGGCCGGCATGTGGTCATTGAGGGCCCTCCCGGGACGGGTAAGAGCCAGACCATCGCCAACCTCATCGCCGCGCTGGCTGCTGAGGGACGGCGCATCCTCTTCGTCGCGGAGAAGCGCGCCGCGATCGAGGCGGTCACCGACCGACTCGCCCAGGCCGACCTCGACGGACTCGTTCTCGATCTCCATGGAAACAAGCTGAACCGTCGCCAGCTGGCCCAACAGCTTCTTGAGACCCTCGACCGGTCTGGCCAGGAGCCGCCGCCGCGCCCTGAACAGTTGCACGCCTCACTCGAGCACTTCCGCGGTCAGACCGGCCGGCACGTCGCCGAGTTCCACAAGCCGCGGTCCCCGTGGGGGGTCAGCGCCTACCAGGCCCTGGCGGCGCTGTCAGGGGTTCCGCCCGAGCACCAGACCCGCTGGCACCTGCGCGGCGGTGTCCTGAAGCAGCTGGACCTGGCTACACGGCAACAGGTGGAGCAGGACCTGCACAAGTTCGTCAGCCGGAAGGGGCTGCAGATTCGGCGCGGCCAGTCTCCCTGGGCGCGCACCCGCGTACGGGACGTCACGGAGCTCCGTCCAGTCCTCGAACGACTCGACCAGCTGGCGGGCACGGCCTTCCTGGACACCCGCAGGGAGATCGAGACACTCATCACCACAGCAGGGCTGTGCCAGGCACAGGACGTCCACGGCTGGCAGCAGTTGCTGGATCTCCTGCAGGCAGTGTCCGGCACCTTCGAGGAGTTCACTGCGGAGGTCTTCGGACCGCAGCTCGACCGGCTCGTCGCCGCCACCGCTGACAGGGCATGGCGCAAGCAGCACGGGCAGCCCATCGGTTGGTGGCAGCGGCGCTCCTTGGTCCGTGAGGCCACGGCCATCCATCGGGACGGACTGCGCGACCGCCAGCTCCTCCACACCCGGCTGGTCCAGGCCCAGGAACAGCGGACCCGTTGGCAGAGCGTGTCGGTGGACGGCGCACCGCCGTCCACAGTCCCTGAGCTCGACGCCACCCTGAAGAACTTCATCGAGCTTCGCGACCGGCTCGCCGCAGTGGCCCTCTGCGCGGGTGTCGACGGCTGGGCGAAGAAGCCTGCCGATGAGGTCGTCGAGCTCGTACGAGAACTCGACGCCGACCGCGCGACGCTGTACCAGATGCCCGAACTCAACCAGCTGACCGACCGCTTGGAGGCCGCCGGTCTTGGCCCGCTGCTTGACGAGCTGACTCAGAGCCTCCCCACGCCCGAGGCGGTGGTCGACCGGTTCCAGTACGCCTGGTGGTCATCCGTTCTCGCCGAGATCAAGATGCATTCCCAGCACGTCCGCACCTTCACCGGACGGGAACACGATCACGCCGTCACGCAGTTCCGCCGCACCGACAGCGACCACATGGCCGCCAACGCCGGCCGCGTGCGTTACTCCGTGGCGGCCCGGCTGCGCAAGGCCCGCGATACCCATCGCGACCAGAACGCCGTAGTCCGCGACCAGGCCGCCCGCAAGACGCGCCACCTGCCCCTGCGCAAACTGGTCGCCAAGGCTCCCGACGTGCTGTTGGCGGCCAAACCCTGCTGGGCCATGTCGCCGCTCGTGGTCAGCCGCGTGCTACCGGCCACCCGGCTGTTCGATGTGGTGGTCTTCGACGAAGCCAGTCAGATCCTGCCGCACGACGCCATGACGTCGATCATGCGGGGTCGCCAGGTCGTCGTCGCGGGCGACCGGAACCAGTTGCCGCCCACCTCGTTCTTCAGCCGCGTGCTGAGCGGCACGGACAGTCAGGAGGACGCTGACGACGAGGACGGGAACGATCCCGGCGTCTTCGAGTCGCTCCTGGATTTGCTCAGCAGTCGGCTGCCCCGCGTCCACACCCTCCGCTGGCACTACCGGAGCAGTGACGAGAGGCTGATCGCCTTCTCCAACCGCGAGATCTACGGCGACCAACTCGTCACGTTCCCCGGGACCGCCGTCGAAAGTCCGATCCGCCTGGAGGTCGTCGACGGACACGCACTGCCCGGCCAGGACGGCTCCGCACCCCAGGAGGTCGAGCGAGTGGTGGAGCTGGCCCTCGATCACGCCTCCCGTACCCCCGATCTCAGCCTCGGCATCATCACCATGGGCCAACGGCACGCCGACCGCATCGATCTCGCCCTGCGCAGAGCCCTCGAGGCACAGCCGGACCTACAGGACTACTTCAGCCCCGAGGCGGGCCCCGGCCGCCGCTTCTTCATCAAGAACCTCGAACGCGTGCAGGGTGACGAACGCGACGCCATCATCCTCAGCATCGGGTATGCCAAGGCCGCCAACGGCCGGCTTGCCCAACGCTTCGGGCCGCTCAACAACGAAGGCGGAGAGCGTCGACTCAACGTCGCCATCACGCGTGCACGCAACCGCATGACAGTCGTCAGCTCGTTCTCCCACCACGACTTCGGCCCGCGTGCCGAAACGAAGAACCGCGGCCCCGAACTGCTGCGCCTGTTCCTCGAGTACTGCGCTGTCCAGGGTGACCTCACCCGGTCGGGCGGACGCCAGGAGACCTACGAGTTGAACCCGTTCGAACGGCAGGTGTTGGAGGCCCTGCGGTCCTCAGGCGTCCCCGCCGTCCCACAATGGGGCGTCTCCGGTTATCGCATCGACTTCGCGCTGGCTCATCCTGAACGGCCCGGCCAGATGCTGCTCGCCGTGGAGACGGATGGCGACCGCTACCACCGCACAGTGAGCGCACGAGACCGTGACCGGCTCCGCCAGGCTCACCTGGAACGACTCGGATGGCAGTTCCACCGGATCTGGGCCGCGGACTGGTTCGCCGACCCCCAGGCCGAGACGGACCGACTTGTCGGTGTCTGGCAGGACGTCGTCCGCGCAGCCGACGAGCCGCCGAACGGCACAGTGCCTCAGACCTCGGTCCCCGCTCCACGCCGGGCAGAAGAGCCGTCGACGCGGCGGGGACACAGACCGTCGTTGACGCCTGGTGGCAGCATCGGCACCTACTCCGACACGGATCTCCGCGCGCTCGCCGGCTGGGTTCTCAGCGACGGCTACCAGCTCGACCGTGACACCCGGATCAGTCAGGCCATGACCGAACTCGGCTTCCGGAAGCGAGGACGGGTCATCGTCGAACGCCTCAACCAGGCCTTCGATCACTCTCAGCAGTTCGCGGACAAGGAGCACATCTGATGGCCCAGCTCGACCCCATGACCATCCAACGCATCGCGCGACTCGTCGTGGACATGGACGGCCCGTTCGAACGCCCCGGCTACCAGCTCGCCGAGCTGCTGAAACGAGCGGCATGGCCGGTAGCCGTCGAGTACGACGGCACGGCGCGGGTGTCCTGGCTGACCGAGACGATCATGGAGTCGGCCAGTGACGAAGCCGCCGTCAGTCGCTTCCTGTGTCGTATCTGCGACCCGCTGGAGTACGAGGACGGCATGGCGTCCGCCGACCTCCTCCAGCAGGGTCTCAATCAGATCCTCGCCGCAGAGCAGCTGTCGATCACCTACGTTGGTGGCCGCCCGATGGTGGGTGCGCTCGGCCAGGACGGCCGGTCGACCACCTTCAGTCCGCCCGAGGACTTGGAGGCACGCGTCCGACGACTGGTCAGCAGCGAGGAGATCACGCGTCAGCTCATGCAGCGGGTGAACGAGACTCGTATCTGCGCGGACAATGGTGCGTACGTCTTCGCCCTCATCGGCATCGGAAGCTTCACCGAAGGTCTACTGCTCGATGTGCTGACCAAACGCGACCCGAGCCTGGCCCAGGGGTTCCCGAATCCCAACGGAGGAAGGCCGGTGCCGGTGGCTAAGGCCAGCCTGGCGCTGCTACTGGACACCGCCCGGTCCCGAGGCTGGATTCAGGTCGATGCTCACGACTTCATGAAAATCGTCCGCGAGTACCGCAACTTCGTCCACCTTCGTCAGCAGCGGGAACGCGGGATCGATCCCGACCACGACACCGTCATGATGTGCTGGGGACCGGTCCTCGCTGTCCTCAACGATCTCGAGTCGAGCCGCCTGGACTGACCACTACTTGGCGTATCGCGCCCGGTGGACAGTAATCAGGGCGCAGCACCAGCCGCACGATGTCCCCTGCGCCTCGCAGAACATGATGTCGTCCAGGCTGCGGTCAGTCGACCATCGACCAACTCTTGTTTCTTCTAAGGCCATTGGTATCGCTACGAACCGCAGAGTGTCAGCCCGCTCCGTACAGTAGAGCCACGAGTACGTCGTCGAGTGTTTCCGCCGAGTTGAAGGCGAGGCCATGTCCGACTCCTCCGTCCCGCTCCCCCAACCTCGTAAGTCCTCCCGACGTCCGAGGTCTCATATTGTCAACCAAGACCGTTTCAGTCGGCCGGAGTTGCTCACCGACCGGCTGCTGATTCAGGTGGACGCCTCCCGGGTGGGGTTCGTAAGGGACCAGCTCGACCCCACCCGCAGCGGACTCGTGATCAGTGGACCGAAGGCCCTCAAGAAGGCGTCGGAGCTGCGGGACGACGACTACGCAGGCGTGCTCATCGCCGACCCGGCGTTCTACGAGGATGCCGTCGCGACGGCGAGCGAGCCATTCCTCTCGCGAACCGACGAGCTGCCCACAGCAGATCCGCTCGGCCAAGCGGTCCAGGAGCAGCTCGCCGTCGGCACGACGGCGGCGCTCACGCCGACTGGATACCTCCGGGCCGGGGACACGGCCGCCGTGCGGGCTGCTGTACGCGATGTGGCGGCGCGCGATGACCCCCGGATCGTGCTCGCCCTCCCGATCGACGTCGGCTGGCTGCGCGACGACCTGGTCGGCCGCCTCATCGAAGAAGTGAGCGCGGCACCGGGTATGAAAGCCGTCATGCTCGGCGGCCAGTTGGACCCGCTGGCGAGTTTCCCCGACGCACTGGCCGGGCTGGCGCGGGTACTGGCCCAGGTACCGGGAACCGCGCTGCTGCGGGCCGATCTCGCGGCGTTCGGAGCACTGGCACGGGGCGCAGTGTTCGCCGCCTACGGGCTGTCGGGGCGCTTCCGGCACGTCGTCCCGCCCGGTGAGCCTGCGAAGAGCTCGGGGTTCGCCGACTCCCCTGCCGTGCTGTTCCCCGAGTTGATGGCCCTGTTCCTCGGCAAGACCCTCGCACGCCGTTTCGCTGCCACGCACGCACCCGTGTGCGAGTGCGCTGCCTGCGGACGTCGGGCGTTGGACAGCTTCCCGAGCAACCGCGACGTCCGGTCGGCAGCGCAGCACAACACGGCCGTACTGATGTCCTGGCAGCAGACGTTGCAGACCCTGGAAGTTGGCCCCGACCGACAGCGGTGGTGGCAGGAGCGCTGCCGGGCCGCAGTGGACCGGTATCCGCTTGTCAACGCCGCTATCCAGCAGCCGAACGGCTTCAAGGTCCAGCCGCAATTGTTGAGGTGGTCCCTCCTCGATGTGGCGCCCTCGGCACCGGCTGGCGCGGGAATCGACTGACGGGCGGGCGGGCTGCTCAGACCAGTCGTCCGTACAGCTCCTCGACGAAGTGCCAGGCCGCGGCGGTGTGCCGCTGCGGCCGGTACGCCTCGGGTTCCAGTGCGATCCGAATCCCGTCCGGCTCATTGACGAGCACGCCGATGCCGTAGAAGGTGGCCTCCGCCAAGATCTCGTCCAACCGTGCGTGCGGGACCTCGTCGAGTAGGAGAGCCCGGCGGCAAAACGGTGCGAACCGGCCTGCTCGCTCCAGACCCGTCCGCCAACCGGCGGCCCGCACAATCGCGAGGTCAACAGCGAGCGGCCGGACCGCCCGGCGCGTCACCAGATCCGTGTCCCACTCGACAGCTCCTCGCGGGAGGTCACGAACGTCGGTCTGGTCCGGGAGGGAACCCACCGGAACCGGAAGACCGATCGGAAGGCCGAGCAGGCACTCCAGCGCGGGGATGCTGTCCAGCCGCTCGGCACCAACCGCCTGCCGCCTGCGTCGCTCGGCCTCATCGACCCGGTACAGCAGGAGGGCACGGGTGCCCAGGACCGAGAACATGGCGCCTTCGCTGTCCGAAGACACCTGCGGCAACGCCGCCTCGTGCACCGAGCGCCACGCTGCGGGATTCGCCACGCCTACCATGGGTACCACCCTGCCCTACCGGCTGGCGTGACGGCCAGGCACCCCTCCGCTCAAGCCCCGTACGAGTGTTCCGGTGGACGTCGTTGACGATGGCAAGCAGCTGGAAGCCAGCTCCTGTGCGACGTGAGGCCCTTCGCTCATAGGGCGCGGGCAGGCCGCCTCTGATGAGGATGGAGTAGTCGGGAGCACGTCGCAGCCGGGATTGGCCGACCCTGAGCCCCGCTCTGGCCCACAACGCTCGCCAATTCCCCGTTGTGGGCCCCGGAACCGCAAGGCGGCCCGTCACCGCGCAACAGACCGACGGTTGAACCATTGGCAATGGGCTGTGGACCTGTCGAACACTCTGTCTTTTGCGCAGTGTCCGAGGTACGGCTGGTGCAGACTGCGCCGTACGGATGGCCTCTCGGCCGTTACCGAGAAGCCGTACATCCCCCGGCACCCGAAGCGCAACTACACCTGATTGCGGGCTCGATGAGCTGTGATCAGGTCGCGGTACCAAGCGTAGGACGCCTTCGGGGTGCGGGCCTGGGTGGCGAAGTCGACGTGGACGAGGCCGAAGCGCTGGCTGTAGCCCTCCGCCCACTCATAGTTGTCAATCAATGACCAAGTGTAGTAGCCGCGTATGTCGATGCCTTCCGCCACGGCGGCGGCGAGGGCGTCGAGGTGGCTGGCCATGAAGTCGATGCGGGGCTGGTCGGGGACGGTGTCCTCGGTGACGGAGCAGCCGTTCTCGGTGATGGTGATGGGCGGGAGGGCCTTGCCGTACGAGTCGCGGAGCTGCAGGAGGAGTTGGCGGAGGGCGTCGGGGACGACGGGCCAGCCGAAGGCGGTGTGGGGGACGTCGGGGATGTCGACGAGGGTGAAGGGCGGGCCGGGTTCGGTGGGGGCGGCGACGCGGGTGGGGTTGTAGAAGTTGAGGCCGAGGCCGTCGAGGCCGGGGGCGTGGATGAGGTCCACGTCGCCGGGGTGGACGGCGCCGTAGATGTCGTCGGGGACGCCGAGGGTGGAGAGGTCGGGGTAGCGGCCGAGGAGGACGGGGTCGGTGAACAGGCGGTTGTGCAAGGTGTCGTAGGCCGCCGCAGCGGCCACGTCGGCGGGATCCGAGGAGGCCGGCCGGACGGGGGTGAGGTTGTTGGAGAGCATCGCCTCCAGACCGCGGTCGTGCAGGATCGAGGCGGCCAGGCCGTGGGCGAGGAGCTGTTGGTGGGCCGCCGGGAGGGCCTCGAACATCAGGGTGCGGCCGGGGGCGTGGGTGCCCAGTGCATAGCCGAAGACGGTGTGGACGAAGGGCTCGTTGAGGGTGATCCAGGTGGGGATGCGGTCGCCCAACTCGTCGACCACCACGGCCGCGTACTCGGCGAAGCGGTAGGCGGTGTCGCGGTTGAGCCAGCCGCCGTGGTCCTCCAGGCCCTGCGGGAGGTCCCAGTGGAAGAGGGTGGGCAGCGGGGCGATGCCGGCGTCGAGGAGGGCGTCGACGAGCCGGTCGTAGAAGGCGAGTCCGGCGGGATTGACGGGGCCGCTGCCGGTGGGCAGGATCCGGGGCCAGGCGATGGAGAAGCGGTAGCCGTCCAGGCCGAGGTCCTTCATCAGGGCGATGTCCTCGGGATACCGGTGGTAGTGGTCGCAGGCCACCGCGCCGGTGTGCCCGTCGCGAACGGCGCCGGGGCGGGCGGCGAAGACGTCCCAGACGGACGGGCCGCGGCCGTCCTCCTCCACCGCCCCCTCGATCTGGTAGGCGGCGGTGGCGGCACCCCAGCGGAACCCCGCCGGCAGGTCGAAGCGGTCCGGCATGGCAGCCTCCTGACGAAAACGTGAGGAGAACTCATATTACTGGCGCGGCGCCGAAACACCAGGGGTCGTCCGGGAAGCCCGAGGTGGTCGGCCACGGCACGTTCGGCAGGCCGGGCGGCGCCAGCGGGAAGGAGATGCACCGCCGGCAGCCCGTCGAGTTCGACGCAGAACTCGACGGGCTGTTACCCGGCCCGTTGTCGAGGCCACCGCTTCGCCCTGCGGCCCACTCCACCCGATCCGTGCACTGAAATTCTCGTGAATTCCGACTTCCGGAAAATGAAGTCGGAATTCCCGAGGAGCCGGTCCGCATTGCATCTCCTTGACAGGGGATACAAGCCCGCTGTTCGATGGTTTCGGATTCAAAAGCCGCCGGTGTGCTTCGATCCGAAATCGAGTCTCAACAGGGGGACAAATGCAGGCATCGACGGCCGCGCCCATGGCGAGGTACCCGCTGACATCGGGGCAGTCCTCGTTCTACGCCCAGACGCGGGCGCAGCCGGAAATGTCCGGCTCGCTCTCGGCCGCGTACCGGATCGAGGGAGAGCTCGATGTCGCGCGTTTCGCCGAAGCCGTTGCGCGAACGGTCGGACAGCACGACGCCCTGCGCATCGGCCTGTGCGACGACGGACGGCTCGGCGACCCGACCCAGCTGGTGCGCCATCAGCCGGACGGCGCCTCGCTGCTCTCCTGCCAGCAGGTCCGCAGCAGCTCGGAAGAGCAGTTCAGCCGGTACGCCCGGCTCGTCCACGGCAAGGACCTCGCGGAACCGTGGGATCTCAGCACGGAATACCCGTTCAGGTTCCGCCTGCTGCGCCACTCGCCCACGGTTCACGCGTTTCTCGCCTCGTTCTCCCACATGGCCCTCGACGGCAGAGGCATGGCACTGGTCCTCCGGGACCTCTGGAACAATTTCGAGCACGACACCGCGCATCCGGACCGTCCGTCCGTGCCGCAGCCGCAGAGCTTCGTCCGGGCGGCCGAGCAGCACGCGGCCGGCGGATCACCGCGGGCAGCCGGCTTCTGGCGGCAGCGCATCGCCGAGAACTGCCCGTCCGGCGAGCCGCCGACCGAACGGCCGGATACGACCGGCCAACGGCGGTGCGTGATCGCGCAGGCCACAGTCAGCGGAGCGGAGCGAGCGATGCTGCGCGAGCGGTCGAGGAACCACGGCTGCACCGAATTCCAGCTGACCATCGCCGCGCTCGCGCACGCGGTGCTCACCGAGGTGGCCACGGATGACCGTCTGCACGTCTGGCTGCCCATCGACGCGCGGTCCCCGGAGGATTTCGACACCTCGGGAATGTTCACCGTCTCCCTCCCGGTCGCGCTGCCCCGGACCGGGACCCTCCGCGAGATGACCCGGCAGGTGGGAACGGAGGTCATGGCCGTCGCAGCGAACCGACAGATGGACCACACCACACTCGCTGCGCTCCAGGCGTCGTTCCGGGAAAACGATACGAGCCGCGGCTGGACCGTCGTGGCAAGCTATTTCAATCGGGCCCAGAACCCGGGGGAAAAGGCCGTCCAGGGAATCGTGGCACGTCCCGGAAGTTATCCGGCGGATTTCCAGTACGAATCGCGAGGAGTGGAGCTGGCGGTGCTCGGCGGAGCCGGACCGCTCAACATCACCCTCGCCCTCGACCCGGTGTTCTCTGCGGACACCGCAGCAGATCGCCTGTTGAGCGCCTTCAGCGCGGGGCTGGGCGGTATCCGTCTCACGCGCTGAGCGGCGACGCGGGGCAGGGGGCCTGTCAGGGACT
>NZ_JYJF01000300.1 GCF_000955975.1 Saccharothrix sp. ST-888
GGCACTGCTGGCGACCTACGGTCAGGACCGCCCCGAGGGGCGGCCGCTCTGGCTCGGCTCGGTCAAGTCGAACATCGGCCACACCCAGGCCGCGGCCGGTGTGGCGGGTGTGATCAAGATGGTGCAGGCGATGCGGCACGGTGTGCTGCCCAGGACCCTGCACGTGGACGAGCCGTCGACGAAGGTGGACTGGTCGGCGGGCGACGTCCGGCTGCTGACGCAGGCGCAGGACTGGCCGGAGGCCGGGCGTCCGCGCCGGGCCGGGATCTCCTCGTTCGGGATCAGCGGCACCAACGCCCACACCATCATCGAGCAGGCCCCGGCCCCCGAGCCCGTGCCGGACCCCGTGCCGGCCATGGTCCTCTGGCCGCTGTCCGCCCGCGGGCCGCAGGCGCTGCCCGCCCAGGGCGAGCGGCTGCGCGCCTTCACGGCGGACCGGCCGGAGCTGGAACCGGGCGCGGTGGCCAGGGCGCTGGGCACCAAGCGGTCCGTCTTCGAGCACCGGGCCGCCGTGGTCGGCGCGGACCGGGAGCAACTCCTGCTCGGCCTGCGGGCCCTGGCCACCGGGGACAGCTCCCCGTCCGTCGTCCGTGGCAGGGCGCGGACCGGCACCAGGACCGCGTTCCTGTTCACCGGCCAGGGCGCCCAGCGGCTCGGGATGGGCGCCGAACTGCGCGCCCACCACCCGGTGTTCGCCGCGGCCTTCGACGAGCTGAACGAACACCTCGGGGTCGGCACCGCCGACGTCCTCTTCGGCACGGACACCGAGCAGGTCGATCGGACCCTGTACGCCCAGACCGGCCTGTTCGCGGTCGAGGTGGCGTTGTTCCGGTTGGTGGAGTCGTGGGGTCTGCGGCCGGACTTCGTGGCGGGT
>NZ_JYJF01000301.1 GCF_000955975.1 Saccharothrix sp. ST-888
GAGGTGATGTTCGCGGGTGAGGACGGTCTGCTGGATCAGACGGCCTACACGCAGCCCGCGCTGTTCGCGGTTGAGGTCGCGCTGTTCCGGTTGGTGGAGTCGTGGGGTGTCCGGCCGGACTTCCTGGCGGGTCACTCGATCGGTGAGCTGGCCGCCGCGCACGTCGCCGGGGTTCTCTCGCTCGCTGACGCTGCCGCGCTGGTGGCCGCTCGCGGCCGTCTGATGCAGGCGTTGCCCGCTGGCGGAGCCATGGTGGCGGTGCAGGCGTCCGAGGCAGAGGTCGTGCCGCTGCTGGGCGCCGAGGTGGGTGTCGCGGCGGTCAACGGGCCGTCGTCGGTGGTGATTTCCGGCGACGAGCAGGCGGTGCTTGAGGTTGCGGAGAAGCTGGCCGCTGATGGCCGGAAGACCAAGCGCCTGACGGTCAGCCACGCGTTTCACTCGCCGTTGATGGAGCCGATGCTGGCGGAGTTCCGTACGGTGGCTGAGGGTCTGACCTTCGATGCTCCCCGGATCCCGGTCGTCTCCACCCTGACCGGCAAGGTCACCGACGAGCTGGTCACGCCCGAATACTGGGTGCGCCACGTCCGCGAGGCGGTCCGCTTCCACGACGCCGTGCAGACCCTTGAGGGTGAAGGCGTCCGTACGTTCCTGGAGTTGGGCCCGGACGGCACGCTCTCGGCGATGGGCCAGGAGTGCGTGACGGAGGAGGCGGTGTTCGCCCCCGTCCTGCGCCGTGACCGCGCCGAGGCACAGAGCTTCACGACCGCCCTGGCGCAGCTGCACGTCCGTGGTGCCAAGCTCGACTGGCAGGCGGTCTTCGCGGGTACCGGCGCGCAGCGCGTCGACCTGCCCACCTACGCCTTCCAGC
>NZ_JYJF01000302.1 GCF_000955975.1 Saccharothrix sp. ST-888
GTTCGCGGTTGAGGTGGCGCTGTTCAGGTTGGTGGAGTCGTGGGGTGTCCGGCCGGACTTCCTGGCGGGGCATTCGATCGGTGAGGTGGCCGCTGCGCATGTGGCGGGTGTGCTCTCGCTGGCGGATGCTGCGGCTCTGGTGGCGGCTCGTGGTCGTCTGATGCAGGCGCTGCCCGCTGGTGGTGCGATGGTGGCGGTGCGGGCGTCCGAGGACGAGGTGCTGCCGCTGCTCAGTGGTGAGGTGGGTGTTGCGGCCGTCAACGGGCCTTCGTCGGTGGTGATTTCCGGCGACGAGCAGGCGGTGCTGGAGATTGCCGAGAAGCTGGCCGCCGATGGTCGGAAGACCAAGCGGCTCACCGTCAGCCACGCGTTCCACTCGCCGCTGATGGAGCCGATGCTGGCGGAGTTCCGGGGAGTGGCCGAGGGGCTGACGTTCCAGGAGTCGAGGATCCCGATCGTCTCCACCCTCACCGGCAAGGTCGCCGACGAGCTGGTCACGCCCGAGTACTGGGTCCGGCATGTCCGTGAGGCGGTCCGGTTCCACGACGCGGTGCAGACCCTTGAGCATGAGGGCGTCCGTACGTTCGTGGAGTTGGGGCCGGACGGGGTCCTGTCGGCGATGGGTCAGGAGTGTGTGACCGAGGCGGTGGTGTTCGCGCCGGTGCTGCGCGGGGACCGTCCTGAGGTGCGGGCGCTGACCACGGCTCTGGCACAGGCGTACGTGCACGGCGCGGCCGTGGACTGGCAGGCTGCGTTCGCCGGTCGCGGCGCGGCGCGGGTCGAACTGCCGACGTACGCCTTCCAGAAGGAGCGCTACTGGCTCGACGCCGGTGTGTCCGCCGGTGACATGGCGTCGG
>NZ_JYJF01000303.1 GCF_000955975.1 Saccharothrix sp. ST-888
GACTGGCCTCAGGCGGCGCCGAACGCCAACTCCAACTGATCCTCCGCCACCTGCCGGACCACCACACCTGCGAAGTCGCCACCCTGACCAACCCCGGCAGATGTTCACCGTCCAGGCGAACTGGTCGGCCAGGGCATGGATCTCGCCGATCGCTGTCAGGATCGCCGACTCGTCGTTGTCGATCTTCCGCGATCACAGGGTCGCACCGGTGTCGTCGACCACGGCTGCCCAGTGGTGGCCCCTGCCTGCATCGACGCCGACCCATACCTGGTCCCACTGCTTGCTCACTCGCCCCTCCGTACGCTGCCCGCTTCGCCGTCGGCCCGAGGAACACCCCGCCGTCAGCTTCGTAAACAGCGACCGGAACGCAGATCTCAATCAGCAGCCAGGACGCCCCGGAGAGCCGAACGGCCACTCTTTGGGAGCCACAACGGGCAAGCACCCACCAGCCACATCCGGCCCTCCCGGGCCGCCTAACAACTTACGGAGCACCCATGTCCGAACTGAGCCGCAGCGCACGTGCACTGACCAGCCACTGGTGGCCAGCCTCGCTCACGATACCGCTCGGCGCCGCGGCCGGAACCGGCCACTGCCTCCTTACGCACCCCAGCTATGCCGCCAACTCCTACATCGTCATGGTCCCGCAGGGCCCGAGGGAAAGCACCACTGCCGTCAGCCACACTCAGCCGTACGGGAGGTTGGCCGGGCAGCCGCAGGTGCTGGCCGGGGCCGCCGCACAACTGGGCCGGAGCACGGCCGGGCTGGTCCGGGGCACCACCTCGCCGGACGCGCCGGTGATCGAGATCACCGGGACCGGCAGCCGCGGGGCGGACGCCGTACGGGCGGCCGACGC
>NZ_JYJF01000304.1 GCF_000955975.1 Saccharothrix sp. ST-888
ACATCGAGAACTGGAGCCTCTGGCAGGACACCAAGATCCTGCTCCGCACCGCCGCCCTGATGCTGCACCCGGACGGGAGCTGACATGGCCCTCGCCTTCGCACTGCCGACGACCGGGCCGCTGACCTTACGGTCCGCCGGCGGCGGCCTGCTCGCCCGGCCCAGCCTGCTGGCCGCCGCCACCGTGCTGCTGGTCTGCGTACCCGCCGGTGAGAAGGACGTCACCGCCGCCGTCCACGTCACCGCCGCCGACCTGGCCTCGCTCGCCCTGGTCGCGCTCACTGCCGTCGACCTGCTGCGCGGCCGCGCCCCGGCGCTGAGCCGGACCGCCGGCGCGCTGTTCGGCGCGGTGGTCTGCTCGGCCGCCGTCGCCACCGTCGCCTCGATCGACCCGGTCGCCAGCCTCACCGGTTTCGTCCGGCTGGTCCAGGTCTTCGTCCTGGTGCCGGCCTGCGTCCTGGCCGCGCTGCGCGACCGGTACGACCAGCGGCTCATCCTCGGCTCCTTCGTGCTGGCCGCGCTGATCGAGGGCGCGGTCGGCGCCGACCAGTACCTGACCAAGACCGGCGCCTCCTACACCGGCCAGCCGATCCGCGCGGTCGGCACCTTCGGGGCGCTGGACATCATGGCGATGTCCACCGTGGTCAGCTTCGGCCTGCTCGCCGCCCTCGCCCTCGGCCTCGCCGAACGCGGGCCCGGCGGCAGCCGGCCGCTGCGCCTGGCGATGTTCGCCGCCGCCGCCTTCCTGACCTTCCCGCTGGCGGTCTCCTTCAGCCGGGGTAGCTGGATCGCGTGCGCGGTCGCCGTCACCGTGCTGGTGTTGCGGGCCGACGCCCGACTTGCGGTCC
>NZ_JYJF01000305.1 GCF_000955975.1 Saccharothrix sp. ST-888
TCGGCCTGGTCCTTGGTCAGCGTGGTGAGCCTGACGCCCAGCGCGTCCAGGTGCAGGCGGGCCACCTTCTCGTCCAGGTGCTTGGGCAGCACGTACACCCCGACCGGGTACTGCGAGGTCTTCGTGAACAGCTCGATCTGCGCGATCGTCTGGTTCGCGAAGGAGTTGGACATCACGAACGACGGGTGACCCGTCGCGTTGCCCAGGTTCAGCAGACGGCCCTCCGAGAGGACGATGACCGTGCGGCCGTCCTCCTTGCGCCACTCGTGGACCTGCGGCTTGACCTCGGTCTTCACCACACCCGGCAGCTGCGCCAGACCGGCCATGTCGATCTCGTTGTCGAAGTGACCGATGTTGCCCACGATCGCCTGGTGCTTCATCCGCGCCATGTGCGACGCCAGGATGATGTCCTTGTTGCCCGTGGTCGTGATGAAGATGTCCGCCGTCTCGACGACCTCCTCCAGGGTGGTCACCTGGTAGCCGTCCATCGCCGCCTGCAGCGCGCAGATCGGGTCGATCTCCGTCACGATCACCCGCGCACCCTGACCCCGCAGCGACTCCGCGCAGCCCTTGCCCACATCGCCGTAACCGCAGACGACGGCGACCTTGCCGCCGATCAGCACATCGGTCGCCCGGTTGATGCCGTCGATCAGCGAGTGCCGGCAGCCGTACTTGTTGTCGAACTTCGACTTGGTCACCGAGTCGTTCACGTTGATCGCCGGGAACAGCAGCTTCCCGTCCCGGTGCATCTCGTACAGCCGGTGGACACCCGTCGTGGTCTCCTCCGTCACACCCTTGATCGTCGCCGCGACCTCGGTCCA
>NZ_JYJF01000306.1 GCF_000955975.1 Saccharothrix sp. ST-888
CACGCAGGCGGCTGCGGGTGTGGCGGGTGTGATCAAGATGGTGCAGGCGATGCGGCACGGTGTGCTGCCCAGGACCCTGCACGTGGACGAGCCGTCGACCAAGGTGGACTGGACCGCCGGGGACGTCCGGCTGCTGACCGAGGCGCGGGAGTGGCCGGAGGCGGAGCGTCCGCGCCGGGCCGGGATCTCCTCGTTCGGCGCGAGCGGTACCAACGCCCACACCATCATCGAGCAGGCCCCGGTCGAGGACGTTCCGGACCGCGAGCCCGCCGCCGCGCCCTCGACGATCCCGTGGCTGGTGTCCGGCCGGACCGCCGAGGCCCTGCGCGAGCAGGCTCGGCGCCTGGTGTCCGTGGCGGACCGGGCGGACCTCGCCGATCTCGGGTTCTCCCTGGCCACGACCAGGACCGCGCACCAGTACCGGGCCGTCGTGCTCGGCCAGGACCGCGAGCAGCTGCTGAGCGGCCTCAGCGCGCTGGCCGAGGGCGCGCCCGGCGTGCTGCACGGCCGGACCGCCAAGGGCCTCACCGCCTTCCTGTTCACCGGCCAGGGCTCCCAACGCCCGGGCATGGGAGGGGAGTTGTACCAGGAGTTCCCGGTGTTCGCGGCGGCCTTCGACGAGGTGTGCGGCCACTTCGACGGCGGACTGCGGGATCTCGTGTTCGGCACCGACCCCGAGCCGCTGAACCGGACCGCCACCACCCAGGCCGCACTGTTCGCGGTCGAGGTGGCGTTGTTCCGGTTGGTGGAGTCGTGGGGTCTGCGGCCGGACTTCGTGGCGGGTCATTCGATCGGTGAGCTGGCTGCGGCG
>NZ_JYJF01000307.1 GCF_000955975.1 Saccharothrix sp. ST-888
CGCGGACCTGCTCACGCCGGGCGCGTTCCTCGGGCCGTGGCGCCTGGTGGCGATCGACGGGGTGGAGTGGGACGTGCCGGATAGCGAGCAGAACGCGGCAGCGTTCGGATATCCGGGCGGCGGGGCCGCGCTCCCCAAGGCCAGGCTGGTGAGCATCAGCGAGTGCAGCTCGCACGCACACTTGGCCGCCGCGATCGGGCCGGTGGTCGGCGAGGGATCAGGCGAACAGTCCCTGGCCCGGCAGCTCTACCCGACCCTTCAGGGCGACCAACTCCTGTTGGCAGACAGCAACTTCTACAGCTTCGAGGACTGGCGCCTTGCGGCCGGCACTGGTGCGCAACTGCTGTGGCGGGTCGGCGTGAGGGTGGACCTGCCGCTGATCGAGGACCTCGGGGACGGCTCCTACCTGTCCCTGGTCTTCTCCCGTCAGGCGCACACCAGGCAGGCCAAGGCGCGGATCGTGCAGGCCGTCAAGGAAGGCCGGCAACCGCACCCCGACCAGGCGCGGCTGGTGCGAGTGGTCGAGTACGACGTGCCCGACCGCGGCCTCGAGGCGGAGCGGGAGCTGATCTGCCTGATCACCACGATCACCGACCCCCGCACGGTCACTGCCGAGCAGCTGGCCCGGGCCTATCACGACCGGTGGGAGCACGAGGTCTCGGCCGCGCAGCTCAAGACCGTGATGCGAGGCCCGGGCAGGATCCTGCGGTCCAAGAGCCCGGACCTCATCCGCCAGGAGATCTACGGCTACCTGCTCGCGCACTACGCGATCAGCGCCCTGATCTGCCGGGCCGCGACCAACGCCGG
>NZ_JYJF01000308.1 GCF_000955975.1 Saccharothrix sp. ST-888
GCTGCTTCGAAAGGCACAGACGTGACTGCCCCTGAGGAGAGCACCTTCGCCGATCTCGGCCCGGTGCTGGTGATCATCCCGACCTACAACGAGGTCGAGAACGTCGAGCGGATCGTCTCCCGGGTACGGGCCGCCGTTCCCGAGGTCCACGTCCTGGTGGCCGACGACAACAGCCCCGACGGGACCGGCGACCTCGCCGACAAGATCGCCGCCGAGGACGACCACGTCCACGTCCTGCACCGCAAGGGCAAGGAAGGACTCGGCGCCGCCTACCTCGCCGGCTTCCGCTGGGGCATCGACAACGGCTACGACGTCCTGGTCGAGATGGACGCCGACGGCTCCCACCAGCCCGAGGAACTCCCCCGCCTGCTCACCGCCCTGCGCGGCGCCGACCTCGTCCTCGGCTCCCGCTGGGTCCCCGGCGGGAAGATCGTCAACTGGCCCAAGTCCCGCGTCCTGCTCTCCCGCGGCGGCTCCACCTACTCCCGCCTGATGCTCGACGTCCCCCTGCGCGACGTCACCGGCGGCTACCGCGCCTTCCGCAAGGAGACCCTGCTCGGCCTCGGCATGGACCAGGTCGCCTCGGCCGGCTACTGCTTCCAGGTCGACCTCGCCTGGCGCGCCGTCAAGGCCGGCTTCAAGGTCACCGAAGTCCCCATCACCTTCATCGAACGCGAACTCGGCGCCTCCAAGATGAGCCGCAACATCGTCCTCGAGGCACTCCTGCGCGTCACCGCCTGGGGCATCGAAACCCGCTTCCAGCAACTCACCGGAAAGAAGAAGTAACAGCCGC
>NZ_JYJF01000309.1 GCF_000955975.1 Saccharothrix sp. ST-888
CCGGACGACCGTCGAGGGCATGCGCGCCGACGGCACCCCGAGCCGCCAGCAGCTGGTCACCGACGCCGCCAGCGGCGAGGTGCTCTCCACCCACGAGGAGATCCAGACCGCCAACGCGACCGGCACCGGCAAGGGCGTCTTCGTCGGCACCGTGCCGCTGACCACCAACCAGAGCGGCAGCACCTACCAGCTGAAGGACGCCACCCGCGGCGGCCAGTACACCACCAACCTCGCGGGCAAGACCTCGGGCAACGGCACGCTCTACACCAACTCGACCAACAGCTGGGGCAACGGGCTGGCCTCCAACACCCAGTCCGCCGCCGTGGACGCCCAGTTCGGCGCCGCCGTCACCTGGGACTTCTACAAGAACACCTTCGGCCGCAACGGCATCCGCAACGACGGAGTCGGCGCCTACAGCCGCGTCCACTACGGCAAGAACTACGTGAACGCGTTCTGGGACGACAGCTGCTTCTGCATGACGTACGGCGACGGCACCAGCAACACGCACCCGCTGACCGCGCTCGACGTCTCCGGCCACGAGATGAGCCACGGTGTCACCTCCAACACCGCCGGCCTCAACTACTCGGGCGAGTCCGGCGGCCTGAACGAGGCCACCTCGGACATCATGGGCACCGGCGTCGAGTGGTACGCCAACCTGCCCGCCGACAAGCCGGACTACCTGATCGGCGAGCTGATCAACATCAACGGGGACGGCACGCCGCTCCGCTACATGGACAAGCCGTCCAAGGACGGCGGCTCCGCCGACTACTGGTCCTCCGGC
>NZ_JYJF01000032.1 GCF_000955975.1 Saccharothrix sp. ST-888
GTTGAGCGGCACGGCAACCACCGGAATAAGGTGACCCCGCGCACTGCGTCCTCGCTGTGTTTTTTACTTCAAAAGGAATCTCCAACAAGACCATGACGGTCTCGCCGGGGATGTCAACATATCTGGCGTTGACTTTTGGCACGCTGTTGAGTTCTCAAGGAACGGACGCTTCCTTCAGGTCGCCTTCCAGCGAGCCCTCCGGGCGCTTCGTTCTTTCGTGTTTCGAGCTTATCAGATGCTTTCCGTTCCGTTTTCCGGCCCGAATTTCATCTAATTCGCTTTTCTTCGCCCCTCGCGGTGCGACTCCGGAACTGTACGGGGCACGACCCCCCACAAGCAAATCGCCCCCGCCCGGAGCCCCCCACGGGTCCCGGACAGGGGCGACCGACGAGCCCGACGCGAAGGTCAGACCCGGCTCATCTCCTCCGCGATTGCCGCCGCGAAGGCGTCAATGTCGGCCTCCGTGGTGTCGAAGGCCGCCATCCAGCGCACCTCACCGGTGTGCTCGTCCCAGAAGTAGAAGCGGTACTGCTTCTGCAGCCGCTCGCTGACTTCCCTCGGGAGCAGGGCGAAGACCGCGTTGGCCTCGACCGGCCGGACCACCGTCACGCCGTCGATCTTGCGGACGGCAGTCTCCAGCCGCTTGGCCATGGCGTTGGCGTGGCCGGCGTTGCGCAGCCACAGGTCGCCGGTGAGCAGCGCCTCGAACTGCACGGAGACGAAGCGCATCTTCGAGGCGAGCTGCATCGACATCTTGCGCAGGAACTTGATGTCGCGGACCTTGTCCGGGTTGAGGACCACGACGGCCTCGCCGAACATCAGGCCGTTCTTCGTCCCGCCGAAGGACAGGATGTCGACGCCCGCGTCCGTCGTGAAGGCGCGGAAGGGGAGGTCGAGCGAGGCGGCGGCGTTCGCGAGGCGCGAGCCGTCCATGTGCACGAGCATTCCGCGCTCGTGGGCGTGGTCGCAGATCGCCCGGACCTCTTCGGCGGTGTAGCGGGTGCCGAGTTCGGTGCTCTGGGTGATGGAGACCGCGAGCGGCTGGGCGCGGTGCTCGTCGCCCCAGCCCCAGGCCTGCCGGTCGATCAGCTCGGGGGTGAGCTTGCCGTCCGGGGTGGGGACGGTGAGCAGCTTGATGCCCGCGATCTTCTCGGGGGCGCCGCACTCGTCCACGTTGATGTGGGCGCTCTCCGCGGCGACGACCGCGCCCCAGCGCGGGAGCAGGGCCTGGAGGGCGACGACGTTGGCGCCGGTGCCGTTGAAGACGGGGTACGCCTCGGCGCGCTCGCCGAAGTGCTTGCGGAAGACCGTCTGGAGGTGCTCGGTGTACTGGTCCTCGCCGTACGCGATCTGGTGGCCGTCGTTGGCGAGGGCTATCGCGGCGAGGATCTCGGGGTGGATCCCGGCGTAGTTGTCGCTGGCGAAGCCGCGGACGGCGGGGTCGTGCCGCCGTACCGCGTCGGTCGCTCCGGGAAGCGATCCGGCGGTGGTGCTCATCGGGCTGTCAGCCACAGGTGCTGTCCGTTCAGTTCTGCTGCGGGGCGGTCCCAGAGGCCCGCCAGGGTCTCGGCCAGGTCGGCGGTGTCGGTGAAACCGGCGAACTTCGCCTCCGGCTTCTCGGCCCGCATCTCGGGGGTGACCAGTGCCTTGATCACCAGGATCGCAGCTGCGGCGGTGGGCTCGCCGTCGGCCGAGGTGGTCTCCTTCTTGAAGGAGTCGGCCATCGAGAGCGTCCAGGCCTCACTGGCGGCCTTGGCCGCGGCGTAGGCGGCGCCTCCGGCGGTCGGCTTGTGTGCCGCGGCGGCGGAGACGATGGCGTACCGGCCGGCCTCGCTGCGGACCAGCGCGGGCTGGAAGGCCAGCGAGGTGTGCTGGAGGGTGCGCACCACGCGGTCGTGCAGGAAGTCCCAGTCGTCTATCCGGCTGTCGAAGAAGGTCTTGCTGCCGCGCCAGCCGCCGACCAGGTGGAAGACGCCGTCGACGTGGCCGTGCTCGGCCTCCAGGTGGTCGGCCCAGTCGTGGACCTCCTGCGGGTCGAGCAGGTCGATGACCTGGCTGCTGACCTTGGCGTCGGGCACGGCGGTGCGGACGAGGTCCACCGCCGCGTCGAGACGCTGCGGATCGATGTCGGCGCCGATCACGGTGGCGCCGCCCGCAGCGAGGCGGCGGAGTACGGCCTGGCCGGCGGGGCCGCTGGCCCCGGCGACGGCGATGACCTTGCCGGTCAGGGCGCTCATGCGGCGACCCCCGTCACGCCCGCGCCGGTGATGCCGGTGGTGGCGGCGATGACGCCGCTGAGCTTCTTGGAGAGGGCCTCGTAGAACATGCTGAGCGGGAACTCGTCGGGCACGACGGCGTCGCACAGCGCCTTGTTGAGGGCCTTGCCGTCGGTGATGTCGAGCGGCAGCGCCTCCGGGCCCTTGGCCCAGGTGGAGGCCGGGTGCGGGGTGAGGTAGCGGGAGACCAGCTGGTAGGCGGCGATCCAGTGGGCGGTCTTGGGGCGGTCGATGCCGTCGCGGTAGAGGGTCTCGATCTCACCGCAGAGCTGGTTGGTGACCTCGGCGACGCGGGCCCAGTCGATGCTGAGGCGGTTGTCGCGCCAGCGCAGCGCGTCGTGCTTGTGCAGGTAGGCGAAGAGCAGCTGGCCGCCCATGCCGTCGTAGTTGCGGACGCGGTCGCCACTGACCGGGAAGCGGAACAGGCGGTCGAAGAGGATCGCGTACTGGACGTCGCGGCCCTGCGGGTAGCCCTCGGCCTCCAGGCGGACGGCCTCCTTGAAGGCGGTCAGGTCGCAGCGGAGCTCTTCGAGGCCGTACATCCAGAACGGGCTGCGCTGCTTGATCATGAACGGGTCGAACGGCAGGTCGCCGTGGCTGTGGGTGCGGTCGTGCACCAGGTCCCACAGGACGAAGGTCTGCTGGGCGCGCTCCTGGTCGATGAGCAGTTCCTCAGCGTCGGCCGGGATCTCCAGGCCGAGCTGGCCGACGGCGCTGGTGGAGACGGCGCGGAAGCGGGCGGCCTCGCGGTCGCAGAAGATGCCGCCCCAGGTGAAGCGCTCGGGGGCCTTGCGGACGGCGACGGTCTCCGGGAAGAGCACGGCCGAGTTGGTGTCGTACCCCGCGGTGAAGTCGGTGAAGGTGATCGGCACGAACATCGGGTTGTCGAAGCGGGTGCGCTCCAGCTCGGCGAGCCACTCGGGCCAGACGACCTGCAGCAGGACGGCTTCGAGGTTGCGGTTCGGGTTGCCGTTCTGGGTGTACATCGGGAAGAGCACCAGGTGCTCGAGGCCGTCGGTGCGCTGCGCGGCGGGGTGGAAGGCGAGCAGCGAGTCGAGGAAGTCGGGCTCGCGGTAGCCGGTGTCGGCCCACTTGCGCAGGTCCGCCTGGACGGCGGTGAGGTACTCGGCGTCGTGCGGGAAGAGCGGGGCGAGTTCCTCGACCGCGGTGAGCACGGTGTCGATCAGGGGGTCGACGGTCTGCCGCTGGACGGCGGCGAGATCGATGGAGCCGTCCTTGGACTGCAGGGGGCGCAGGGCCTCGACGGCGTCCTTGAGCCGGAGCCAGGCGGGGTGCGCCGCGTGGCCGGAGGGCCGGGGGACCGGGGACGCTACGGGACGGTCGGCCGCCACAGCGAGCCTTGGCGAAAGATTCTGCATCTGAGACTCACTTCGACAGGAGTTATTTCGACAGAGACACCATAGATTCGAAAGGTTCTCCTGTTCAAGGGGGGGTCGGTCGTCGATCGGACGCAGCAGGTCAGGTGTCCGCTATCTGGACACCTGACGGCTGGTTGTGGACAGGCGTCCTGGTGGGGTGCGAACCTCCCGCCATGCTCCCGGCGGATCTTGTGGCGCAGCGCCACCGCGACCTGCTCCGGGTGTGCTCCTGTTGCCACGCGCACGACCGCTGCAGCTGTCGCCGCTGACGCCGGCGCGGGAGGCACCGCGGAGACGGTGCCGTACGCCGACCATGCCCCGTGCCCTGCGGCGCCGCCACCGGGGGATTCCGGTGTGCCCACCGCGCGCGGTGGGCACGTTGTCCCGAGGGCGCCCGTCCGCGATCCCACCTTCTTCGCCCTCTCCTGGAGTCCTGCCATGACCCCTGCCTCCGGCTCGCGCGTCGCCCGCCTGGCGCCGTTCGCCGCATTGCTCCTCGCCGCCTCGGTGCTCACCGCCTGCGCGCCGCAGGACGCCGAGACCGGCCAGGCGGCCTCCCCGGCCGCCGGTACCGGTTCGGCGCAGGCCGCGGGCGGGTGCGCCAAGGGTGCGCTGGCGACCAGGAAGGGGGGCACGCTGACCGTCGGCACCGACAAGCCGGCCTATGCGCCCTGGTTCGCCGACGACAAGCCGGAGAACGGGAACGGCTTCGAGTCCGCCGTCGCGTACGCCGTCGCGGACCGGCTCGGCTACCCGAAGGACAAGGTCAGCTGGGTGGTCAGCCCGTTCAACAAAGCGTTCGCGCCGGGCGCCAAGGACTTCGACTTCGACGTCAACCAGGTGTCGATCAACGACGACCGCAGGAAGTCGGTCGACTTCTCCTCGGGCTACTACGACGTGCGGCAGGCCGTGGTGGCGCTGAAGAGCTCCGGGTTCGCGTCGGCCGGCAGCCTGGCCGACCTCAAGGGCGCCAAGCTGGGCGCCCAGGTCGGCACCACGAGCCTGGCGAGCATCACCGACCAGATCAGGCCCAGCACCCGGCCGGCCGTCTTCGACGACAACGACCTGGCGAAGGCCGCGCTGAAGAACGGTCAGATCGACGCGCTGGTGGTCGACCTGCCGACCGCGTTCTACATCACCGGCGCCGAGGTGACGGACGCCAAGGTGGTCGGGCAGCTGGAGGGCGGCGGCGCCGAGCAGTTCGGCCTGGTGCTGGACAAGGGCAGCGCGCTGACCGGCTGTGTCAGCCAGGCGGTCGACGCGCTGCGCTCCGACGGCACGCTCGCCAGGCTGGAGAAGCAGTGGCTGTCCGACGCCGTCTCGGCGCCGGTGCTCAAGTGACCGCCGGTACGGCGCAGGGCGGGCGGCCCTCCGGCGGCGGGCGGTCCGCCGACGGTGGGGTGCCCGGGGCCGGTGCGGCCGAGCCGTACCGCCCGTCCGCCCGTCGGCTGGCCCGCGAGACGTACCGCAGGCAGCGGGCCAGGCGCTCGGCGCTGATCGCCGCCCTCAGCACCGGCGGCACCGCGCTGGTGCTCTACCTGGTGGTCGTCAACTCGCCCGGCTGGGAGCGCACCCGGGACACCTTCTTCAACGCGCACTACGCCTGGCAGGCGCTGCCCGAGGTGCTCAGGGGCCTGCGGGTCAACCTCGAACTGATGGCCGTCTGCGGGGTGTTGATCCTCCTCTTCGGCCTGCTGCTGGCTCTGCTGCGCACCCTGCAGGGGCCGGTCTTCCTGCCGGTGCGGCTGCTGGCCACCGCGTACGTGGACTTCTTCCTCGGCCTGCCGATGATCATCTGCCTGCTGATCATGATCACCGGCGTACCCGCGCTGCGACTGACCGGCGTGACCACCGACCCGCTGCTGCTCGGCGGCGCGGCCCTGGTGCTCACCTACTCCGCCTACGTCTCCGAGGTGTTCCGCGCCGGGATCCAGTCGGTGCACCCCAGCCAGCGTGCCGCCGCCCGTTCGCTGGGGCTCAGCAACGCGCAGGCGATGCGCTACGTGGTGCTGCCGCAGGCCGTCCGGCGGGTGGTACCGCCGCTGCTGAACAACCTCGTCTCGCTTCAGAAAGACACCGGCCTGGTCTCCATCGGCGGCGTGATCGACGCGGTGTACGCCGCGAAGATCATCACTTCGCAGACCTTCAACTACACGCCCTACCTGGTCTCGGCACTGGTCTTCATCATGCTGACCATCCCGATGACCCGGTTCACCGACTGGACGACGGCCCGGATGAACCGCCGCCAGCACCAGGGAGGGACCGTATGACCGGTACGACCGACGACGCAGTGCTGCGGCTGGAGGCCGTCCGCAAGAGCTTCGGCGAGCACGTGGTGCTGCGCGACATCGAACTCGCCGTGCCCGCCCACTCGGTGACCGCGCTGATCGGCGCCTCGGGCTCCGGCAAGTCGACGCTGATGCGCTGCGCCAACCTGCTGGAGGAGATCGACGACGGTGCGATCCTCCTCGACGGCGAGGAGATCACCGACCCGCGCGCCGACCAGGACGCCGTCCGGCGCCGGATCGGCGTGGTCTTCCAGGCGTACAACCTCTTCCCGCACATGACCGTGCTGGACAACATCACGCTCGCCCCGCGCCGGGTGCACGGCGTCGCCAAGGCGGAGGCCGAGGCCAGGGCACGGGAGCTGCTGGACCGGCTGGGCCTGGCCGCCAAGGCCAAGGAGTACCCCGACCGGCTGTCCGGCGGGCAGCAGCAGCGGGTCGCCATCGTCCGGGCGCTCGCCACCGGCCCCCGGCTGCTGCTCCTGGACGAGATCACGGCGGCGCTCGACCCCGAGCTGGTCGGCGAGGTGCTGGCGGTCGTCCGGGACCTCAAGGAGCAGGGCATGACCATGGTGCTCTCCACCCACGAGATGGGCTTCGCGCGCGAAGTCGCCGACCAGGTCTGCTTCCTCGACGGCGGCGTGGTGCTCGAACAGGGCCCGCCCGAGCAGGTCTTCGGCGACCCACAGCAGGAGCGCACCCGACAGTTCCTCAGCCGGATCGTCGCGGCCGGACGGCTCGCGGGCTGACCCTGCGGAGGCGGGAACGCTTCGGCATGCGGGCCCCTCGGGGTCGCAGGGCTGCGTTCAGGCGGCGCGGGAGAGGCACCGGTGACGGCCGGGACGGTCGGATCGCCTGACCTGCGGGCAGTTGTCCGGCTGATCACCTCAGTGCGCCCCCGCGCGCGCCCTGCTGCGCCTCCCCCCTGATCGGTGATCGTGGACGGTGAACAGCCCTCGGAGCCGGCGTACACCGGGACCGGGGGCCACGTGACCGGCCGAGAGGTGCACCGATGCACGGACCCGCCCTCGTCACCTGGCTGCTGGCCGCACTGGCCGTCGGCTCCAGCGGGTACTGCCTGGCCCGCCTGCGCAGCCCCGGCCCCTCCTGCGGCGCGCACGGCGGGGCCGGGCGGGGCCGGGCCGCCCACGAGTCGGACGTCGCCGAGGCGTTGATGGGCCTCGGCATGGCGGGCATGGCCCTGCGGCCGGGCACCCTCTGGGGCTGGCCGTTCGCGCTGCTCGCCGCCACCCAGGTGGTCGCGGCGCTCCGCCCCGGCAGCCCGGCCCTGCGGGCCCACCGGCTGCACCACGGGATCGGAGCGCTCGCCATGGCGTACATGGCGCTCACCATGGCCGATGCGCGCGCGCACGAGCACGCACACCACGGCACGTCCTCCGGACTGCCGTTGCTGACGGGTGCGTTGCTGCTCTACTTCGGCTGCTACGCGCTCTGGAGCGGCAGTCGGCTGCTCTCCGTCCCTGGCGCAGTCGTCGCGGGCGGGACCATGGCGGCGGGCACGGCCGCAGCCGACGGGGTGTCCCGGGCCTGCCGGCTGGCGATGGGTGTCGGGATGTTCGCGATGCTGCTGTCGATGTGACGTCCGGGCGGGCAGCGCCCGGCCCGTACCGGGCCCGGCACGAACGGCCGGGCCCGGCACGGGGATCGACGGGGTTGCGGGCTACTGCGGCAGTCGCCTGCGCCAGTCGAGCGGGGCGACCCGGACGGCGGTGTCCGGCGAGCCGTCCCAGACCGCGGGCAGGCCGGCCTCCGTCAGGGCGGCCACCACCTCGGCGCCGATCGCCGTGTCCCGCCCGCTCTGCCGGTGGTCCGGCCCGTACGCCCCGTACGCCAGCCAGAGCCCGTGACCCGCGGCGGCGCGATCGGTGTCCTGGCTGTGGAAGAACACGTAGCCGCGGGCCCGCCCGTCGGCGAACTCCTGTATCTCGCCGTGTCCGCACCGGCCGCAGCAGGCGAAGTTCATCCGAGCCACGACGCCCTGGTCCTCCAGGGTGGCGAAGGCCCGCGCCAGCCGGTCGGCGTCGGTCACCTCGGGCCAGGACTCCTGTTCGGCGAGCCGCTCGTCCCAGAGCGGCCCCAGGATCCGTCCGGCCTGCTCGACGGTGACGAAGCCCTCCCCCGGTTCGGACATCTCCGAGACCGCCACGGCCACCGCCCGGAAGTCCAGGAAGCCGCCGCGCAGCAGGGTGCGCGCATGCTCCTGGGCCTGGGCGCGGATCTCCTCGGTGAGGCCGGGGGTGGAGGTCAGGTCGAGCCGCCGCCAGTCGTGCGCGGCGGCCCAGGAAGGGTCGCCGCCGGCCCAGGCGAGGAAGGTCTCGGCCAGGGCGGCGGGGTCGGTGGCCCGCACGCCGTACTGGTCCGCGGAGCCGTCGCGGTACTCGACCTCGAAGGGGCCGTCGGCCTCCCGCCAGGTCTGCAGGAAGACCTGCGGCTCGGCGGGTATCCGCTCCGCCACCACGTAGTGGTCGCCGGGGCCGCCGATCCGGGCCAGCAGGGCGCGCAGCTCGACCTCGGTCGGTCGGTCGAGCTGGCCGCCGTCCTCGGTGAGGAGGGAGACGGGCAGACGGGAGGCGTCGGCATCGTTCATGGCGGGGATTCTGCCCTCCGCCACTGACAAGTGGTCAGCGCGGCGGTGCCCAGTGGTGTTGGTCACCTGCGCTGCAAGTGCGTTCCCCGGGGCCCCGGCAGCGCATAGGTTGGGGACAGCGCGATGCCGCGCTCCCGTGCGTCCTTGGGGGAGCACTTCGAATGACGGCCCTGCTCAGCCTGCTGCTGCTCGGATCGATGCTGGCCACCGTGGCCCCTGGGCGACTGGCCCGGGCCCGGTGGGCCGAGCGAGAACCGGTGCTCGCCCTGTGGGCCTGGCAGTGCCTGGTGGTCGCCGTCCTGCTGTGCTGCGTGCTCGGCCTGCTGCTGGCCGCTGCGGCCGCGCTGCCGGAGCTGCGCGAGCTGGTCTTCGCCGGGGCGCCGAGGGATGTCGAGGCGGCCTACGGCCTGGCGGGCTCGGAGGGCTGGGGACGCCTGTGCGGCGGGCTGCTCGCGCTCGGCGGGGTGTGGACGGCGGTCTCGTTCACCCGCGAGGTACGGTCGGCGCGCGCGCTGCGCGACCACCGGCACGCCCAACTCAGCCACCGGGCACCCGAGTTGCCCGCCGAACTGGGCAGCCCCCGGGTCCGCAACGGCCGGGAGCGGCTGGTGGTGCTGGAGAACGCGCGCCCCGAGGCGTGGTCCCTGCCGGGTCCCGGCGCCCGACTGGTGGTGACCACGGGGGCGCTGCGGCAGCTGAGCGACCACGAGCTGGCCGCCGTCCTGAGCCATGAGCGCGGCCATGTCCGGGCCAGGCACCACTGGTTGGCGCAGTGCGCCGAGGCGCTGGCCACCGGGTTCCCCGGGGTGGGTGTCTTCAGTGCCTTCCGCGACCAGGTCGGCGAGTTGGTCGAACTGGCGGCGGACGACCGCGCGGCCCGCCGGCACGGCCGGGTGACCACGGCCCTCGCCCTCGCCGAACTCAACTCCGGCCGCGGGGTGTTCGGGTCCTGCCTGCCCCAGCAACTGGCCCAGTCGCCGCGCCGGGTGGACCGGCTGCTGGCCGGCGAACCGCGCCTGCCCGTGCACCACCGGCTGCGGCTGACCGTCGCCGCCCTGGCGGCCCCGGCCGCCGCCGTCCTGCTCGCGGTCGCACCGGGACTGACCACACTGCTCTGAAACGTCGGCGCCAGCGCGGCGCACGAGTCCACTCAGGCGTTACCGCCCGCGCGAGTCCGTTCAGGCGTCGCAGTCCGCCGCAGCGGGCGGGTCCGCCAGCGTGCGGGCGAGGATCTCGCGGTGCAGCGGGCGGGCCGCGGTGTAGCGGGCGCGCCCGGCCTCGGTGAGGGTGACGAAGATCCCCCGGCGGTCGGCGTCGCACATCGCCCGTTCGACCAGTCCGCCCTTCTCCAGCCGACCGATCAGCCGGGAGAGCGCGCTCTGGCTCAGGTGGACGGTCTGGGCGAGGTCCTGGACCCGCAGCTTGTGGTCGACCCGCCGCTCGTCCTCGAAGAGCCGCTCCAGCACCTCGAAGTCGCTCATCCCCAGGCCGTGCAGCTCTCCCAGTTCGCGCTCCAGCGCGGTGGAGACCGCCGCATGGCGGGCCAGCAGGTCACGCCATGCGGCGACCAGCTTCGCCTCCGGGGCATCGGGGGTGACGGCATCGAGTCCGGGCATCCACCCACGGTAGCACATGCTCGATCAATTAATGCAGATGCATTAAATCTCCTTGCATTGATTGCACATGCACGTATTCTCCTCCCATGACCACAGCCCAACCGTCCCCGACCACCGCCCCGGCCGAGACCTCCGACAGCGGGTCCGTCCACGGCGACGAACGGTGGAGCCCACGCCTGTGGGGCACCCTCATCGTCCTCTGCGCAGCCCTGTTCCTCGACTCCCTCGACGTCTCGATGGTCGGCGTCGCCCTGCCCTCGATCGGCTCCGACCTGCACCTGTCCACCTCCGCCCTGCAGTGGGTGGTGAGCGGTTACGTCCTCGGCTACGGGGGGCTGCTGCTGCTCGGCGGCCGGGCGGCCGACCTGCTGGGACGCCGCCGGGTCTTCCTGATCGCGCTCGCCGTCTTCGCCGGCGCCTCGCTGCTCGGCGGACTGGTGGACGACGGCGGGCTGCTGATCGCCACCCGCTTCCTCAAGGGCATCGCGGCCGCCTTCACCGCGCCGGCCGGGCTCTCGATCATCACCACCACCTTCGCCGAGGGCTCCGCCCGCAACCGCGCGCTGAGCATCTACACCACCTGCGGCGCCAGCGGCTTCTCGCTCGGCCTGGTGCTCAGCGGCCTGCTCACCTCGGCCGGCTGGCGCTGGACCTTCCTGATGCCGGTACCGGTCGCCCTGGCCGCGCTCGTCGCCGCCGTCCGGCTGCTCCCCCGCCGGCACTCCCCCGAGCGCGCCTCGGGCGGCTACGACGTCGCCGGCGCGATCACCGGCACCGGTGCGCTGCTGCTGCTCGTCTTCACCGTCACCGAGGCGCAGAGCGCGGGCTGGGCCAGTGCCAGGACGCTGCTGTCACTGCTGGTGGTCGCCGCGCTGGCGGCCGCCTTCCTGGCGATCGAGCAGCGCACCGACCACCCGCTGGTCCGGCTCGGGATCTTCCGCAACGGCGGCGTCAGCCGCGCCAACATCGTCGCGTTCACGGCCATCGGCTCGTACGCGGGCTTCCAGTTCATCGCCACCCTCTACCTGCAGCGGCTGCTGCACTGGTCCGCGCTGGACATGGCCCTGGGCTTCCTCCCCGCCGGGGCGCTGGTCGCGCTCTCCGCGCCCAGGATGGGTGCCATCGTCGACCGCCTCGGCACCACCCGGCTGCTTCCGCTCGGGGTGCTGGCGCTGACCGCCGCGTTCGCGCTCTTCCTCCGCCTCGACGAGCACAGCGGCTACGTCTGGCTCGTCCTGCCGAGCATGGTGCTGCTCGGCGCGGGCTTCGCGCTCGCCTTCCCCTCGGTGAACATCGCCGCCACCAACGGCGTCCCGGACGACGAACAGGGCCTGGCCTCCGGGCTGGTGAACACCGCCGTCCAGGTGGGCAGCGCCGTCGTGCTCGCGGTGGTCACCGCCGTCATCACCGCCGGAAGCGGCGGCGGCGAGAGTCCGCAGGAGCAGCTCGACGGCTACCGTCCCGCGCTGCTGCTGGTCACCGCCGTCTCCCTGGTGGGCCTGCTGGTGGCGCTGGCCGGTACGGTGCTCGACCGCCGGCGCGAGCGGGCCGCCGCGGCAGCCGTCCCGGTTCCGGACTACGACTACGACCGGTCGCCCGTGGCCGAGGTGCTCGTGGAGCGGTGAGAGCCGGAGCGGCGGAAACCGACTACTGCGCGACTCGCAGCGACGAGGGCCCGGCAGCCGGGAGACCGGATCTTCCAGGGTCGGCAGTGGTGCGAGCCGACTCCACCAAACCCCCGTGTTGGTGGAGTCGGCTCACCGTACGGGCCCGGCCGGGCCCCGACCAGCGAGGGCGTACCGGATACGGATGTCCCCGGGTTCGGGCACGGCGGACCTGACCCCACCAGTATATTGGCTGGGAGCCAGTCAACGTACGGAGCAGTCACGATGGCACCTCGCGGGGAATCGGTCAACGAGGAGATGCGTCAGCGTTCCCGCCGGCGCATCATGCGAGCCACCGTCGAGCTCGTGGACCAGCACGGATACGCCGGAACGACGCTCGGCGACATCGCCGCCCGAGCCGGACTCGCGCGCGGGCTGCTGTCGTACTACTTCGACGGCAAACGATTGCTGATGCAGGCCGCCACCCACCGGCTGATGCACCTGGAGCTCGCCGAGGCGCTGGCCCAACTGCCCACCGGTGCAAGCCCCGAGGCCAGACTGGCACGCGCGATCGATGCGGTGCTCGGCGTGGCGATGGACCACCCGCGGGTGATGCGCTCACATCTCGCGCTGATCCTCGACCCGGACGTGGGCGCGTTCGTCCAGGACCCGGAGCAGCAGCAACTCGGGGCGATCCTGCGGGAGCTGCTGCTGGACTGGGGTGCGGCCGACCCGGCCGCGGAGCACGCGGTGCTGCGCAGCGCGCTGATGGGCGGCTGCATCGGCGTCCTGCTGCCGGACGCGACACTGCCGCTGGCGCCGATCCGGGCCGATCTGTTCGCCCGCTACGGGCTGGCCTGGGAGTTGGGCGTACCGCCGCAGCCGCAGGCCCCGCCCCGGCCGCAACCGTCGGTCAGGACCTGAGCGGCCGGGGTGCGCGGACACGGAGGTGGGGCCGCGCGGGCGGTCCGGTCCGTCCGCGGTGCTTCACCCGGCCCCGACGGGCCTGCCCGGCCCGGCTCAGTGGTCGGTGAGGATCGACTTGAAGAGGTCGATGGTCTGGTCGGGCGTCAGGCTGTCGACGCAGAGGCGTTCCATGACCTGGACGTAGGCGTCGACGTCGTCGCGCTTGTCGAGGTAGAGCGCGCTGGTGAGTTGTTCCAGGTAGACCACGTCGGCCAGGTCCTGTTCAGGGAAGCGCAGGATGCTGAACGCACCGCTCTCACCGGCATGGGCGCCGAAGCGGAACGGCATCACCTGGATCACCACGTTGGAACTCTCGGCCACGTCGATCAGATACTGGACCTGGGCGCGCATCACGGCCGGGCCACCGACCGGGCGGCGCAGTGCGGCCTCGTCGATGACCGCCCACAGGCGGGGGCTCTGGCCTTCGGTCAGCAGCTTCTGGCGGCGCATCCGGAGGCTGAGCCGGCGCTCCAGCTCCTCGTGGCTGAGGACGGGCCGGGTCTGGGCGAAGACGGCGCGCGCGTACTCCTCGGACTGGAGCAGGCCGGGGATGAACTGCACCTCGTAGGTGCGGATCAGCGCCGCGGCCTCCTCGAGGCCGACGTAGGTCTGGAACCAGCCGGGCAGCACGTCGTTGTAACTGTGCCACCAGCCCGGCTTGTTGGCTTCGCGGACCAGGCCGAGCAGTGCCTCGCGCTCGGTGCCGTCGTGCACGCCGTAGAGGGTCAGCAGGTCGGCCACGTCGCGCTCCTTGAAACTGACGCGGCCGAGTTCCATGCGGCTGATCTTCGACTCGGAGGCGCGGATCTGGTAACCGGCGTCCTCGCGGGTGATGCCGTGTCCCTCACGCAGCCTGCGCAGCTGGGAGCCGAGGAGGATGCGGCGCACCATCGAGCCACCGTTGGGCTGAACTGCGGTCATGCCGTCGAAACCTCCACCTAGGGCAAACAGGGCACAGTCTGCCATCAGTTGAGCGCTCAGGGTGCCGGTACTGGCAGAACGATCTATCAGTTCTGCATCGGAACACCATGATGCACGTGCATCCGGCGCTTGCATATGCCAATAGTGCGACTGCACGTGAATCGACTCTTGCATCTGCAGTGAGCGCAGAGGACCATGGTGCACGTGCACCTGCACATCCCTGGCAATCCCGCGGGCTCCGCGTTCGACCCCTCGCGCGAAACCGCACACCCGCTTGGCCGCGCCATCGCACGGCCGGGCTTGCGTGCGCGCGTATGGGCCGTCGAGGAGGCTGGCGCGCGGCCGAGCGAGTCGGAGGTGACCGGCATGACCCCCACGGGTCCAGCCGTGTCCGCCCCCTTATGGGAGGAGCTCTTCATGAGCACCGGTACGGCTGTCCTGGCCGACCCCCACGTGGTCACCTGTACGCTCGCGCCACGCTTCGAGGCCGTCAGAACCGCCCGTGAGTTCGCCAGATCGACTCTGCACGGCTGGGGCCTTGGCGATCTGTTCGACGATGTCTCCCTGGTCGCCTCCGAGTTGGTGACCAACGCGCTGCGGCACGCCCTCGGTGCCCGGCGGGACGAGTGCTCCCCCGCCACCGCCGGCCACCCGCCGAGGCGGCCCGGCACGCTGCAGGGTTCGGACGAGTTCCTGCCGATCCGAATAAGCCTGGTGCACCGGGAGGCGCAGGTGGTCTGCGCGGTCAGCGACCCGAGCAGCACCGGACCGGTCGCCCGCGAGCCCGACTTCGTCGCCGAGTCCGGCCGGGGCCTGCACCTGGTCGACTCCTTCAGCCGCTCCTGGGGCTGGCACCCGCTGGCGGGCGCGGGCAAGGTGGTCTGGGCCATGTTCGAGGCCGGCCCCGGGCCGGTGGAGGCCCCCGCCGGCCGGCACCGCCGCTCCGCCTGAGCAGCCCGTCCCTGCCGACCGGGCGTCCACCGGGGATCAGCCGTCCACTGCCGGACGGCCGTCCGCAGCCGAGCCGATGCCCACGGCCGAGCCACCGTGCGGATCCCGGGCCCCCGCCCGCCCCCGGCACACCGGCCGGAAGACGCCGAGCCGACAGCTGCGACCCGACGGCACGGCCCGACCTGCGCGAGCCCGGCCACCGCCGTGAACGGCTGCGAGGACGATGAAGGCCGTCGTGGCATGCGTCCCACGACGGCCTGTGTGCAGCAGAGTTGAGGATGGCTCAACCCGTCAGATGGTCGAACTCCCCGTCCTTCACGCCGAGCAGCATCGCCGTGATCTCGGCCCGGGTGTAGATCAGCGCCGGACCCTCGGGAAAGCGCGAGTTGCGCATCGCCACTTCACCGCCCGGCAGAGCGGCGAACTCGACGCAGTTGCCCTGCGAATTGCTGTGCCGGCTCTTCTGCCAGACCACGCCTTCGAGGTCCGCAGCCGCCATGCCGTTGTACGTTCCCTGCATCTCCTGCACCGAATTCTCCCGACCTGCCAGGCTTAACGCCTCACTTGACGTGATGATAGCTCCAGTGCACGTGCATCAGCACGGGACATTGCCCGTGCAAGGCGGGCGTGTCGGAATGTGCGCCTCCCAGTCCGCTCAACCGGGTCTGACGGAACGTAAGCGGACATAGTCCGGCGAATCGGAGACTGTTCGATGACTGCCCGTACCGGGCCCGCGCCACCGTGTTGATCTTCATGAGCCCCGCGCCAGGCTCACGATCCGTCACCCGGGAGCGCCTGTGAGGCACGTCACCCAGGACGGCGGCTGACGGCCTTTTGGTTGCAGGATGCGACAGTTCGTCAGCAAGGATTGGGTAATTTGGTGGTAATTGTCCGGATTACTGGCAGGTTTGGTGGCAACTCTCGGGATCCGGATACAGCCCTGCCTGCCGAATGTCCTACGATCTCCGCCATGAGCACCGCAGCCATCCCGGGCGCGCCACTGCCCGTCCGCACTCCAGGCTCCCGTGCGCGGGGGCGCCACCGCCGTCCCGAGCGCCCCGAGGTCCCGGCCGGCTCTCCGGCGCTGGTGCTGGCCGTCCCGGCCGCAGCCGGCCCGGAGGCGAGCCCGATCGTCGAGGAGCTGCTGTCCATCGTGCGCGGCGAGCAGCCGGGCATCGAGACCGCCGCCGGCTACCTGGTCGGCGACAGTGCCGACCCGCACGCCGCAGCGGGCGCCGACCAGGCCGCCCCGACCGTGGCCGGGGTACTCGCCCAGGCCGCCGCGGCCGGTCTGCCGACGCCCGTCGTGATCCCACTGCTGTCCGGCCCGCACGCGTTCCTGACGGACCTGCACCGGCTGGCCGACGAGACCGGGGCGGCCGTCACCGACGTGCTCGGCCCGCACCCGCTACTGGCCGAGGCGGTGCACGTACGGCTCTCCGAGGCCGGTCTGGCCCGCGCCGACCGGGCCCGGCTGTTCGCCATCACCACGGCGGCCGACGGCGTGGTGCTGACCACCGTCGGCGGTGAGGAGGCCGCCGCCGCGGCCGGAATCACCGGCGTGCTGCTGGCCGCCCGCCTCGCGGTGCCCGTGGTGGCCGCCGCCCTGGACGTGCCCGGCTCGGTGGCCGCCGCGGTCGAGCACCTGAAGGCCACCGGCTCGCAGCGCCCCGCGCTGGCCCCGCTGGTCATCGGCCCGGAGGCCGATCCCGAGCTGCTGGCTGCGGCCGCCGAGGAGACCGGCTGCCCGAGTGCCGCCCCGCTCGGCACGTACCCGACCGTCGGTCAGCTGATCGCCTCGACCTACCTGGCCGCCCTCAACCTCCCGGCGCCGGGTGAGTCCCCGGTCGCCACCGAGGAGCAGCCGACCGGCTGAACGCACACCGGATCCACCCGAGAGGCCCCCTCCGAGGGGTCTCTCGGCGTTTCCGGGCCCTCGCCGCCTCCCCGACAGCCCGAACCGGGCCTGCGGACCGCGGGGCGGTTCCCGGGGCGCCTGTCGGCCGCGGCGCTGTGGCCGTCACTGGCGGGTCAGGTGGCGCGGGATCCCTGCGGATCGCACACCGCCCCGGCCGGCTCCGCCCCGAGTCGGCGCACCTCGGGCGACGTTTGCCCCATTGGCGAACAATTCGGACATTCATCACCACCCCTTCCGCCCGGCCGCGTTGACCTCGTTCCCCATGATGGGCCGGGCTTTTCAAAACCTTCACAAATGGCGGCCCGATTCGCTGAAAATGCCACCGCATCATCTGAAAGGCAGGCAGATCGCCAGCCGTACGGGGGTCCTGAAAGGGGCCCATCGGATTCCGGGAAATGTCCATTCGTATTCGATCTTGAGGGGCTGGCAAATGATCTGTGAGCGATCTCACAGATGTTTGCGGTTTCAACTTAAGTCTGCTTAACGTGCTCCCCGTTCGTTGACACACGGACCCAGCTCTTCCGGAACGCCGAGTCCTGCCGCCGGAGCAGCTGGCACCGCAGAACGCACCTACGGCAGGGGCGGGGGAACCAGGTAAGTCGCCCGAGAGCCGGTCAGAAGTGACCGACTCCGGGCTAGGGGTGAAGCCGTGCACAGCACGGCCGGGCAACTCCAGCCCGAATCCGACAGCTCACCTCGCAGGCGTGGGAGAGGAACGCATCTTCATGCTGCCCATCAACGCCAACAAGCGTGCCCGCCGCCTGATCGCCGCCACCGGTGTGGTCGGCCTCGGCCTCTCGATCCCCGCCCTCACCGCCGCCGGCGCCTCCGCGGCCTCGGTCGCCACCTGGGACAAGGTCGCCCAGTGCGAGAGCAGCGGCAACTGGAGCATCAACACCGGCAACGGCTTCTACGGCGGCCTCCAGTTCACCTCCTCCACCTGGGCCGCCTTCGGTGGCACCCAGTACGCCGCGCAGGCCAACCAGGCGACCAAGGACCAGCAGATCGCCGTCGCCGAGAAGGTCCTCGCCTCGCAGGGCCCCGGCGCCTGGCCGGTCTGCTCGGTGAAGGCCGGCCTGACCAAGGGCGGCACCCCCGCCCAGGTCGACACCGCCGCCGCTGCCGCCCCGGCCGCCGCGCCGAAGGCCGCTGCCCCGGCCCCCGCCGCCAAGCCGGCTGCCAAGCCCGCCGCCCCGGCTGCCGCGCCGACCGCGGACAGCGCCAAGTACACCGTGGTGGAGGGCGACTGGCTCTCGGCCATCGCCCAGAAGAACAGCGTCGAGGGCGGCTGGCAGAAGCTGTACGACCTCAACAAGTCGCTGCTGACCAGCGGCCCTGACGTCATCTACCCGGGCCAGCAGCTGGCCCTCGGTGGCGCCGCCGCTGCCGCCCCGGCCGCCGCGCCGAAGCCCGCTGCCCCGGCCCCCGCCGCCAAGCCGGCTGCCAAGCCCGCCGCCCCGGCCGCGGCTCCGGCCGCGACCGGCAGCAAGGCCGCCGCGATCAACTTCGCGCTCTCCAAGGTCGGCCAGGCGTACGTCTACGGCGGCAGCAGCGACGGTGGCTGGGACTGCTCCGGCCTGACCCAGGCCGCGTTCCGCCAGGCCGGCATCTCGCTGCCGCGCGTCGCCGCCGACCAGGCCGACGTCGCCAGCCGCGTCTCGCTGGACAGCCTGCAGCCGGGCGACCTGCTGTTCTGGTCCAACAACGGCAGCAACTCGGGTGTCTACCACGTCGCCATCTACATCGGCGACGGCAAGTACGTCGAGGCCGCCAACCCGAAGGCGGGCGTGAAGATCGAGACCATCGCCAACTACGCCCCGGACTTCGCCGGCCGCGTCTGACGGTCCCCGCGGCAAGGCCGCTGCTCCCGGTGCTCTGGTCGGCGCCGGGGGCAGCGGCCTTGCCCGTTCCGGACCGCGGGCCGCGGGGCCGCGCCCGGCCGGACGTTCGCCCGCGGACCTGCGCGGTGCGCCTGGGCAGCGGGCTGGCCCTGCGGCCGCCCGTGCCCCTGGAGCCCGTGGGTGCGCCCATCGGGAGGGGAGCCACCATGGCGAAGGTCACCATCAGCCTCGACAGAGATCTGGCGATCGAGGTCATGCTGCTGTCCGGCACCAGGAGTCCGCAGGACGCGGTGGAGTTGATCGTCCGCGACTACCTGGCCACCGGCCGCCGTACCGAGGCCCGCACGGCGGACGCCGCCGACGCCCACCGGGTCGATCCGCGCACGTCCACCGCCGAGGAGGGCTGAGCAGCGGTCACTCCTCCTTGCCGGGGGCCTCGCCGTGCTCCTTGCCGGGTTTCTTGTCCCGGCGCGGCCAGCGGGCGCGGGTGAAGACCAGGAGCCCCGCGAAGACCGCCGCCGCGATGATCACGCCGATCAGGGTCGCGCCGCGGAACCAGGGCGCCTTGACGTCCATGACGCGCTGCCCGGCGTGTGCGCCGCTGCCGCTCCCCACCACGACGCTCAGCGTCCAGAGGTTCGGCAGCGCGAGCACCACCGCCAGGACCAGCCAGGCGACCGCCGCCTTCCACGGCCGCCGCCGGTGCAGTCCGGCCCAGGCCGCCAGCAGCGGCAGGAGCGTGAAGCAGATCCCGAAGACGAGTCCCAGCAGCAGTCCCGTGCCCAGGTGCCCGTTCACCATGTCGCCCACCCGCTGCGACCACCAGCGCGGGATGGTCGCGGCCCAGACGAAGTAGGCGACCACGCCGAGCACCAGCAGTCCCCCGCCGAGCAGCAGCCGTCTGCGCCAGATCGGCCACGCCTCGCGCTCCCCCGTCCGATCCACTCGATCCGCCCGACCAGCTCTCATGGCTCGATGCTGGCAACAGGCGACCCCGCGTGCAGCCCGGGACGGGGGTCCACAGCGCCTGCGGGAGGGCGGGCGGGCCCGGGGACCGGCCGGACGCTCCCGGGCCGGTACTGCTCCATCCGGGCGACGGCGGCGTACCCCGGAGCAACAGCGCGTCGGCCCGCCGGGCAGAACCCGGCGGGCCGACGTGGACTACGGGCTGTGCCCGGTGGCGGGCGGTGTCAGTGCGCCCTGGCCCCGGTGGAGCCGCGCATCACCAGTTCCGGCTGGAACATGAACTCGGCGCGCTGCCCGGGGTTTCCGCCGACCTCCTCCAGCAGGGCGTCCACCGCGGCCGTGGCCATCGCCTCGACCGGCTGGCGGATGGTGGTCAGCGGCGGCTCGGTGAAGGCGATCAGCGGCGAGTCGTCGAAGCCGACCACCGAGATGTCCTGCGGCACCGACAGGCCGCGCTGGCGGACCGCGCGGATCGCGCCGAGCGCCATCATGTCGCTGCCGCAGACGATCGCGGTGCAGCCCTGGTCGAGCAGGGCGCCCGCGGCCGCGTGCCCGCCCTCCACGCTGAACAGCGTGTGGTGGACCAGGGCCTCGGCCTCCTCGGGGGTCCGGCCGAGCAGTTCCCGGACGGCTGCCGTGAAGCCCTCGATCTTGCGCAGCACCGGGACGTACCGGCGCTGGCCGACGGCCAGGCCGATCTTCTCGTGGCCGAGCTCGACCAGGTGCTGCACGGCCATCCACATCGCGGCCCGGTCGTCCGGCGAGATGAACGGCGCGGCGATCTTCTCGCTGTAGCCGTTGATCAGCACGAACGGGACCTGACGCCCAGTCAGCTTGGCGTACCGGTCGTGGTCGGCGGTGGTGTCGGCGTGCAGTCCGGAGACGAAGACGATGCCCGCGACACCCCGGTCGACCAGCATCTCGACCAGTTCGTCCTCGGTGGACCCGCCGGGCGTCTGGGTGCACAGCACCGGGGTGTACCCGTGGCGGCTGAGCACCTGCTCGATCACCTGGGCCAGCGCGGGGAAGATCGGGTTGCTCAACTCGGGGGTGATCAGGCCGATCAGGCCCGCACTGCGCTGGCGCAGCCGGGTCGGCCGCTCGTAGCCGAGCACGTCGAGCGCCGCCAGCACGGTCTGCCGTGTGGTGGCGGAGACGCCCGCCTTGCCGTTGAGGACGCGGCTGACGGTGGCTTCGCTGACCCCCGCCTGCGCCGCGATGTCCGAGAGTCGCGCCGTAGTCACGACCCCAGAGCCTATTGCAACCATCTCAGACCGCCCACCACACGGTGCTGTCCGCTTCCAGCACCGCTTCTCCGGCGTTCACCTCGACGCTCCCGGCGGAGGACAGCAGCACCCGGCCGGGTGCGCCGAGCAGGACCTGCTCGCCGGTGGTGTTCACGGTGCAGACGAAGGAGCCCTCGACGCTGTCCCGGCGGAAGGTCAGCGTGCCCTCGGGTCCGTCCAGCCAGGTCACCTCGCTGCCCGCGCCGAGGGCGGGCGTTGCCCGGCGGACGGCGAGGGCGGAGCGGTAGAGCTCCAGGGTGGAGGTCGGGTCGCCGGTCTGCGCCTCGACGCTCAACTCGGCCCACTCGGCGGGCTGCGGCAGCCAGCTGGGGCCGCCCGCGGTGGGGCCGAAGCCGTACGGGGCCTCGGTGCCGGACCACGGGATCGGCACCCGGCAGCCGTCCCGGAAGCCGTCCTGGCCGGCCTGGCGGAAGAACGACGGGTCCTGGCGGACCTCGTCGGGCAGGTCGGTGACGTCCGGCAGGCCGAGCTCCTCGCCCTGGTAGAGGTAGGCGGAACCGGGCAGTGCGAGCATCAGCAGGGTGGCGGCGCGGGCGCGCCGCAGGCCGAGTTCGCGGTCGCCGGCGGTGCGGATCTGGGTGCCGCCGGGCGGGTTGCCGAAGCGGGTGGCGTGCCGGGTGACGTCGTGGTTGGAGAGCACCCAGGTGGTGGGGGCGTCGACCGGGCGCATCGAGTCCAGCGAGACGTCGATGACCTCGCGCAGCGCGGCGGCGTCCCAGTAGGTGCCCAGGTACTGGAAGTTGAAGGCCTGGTGCAGCTCGTCGGGGCGGACGTAGTTGGCGGTGCGCTGGACGGTCGGGGTCCAGGCCTCGGCGACGCCGATCCGCTGGCCCGGGTACTCGTCGAGGATCCGGCGCCAGGAGCGGTAGATCTCGTGCACGCCGTCCTGGTCGAAGAACGGCATCACGTCGTTGCCCAGCAGCTTGAGCTGGTCGCTGCCGCCTATGTCGGGCAGTCCCTGGGCCTTGACCAGGCCGTGCGCGACGTCGATCCGGAAGCCGTCCACGCCCATGTCCAGCCAGAACCGCAGGATGGAGCGGAACTCGTCGGCGACGGCCGCGTTCTCCCAGTTGAAGTCGGGCTGCTCGGGGGCGAAGAGGTGCAGGTACCAGTCGCCCGGGGTGCCGTCGGGGTCGGTGCTGCGGGTCCAGGCCGGGCCGCCGAAGATGGACTCCCAGTCGTTGGGCGGCAGTTCACCGTTCTCGCCCTTGCCGGGGCGGAAGTGGTAGCGGTCGCGCAGCGGGGAGGCGGGGCCGTCGCGCAGCGCGCGCTGGAACCACTCGTGCTGGTCGGAGGAGTGGTTGGGGACCAGGTCCACGATGATCCGCAGGCCCAGCTGGTGGGCGTCGCGGATCAGCGCGTCGGCGTCCAGCAGGCTGCCGAACATCGGGTCCACCGCACGGTAGTCCGCCACGTCGTACCCGGCGTCGGCCTGCGGCGAGGCGTAGAACGGCGAGAGCCAGACGGCGTCCACCCCGAGGTCGCGCAGGTACGGCAGGCGGCTGCGGATACCGGGCAGGTCGCCCATGCCGTCACCGTTGGAGTCGGCGAAGCTGCGCGGGTACACCTGGTAGATGACCGCATCGCGCCACCAGCCTCTGGTCGCACCGGCGTTCGCGGCGATCGGCGCTGCGGCGGGCCGGGAGGTGTCGGCCAGGTTCTGGGTCATCGGACAAGTCATCCTTTGAGGAAACGGTTGCTTCGGGGAACGTTGCTGGTCAGGACTTCGCGGCACCGGCGGTCAGACCGGTGACCAGGTGCTTCTGGACCAGGTAGAAGAACAGCGCGGCGGGCAGCGCGATCAGCACCGAGGTGGCGGCCATCAGGTGCCACTGCGCGTCGTGCTCGCTGATGTAGCTCTGCAGGCCCACCGCCAGCGTGTACTTGTCGGAGCTGAGCATGAAGGTCGAGGCGAACGGCACCTCGGCCCAGGCGGTGAGGAAGGAGTAGAAGGCGGCGACCGCCAGTCCCGGCCGGGCCAGCGGCATGATCAGCCGCCAGAAGGTGCCGAACGGGGACAGTCCGTCCACCCGGCCGGCCTCGTCGATCTCCACCGGGATGGTGTCGAAGTAGCCCTTCATCAGCCAGGCGCAGTACGGGACGATGGTGCCCGAGTAGGTGAGGATCAGGCCGAGGTAGCTGTCCAGCAGGTCGAGGCTGGACAGGATGGTGTACATCGGCACGATCACCACGGCGATCGGGAACATCTGGGTGAGCAGCAGTGTCCACATCAGCTGGCGGTGGCCGGGGAAGCGCATCCGGGAGACCGCGTAGCCGGTGGTGGCGGCGACCAGGACGGCGAAGACCGTGGTGCCGATCGCGACCAGCATGGAGTTGCCGAACCAGGTGAGGAAATCGGTGTGCTGGAGCACGAAGCCGTAGTTGCCGAGGCTCATCCTGTCGAAGATCTGCCCCGGGTGCAGGTAGTCGGTCTTGTCCGGGCCGAGCGAGATCCAGGCGATCCACAGCACCGGGAAGAGCGCGATCAGCGAGGCCACGGTGAGCAGTCCGTGGAGCAGCGCGCTCAGGGCCGGTCCGCGCTCGCCGCGCGCCCTCCGGCGGGGCGCGGCCGGCGGCTGGGCCTGCGGGACGGGGGTGGGGAGTTCGGTGCTGACGCTCATTCGCTGGCCTGCCTCGTCGTGGTCGGTGGGGTGACTGCGCCGCTCCGCGCCATCAGGCGTTCTCCTCGGTGCGGACCTGCCAGCGACGGTAGAAGCTCGTGAAGACGACCAGGATGGAGAGCAGCAGCACCCCGTAGGTGGCCGATTCGGCGTAGGCGCGGGGCTGTTGGCCGAAGCCGAGGCGGTAGGCCCAGGTGACCAGGATCTGGGCGTCCGGCGATCCGTTGCCCAGCAGCAGGAAGATGATGGCGAACTGGTTGAAGGTCCAGATCACGCCGAGCAGGACGACGGTGCTGCTGACGGTGCGCAGCCCGGGCAGGGTGACGTAGCGGAAGCGCTGCCAGGGCGTGGCGCCGTCCATCTCGGCCGCCTCGTAGAGCTCGGCCGGGATCGACTGCAGGCCGCCGAGCAGCGAGACCATCATGAACGGCACGCCGCACCAGGTGTTGACGATGACGGCGGCGGCCTTGGAGGCGAGCGGGTCGCTGAGCCAGGACGGCTGCGGCAGGTGCAGGAAGCCGAGCGCGCTGTTGACCACTCCGCTGTCGGAGAGCATCAGCCGCCAGGAGAAGACGGTGACGAAGGTGGGCACGGCCCAGGGCAGGATCAGCAGCATCCGGTAGGTGGTGCGGCCGCGCAGCTTCTGGTTCAGCAGCATGGCCAGGCCCAGGCCCAGCGAGTAGTGCAGGGTGACGCAGAGGACCGTCCACAGGACCGTCCAGATCAGGTGCGACCAGAAGCGGTCGTAGGAGCCGGGGCCCCACAGCACGTCGGCGTAGTTGTGCAGGCCGACGAAGTCGAAGCTGTCGGGGATGTGGTTGACGCCGATCTGGCGTCCCACGTTGAGGCTGTTGGCATTGGTGAGGGTCAGGTAGATGCCGCGCCCCAGCGGGTAGCCGACGAGCACGCCGAGCACGACGACCACCGGCGCGACCATCGCGTAGGCGTACCAGTGCCTGCTGTACGAGAGCTTGAGGCGCTGGACGAGGCCGGGCCGCGGTTCGCCGTCGCGACTGCCTTGGCTGGGAGCGCCCTGCACGGCGACTGCCATCTTTGACACCTTCTCGAGAGGTCCGCCGCCTCGCTGCGGCGACTGCTGTGCATACGGGAGGCCGCCCGGCCCGCCGGTAGGGCGGCGGGCCGGGCGGCTGGGGACTTACTTGCTGAAGCCGGGGAGCAGCTTGGCGAAGTCGGTGGCGGCGCTGTCCAGGCCGGCCTGGGTGCCGGCCTGGTCCTGGGCGATCTTCACCAGGTCGGTGCCGAGCGGGGTGAACAGCGAGCTGTACTCCGGCAGTTCGGGACGCGGCTGGGCGACCGGGAGGATCGCCTGGAAGCCGGTGATGCCCGGGTCCTTCTTGACCTCGGCGGTGTACGCGTCGGCGCGGGTCGGCAGGGTGGAGTTCTTCTGCGCGAGGAAGGTCTGGCTCTCGGCGGAGGTCAGGAAGGCGGCCAGCTTCTCGCCCGCGGCCTTGTGGGCGGCGTCGGACCCGGCGTAGACCGAGACGTTGTGGCCGCCGGTCGGGGCGCCGGCCTTGCCGGTGGAGCCGGCCGGGACGGCGGCGATGCCGAGGTTGTTCTTGTCGGCGAAGGCGGCGCCCTTGTAGATGTTGGTGATCTCCCAGGGGCCCTGGATGATCATCGCGGCCTTGCCGTTGTTGAAGGCGTCCATCATGTGCGCGTACGCGTCGGTGGTCACGTCGGCCTTGACGGTGCCGGGCGAGGTGAACATCGACTTGTAGGTCTCGACGGCCTTGGCGGCCTCGGGCGAGTTGATGGTGATCTTCTTGCCGGCGGCATCCACCATGTTGGTGCCCTCGCCGTAGAGGAACGGCATCAGGTAGTAGCCGTCGCCGGCCCGCATGAACAGGCCGTCCGCACCGGTCTTGTCCTTGATCTGGGCGGCGTCGGCCTTCAGCTCGTCCCAGCTGGCGGGGGCCTTGGCGATCCCGGCCTTGGCGAACAGGTCCTTGTTGTAGAGCAGGCCGAGGGTGTCGGTGACCAGCGGCACGCCGTACAGCTTGCCCTCGAAGGTGGCCTGCTTGATCAGGCTGGGCTGGAAGGCGGAGGTGTCCTTGGCGGCGTCCGTGCCGTCCAGCGGCTCCAGGAACCCGGCCTTGGCGAAGGCGGCGGTCCAGCCGACCTCGGAGCGGAAGACGTCCGGCGCACCCTTGGCGCCCATCGCGGTCTGCAGCTTGTTCTGCGCCTGGTCGAACGGCACGTTGACGAACTTGACCTTGATGTTGGGGTTCGCGGCCTGGAACTTGTCGACCAGCGCCTGGTAGTTCGGCGCCTCGTTGGTGGCGTTGGAGGTGTCCCAGTAGGTGATCGTGACAGGGCCGTCGGCCTTGCCGTCCGATGCTGAGCCGCCGCTGCTGCCGCAGGCTGCAGTCGAGACCGCGAGGGCCGCAACGAGGGCGGAGGCCGCGATGCCACGCCGCATGAGAACTCCTAGAGGTGGGGGTGCCCGAGATGGTGGAGGGAACGCGCATAATGGCTGTCCCATGCCGACTGCGCCGTTGCGGCCGTCGGGCTTGGGCAGGAACGTAACAGGCGCGCAATCGCCACGGAAAGGCCTTGCAGCAAGTTTCTGCAAGATCCTGCGATCGTTACGCCCGCGTGTCCTCCACGTTGCCGCAAGGTAGTCGATCTGCGGCCATCGTCCCGGCAATTGTCCGATTGGTCCGTATTCCGCACGCCGCAAGGCATCCTGCAAGGCATCGGCGACGACCCACCTACATTTAAAAGGATGAGCATCCGATATATTGACGGCGCTGCCGAACCGCAGCCAGATCCGTCAGACCGCGTTGGAGGAAGCCGTGCTCTCCCCTGAATCGACCGCGACCGTCCGCGCCACCCTGCCCGTGGTCGGCGCCGCCATCGGCGAGATCACCACGCTGTTCTACGGCCGGATGTTCGCCGACCACCCCGAGCTGGAGCGCGACCTCTTCAACCGCGGCAACCAGGCGGCCGGCGAGCAGCCCAGGGCACTGGCCGGGGCGATCGCCGCGTACGCGACCCTGCTGGTCGAGCAGCCGGAGGTCCGGCCGGGCGCGATGCTGGCCCGGATCGCCCACAAGCACATCTCCCTGGGCATCACCGAGGACCAGTACGAGATCGTGCACAAGTACCTCTTCGGTGCGATCGTCGAGGTGCTGGGCGAGGCCGTCACCCCCGGGGTGGCTGCCGCCTGGGACGAGGTCTACTGGCTGATGGCCGGCGAACTCATCGCCCTGGAGGCCAAGTTGTATGCCGAGGCGGGCGTCGCACCGGGCCAGACCTGGCAGGAGATGACCGTGGTCGCCCGGACCCGGGAGTCCCGCGACGCCGTCTCCTTCACCCTCCGCCCGGCCGACGGCGGCCCCGCACCCGCCTTCCGCCCCGGCCAGTACGTCAGCGTCGCCGTCCGGGTCGCCGACGGCGCCCGGCAGATCCGCCAGTACAGCCTCTCCACCGCGCCCGGCGGCGCCCACTGGCGGATCACCGTCAAGCGGGTGCACGGCGGCGGCACCCCCGAGGGCGAGGTCTCCACCCGGCTGCACGACCACGTGCAGGCCGGCGACGTACTGACCGTCTCCCGGCCGGCCGGCGACCTCACCCTGGCCGAGGGCACCGAGCCGCTGCTGCTCGCCTCCGCTGGGATCGGCTGCACCCCGATGATCGGCATGCTCCACCACCTCGCGGTCACCGGCCCCGAGCGGCCGGTCACCGTGGTGCACGGCGACCGCTCGCTCGCCGACCACGCCCACGCCGAGCAGGTGCAGACCCTGGTCCGGGCCCTGCCCGAGGCCGCGCTGCACCGCTGGTACGAGCAGCCCGCCCAGGACGGCGCGGCACCGGCCGACACCGGGACCCGGACCGGCCGGGTCGACCTGGCGCAGATCGAGATACCGGAGGGTGTCCGCGCCTACCTGTGCGGGCCGCTGCCCTTCATGCGCGCGGCGCGGGCCGAGCTGCTGCGGCGCGGTGTGCCCGCCCAGGCGATCCACTATGAGGTGTTCGGCCCCGACCTCTGGCTCGCCTCCGGCAACTGACGAGGCGTCAGTCCCGGTGCCGGGTGATCGAGATACTGCAGACCCGGGGGCCGACGAAGGGGTGCAGGCGGAGCGCGCCGGGCTGCCCGGCGCGCTCCGCCATGGCGTTCAGCAGACCCTGGTGCACCGAGCAGACCACCTCGGGGTGGCGCTCCGCGTTGTGCTGGAACGGGCAGCCGTGCAGCAGCACCTCGCCACCGCCCACCCCGCCCCCGGCGCGCAGTTCCGGCTCGAAGCCCCAGACGTCGGCGGCCGCCAGCACCTGCTCGGTCAGCGAGCCGTCCGTGCCCGCCTCGGTGGCGCCCCAGCTCCGCCCGGCCTCCCCAGCCCGTCGTGCCCGCTCGGCCCGGCTGTCGCCGAACCCCGTGGCCAGCACCTCCACCAGCGTGCGGTAGGCGGCCAGCTGCGCCCGTTCGGGCGCCGCCGCGTACAGCAGCCGGGGACGGCCGCGCCCACCCGTCGGCTCCTCCTGGCGCACCTCGACCAGCCCGGCCTCGACCAGTGCGGTGAGGTGGTGGCGCACCGTGGTGATGTGCTGCCCGACCAGCTCGGACAGCCGCCGGTTGTCCAGTGGCTCGGCCGCATCCGTCAGCGCCGCCAGCAGCGCCCGCCGCGCGGGCACCGCAAGGGCCTTGTGCACACCGGGGTCCGAGCTCTCCATTCAGCCAATACTACGGCGCTGAGCTGGCGGTATGAATGCCCCGGCCGGACCCGGCAGGCCACGCCCCGGGGGCGCCGGCCGCTACCGGGCGACGCCGAGCCGCAGCACCGTGGTCGAGCGGAACTCCTCGCCGGGGCGCAGCTCGGTGGACGGGTACGAGGGCTGGTGCGGGGAGTCCGGGTGGTGCTGGGTCTCCAGGGCGACGCCCGCGTACGGCCCGTACGCGACGCCGCTCGCGCCGGTGACCGCACCGTGGAAGGTGTTGGCGGTGTAGACCTGGATGCCCGGTTCGGTGGTGAGCACCTCCAGGGTGCGGCCGCTGACCGGGTCCTCCAGGAAGGCCGCGCGGGTTGGCGTGCCGTCACCCGGCCGGGGCCTGAGCACCCAGTTGTGGTCGTAGCCGCCACCGAGCAGCTGGGCGTGGCTGTCGTGGATGCCCTTGCCGATCGGGCGGGCGGTGGTGAAGTCGAACGGCGTCCCGGCCACCGGTTCGTACGGCCCGTACGGGATCAGGCGTTCGTCGACCGGGGTGTACTCGTCGGCGTCCAGGGTGAGCAGGTGGCCGAGGACGTCGCCGCTGCCCTCGCCGCCCAGGTTGACGTACGCGTGGTTGGTGAGGTTGACCACGGTGGGGCGGTTGGTGGTGGCCCGGTAGTCGATGGTGAGGCGGTCCTCGGCCAGGGTGTAGGTGACCTGGACGTCCAGGGCGCCGGGGAAGCCCTGGTCGCCGTCGGGGCTGTGCAGGCGTAGGCGGACGCCGCCGGGTGCCTCCTCGGCGGCCCAGATCCGGTGGGCGAAGCCGTCGGGGCCGCCGTGCAGGGTCACCCCGCCGCCGGTGGGCGCGAGCTGGTGCTCCTCGCCGTCGACGGTGATCCGGCTGTCGGCGATCCGGTTGGCGTAGCGGCCGACGACGGTGCCGTAGTGGCGGGCCGGTCCGAGGATCGCACCGAGCTCGTCCGTGCTGAGCAGGATCTGCGCGACGGCACCGGTGCGGTCGGGAGCGGTGAGCGTGTGCAGGGTCGCGCCCAGGGTGAGCACGCTCGCCTCGACCGGGCCGTTGCGCAGTGTCCAGCGTTCGATCGCGGCTCCGGCTCCGCCGGTGGCGAAGTGCGCCCGGAGGACCTCGGTGGTCCCGGCCGACCCGGTCATGGATCGCTCCTCCCTGCGGCCGCCGGCCCGACGGCCACCTCTGGTTCGAGATCTGTTCGCGTCCGGTGCCAGATTAGCCCCGTCGGCTGCGCCGGCACCGGCTGCGACCCTCCGCGTCCGGAAACCGCGCCGACCGGGCGGCCCCCGCCCAGGGCGCCGCCCGGTTGACGGTCCGTCAGCCCTGCTCGGTCGGCGGCGGCTCCTCGGACAGGCCGAGCGCCGCCGCCAGGCCCTCGGGACCGCTGCCGGCCTTGCGGTGGACGGCGGCCAGCCGCCGGTTCACCAGGCTGAGCGGTAGGTCGAGCCGATCGGCGATCCGCTGCGGCGGGACACCCTGGACGGCCAGCCTGGCGACGTCCCACTCGGGCTCGCTGAGGCCCTCCTTGGTGAGGGTGCGCAGGCGGTTGGGGCGCAGCACCGAGGTCGCCAGTTCGGTGCGGGCCCGGTCGACCAGACCGTCGGCACCGCAGGTCTGGGCCAGCTCCATGCCCTGGTACAGGTACTCGGCGGCGTCGGTGAGCTGCCCGACCCGGCGCAGTGCGGCGCCCAGATCGACCTGCGCGTAGGCGAGTTCGTACCCGGCCGGGGACTGCGAGAGCCAGCGGACGGCCTGCTCCAGCAGGTCGACGGCGCGCCGGCCGTCCCAGAGTTCGGCCTGCATCCGCAGGGCGGTGCCGATCGCGGAGGCCGAGCCGAACTCCTCGGCCCGCGCGACGGCGTCGGCTGCCAGCTCACGGGCCCGGCCGGGCTGGGTGGGGAAGAGCGCCAGCGCGAGGTGGCCGACCCAGGGCGCCCAGACGGTGTTGCGCCAGCCGCGCCGGGTGAGCTGTTCGCCGACCTCCTCGAAGACGGCGGCCGCGGCGGCGTGCTCGCCCCTGGCCAGCAGGAGCTTGCCGTAGAGGGTGGGCGCGTCGGGCAGCACCATCGCGCTGGGGTGGTAGGGCGGTGCGAAGCGGTACTTCTGCGCCAGCTCCCAGGCCTCCTCGGTGCGGCCGCGGGCGAGCAGGGTGTCGGCCAGCACGCCGACGACGTCCCACTGCAGCGGGATGTCGGGGGCGATCCGCTCGGAGAGCCGCAGGCCCTGGCGCAGGTAGTCCTCGGCCTCGATCAGGAAGCCGCGCCGGAACCTGGTGAGCCCCATCAGGAAGTACCCGAAGCCCTTGTGCGCGCCGCTCCAGCCGGCCAGTTCGAAGCCCAGCACGGCCTCCGAGAACAGCTTCTCGGCGCGGGCTAGCTGGTCGCTGTAGCTGTAGGTCAGGCCGATCAGTGCGGGCAGCTCGAAGCCCCAGGTGGTGTTGGTCCAGCCGATCTCCCTGGGCAGCCGGCCGTTCTCCAGGGCCTGGTCGGCCAGCTCGATCGCCTCGGTCACGGACTTGCCGCGCAGGGTGACGTCCCAGGCCTGCATCGCGCGGACCACCCGCTCGGGAATGGTGGTGCCGGTCAGGCTGGTGGAGAGCTGGTGCAGCCGCCGCGAGCGCTCCTGGCCGTCCTCCTCGTCGCGTTGGAAGGCCACCCACATGAAGTACACGGCCTGCAGCCTGAGTTTGCCGGCGCCGGGCTCGGTGCGTTCGGCCTCCCGCTGGCAGACGGCCGCCGCCTCGACCAGGTGGCCCGCGTGCGCCAGTACCTCGGAGAGCCGGAAGGTGGCGTCCACCCGCAGGTCGGGGCTGAGGCCGGGCTCCAGCGTGAGGGCCAGCTTCAGCTGGTTGACGGTGGCGATCGGGTCGGTGAGCAGGGCGGCGCAGCCCGCCTCGTAGAGCACCTCGGCGCGGTCGTCCTCGTCCGGCGGCTCGCTGAGCGCGCGGGCCAGGCAGCGCTGGGCGGCCTCGGGCGCGCCGATCGCCAGGTGCTCGGCGGCAGCGGCGCGCAGCTTGCGGACCATGCCGTCGTCGCCCTCGGGGTGGGTCTCCAGCAGGTGGCGGGAGGCCTCCAGCAGGCTGCCGCCGTTGTTCTCGATGATGCTGGCGGCGATGCCGTGCATGCCGGTCTTGGTACCGGGGGGCATGGACTGGTAGATCGAGGTGGCGATCAGCGGGTGGACGAACTCCAGGCGGCCGTTGGGGGTGCTGGTGAGGATCCGGTGCTTGCGCAGCTGGCGGCCGGAGTCCTCGGCCTCGGCCGTGCCCTGGGCGGAGATGCTGGCGGCGAGGCCCTGCTTGATGTCGGTGCCCAGCAGGGCCGCGGCCCAGGCGAACCTCAGGGTGCTCGGGCCGAGCTTGGCCAGCCAGTGCTGGAGGGTCATGCCCTTGGCGGCGGCGGCCAGGTCGCGCAGCTGCGGGCTGTTCTGCTCGATCGGGTCGAGGCACTGGTCGCGGACCTCGCGCAGCAGCGCGGTGGTGTCGTACGGGTTGCCCGCGGTGACGGCCCAGACCTGGCGGCAGAACGCGTCCTCGGCCGCCTCGCCGAGGGCGGCACGGACCAGTTCGGCGACGGACGCGGGGTTGAGCGGCCGCAGTTCGTGGCGGCGGCTGGCCTGGTCCTCGATCTGCTGCTGGAGCGCCCGGGCCTCGTCCTGGAACTCGTCGCGGTAGGCGAAGACCAGCAGCACCGGCAGGTGGCGGGTGCGGGCCGCGAAGGAGGCCAGCCAGCCGAGCGACTCCTGGTCGGCCCAGTGCAGGTCGTCCACCACCATCACCAGCGGTGCACGGCGGGGCGCGAGTTGGGAGAGCAGTTAGTCCAGGCCGTCCTGCACGCCCTGCGGGTCGAGGCGCTCGACCTCGCCGGAGGGCGGGACCAGGCCGATGGCCGGGCCGACGATGCCGTACCAGGCGCCGAAGACCTCGGCCAGCTCGCCCTGCTCCTTGTCGAGCGTGCCCAGCACGGGCAGCAGCAACTGCCGCAGGACGTGGAAGGGTTCCTTCGTCTGGCGCTGGCCGCCGCGGCCGGCGAGCACGGTGCAGGACTCGCGCAGTCCGGCCAGCCGGCGGACCTGGTCGAGGATGGTGGTCTTGCCGCCACCCGCCGGAGCGGAGAAGACCAGCACCTCGCCGATCTCGGTGCCACCGGCGGCGAACCTGCGGCAGAGCCGGTCCAACGCCTGCTCTGCGGAGCGGAGTTCGGCCTCGCGCTCGTGCAGCGCCGGGCCCGCCGCCGCACCGATCGCCTCCGTACCGACCGGCCGGGCACCCACTCCTCGCCCGCCCTCGCCCGTCGGTCCGCTCTGCTGTTCGGCCACCGTCGCCCCTCCGCCTCACCGGGTTCTCTGTCCGCTGCCGAGACTATCCCCGCAAACCTCCGAGTGTGAGCCATTCCCGCAGGCTGCGGTGTACTTACGGGGTTCGAACCCGATGCCGAGGGCAAATGCCCTGTTATCTCTAACACCTGATGATCAGATCGACTACTGTTCCGCCCGGAAATGGCAATTGATCTTCGCCATTCGATCTTTACCACACAGGAGTTCAGCAGGGCCGGTAGCACAGACAGCACCATTGATCCCCCCAGCAGCACCGGGAGTCCGATGTCCGACGACACCTCACTTGAGCTTCCGTTCGCCCACCGTCGCAACCCCCACCAGACCCGGGCCACCGACCGCCACCTCGAATGGCTCCAACGCCACCACGAGCTCGCCGCCGTCGTCAGCGGGTCCACATACACGGGTTGGGACATCACGGAACTCGCCTCCCTGGTCTACCCCGAGAGCTCCGTCGAGGATCTGGCGCTGGCCGCCGACCTGATGGGGTTCTACTTCCTGTTCGACGACCAGCTCGACGGCCCGCTCGGCCGCCGCCCCGACCAGGTGGCCCTGATCTGCGAGCGCCTCACCGCGATCGTGCACGGCACCCGCCCGGCCGGCGCCTCACCCGCCGAACGCGCCTTCGCCGACCTCTGGCGGCGCAGCACCCGCGGCATGTCGCCCCGCTGGACCGCACGGGCCGCCTACAACTGGGAGTTCTACTTCGCCTGCCACCCGGCCGAGGCGGCCAGCCGCAACATCGGGCATCCCCCGGACCGGGAAGGCTATCTGACGCTCAGACGCGGGACCGCCGCGATGGAGACCATCTTCGACATGATCGAGCGGCTCGGCCGCTTCGAGGTACCGCAACACGTCCTGCACCACCCGCTGCTCCGGCAGCTGCGCCAACTCGCGGCCGACATACCGTCGTTCACCAACGACGTGCGGTCGTACGCACAGGAGGCCCAGCGCGGCGACGTCGCCAACCTGGTGATGATCGTCCAACGGGACCGCTGCTGCTCCGCCGAGGAGGCCTGCGCGGTGGTCTGGGACGAGGCCCAGCGGATGGCCGACCGGTTCTGCGAGCTGCGGGACCAACTCCCGGACATCTGCCGCTGGATGGCGCTGGACGCGGCACAGCAGCAGGCCGCCCAGCGGTACGCCGACGGTATGGCGCTGTGGCTGGCCGGCTACCTGCACTGGGAGTCCCGCACCCGCCGCTACCACCACGGCTGACCGCCAGGGGCATGGGAGCCGCCCCGACCCCCAGCCGCGGCGTCCCGCGCCCCGCGCCCCCTCGCCGTCGCCATCCCCGTCCCCACCGGGAACCATCTCCACTGGGAGCCATCGCCACTGGGCACCGTCGCCACAGGCGCACAACTCCCCTCGCACGCCCCCTGATTGATCAAGTGCGCACCGTGGCGGCCCAAGCCGGCCGCAGCTAGGGTGCAGCGCGGGGACACCCACCCCGGCCCCATCTTTCGAGCACGTTCCCGACCCCGTCCGCCGGGCCCGCACAGCGGGCCCGTGCGCCGTTCCGCCGACCCGGGAACGGCGACCCGACGCAGCGAGGAGCACCACCGATATGACCGTCTACCAGCCCCCCGGCCGGCCCGGCAGCATCGTCGGCTACCACCCCCGCTACGAGCACTGGATCGGCGGCACCTGGACACCGCCCGTCCGCGGCCGGTACTTCGAGAACCCCACCCCGGTGACCGGCCAGCCCTTCACCGAGATAGCCCGGGGCACCGCCGAGGACATCGAGGCGGCCCTCGACGCCGCGCACGCCGCCGCGCCCGCCTGGGGCCGCACCGCCCCGGCCGACCGGGCCGGGCTGCTGCTGCGGATCGCCGACCGGATGGAACAGCACCTGGAGGAGCTGGCGGTCGCGGAGAGCTGGGAGAACGGCAAGCCGGTCCGCGAGACCCTGGCCGCCGACCTGCCGCTGGCCGTCGACCACCTGCGGTACTTCGCCGGTGCGCTGCGGGCCCAGGAGGGCGGCCTCTCGCAGCTCGACGAGGACACCGTGGCGTACCACTTCCACGAGCCGCTGGGCGTGGTCGGCCAGATCATCCCGTGGAACTTCCCGCTGCTGATGGCCGTCTGGAAGCTGGCCCCGGCCCTGGCTGCGGGCAACACCGTGGTGCTCAAGCCCGCCGAGCAGACCCCGGCCTCGATCATGCTGCTGATGGAGCTGATCGCCGACCTGGTCCCGCCGGGCGTGATCAACGTGGTGAACGGCTTCGGCGTCGAGGCGGGCAAGCCGCTGGCCGCCAGCTCCCGGATCCGGAAGATCTCCTTCACCGGCGAGACCACCACCGGCCGGCTGATCATGCAGTACGCCAGCGGCAACCTGATCCCGGTCAGCCTGGAGCTCGGCGGCAAGAGCCCGAACCTCTTCTTCGCCGACGTCGCCGACCGCCGGGACGACTTCTACGACAAGGCACTCGAGGGCTTCGCCATGTTCGCCCTCAACCAGGGCGAGGTGTGCACCTGTCCGAGCCGGGCGCTGATCCAGTCCTCGATCTACGACGGCTTCCTCGGCGACGGGCTGGACCGGGTCCGCGCGATGCGCCAGGGCAACCCGCTGGACACCGAGACCATGGTCGGCGCCCAGGCCGGCAACGACCAGCTGGAGAAGATCCTCTCCTACATCGACATCGGCCAGGCCGAGGGCGCCAAGGTGCTGGCCGGCGGCGAGCGGGTGGACCTCGGCGGCGAGCTGTCCGGCGGCTACTACGTCGCGCCGACCGTCTTCGAGGGCACCAACGACATGCGGATCTTCCAGGAGGAGATCTTCGGCCCGGTCGTCGCGGTCACCCGCTTCGAGGACTTCGAGGACGGCATCGGCATCGCCAACGACACCCTGTACGGGCTCGGGGCGGGCATCTGGAGCCGCGACGGCTCGACGGCCTACCGGGCGGGGCGGGCCATCCAGGCCGGACGGGTGTGGACCAACTGCTACCACCACTACCCGGCCCACGCGGCGTTCGGCGGCTACAAGAACTCCGGCATCGGCCGGGAGAACCACAAGGCGCTGCTGGAGCACTACCAGCAGACCAAGAACCTGCTGGTCAGCTACAGCGGACGGGCGCAGGGGTTCTTCTAGGATGCCGCCCCTGACGCGTCCCTCCCAGGTGGCCGTCACCCCGCTCGCCGCCGAACTGCTGAAGCAGCTCGGCGGCGAGCACGGGCCGCTGATGTTCCACCAGTCCGGCGGCTGCTGCGACGGCTCCGCCCCGATGTGCTACCCGGCCGGGGAACTGCTCGTCTCCCCGGAGACCGACCGGCTGCTCGGGGAACTGGAGGTGACCGGGCTCGACCCGATCCCGGTCTGGATGTCCAGGAGCCAGTACGCCTACTGGTCCCACACCCACCTCACCATCGACGTGGTGCCGGGACGGGGCAGCGGCTTCTCCCTGGAGTCGCCCACCGGCCTGCGCTTCCTGACCCGCTCCCGCCTGCTCACCGACGAGGAGTCCGCCGCCCTGAACCGCTAGCCCGGTCCGGCCGGAGCGCGAGGAGTCACCGCCCGAGCAGCCGCGCCTTCGCGGCGGTGAACTCCTCCGAGGTGAGCAGCCCCCGCTCGGCCAGGCTGCCGAGCTCCCGCAGGCGCCAGGCCAGGCCGCCGGCCGCCAGCCCGCGCATCAGCGGAGCTCCCGCAGGCCGGGCGGCACCCACCGCACGGACCGATCCGACCGGATCCAGCGCACGCACCATGACGTCCTCACTTCCCTGCCGCCGCGCGGGCCTTGGCAGCGCGTACGGCCTCCTCGATGTTCTCCGGCGGAATCCGCACGCCCGAGGCGATCCGGCCGCCGACGCTGCGCAGCGCGTCCGCCGCGGCCTGCGCCCAGACGTGCTCGATCAGCACCAGCAGCGCCACCGTGCCGGGTTCCAGCAGCTCGGCGGCCTCCTGGGCGTCCTCGGGGCCGATCAGCGGCAGCGCGTGGCCGCCGGCGTCCCCGACGATGTCCCTGAGGTGCTCGAAGTCGGCGAGTTCCCCGTAGGTGGCCCCGCCATCGGGGTGCCGGGTGACGACCAGTGAGTCGATCACCCGGATGTCACCACCGGTCCGCAGCTTGCTCAGGGCCGACGCCGCCTCGACGGTGATGGTCTCCTGCGGGAACGTCAGGACGAGCAGTTCGGCCGGCCCCATCCGAGGCTCCCTTCCGGTCGGAATCGCCCCATACCGGGATCTAAGCACACCGCTGCGTCGATTCACCGGAGCAGCTGCCGCCCCGCACGACACCCGCCACGAAGAGTGCGCAGCGCACCACAGTGTGCGACAGTGCTGCCCATCCCATCCCCGGAATCCGAGGAGTCGTCAGATGACCATCGCCGTCGCCAAACTGTCCGACCCGACCGTCCGCGCCGCCGTCGTCGCGATCAACGCCAACGACCGGAAGGGCTTCCTCGCGCTGCTGGCCGACGACGCGACGATGTCCGACGACGGTTCGGACCGCGACCTGCTGCCCTGGGTCGACCGCGAGATCTTCTCCTCCCGCGGCCACATGGAGATCCAGACCGAGTCGGACGGCGGCCGCGCGCTGATCGCCAACTTCACCAACGAGACCTGGGGCGAGATGCGCACCGCCTGGAAGTTCACCGTCAGCGACGGGAGGATCAGCCGCTTCGAGACCGGCCAGGCCTGATCCCCCGGCCGGTCGGGACACCCCCGTCGGCGGCCCCGGAACAATCCGGTCACACACGGACGTTGAGCGCGCCAGCACAAGATCACAGACTGCCGCGTTCCCGACCGAGGAGACCACCGCGCCGCTGACCGACATGTAGTACCAGGACCTGGTGACCTACCGCCCGGCCATGACCGAGCCCGCCGACCTCGACGCCTTCTGGGCCGGGACCTTGGCCGAGGCCCGCGCCGCCGGCGGCGCGGTACGGCTGGCGCCCGTCACCGACTCGCTGCTCACCACGGTGGACGTGTACGACGTGCGGTTCCCCGGCTGGCGCGGCGAGCCGGTGGCCGGCTGGCTGCTCACCCCGCGCGAGGCCACCGGACCGCTGCCGACCGTGATCCAGTACCTCGGCTACAGCGGGGGCCGCGGCCTCCCGACCGAGCGGCTGATCTACCCCTCGGCCGGCTACGCGTACTTCGTGATGGACACGCGGGGCCAGGGGCACGACACCCCGGACCAGCACGAGGGTCCGGCCTCGCAGTGGTACGCCGGGTTCATGACCAAGGGCATAGACGCGCCCGAGAACTACTACTACCGGCGCCTGTTCGCCGACGCCGTCCGGGCCCTGGACGCGGTGCGCGGCCTCGACCTCGTGGACGCGGACCGGGTGGTGGTCTCCGGGACAGCCAGGGCGGCGGCCTGGCGCTCGCCACCGCCGCACTCGCCGACGGCCTGGTGGCCGGGGCCATGGTCAACGTGCCGTTCCTGCAGCACTTCCGGCGCGCGGTGGAGATCTCCGGGAGCGGACCGTACCCGGAGATCGCCGCCTATCTGCGCATGCACAGCCGGGAGAAGGTCGAGCAGACCTTCCGCACCCTCTCCTACTTCGACGGCGTCCACCTGGCCGGACGGGCCACCGCCCCCGCCCTGTTCAGCGTCGGCCTGATGGACCCGGTCTGCCCGCCCTCCACCGTCTTCGCCTCCTACAACCGCTACGGCGGCGAAAAGGACATCGAGGTCTGGGAGTTCGCCGACCACGGCGGCGGCTACGACTCGCAGGCCCGCCGCCAGCCGGAGTGGCTGCGCGACCGCGGGCTCGGCCCCAAGTCCTGACGCACCACCGCGCCCCGGGGGCGTGCGGCGTCGCCCGACCGCCGCTGTTCGCGTCCGGCCGCCCCTCAGGGCGTGCGGCTCCCCGCGTCCCCGGTGGTCACGCCGTCAGGCACCTGCGGACGGCCGCGATCAGCGTCCGGGACCGGATGTCGCCGGTGACCCCGGGCTGCATCCCGTTGGTGACGTAGCCGAAGCCGATCCCGAGGTCGGGGTCGGCGAAGCCCAGCGAGCCACCGCGCCCGGGGTGGCCGAACGCCGCCGGGGAGGACATCGGCGAGCTGGGGCCGTGCCGGAAGAAGCCGAGGCCGAAGGTGGTGTTGATGACCAGTACCTGGTCCGGGCCGCTGACGGCCGGCCCGATCGCCTCGTCCAGCAGGTCCGGGCCGAGCACGGCCGGGAGCAGCCGGCCGGGCGTGCCGTGCCGGTCCGCCGCACCGATCAGCGCCGCGTAGAACCGGGCCACCGACCGGGCGGTGCCGATCCCGCCCGCGCCGGGGATCTCGACCGCCTGCACCGCCGGGTCGTTGAGGTCCACGGCCGGGCGCACCGAGGCGAAGGCCCGGGCGGTGAGCGAGTGCCGGTCCCGGTAGGCGTCCACCACGGACTGCTTGGTCCGCAGCCGGAGACCGGACGGGCCGCTCTGGGCCGCCTGGGGGGCGGGCAGGTCCACCAGCCGCCCGACCCGGGGCGCGGCGGCGGACGGGAGGCCGATCCACAGGTCCAGGCCGAGCGGGCGGGCGATCTCCTCGGCGAAGTACTGGCCGACCGTGCGCCCGCTCGCCCGCCGCACCACCTCGCCGATCAGCCAGCCGAACGTGTAGGGGTGGTAGCCGTGCGCGGTGCCCGGCTCCCAGGCGGGGGCCTGGGCGGCGACGGCGGCGGCAGCGGGCTCCCAGGCGATCACGTCCTCGACCCGCAGCGGGACGTCGAGGGCGGGCAGCCCGGCCTGGTGCGAGAGCAGCCAGCGCACCGGCACCCGGTCCTTGCCCTCGGCCTTGAACTCCGGCCAGTACGAGGCGACCGGCGCGTCCAGGTCGAGCTTCCCCTGCTGGACCAGGTGGAGCGCGGCGGCCGCCGTCAGCCCCTTGGTGACCGAGCGCAGCACCTGCGCGGTGTCGGCCGTCCAGGCCACGGCGGGAGCCGGCCGGCCACCGACCTCGGGACGGGCGTCGCCGCCCCACAGGTCCACCACCTTGCGACCGTCGGCGTAGAGCGCGAAGGCCGCACCGAGCTCACCGTGGTCCCGGAAGTTCTGCGCGAACGCCTCCCGGACCGGCTCGAAGCCCTCCGCCGCCTCACCCCAGATCTCGACCACGCGCGCCACCTTCTTGCTCGTACGTCTCCCTTTCGAACGATAGTCGGACCGTCGCACCCGCGCCGAGCCGGTGTCAGGTGGCCCCTCGGCCTCGCTACCGTGAGCGCCATGACGAACCCCGCCGAAGAGCTGCTGGACGTGGTGGACGCACAGGACCACGTCATCGGAACCGCCCCCCGCGCCGAGGTGTACCGCAAGGGGTTGACACACCGTTGCGTCTTCATCCTCGTCCGTGACCCGCAGGGCCGGATCTTCACCCACCGCAGGACCGACACCAAGCTCTTCGCCCCCGGCGCCTACGACTGCTTCGTCGGCGGTGTGGTCGGCACCGGCGAGACCTACGCGAGTGCCGCCGTGCGGGAGGCGGAGGAGGAGCTGGGGGTCGGCGGCATCCGGCCGGTACCGCTGTTCAAGTTCCTGTTCGAAGCGGAACCGCTGCTCTCCTGGTGGTGCGACATGTACGAGGCCCGCTGGGACGGCCCGGTCTCCCCGCAGGTCGAGGAGGTCGCCTGGCACGGCTGGCTCACCGAGGAGGAGCTCGCGCAGCGGCTCGGCGGGGGCGAGTGGGACTTCGTCCCGGACGGACGCGAGGCGTACCGGCGCTACCTGGAGCACCGCTCGGCCTAGCCAGGGCTGTCCGGTCGATCCGGCAGGGTCGCGGGGAGCCGCGCGGCCGGCCCGGGAGGCGGCCGGCTGCCCGCGCCGCCTCCGCCCCGGACGCCGCGCGGCTAGCGGTCCGCCCGGTCCGCGTTGGCCGCAGCGTCCCAGTACGGGTGCTCCCGGGCGGCCCAGCCCTCGTCGACCCGGCCCGTACGCATACCGCGCCGGGCCTCCGGGTCCCTGGCCGACTGGTAGAGGTGGCCCGCGACCGCGACGGCGACGGCCACCGCCAGCCAGTCGTGCACAAAGGTGGCCCCGGTGCGCCACACCAGCGGCGCCAACCGGGTGAACCACATCAGCAGCCCGGTGCCCAGCATCACCAGGACCGCCCCGGCCGTCCACGCCGCGTACAGCTTCTGCCCGGCGTTGAACTTGCCCGCCGGACGCCGGAACGAGCGGCGGCGCACGGCCCTGAGCCACTCCCGGTCGTAGGGAGCGAAACGGTTCAGCCGGGAGAGGTCGGCCCGCAGCGCCCGGGAGCCGAGCCCCAGCAGCAGCGGCACCGGCAGCGCCAGCCCGCACCACTCGTGCACCGTCACCACCAGCCTGCGGCGGCCGACCAGTTCGGCGAGCGGCGGGAAGTACAGGCAGCCTGCGGTGGCCAGGCAGACCAGCATCAGCGCGGAGCTCGTCCAGTGCACCCAGCGCTCGGCCCGGGTGAACCGCAGGAGCGGGCCGCGCTCAGGCGGTCGGGGCGTCGTCTCGCCCGTTGGAGCGTCCGACCCAGGCGTCGACGTCATATCCGAAGTGCTCCCAGTAGCCGGGTTGGACGGTGGAGGTGAGGGTGATCGAGTCGAGCCACTTCGCCGACTTGTAGAAGTACATCGGCGCGACGTACAGCCGGACCGGCCCGCCGTGCTCGTGGGCGAGCGGCCGGTCCTGCATCCGCAGGGCCACCAGGACGTCGTCACGGCGGGCCTGGTCGAGCGTCAGGCTCTCGGTGTAACTGCCGTCGAAGCAGCCGAAGCCGACCGCGGTCGCCTCCGGTCTCACCCCCGCCGCCTCCAGCAGGTCCGCGAGCAGGACCCCCTCGAACGGGGTGCCCGGCACCCGCCAGCCGGTGACGCACTGCACGTCGCGCACGATCCGGCGCTGCCGCATCGCCTGCAGGTCGGCCAGCGTGTAGCTGACCGGCTTCTCGACCAGGCCCCCCACGGTGAGGGTGTAGTCGGCGGCCGTTCTGTCCGGGACCGAGCCCGTCACCGAGTAGTACCTGAATCCGCCGCCGCCCGGCAGCAGGCCGCTCAACCCGGTCGGGTCCTTGCTGGCCACGTTCTCGACCGCACGCTGCAGGTACGGTCCGGCCGCCACCCCGGCCGCTCCCAGCCCGAGCATGCCGAGCACCACCCGGCGGCCGACCGGAGGCCCCTCGCCGCCCGCTCTCATGGCCTGGCTCCCATCACTGTCATGTCGCCATTCGAGCAGGTCGGCGCCGTTCTTCCCAGGGGCGGGGCGCGGACGTCAGGGTTTCGTCATCTTCCGGCCCGGATAGGGTGGCGGGCATGGCTTCCTCCCGTACACCGGCGGTGGCGGACCACCGCGCCGAGGACGAGCACGGCCCGGCCACGACCGCGCGCGCCGAGCGTCCGCCACGGCGCAGGCTCAGCGTGGACGAGCGCCGGGAGCAGCTGATCTCGGTCGCCCTGGACCTCTTCAGCAAGTACCCGCCCGAGGACGTGTCCATCGACGACATCGCCGCGGCGGCCGGCGCCTCGCGGCCACTGGTGTACCACTACTTCCCGGGCAAGCAGGCACTCTACGAGGAGTCGCTGCGGCGGGCCGGGCAGGAGCTGGCCGGCCGCTTCGAGGAGCACGCCGAGGGCCCGCTCTCCGAGCGGCTGTACCGGGTGATGGGCCGCTACCTGGACTTCGTGGACAGCCACGGCCCCGGCTTCTCGGCCCTGCTGCGCGGCGGTTCGGTGGCCGCCAGCCCCGGGACGACGGCGGTCATCGACGAGGTCAGGCGCGCGGCGCACGACCAGATCCTGCTGCACCTGGCGGTCACCGAGCCCAGCGCCGGCCTGCGGCGCACCGTACGGGCCTGGATCGCCAACGCGGAGATCACCTCCCTCGACTGGCTGGCCGACCGGTCCGTACCGCGCGAGGAACTCCAGCTCCAACTGGTCCAGGAATTCGTGGCCGCGCTGACGCTGACCGCAGCCCGGGAACCCGCCCTCGCCCTCGAACTCGCCGACTTCTTCGCCGCCGAACGCCCCGAGGGCCCCACCGGCCGCCTCGTCCGCGAACTGGCCAACCTCCTCACCGTCCCCAACCTCGCCCCCCAACTCACCCGCCTCGCCACCTCCTGACCCCGGGCCCGGCACATCCGCCCCCGCTCCCCCCATCACTCCCCTCAGCCCCGCCGCCCAGCACAGCCCTCACCACACCACCCGCACCCGGCCCGGGTCCCCCACTCAAACCCCCATCCCGCCGCCCAGCGCAGCGCCCACACCCCACCTGGGTCCCCACCCAAACCCCCGCCCCACCGCCCAGCGCAGCGCCCACCACACCACCCAGTCCCGGCCCGGGTCCCCCACTCAGACCCCCAACCCGCCGCCCAGCGCAGCGCCCACCACACCACCCGGCCCCGGCCCGGGTCCCCCACTCAGACCCCCAACCCGCCGCCCAGCGCAGCGCCCACCACACCACCCGGTCCCGGAGTGTCCGAGGTTTCTGATAGAAAGTGGACGGAATTTCGGCTTTCGGGCGAGGGGGGCTCAGCACCATGACTCAGGACAATTTCGCGGCCGCAGAGCAGATCGGAGCCACGCTCGACGTGCTGGCCGCGGCACTGCTCGACGGGCGCGCGACCCACTACCCGATCGCCTCGCTGACCGGCTTCCGCCGGGACGCCCACCCGTCGGCCTCCGCACTCTTCGGACTGCGTCTGAGCCCCAGCGGCCCCGGCACCCTGACGGTCCGTGGCCTGGGCACGGTCGTCGAGGGCAGCACCGCCCGCCCGACCGCGCCGGAGACCACCGTGGCCACCGAGCTGCTCACCCGCTTCGGCGGCGGAGCCGTCCGCGGCCTCTTCGGTTCGGCTCAGGGCGTGGACCCGGAGCAGTTCCAACTGCCGGTCGGTGTGGAGCGTACCGAGGACAAGCTGCGCCCGGGGTTCCCCGCCGCCCTCGCCGAGCTGGCCGCCGACCGGGCCACCACGGCTCCGGAGGAGCTGTCCACCGGTACGGGCGTGGAGGTGCGGCTGGTGCTGCCCTCGGTCTTCCACGCGCTCACCGCCCGGGGCACCGCCACCACCCGTACCGCACAGCTCGCCGAGGTCGCCGAGGAGCTCTTCGCCGGCAGCGACGTCCGCGCCCGCAAGGAGTGGGCCGTGCTGACGGCCGCACTGGCCAAGCCGTTGAGCGATGCGGGGACGCTGTTCGCCGGGGTCTCCGCCCTGCGTGTGTCGGGGCGGCCGAGCCATGCCTCCCTGGTGATATCGCTGACGCACCGTCCGGGCCAGATCTCCGAACTCGCCACCCAGCTCGCGGACACCCGCCCGCTGGCGGAGGTGTGGACGGTCCTGCTGCCCGCCGGGCCGGCCGCCGTCCTGGTCGAGGAGCGGACGTCCCCGATCCCGGCCGTACTGTCCAACGACGGCCGGCCGTACTGGACTTCCAGCTCGGTGGCCCAGGCGTTCGTACCGCTTCCGGACGGCGCTTCCGTCCTGGTCGTCCAGCTCTCCGTCGCGCAGCCGGAGGACTGGGAACTGTACATGGGCTCCTTCGCCGAGGTCCTGAAGAGTGTTCAGCTCGGCTGGGACGGCGTGTACGCTCCCCAGCCCGCCATCCCCACCCAGGCCCCGGCCCCGGCCCAACTCCAGGCCCAGCCTGCTCCTGCTCCTGCTCCTGCTCCTGCTCCTGCTCCTGCTCCTGCTCCTGCTCCTGCTGCGGACTCGTACCCCGCCGCCCCGTCCCAGCCGCAGCCGGCAGACGTTCCCGTAGCCCCGCCGGTACCGCTGCGGCCCCCGGCCGCGCCTGCCACCCCGCCGGCACCGGCCGCCGAGCAGCCGGCTGCGCCGAAGGGCACCCCGGTCACGGTTCCCCCGGCCGACTTCAACCCCTTCGCACCTCCGGCACCCACAGCCACAGCTGCAGCCGACGCAGCCGCACCCAGCAAGGGCACCCCGGTCGCAGTGCCGCCCGCCGACTTCAACCCCTTCGCGCCCCCGGCACCGGCCGCCGAGCAGCCGGCTCCACCGAAGGGCACCCCGGTCACGGTCCCCCCGGCCGACTTCAACCCCTTCGCAGCTGCGGCACCGTCAACTACCGCCGCCGCACCGGCCGTTCCCGCACCGGCGGCCGCGCCCGCCCCGCAACCGGCCCCGAGTGCGGACCCGTTCGGCACGGTGATGAACAACCAGCCCGCCGACCCGTTCGGCACGGTGACCACCGGATCGTCGCCCGCTCCGGCCGCCGCCCCGGCCCAGGCCCGGTCCTTCACGGCTCCCCCGCCGCCGACAACCCCTCCGACGATCCCGGCTCCGGCCCCGGCCAAGGGCACCCCGGTCGCGGTCCCCCCGGCGGACTTCAACCCCTTCGCGCCCCCGGCACCGGCCAACAACGCACCGGCCGCCGAGGAGCAGGGCGAGCCGGCCAAGGGCACCCCGGTCAACGTCCCGCCGCCGGACTTCAACCCGTTCGCCGCTCCCACCGCCCCGCCCGCAGCCCAGGCGGCCGGCCCGGCCACCCCGGAGCCTCCGGCCAACAACCCCTTCGGCTGAGCCGGAGACGGAGCCGGAGCCGGAGCCGGCAGCCCCCACAGCCAACGGCAGCGGCCGGACAGCCCCTTGCCCGGGTCGTCCGGCCGCCTCCGTACGCGCAGCAGATCCGTACGCGCAACAGACATGTAGGACAACACCGGCAGCAGACGCCAACGAGCCGAAGCGCCGGGGAAGTTGTCGAGTCGCCTCAGGCGCGGCGGGCCAGGTGGACCACGTCGGGGACGCCGCGCAGCACCGGGATCTCCAGCGTGCGCACATCGGCGAAACCGGCCGTCCGCAGCGCCTCCTCGAAGGCGGCGGACGGCTGTGCGCTCCACACCGCCAGTACCCCGCCGGGGGTCAACCGCCGCTGCGCGGCGGCCAGTCCGGCGGGGCCGTAGAGGCCGAGGTTGGAGTCGGTGACCGTCCAGTCCGGGCCGTTGTCGATGTCCAGGCAGAGCGCGTCGTACCGCTCGCCCTCGGCGCGCAGGTACTCGACCAGGTCGGTGTGGAGCACCGCCACCCGGGAGTCGTGCTCCAGCGCGTGTTCGGAGAACTCGGCCAGCGGGCCGGAGCGGTGCCAGTCGATGATCGCGCCCTCCCGCTCGGCCACCGCGATCCGGCCCCAACGGGGTTCGGCGGCGGCGTACGCCAGTGAGAAGCCCACGCCCAGGCCGCCGATCAGCACCGACGGGCGCTCGACGGAACCGAACTGGTCCAGGGCCGCCTGGATCAGCAGCCGCTCGGAGCGCCCGTCGGCGGTGTCCATCAGGAAGCAGCCGTTGGCGATGATCTCGAAGTGCCCGCCGCGCTGCCGCAGCACCACCTCGCCGTACGGGCCCTCGCGCCGGTCGAGCGTGACGGGGGCGTCCAGTCCGTCCCGGTCGGGCAGTACAGACATCGTGGTCCTCATCGTGCGTGAACGACGGTACCGGGCAACTCTACGCCAGCCGTGCACCTGACCGTCGCCGGGCCGACACCTGCCGGAGGTACTGCCCAGGCGATGACCGAAGCGCCGCTCAGGCCGTGGCTGAAGCGATGCCCGGGCCAACACCGAAGCACCGCTCAGGTAGTGAGCAGCACACCGGCGTACGAGACTCCCGCGACCACCACCCAGGAGGCCAGCCCGAGTGCCGCGACCCGTCCACCGGTCCGCGCCAGGGTGGGCAGGTGGACGGCGCTGCCGAGGCCGAACAGGGCTGCCGCGAGCAGTAGTTCCTGCCCGTTCTGAGCCAGCGTCAGCGCCTCCGCCGGCACGGTCGCCACCGTGCGCAGCACGATCATCGCGAGGAAGCCGAGCACGAACAGCGGTACCAGCGGCGGCCGCTTGGCACCGCTCGGGCGGTCCTCCGAACGGCCCGAGCGCCGCCGCCGGACGATGGCCAGTGCCACTCCGGCCGTCAGCGGGGCCAGCAGCACCACTCGCATCAACTTGACCAGTACGGCTTCGCGCAGCGCGTCCGCCCCACCGGTCTGCGCGGTGGCGACCACCTGCCCGACGTCGTGCACGCTCGCGCCGACCCAGCGCCCGAACTCGGCTCCTCCGAGCCCCAACGGATGTTGCAGCAGCGGGAGTACGGCGATCGCGAGGGTTCCGCAGAGGGTGACCAGTGCCACCGAGGTGGCGACGTCCTCCTCGTCGCTCTCGGCGACCTGGCTGACGGCGCCGATCGCCGAGGCGCCGCAGATCGAGTAGCCGGTGGCGATCAGCAGCGGCTGGTCGCCGCGCAGTCCGAGTCGCCGGCCGAGCCAGAGCGTGCCGAAGAAGGTCGCGGCGACCACGGCGAGCACCATGGCGACGGTGGCCCAGCCGAGGCCGAGGACGTCGCCGAGGCTGAGCTTGAGGCCGAGCAGGACGATCCCGACCCGCATCAGCCGTTTCCCGGCGAGCGAGAGTCCTGCTCTGGCCGCACCCCTGACCAGCGGGCGCAGCCAGGGGATGTGCGCGACGGCCACGCCGAGCAGCACGGCGGCGGTCAGTCGGGGGATCGCGGGGATCAGCGAGTGCACGGCCCACGCGGCGGCCACGCCGAGCGCTGCGAGCCCCAGCCCCGGGCCGTTGCGCCGGAACGCGGGGCCGAAGGCGGGTTGTGCGGTGGGACGTACGGCGGTACGGAGGGTCAGTGCCACAGGTCCGCTCACCGCTCGTCTGCGGGCAGGCGGTAGACCCGGCGGACGCTGCTGCCGAGCCGTGCGATGTCCGCGCCGTAGACGTGCAGGGAGATGGCGGTGTCCGGGCCGCAGTTCTGCACCCGGTGGATGTCGCCGGGCGGGGCGAAGCCGCAGACCGCGCCGACCGGGTTGGTGACGTCCTCGGTGGCGACCAGTCGGCCGGCCCGGCCGTCGGAGACCAGCCGGAAGCGCCGTTCGCTCTCCACGCCCTGGTGGACGCCGGTGGCGCACCAGGAGACGTGATCGTGAATGGAGGTGTGCTGGCCGGACAGCCAGACCAGGGCGACCAGCGAGAAGCTGCCGTCGGTCTCGGCGTGGATCAGGTGCTGGCGGTAGCGGTCGGGGTCGCCGACCTGCTGGTCCGCGGTGAGCAGGTCGGCGGTGCCGAGGTGGGGTGCGAGCTGCTCGCCGACCAGGTAGGCGGTCAGGTCCGGGGGGAGGCCGCGGTCGACGACCTCGCGCAGTGCACCGATCAGGCGGTGCATGCGCTCCGTACACCGGTCGGCGGTTACGGTGGCGGAAGTTGTCATATCTTGAGCGTCGGCCCGATCCGACCATCACGTCCAACGACAGTTCGTTGACGATATGCCAACTTCCGCTTATGGATCGACCCGGCCGGACCGTCCGACCCGACAGGGTCCTCCCGCTACCTCAGCAGCCGACCCGCGAGGCCCCGGCCCTGCGCAGCTCGTCCAGCACCAGTGCGGTGGCCGGGATCCGCTGGTGCTCGCGCAGCAGGTAGGCGGAGACCTTGCGGCGCAGGTGCGGTTCGACCAGGCGGCCGGTGACCTTGCGGTGACACATGAAGGAGAGCACCAGCGCGGGCATCAGGGCTATCCCGACTCCGGCGGCGACCAGGCTCTGCACAGCCAGGTTGTCGTCGGTGGTGAAGACCACGTCGGGGGCGAAGCCCTCGTCGGCGCAGACCTGGAGCAGGTTGGCCCGGCAGCGCGGGCACCCGGCGATCCACCGCTCGCCGCCGAGGTCGGCCAGCCGTACGGCGTGCCGCCTGGCCAGCTGGTGGCCGACCGGCAGCAGCAGGGTCAACTGGTCCTCCATCAGCGGGACTTCGACCAGCTCGGGCGGGGTCTCGGCGCGCGATCCCGGGTAGCTGAAGGAGAGCGCAATGTCGCACTCGCCGCGCAGCAGGCGCTGGACGGACTCGGGCGGCTCGGCCTCCAGCAGCTCGACCCGGACGCCCGGGTGCTCGGTGAGCAGCCGGGCCATCGCCTCGGGGATCAGGGTCGCGTTGGCGCTCGGGAAGGCGCAGACCCGGACGCGTCCGGCGCGCAGCCGGGCGAGTGCGCCGAGCTGCTGCTGGGCGGCGTCCATGCTGGAGAGGATGGTCCGGGCATGCCGGGAGAGGGCCTCGCCGGCCTCGGTGAGCCGCAGCCCGCGCCCCGCGCGGGTGAACAGCGGGACACCGACGTCGCGCTCCAGCGCCTTCATCTGCTGAGTGATGGCGGGTTGGGTGTAACCGAGGGCGCGGGCGGCGGCGGAGTAGGAGCCGCTGCTGACGACCTCGTGGAATGTCCTGATGTGCCGTGAGTCGAACACCTCTGAATCATAAGCAAATTTTGGATGCGCATCCGCAATACCCCAGCCTTCGCTTTGATGTCCGACAGCCCCGGGACTACTGCTGTGCCTCCGGCGGCAGTCCCATCACCACTCCCGCCTCGGCGATCGGGGCACCGCCCCTGGCCTTGGGGCTGCGTCGGCTGCGCTTCTCGACCCACCGGGCCAGCCAGGAGAGCAGCAGACACATCCCGATGTAGACGGGCACGATGACCATCACGACCGGGATGAACGGCAGATCGTAGTCGAGGTTGGTGGCGATCAGCTTCCCGGCGTGCAGGAACTCCTCGAAGGTGATCAGGAAACCGAGCGAGGTGTCCTTGAGCGCCACCACCAGCTGGCTGATGATGGTCGGCAGCATGGCCCGGTTGGCCTGCGGCACCAGGACGAACGTCATCACCTGGGTCTTGCGCATCCCGAGCGCGAAGGCCGCCTCGCGCTGCCCCGTGGGCACGGCGAGCACGCCCGCGCGGAAGACCTCGGCGAGGACCGACCCGTTGTAGAGGGTCAGTCCGGCGACCAGCGCCCAGAGCGGCTGCACCTTCATGGCGACGAAGATGAAGAAGATCATCACCAGCAGCGGCATGGCCCGGAAGAACTCGACCACCAGCGTGGCGAACCAGCGCACCACCCGGTGGTCGGAGAGCCGCCCGGCGGCGAACAGCGCGCCGAACGGCAGCGCGAAGACCACGGTCCAGGCGAAGGCGGTCAGCGTGTTGCCGAGGCCGCGCAGCAGCAGGTCCTGGACTCCCCGGTACTCGAAGGGCATCCACTTCCGGTACGTGAACTGGTGGGTGTGGAAGAGCTTGTACACCACCCAGCCGATCAGCGCGGCGATCAGCAGCAGCGCGACACCGCCGTAGAGCCGGTGCCGGGCGAGCGCCCTGGGGCCGGGGACGTCGTAGAGCGCGGAGCCGATGGTCATCGCGAAGCCGCCACCCGTCGCTCGAGGAGGTTGAAGAGGGCGCTGATCGCCAGGGTGATGACCAGGTAGCCGACCGCGATCCAGACGAACGTCCAGATGATGCTGTAGCCGAGCTCGTTGAGGGTGCGGTAGGTCCCGAGCAGTTCGGTCACGCTGAACGAACCGGCGATCGCGCTGTTCTTCGCCAGCGCGATCATCACACTGCCGATCGGTGCCACCACCGAGCGGTACGCCTGCGGCATCACCACCACGCCCAGCGTCTGGCCGAAGGACATCCCCAGACTGCGGGCCGCCTCCCCCTGCCCGGCGGGGACGGTGTTGATGCCCGAGCGCAGCGCCTCGCAGACGAAGGCCGAGGTGTAGCAGCCGAGTGCCAGCACCGCGAAGGTGAAGAACGGCAGCACGATCTCGAACCGCGGCAGCCCCAGCACCACCACGAAGAACAGCAGCGTCAGCGGGGTGTTGCGCAGCACGGTCACCCAGCCGGTGCCGAACGCCCGCAGCGGCCGCACCGGCGAGACCCGGAAGCCGGCCATCAGCACACCCAACAGCAGGGCCAACACGCCGCTGATCACGGTGAGTTCGAGCGTACCGAGGAAGCCGTGCCAGTAGGTCGAGAGATTGTCGGTCAGGACTTTCATACCGGTCCGGCCCTCCTCAGTACCGGTCGATCGGCGGCGGTGTCGGCGCGGGCACCCCGGACAGCCCGAGCGTGGCGTCGTACGCCCTCTTCCAGTCGCCGTTCTGCTCGTGCCGCGCGAGCGCGTCGTCGATGGCCAGCCGGAGCACCCGGTCCTCCTTCGGGGTGCCGATGCCGTACGGCTCGGTGGAGAACGGCTGCCCGGCGATCTTCAACTCGTCCGGGGCCTTGGCGGCGAACCCCTGCAGGATGGCGTTGTCGGTGGTCACCGCGTCGACCTGGCCGGTGATCAGGTTGTCGACACAGGCGGAGTAGGTGTCGTACCCGACCAGGTGCGCCTTCGGGTAGTCCTGCCGGATCCGCTGGTACGGCGTCGAACCGGCGGCCGAGCAGACCTTCTTGCCGGCCAGGTCCTGCGGCCCGTGGATGCTGTTGTCGTTCTTGCGGACCAGCAGGCCCTGCCCGGCGATGAAGTACGGTCCGGCGAAGCCGACCAGCTTCTTGCGGTTGTCGTTGATGGTGTAGGTGCCGACGTAGTAGTCGATCTGGCCGTTCTGCAGCGCGGTCTCACGGTTGGCCGAGGCGATGGTCTTGAACTCGATCCGGTCGGAGCCGAACCCGAGATCGGCGGCGACCATCTTGGCGATCTCGATGTCGAAGCCGGCGTACTGACCGGTGGCCGGGTTCTTCTGGCCCAGGTAGGGCTGGTCCTCCTTGACCCCGATCACCAGCCGCCCCCGCGCCCGCGCCCGATCGAGGGTGGGCGAGCCCTGGATCTCCGAGGCGTTCTGCACCTGGTAGGTGGGCAGCGCACTCGCCTGCGGACCCTTCGGGGGCGGGGTGCCGGGCTTGCCGCACGCGGTGAGCAGCACGAAGAGGACGACGAGCAGCGGGAGACGCTTCATCCGGCGCCCCCTCAGTGCTTCAGGATCTTGGAGAGGAAGTCCCTCGCCCGTTCGGTGTTCGGCGCGCTGAAGAACTCCTCCGGCTTACGGTCCTCCAGGATCCGGCCGTCGGCCATGAAGACGACCCGGTTGGCGGAGGCCCGTGCGAAGCCCATCTCATGGGTGACGACCACCATCGTCATCCCCTCGCGGGCCAGGCCCCGCATCACATCGAGCACCTCGTTGATCATCTCGGGGTCGAGGGCCGAGGTGGGCTCGTCGAACAGCAGCGCCTTCGGGTCCATCGCCAACGCCCGGGCGATCGCCACCCGCTGCTGCTGGCCGCCGGAGAGCTGCGCCGGGTACTTGTCCGCCTGCGAGGCCAGACCGACCCGCTCCAGCAGGTCGCGGGCCTTTCGGTCGGCCTCGGACTTGGTCCGCTTGCGGACCTTCAGCTGGGCCAGCGTCACGTTCTGCAGCACGGTCTTGTGCGCGAAGAGGTTGAAGGACTGGAAGACCATCCCGACCTCGGCCCGCAGCCTGGCCAGGCCCTTGCCCTCCTCGGGCAGCGGGACGCCGTCGATGGTGATGGTGCCGGACTCCACCGGCTCCAGCCGGTTGATCGCCCGGCAGAGCGTCGACTTGCCGGAGCCGGACGGGCCGATCACCACGACCACCTCACCGCGTCCGACGGTGAGATCGATGTCCTGCAGGACGTGCAGCCGGCCGTAGTGCTTGTTGACACCGGCCAGCTCGATCAGCGGGGTGAAAGCTGCGGTACTCACGGTGCGGGAACCCTCCCGGGGCTCGGGAGGGTCATTTGCCGCGTCGCCCCTTGGCCAGCCAGCCGAGGGCGCCACCCGCGACCAGGGTCGCCAGCAGGGCGATCCAGAGCGGGGCGGTCACGGTGAACACCCAGAACTGGATCTTCACGCTGTCCAGGTTGGCGAACAGGAACCAGATCGCCAGGATCACGATCACACCGATCGCGATCACCCTGGTCGGGATACCCGCGATCTCACCCCTGCCCTTGCTGCCGAAGGATGAGGAACCGCCCGAAGTCTTGGCCACAGAGGCAGTCTGCGCCGCGACCGCACCACCCCGCAGCGCACGCCGCCCGCGGTACCCCGGCTGGCCCACCCCGTACACCCAGCCGGGTGCAGCGCACCTCGGGACCGGCCGCGCCGGGCGCACGGGGGACCGCCCGCCCGGCCGCGCCGGACCCCGGGCCGGCCCGTCGGCCTCACCCCTCGTCCCGCCAGGAGCGCCAGAGCGCCGCGTACGGCCCGCCCGCGGCCACCAGCTCGGGGTGGCTGCCGTACTCGCTGATCCGCCCCTGCTCGACCACCGCGATCACATCCGCGTCGTGCGCCGTGTGCAGCCGGTGGGCGATGGCGATCACCGTACGGCCCTCCAGCACCCGGGAGAGCGAGCGCTCCAGGTGCCGCGCCGCGCGCGGGTCCAGCAGCGAGGTGGCCTCGTCCAGCACCAGGGTGTGCGGGTCGGCCAGGACCAGCCGGGCCAGCGCCAGCTGCTGCGCCTGCGGCGGCGTCAGCCCCGTCCCGCCGGAGCCGACCTCGGTGTCCAGGCCCTCCGGCAGCGCGGCCACCCAGCCCTGCGCGTCCACCGCCGCCAGCGCGGCGTGCAGCTCGACGTCGTCCGCCTCGGCGCGGGCCAGCCGCAGGTTGTCCCGCAGCGTGCCGACGAACACGTGGTGCTCCTGGTTGACCAGGGCGACCTCGGCCCGGATCCGCTCGGCGGGCATCCTCGCCAACGGCGCACCGCCGAGGGTCACGCTCCCCCGGCCCGGAGCGTAGATCCCCGCGAGCAGACGCCCCAGCGTCGACTTCCCCGCGCCCGACGGGCCGACCAGCGCGACCCGGCTGCCGGGCGCCACCTCCAGGCTGATGCCGTGCAGCACATCGGCCCCCTCGCGGTAGCCGAACCGGACCTCGGCCGCCGAGACCTGGTGGCCGGCCGGCTGCACGTGCTCGTCCGTCTCCGGGTCCGCCACCTCGCGGACCCCGACCAGCCGGGCCAACGAGGCCTGGCCGACCTGGAGTTCGTCGTACCAGCGCAGGATCAGGTCGACCGGGTTGGTCAGCGCCTGGGCGTAGAGCACCCCGGCGGTCAGCTGGCCGATCCCGATCCAGCCGTGCACGGCGTAGACGCCGCCCAGGGTGAGGGTGGCCAGTACCGCCAGCGCGTAGGTGGCGTCCACGCTCGGGAACCACACGGTGCGCAGCCACAGGGTGTACCGCTCCCAGGCCAGCCACTCGCCGATCCGGCGGTCCGTCAGCCTGATCCGCTCCTCGCCCAAGCGCAGCGCCTCGACCGTACGGCCGGCGTCCACCGTCTCGGCGAGCACGGTGTTCACCGCCGCGTACCCGGCCGACTCGGAGCGGTAGGACTGCGGGGCGCGGCGGAAGTACCAGCGGGAGGTGGCCAGCAGCAGCGGCATCCCGATGACCGCGGTGACCGCGAGCAGCGGTGAGGTGAGCAGCAGGGCGCCGAGCACCAGCGCCACCGAGACCAGGGCGACGGCCAGTTCGGGCACCGCCTCGCGGACCGACTTCGCGAGCCGGTCGATGTCGGTGGTGCCCCGGGAGACCAGGTCGCCGGTGCCGGCCCGTTCCAGTACGCCGGGCGGCAGGGCGACCGAGCGCACCAGGAAGTCCTCCCGCAGGTCGGCCAGCACCTCCTCGCCGAGCACGCTGCCGCGCAGCCGGGACCAGCCGATGAACGCGGACTGCACGAGAAGCGCGAGCAGGTACCACCCGATCCCGGCGAGGATCCGGCCTTCGGTCGTGCCCGTGCTGAGCTCCTGCACCAGCGAGCCGAGTACCCACGGACCGACCAGGCCGGCCACGGTGGCGACGGCGTGCAGGCCGATCACCGCGGCGAAGCCGGAGCGGTGCCGCCGGGCCAGCAGCCGGAGGTAGGAACGGACGGTGGCCGGTGAGGCGACCGGCAGCATGGCGGCCGGTCCGTGCTGCCGGACGACGGGGGGCTTCATACCTTCTCCTCGGAGTGGGTCTGCGCCGCGGCCGGACCGGCCGCCGGCACGGCCTCGGGCGCGGTCTGCTCCGGCAGCGCCGGCTCGGTGTCACGGGTGACGACGGCCCGGTACTGCGGGCAGCTGCGCAGGAGTTCGCGGTGCGAGCCGGTGGCGGCGACCCGGCCCTGGTGGACCAGCAGGACGGTGTCCGCCCGGTCCAGCAGCAGCGGACTGGTCGCGAACAGCACGGTGGTGCGCCCGTCGCGCAGTTCGCGCAGCCCGGCGGCGATCCGGGACTCGGTGTGGGCGTCCACCGCGCTGGTCGGCTCGTCCAGCACCAGCACCGCCGGGTCGGCCACCAACGAGCGGGCCAGCGCGAGGCGTTGGCGCTGCCCGCCGGAGAGCGAGCGCCCGCGCTCGGTGATCCGGGCCCGCATCGGGTCGCCCCCGCACTCGGGCGAGCCGTCGACCAGGGCGTCCAGCACGTCGTCGGCGCGGACGGCGGTGAGCGCCTGCGCCGTGGTGACGCGCCCGGAGGCGGGGACCTCGAACAGCTCGGCCAGGGTGCCGGAAAGCAGCACCGGCTCCTTGTCGTGGACCAGGACGGCCGCCCGCGCCTCGCCCAGCGGCAGCTCGTCCAGCGGCGTGCCGCCGAGCCGTACGGAGGGCTCGGGCCGCTCGTCCTCGGCCAGCGGCAGGTGGCCGCCGAGCCGCCCGGCCAGGTGGCCCGCGACGTCCGGATCGCCGCAGACCACGGCGGTGATCCGCCCGGCGCGGGCGGTCAGCCCGGTGACCGGGTCGTGCAGGTCGGCGCGCTCGGGGCGGGTGAGGGCGGCGGCGAGGGTCTGCTCGCCGGCCGTCCGGGTCAGCGCGAGCACCTGGGTCGCCCGCTCCGCGGAGACCCGGGCGACGCTCCAGGCGTGCGCGGCCTCGCCGAGGATCCGCAGCGGGGAGGCCAGGAAGGCCATCGCCCCGTAGACCGCGACCAGTTCACCGACCCCGATCCGGCCCCGGACCACCAGCTCGGCCCCGTACCAGGTGGTGGCGACCACGAACAGGCCCGGCAGCAGCACCTGTTGGGCCTGCATCAGCGACCAGATCCGGGCGGTGCGGACGGCGGCGCCGCGGACCTGCTGGGAGGCCGCGCGATAGCGCTCCAGGAACAGCTCCTCACCGCCGATCCCGCGCAGCACCCGCAGCCCGGCGACGGTGTCGGCGGCCAGCTCGGTGGCCCTGCCCGCGAAGGCGCGCTGCTTGCCGTAGCGGCGTTCCAGCGGCGCGAGCAGCGGCCAGACTGAGGCGGCCAGGACCGGCACACCGAGCAGCACGGCGAGGCCGAGCAGCGGTCTGCGGGACAGGACGACCGCGCTGAGGCCGAGCCAGACCACGACGGCGGCGCGCACCCGGGCGGTCAGCTCGACGTACCAGCCGATCCGTTCCACGTCGCTGTTGCTGACCGCGACGAGCTCGCCGGTGGCGATCCGCCGGGACAGCCCGGCGCCGAGCCGGGAGGCCTGGCGGGCGAGAAGCTGGCGCAGCTGGGAGGCGGCGGTGATCCAGTTCCACACCGCCTGCCGGTGCAGTTGGACGCCGCCGAGGGACTGCAGTGCGGCGAGCAGCAGGGCGAGGGCGCCGGCCCGCCAGATCGCGGCGGTGTCGCCGGCCACGGCGGCCTGGATGCCCAGGCCGAGCGCCAGCGGGAGAGCCGCCTGGCAGGCGAGCTCCAGGACTCCCCAGCAGGTGGCGAGCAGCTGCCCGCGCCGCTGGCTGCGCTGCATCCAGCGCAGGAAGGCGAGCGGTGAACTCAGATCGGGGACGCCGGGGTCGGGCATCGGCAGGGACTTGAGCGGCATGACGCTCCGTTACGGGGGTGGTGCGGGCAGGGTGCTCGGGCACGCGGCCCAGGTCCTGGGCGCGGCGGGGCCGCCCGGCGCGGTACGCGGGCCAGGGCGGGACGAGGTGACGGCGGTGTGCTGGTCATCAGGACGTCATGGGCACCGAGCGTGCCGGGCGCACTGTGACGTACGCAACAGGTTTTCCGGCCCGAGCCGCCCGGCAGTGGGGATACGGAGCGTCACTTGGGCTCCGGGTTCATCAATTTTGGTGAATCTTTGGCAAAACGGGAACATCACGGCCCAATCCGGGGTTGCTCCCCAGCGGCACTATTGGACAGAACCGGAGGGCACACCTTCCAGTGAGCACCATCCCCAGCGTCACCCTGAACAACGGCGTCCGGATCCCGCAGCTCGGCTTCGGCGTCTGGCAGGTTCCGGATGCCGAGGCGGCGATCGCCGTCCGCACCGCCATCGAGGCCGGCTACCGCAGCATCGACACCGCCGCCATCTACGAGAACGAGGCCGGCACCGGTCAGGCGATCGCAGCGGCCGGCGTGCCGCGCGAGGAGCTGTTCATCACCACCAAGCTGTGGAACTCGGGCACCAGGGACTGGTCCGGGCAGCAGGGCCAGGACGCCGTGCTGCGCGCCTTCGACGAGTCGCTGGCCAAGCTCGGCCTCGACTACCTCGACCTGTACCTGATCCACTGGCCGCGCCCGATGCACGGCAGCTTCCTCAACATCTGGAAGGCGTTCGAGAAGCTGTCCGCCGAGGGCCGGGTCAAGGCGGTCGGCGTCTCCAACTTCGGCATCCGGCAGCTGGACGCGCTGCGCCAGGAGAGCTCCGTCGTTCCGGTGCTCAACCAGGTGGAGCTGCACCCGCACTTCCCGCAGCCGGAGCTGCGCGCGTACCACGCCGAGCACGGCATCGCGACCGAGGCCTGGAGCCCGCTGGGCCAGGGCAAGGAGCTGCTCACCGAGCCCGCCCTGGTGCGGATCGCCGAGAAGCACGGCCGCACGGTGGCCCAGGTGGTGCTGCGCTGGCACCTGCAGAGCGGCATCATCGCGATCCCGAAGTCGGTCACCCCGTCGCGGATCAGGGAGAACCTCGAGGTCACCGGCTTCGAGCTGGACGCCGACGACCTGGCCGCGATCGCCGACGTGGCGACGGGCAAGCGCCTCGGCCCGGACCCGCAGGAATTCGACTGGAGCTGACGCCCACGGCCCACCGCCGGCGGCGCTGACGGAAGACGAACGGCCGGTCGCTGCCCCGGACTCGGGGCGACCGGCCGCTCGTCACATCGTCGTGCACGTGCCTGCTGCGCTGTTCGAACTGTTCAGCTTTGGTTCGGCATGGGTGGCAAATCGTTACTGCCACCGGTGTTCCGACGGATCGTTACAGCCTGCCGGCCTTCGCGATCAGCGCCAGGGCGGGCTCGTGCTCGTGCGGCTCCAGCGGGGAGAGCAGGAGTTCCTGCACCTCCCGCACCGCAGCTGCCGAACGGTGCAGCAGGTCCTGCCCGGCCGGCGAGAGCGAGAGCAGGTTGCGCCGTCCGTCCGAGGGGTCGCGGCGACGCAGCACCAGACCGCGCCGGACCAGCCGGCTGACCATCTCGGCCATGGTCGCCTTGTCCAGCGAGGCCAGCTCGCCGACCGTGCGCTGGTCGGCGCCCGGCTCGGTCTCCAGCGCGTCCAGCACCGCGTACTGAGGGGCCGTCAGCTCGGAACCGACCTTGTCCGACCAGAGCTTGGTGTGCACCTGCTGGCTGACCCGGATCAGGTAGCCGATCGCCCGCTGGGCGTCCAGCATCGGCCGGGCGTCCGTCATGACCGCCACGGCGGCCGGCTCCAGACGGGCTATCTTCGCCATCACCCGGACGATCTCGATCTGCTCCTCGGGGCTGAGCGGTTCGAAGAGCGTCCGCTGGACGCGGACCACTCCGCCGGTGGCCTCGCGCACCGCCTGCGCACCGCTCTGCGAGAGCGCAAGCAGCTTGCGGCGGCCGTCGGCCGGGTCGCGTCGGCGCAGCACCAGGCCGCGTCGCACCAGGCGGGCGACCATTTCGGCCATCGTGGCCTTGTCGAGCGAGGCCCGCTCACCGACCGTGCGCTGGTCGGCTCCCGGTTCGAGTGCCAGCACGAGCAGCACCGCGAACTGCGGAGCCGTGAGCTCGGAACCGACGTACTCGGACCACAGGCGGGTGTGCACCTGCTGGGCCACGCGGATGAGGTGGCCGGGCGACTGCTGAAGTCGCGCGGTCACACGGGTCGTCGGGATCTCCCCCAGCACCATGAAATCCGTCCCGATGTCACACCCGGTGTGTGTGGGACACCCGGGCGGGGCAGTAACGGCGAGTGAGCGTCCCGCTGTGAGGGTAGGCGCGCCAGCCGTGCAGCCGGTGGCTGCTGGCGCACACTATACAAACGGTAGGCCCGCGCTGGCAGGCAGGGGCCAAGAGTAGACGCTTGTTCGTCGAAGTTGGCATATTTCCGCAGCATGTCGTGGTCACAACTACCGGTTTGAGTGATTGATCTTCACCGTATGACTTCACCCTGCGTCACCTGCGACTCTGCACTCTGGCCCGGAGGGCTACCCGCCGGTAGGGTGTGCGCCGCAGCGCCCTGCGCACCACTCTTCCGGGCAAGGGCCGCTCTCGGCAGCGGCCGTGTCCGTCACCCCACCGAGAGAGACGAGTACGAGCATGACCGAGCAGAACAGCCCTCGCCGGGTCGCGGTCGTCACCGGTGCGGCCCGCGGCATCGGCGCCGCGACCGCCGAGCGGCTGGCCGCCGACGGGTACGCGGTGGCCGTGGTGGACCTGGCGGCCGACGCGGGCAAGGACACCGTGGACCGGATCCTCGCCGCGGGCGGCACCGCACTGGCCGTCGGGGCGGACGTCTCGGACGCCGAGCAGGTGGAGGCGGCCGTGGCGGTGATCGCCGCCGAGCTCGGCGCACCGGTGGTGCTGGTCAACAACGCCGGGGTGCTGCGTGACAACCTGCTGTTCAAGATGTCCGAATCGGACTGGGACACCGTGATGAACGTCCACCTCAAGGGCGCCTTCCTGATGACCCGGGCCTGCCAGAAGCACATGGTGGACGCCGGATTCGGCCGGATCGTCAACCTCTCCTCCTCCTCGGCCCAGGGCAACCGCGGCCAGGCCAACTACTCCGCGGCCAAGGCCGGCCTGCAGGGCTTCACCAAGACCCTGGCGATCGAGCTGGGCAAGTTCGGCATCACCGCCAACGCGGTGGCCCCCGGCTTCATCGCGACCGACATGACGGCCGCCACGGCCGCCCGGGTCGGCATCGAGTTCGAGGCGTTCAAGCAGGCCGCCGCCTCCCAGATCCCGGTCAACCGGGTCGGCGTTCCCGAGGACATCGCCAACACCATCTCCTTCCTGGCGGGCGAGGCCGCCGGTTTCGTCTCCGGTCAGGTCATCTACGTCGCGGGCGGCCCGCTCGACTGACCGCTTTCCACCGGGTCCCACCCGCTCGCGATGCGGGAGCGGCCCGGTGGGAGGAGACTCGGGGATCAGAAACCCGCAATCCCCGGGAGGCACCAGATGACGAACGAGCCCACCGACAGCGAGTTCCGCCCGACGCCGGACCGCCTCCTCCACACGGGTGCCGAACACCCGGTGGACCCGGAGGACCTGGTCATGGCCTCGGGCCGGACCCCGACCCCGGAGCTCATCGAGAAGGCCCGGCAGGACCTGGAGAAGTACGGCGCCGCCGCGGTCGAACGCCTGATGCCCTGAGCACCTGAACCCCACTCGGGCCCCCGCCTCAACGCGGGGGCCCGAGTGCGTTTCCAGCCAGTTCGGGGGGTGTGGTCAAGTACACCAGTTTGCGCTATACCTGCTCATCAGTGTTCGTTCTTGCATGATGAGGAGCTCATATGCGCAGAACTTTGCAACACTCTCGACCCCGGCGGGCCCGTCCCGTCGTCCTGGCCCTTGCGGCCGTCCTCTCCCTCGGCGGCACCGCCGTCACCCCCGCCCTCGCCGCCACCGGCACGAGCACCGGCACCGGCGGGTCGGCCCCCACCGCGGCCGCAGGCTCGGCCGGCGCCGTCACCGCCTTCACCGCGAAGGGCGCCGTCTACACCTTCGCGGCGGGCAGCGCCAAGGCCCGGGTCAGCTTCGTCTCCGACCAGGTCTTCCGGATCGAGCTGTCGCCCAGCGGGCCGTTCACCGACCCGGTCGGCTCGGACGTCGCCCTCCCGCAGGGCGCCCCGCCCGCCACCAAGTGGCGTGACGCGGGCGACCGTTACGAACTTTCCACCGGCAAGGTCACCCTGCGGGTCTACAAGTCGGCGCTGCGTTTCGCGCTCTACCGGGCCGACGGATCGAAGGTCTGGGAGGAGACCAAACCGATCTCCTGGGACGGCAAGGCCACCACCCAGACCCTGGCCAGGGGCGCGAGCGAGCAGTACTTCGGCGCCGGGGAGCAGAACGGCTCCTTCTCCCACCGGGGCAAGACCGTCCAGGTCGGCGTGGACTACGACTGGAACGAGGGCGGCCACCCCAACTCCGTTCCGTTCTACCTCTCTTCGGCCGGCTACGGCGTCTACCGCAACACCTACGCCCCGGGCAGCTACGCCTTCGACGACCCGGTCAGCACCACCGAGCAGGAGCTGCGCTTCGAC
>NZ_JYJF01000310.1 GCF_000955975.1 Saccharothrix sp. ST-888
ACCCCACGCCCTCATCGGCCACAGCCTCGGCGAACTCGTCGCCGCCACCCTCGCCGACGTCTGGACCCTCGACGACGCCCTCCACATCACCTGCCTACGAGGCAAGCTGATGCAGCAGCAGGCCCCGGGCGCGATGCTGGCGGTGTCGCTCGGCGAGGCCGAGGTGACGGCGTTCGTGACCGACGACTGCGTCCTGGCAGCGGTGAACAGCCCGCGGCAGACGGTGCTCTCCGGCACCCACGAGGCGATCGACCGGGTGGCCGCGGCACTGACCGAGCGCGGCGTGCGGCACCGACGGCTGGCCACCTCGCACGCCTTCCACTCCCCGATGATGGAACCGATGCTGGCGGAGTTCGAGCGGGAGATCGCGCGGCTGGAACTGAAGGCGCCCCGTATCCGGTTCGTGTCGAACGTGACCGGCGACTGGATCACGGCGGAGCAGGCCACCAGCGCTTCCTACTGGGCTCAGCACATCCGCAGCACCGTGCGGTTCTCCGCCGGCCTGTCCACCCTCCTGCGAGACGAGCCCGACGCCGTGCTGCTGGAGGTCGGGCCCGGCGCCGCGGCCAGGATGATGGTGGCCGACCACCCGGAGGCCCGCGAGCGGATCCTGCTGCCCTCCATGCGGCACGCCCGCGAGGACCGCGACGACGTCCAGGTGGCGCGGGAGTCGCTGGCACGGCTCTGGGTCAACGGCGCACCGGTCCGCTGGTCCGCGCTGCACGAACACCGCAAGCCGCGCAGGGTGCCGCTGCCCACCTACGCGTTCGACACCAAG
>NZ_JYJF01000311.1 GCF_000955975.1 Saccharothrix sp. ST-888
CGCGTTGGCGATCGGACGCCCGATCGGCGGCACACCCGACCCCGGAGACAGCGGATCGCTCATCGTCGCGCACACCGTCGTCTCCGTCGGACCGTACGCGTTCACCATCCGCCGGCCAGGCGCCCACCGCGCCACCAACTCCGCCGAACACGCCTCACCCGCCACCACCACTGTCGACACGCCCACCTCGTCCTCCGCCAGCGCGGCGAGAACGGACGGCGGCACCGTCACATGGCTGATCGCCAGGCTCGGGTCGGTCAGCGCGGCGACCGGCTCCGCCGCAGGTGGCAGCACCAGAGCCGCGCCGCAGAGCAGAGCGGTGCAGATCTCCGACACCGAGGCATCGAAGCTCGGCGAGGCGAACTGGAGGACCCTGCTGCCGGGATCGATCGCGAACCGCTCGATCTGCGCGGCGACCAGACTGGCCACGCCCGCGTGGCTGACCACCACGCCCTTGGGGCGGCCGGTCGAACCCGAGGTGTAGATCACGTACGCCGGATGACGCACATCCACCGCGACCACCGGATCCGTCTCCGGCCGGTCGCCCACCTCCACCACCAGCGACGGATCATCGATCACCACCGCCGGAACGGCGTCCTCCAGCATGAACGCGATCCGCGACGCCGGATACCCCGGGTCCACCGGCAGATACGCCGCCCCCGCCTTCAACACACCCAGGACCGCCACCACCGACTCCACCGACCGCGGCAACGCCACCGCCACGACCCGCTCCGGCCCCACACCCCGAGCGATCAACGCATGCGCGAACCGG
>NZ_JYJF01000312.1 GCF_000955975.1 Saccharothrix sp. ST-888
CCCGGGTTCTCCGACTGCGCCGAACGCAGCAGACCCCAGACCGCAGCCGACGCCAGGTCGAGCACAGCCTCCTCAGAAGAGACAGCCACCGCACCACGGGTCACCAGAACCAGCCGGGTGTCCGCGAGCAGATCCTCGGCCAGCCACTCCTGCACCAGCACCAGCGCGCGGTTCACCGCGCCATGCGTGGCAGCAGCCACATCCGGACCGGCCTCGGACAGCACCGGGACCACGATCGTCCCCGGCACCGACAGACCCGTCGCCACCGCCGCCCGCAACTCCGCCAGAGTCCCGAACAGCTCGGCATCACCCAGCCCGAGATCATCCCCGCCCAGCACAGTGACAACATCCGAGGACGCGACGGACGGCAGCGCCACACCCGCCCACTCCGGACGGAACAACGATTCCTGCGCACCGCCCGCACCCGCCAACTGGTCGGCCGCGAAAGGCCGCAGCACCAGCGACTCCACCGACGCGACCGGCACACCCGTACCATCCGCGACCGCCAGCGACACCGCATCCGCACCAGCCCGCGCCAGCCGCACCCGCAACTCCGAGGCACCCGCCGCGAACAGCGACACCCCCGACCACGCGAACGGCAACCTGCCCTGACCGGTCTCCTCCACCAGACCGCCGCCCAGCGCAACCGCGTGCAACGCCGCGTCCAGCAGCGCCGGGTGCAGACCGAACAGACCCGCCTCCGACCGGCCGGCCTCCGGCAGCGCCACCTCGGCGAACACCTCATCACCCAGCCGCCACGCC
>NZ_JYJF01000313.1 GCF_000955975.1 Saccharothrix sp. ST-888
CGCCGGGCGGCCAGGGCGTCCAGGAAGCTGTTCGCCGCCGCGTAGTTGCCCTGGCCCGCGTTGCCGAAGACCCCGGCGGCGGAGGAGAACAGCACGAACTCCGACAGGTCCAGCTCCCGGGTCAGCAGGTGCAGGTTCCACGCCGCGTCCACCTTCGGGCGCAGCACGGTGTCGACGCGCTCGGGGGTCAGAGAGGAGATGACGCCGTCGTCCAGGACGCCGGCGGTGTGCACGACGGCGGTGAGCGGGTACTCGGCGGGCACGGCCGCCAGCAGGTCCGCGGTGGCGTCCCGGTCCGCCAGGTCGCAGGCGGCGAACCGGACCGAGGCGCCCAGCGCCGACAGTTCTCCGGCCAACTCCGCTGCGCCCTCGGCCGCTTCGCCCCGGCGTGACACCAGCAGCAGTCGGCGGACGCCTCGTCGCTCCACCAGGTGCCGGGCCACCACACGGCCCAGCGAACCGGTCGCGCCCGTGAGCAGTACCGTGCCTTCGGGGGCCCTGGCCGGCGGCTCGGCCTCGACGGCCGCGGGAACGCGGGCCAGGCGGAGCGCAAGGGCCTTGCCCGAGCGCAGGGCGAGTTGGGGCTCGCCGCTCTCGACGGCGTTCGGCAACGCGTCCAGCGAAGCCGGGTCCTCGTCGAGGTCGAGCAGGACGATCCGGCCCGGGTTCTCCGACTGCGCCGAGCGCAGCAGCCCCAGGACGGCAGCCGCAGGAAGGTCGGCGACCTCCTCGTCGGACGTGACCGCGGTCGCGTTC
>NZ_JYJF01000314.1 GCF_000955975.1 Saccharothrix sp. ST-888
CGGGGATCGTCGCCGAGGCGATGGTCGCGCTGGTGCTGGCCGACGCGGTGAGTGAGAAGTTCGGCGGCGACAACGTCTCCGAGACCCGCCGCAACGTGCGGAACTACCTCGACCACCTGGTCATCCGCTGACCCGGGGCCTCAGGCCCGAACCCCTTCCCCACAAGCTGCCCGACCCGGCACGGCCCCCCTCCGTGCCGGGCCGGGCCCATCAATGCCCCTGCCGGGCGTCCGATCTGACGAAGTATCCGCTGCGTTTTTCACCCGGACTCCCGACCCCACAGGATGTCTTTCCACCTGCAACGGAGATGAGTGAACACAATGCAGTTCGGGATCTTCAGCATCGGCGACGTCTTCCCCGACCCCCTCACGGGACAGCGGCAGACCGAGCACGCCCGCATCAAGGGCATGGTCGCCCTCGCCCGCAAGGCCGAGGAGATCGGCCTGGACGTCTTCGCGACCGGTGAGCACCACAACCCGCCGTACGTCCCGTCCTCGCCGACCACGCTGCTGGCCAACATAGCGGCGCACACCGAGCGGATCATCCTCTCCACCTCGACGACGCTGATCACCACCAACGACCCGGTGAAGATCGCCGAGGACTTCGCCATGCTCCAGCACCTGGCCGACGGCCGGGTCGACCTGATGCTCGGGCGCGGCAACACCGGCCCGGTCTACCCGTGGTTCGGCCAGGACATCCGCCAGGGCATCCCGCTCGCCATCGAGAACTACGCGCTGCTGAAC
>NZ_JYJF01000315.1 GCF_000955975.1 Saccharothrix sp. ST-888
ACCCACGACCTCGGCGTGGTCGCCGACGTCGCGGACAAGATCGCGGTCATGTACGCGGGCCGGATCGTGGAGACCGCGCCGGTGCACGAGCTGTACGCGCGCCCCGCGCACCCGTACACCCGGGGACTGCTGGACTCCATTCCGCGGCTGGACCAGAAGGGCCAGGAGCTCTACGCGATCAAGGGGCTGCCGCCCAACCTGCTGCGGATCCCGCCGGGGTGTGCCTTCAACCCCCGCTGTCCGAGAGCGCAGGAGATCTGCCGCCAGGAGGTGCCGAGGCTCTTCCCGGTCACCGAGGACGACGGAACTGCGGTGGCCGGGCGGGGCAGCGCCTGTTTCTTCTGGAAGGAGACCCTCCATGACTGAGCCGATCCTGGAGGTCAGGGACCTGGTCAAGTACTTCCCGCTGACCCAGGGCGTCCTCTTCAAGAAGCAGGTCGGCGCGGTGAAGGCGGTCGACGGCGTCTCCTTCGACCTGATGCACGGGGAGACCCTGGGCATCGTCGGCGAGTCGGGGTGCGGAAAGTCCACCCTGGCCAAGGTGTTGATGAACCTGGAGACCGCGACCAGCGGTTCGGTCAGGTACAAGGGTGAGGAGATCTCGCGGCTGAGGGGTGCGGCGTTGAAGGCGGTGCGCCGGAACATCCAGATGGTGTTCCAGGACCCGTACACGTCGCTGAATCCGCGGATGACGGTGGGTGACATCATCGGGGAGCCGTTCGAG
>NZ_JYJF01000316.1 GCF_000955975.1 Saccharothrix sp. ST-888
CTCGGCGGTCCGCCGGTCGGCGAGCACCTCGGCCAGCAGCGCGGTGTCGTCGCAGCGCAGGTACGAGGAGGCGGCGCCGACCCGCAGCACGCCGTGCCGGCGGGCCACGTCGTCGATCAGGTAGCCGAGCGGCTGCGGGACACCGGTCCTGGAGTGCTGCTCCAGGAAGACGTGCAGGTCGGAGGCGGAGCGCCCGGCGTCCAGCGCGCGCCGTACGGACTCGGTGGTGAAGCGGTAGACCGTGGCGCCGCCCTTGGACTCGATGTCCGCGCAGAGCGCCAGCGCCTGGGCGAGCGGGGTGAGCAGCGGGCCCGGGGCGATCGCGGTCAGGTCGGGCTGCAGGATCACATGGTCGAGCGGCTGCGGCAGCAGCGGTGCGAGCACGGGCACCGGGTCGCCGCCCGTCAGCAGCGCGCGGGCCGGGCGGGCGAGGGCGCCCCGGCCGGTGAGGCCGAGCAGCTCGGCCTCGTCGAGGGTGAAGTCGACCAGGTGGTCCCGCAGTTCGCGGTTGTCCGGCTGGACGGGTCCGCCGCGCAGCGGGCGCTGCCAGCGCAGCACGGGCAGCAGCGCGGCGGCGGTGGCGGTGCCGCCGGGCGGCAGCGCGGCCAGCAGGCCGAGGGTGGCGCGGCGGACCGACGGCGCGAGGGTCCGGTCCAGTTCGGGGCCGAGCGCGGCACGGACCTTGCCCTTGCCGTCGGGGGTACCGGCGAGCCGGCCGACCC
>NZ_JYJF01000317.1 GCF_000955975.1 Saccharothrix sp. ST-888
GACGGGCACTGCCGTCCGTTCGACGCCGACGCGAACGGCACGGTCTTCGCCAGCGGCGTGGGCATCGTCGTCCTCAAGCGCCTCAGCGACGCCCTGCGCGACGGCGACACCATCCGCGCCGTCATCCGCGGCTCAGCCGTCAACAACGACGGCGCCGACAAGGTCGGCTTCACCGCCCCCAGCGTCCGCGGCCAAGCCGACGTCATCTACGAAGCACACCAACTCGCCGGAATCAACGCCCGCACCATCGGCTACGTCGAAGCACACGGCACCGCCACCACACTCGGCGACCCCATCGAAATCGCCGCCCTCACCGAAGCCTTCCGCACCACCACCCAGGACACCGGCTACTGCACCCTCGGCTCCGTCAAATCCAACATCGGACACCTCGACACCGCCGCAGGCATCGCCGGCTTCATCAAAGCCGTCCTCTGCGTCCAACACGCCACCATCCCCGCCACCCTCCACTACCACCACCCCAACCCCCAGACCAACCTCCACACCACCCCCTTCCACATCAACAACCACACCCAACCCTGGACCGGCCCCACCCCCCGACGCGCCGGCATCAGCTCCTTCGGCATGGGCGGCACCAACGCCCACATCATCATCGAACAACCACCCACCACCGAAACCGAACCCACCAACACCCCCGACACCCCCGACACCACCAACACCCAACCCACCCACCACGACTGGCACATCCTCACCACCTCCGCCC
>NZ_JYJF01000318.1 GCF_000955975.1 Saccharothrix sp. ST-888
GTGACGTAGTACGCCGAGTTCGAGCGCTCGGTGGTGCTGTGGTCTTCAGTGGCCGCCATGCTCAGAAATCTTAGCCGCGCGAAGGAACCACCCTCGACCGACTTCCCCGGGGGCGGCCCCTACGCGGGCAGCTTTCCGCTGCGCGGAAGAACCCGGCTCAGGCGGCGCTGGAGAACATGCTCCGCACCCAGGCCCGGAAGCTGCGCCGGACCCGGACGGGTCGATCGATCGGTGCGTCCTCCGGCTCGGCGTGCGCGGCGTATCCGGGACCGTGGTGCCAGGAGCTCGCGGCGGTGGCCACCCGGCCCGCCCGCATGATCCGCACGGTGTGCCCGCCGCAGCCCGGGCAGGTCGGCTGGAGCAGCGGCGACGGCACGCGGACGCCGTTCGCGTGGTACTCGATCACCGTGTGCCCGTCCTTGGCCACGTGGTGCTCGATCTCGTATGCCTGCTCCCACCCGTAGCCGCAGCTCAGGCAGGCGAAGGAGTACGCCTCCCGGACGGTCTCCACGGCAGTGGCCGGCCTGCTCGTCAGGCCCAGTCCGCCCGCTGCCGTGTCGCGCACTGCATTGCCACTCAGAGGGCTACCGATCGTCTCGCTCATAGCCGTCTCCCAGCGCCCGCCGGACGTCCGTCCGGCTCGGGTCTTTCCTTCTCAGGGAATGCCCGGGACATGCCTTTCGCTACCCGGCTTGCCAAGTCTT
>NZ_JYJF01000319.1 GCF_000955975.1 Saccharothrix sp. ST-888
CCCCCGCGCCGCCTCGGCGCCCTGGTCCTGATCCGCGACCAGGACGGCCGCGTGCTGCTGGTCAACCCCACCTACAGGGCCGGGTGGCAGCTGCCCGGCGGAGCCGCTCACGCGGGCGAGTCCATCGGCACCGCCGCCGCCCGCGAGCTCGCCGAGGAGACCGGGCTCACCCGCGAGATCACGCACGCGCTCGCGGTCGACCAGATGCCCCGCAACACGGAGACCGGCTCGACCGAGGGCCTCAACGTCGTCTGCGACGGCGGGAGGCTGACGGCCGACGAAGCAGCTGTGGTGGCCGTCCCCGACAGCGCCACAGGCGAGCTGACGGGTCTCCGCTGGGTGCCGCTCGATCAGCTCGGCGAGATCACCCTGCCGTACCAGGAGCGCCGAATCCGCCAGGCCGTGAGCGCCGCTGTGCTCGGCAACCGGCTGCCGCTGCTGAAGGCCGGCGAGCCCAGTGCCTGACGAGCAGACCCCCGAGGTACCGCCGCTCCCCCCGAACCCGCAGCCGGCCCCGTGCGGCTGCGGCTGCGGCGCCCCGAGCACCGCCCAATGCCGCCGATACACGGTCCTCTGATCGCCCCCTGACTGTCCGGCCGTGCGCTCCCCACAGCGCACGGCCGAGCAGCTATTCGGGCTCCCGCCTCGCCCACCAGTACCCGAGCTGAGCGAGAGAGTTGGCGCCGCTGATCCGCTTCAGCT
>NZ_JYJF01000033.1 GCF_000955975.1 Saccharothrix sp. ST-888
GAGTAGAGACTCTCCAACTGCGTCGACCCGTACGCCTGCGAGCTGTAGCCGGTCACCGGCGCGTACAGCGGGCCGTCGAGGTAGCTGCGCTTGTAGGCGAGTTCACCGCCGGTCGGGGTGGAGCCGGTCACGGGCCGGCCGCCGGCCAGGATGTTCCCCAGCGGCTTGCCGTACCGCTCGATCGCCAGCCGGGCGTTCGCTGGATTGCTGTCGTACGAGTCCGCCTTGGCGACGGTCAGCCAGGTGGCGCGCGCCATCAGGGCCAGCACCAGCAGCAGGCAGAAGGTGGCGGCGCGGCGCAGCGGCCGCTGCATGGCGTCACGGGGGGTCGGGGTCTTCATCCGTATCCTGTACGGCCGCCGAGCCGGGCTCGTGGACGGCGGCCTGGTCACGGCCGTCGGTCCCAGGCGGCCTGGCGAATTCGCGTCTTCCGGACAGACGGACGCCCGGTGCCCGCGCCCCAGTTCCCGATGCGACCAGCGCCACACCCGGCCCGGCCACGGGTGGCGTCGGCCCGCCGCCGATTGACCCGATTCGGGTTATACGTATAACTTGGCAGACGATCCCACCCTTCCCCCTGCCGCTTTCCCCTGCCGCCCCGAACGGGAGAACCATCCGCCATGGGCTACCTCGCCCTGCTCCGCGCACCCCATGTGACCCGCCTCCTGTTCGGCACCCTGCTCGGCCGCCTCCCCGCCGGCATGACCGCCCTGGTCATCGCCCTGGCCCTGCGCGAGGCGCACACCCCGTACAGCAGGATCGGCCTGGCCACCGCCGCGTACGCGATCGCCGCCGCGATCGGCGGCCCCGTCCTCGGCCGGATCGTCGACCGCACCGGACAGCCCCGGGTCCTGCTCGGCTCCGCCGTGGTCGCCGGACTCGGCTACGCCCTGCTCGCCCTCGCCCCCGGGTCGCCGATCGCCGCTCCCGCCGGCGCCGCGATAGCCGGACTCGCCATGCCGCCGCTCGAACCCTGCCTGCGCGCCCTGTGGCCCGCCGTGGTCGAGGAGGAGCAGCTCGACACCGCGTACGCCTTCGACTCCGCCTCCCAGCAGATCCTCTACGTCGCGGGCCCGCTCGCGGTGGCCGGGATCTCCGCGCTCTTCGGGCCGTCCACAGCCCTGTGGACGGCCGCCGCGCTCGGCCTGATCGGCGTCCTGGTGGTCGCCACCGCCGCACCCGCCCGCGCCTGGCGGGCCCCCGTCCGGGAGTCCTCCGCCGGACTGCTCGGGCCGCTGCGCTCCCCCGGCCTGGTCGTGCTGCTGATCGGCCTCGCCGGCGCCGGCTGGGCCGTCGGCTCGCAGAACGTCCTGTTCATCGCGTACGCCGAGAACCACCGCGGCGGCCTGCCCGGCGGCGCCGGGACCCTGCTCGCCCTGGCCGCACTCGGCGGACTGCTCGGCGCGCTCGCCTACGGCGCGGTCAGGTGGCGCAGCACCACCGCCACCCGCACCTGGGTGATCGCCCTCGCCATGGGCGCTTCTTATTTGCCCCTGCTCCTGCTCCCCGGCCCGATCCCGATGGCCGCCCTGGCCTTCCTCTCCGGCATCGGACTGGCCCCGCTGCTCGCCGCCGCCTTCGTCCTGGTCGCCGAGCTCGCCCCCACCGGCACCGTCACCGAGGCCTTCGCCTGGCTGGTCACCCTCTTCGCCACCGGCAACGCGGCGGGCTACGCGGTCTCGGGCGCCCTGGTCGCCGACTCCCTGCGCACCGTCGCGCTCTGCGCCACCGCCGGCATCTGCCTCGGCGGCCTGCTGCTGCTCGGCACCCGCCGGCTCTTCCACCCTGCGCTGCCGAGCTCACCCGATCCGGCGAACGAGCCGGTGCCGGTCCCCTGACCGCCCGGGACACCTAGCATGGGTGACGAGCGAAGGAGGACCGGCATGACTCTCACCCACCCCGAGCAGCAGATGACGTCGCTTCGCCGGCTTGCCGAGCAGGCCGAGCAGGCGACCGGCCTGCGCGCCGAGATCATCCGAGGGGTCCTGATGATGTCGCCCACGCCCCGCGGGGCTCATGCCGGGGTCACCCGCCTGCTGCGCAACCAGCTTGAGGCGCAACTCGACAACGAACTCGGCGCCTTCGAGGTGGTCTCGATTGCGATGCCCGAAGACCCGAACGACTACGCGACACCGGACATCACGGTCCTGCCGGTAGCGTTCGGCGAAGCAGACGACTGGCTGGCCGACCCCGCCGACGCCGAGCTCGTCGTCGAGGTGGTCTCCAAGGGCAACAGCCGCAAGGACACCGACGACATGGTCGACTGGTACGCGGCCGCAGGCGTCCCGGCCTACCTCCTGATCGATCCCAGGAACGGCACCTGGATCCTGCACGGCGATCCGCGCGACGGCACCTACCGGTCGGCCGTGCCCGGTCGGTACGGCGAGGACATCACCCTGCCCACGCTGGACGGTCTGACCCTCTCGACCAGCGCCCTCCCCCGGTACCGGAGCTGACTCAGCCTCCGGCCGCCGCCGTGGAGCTGCGCACGACCAGAGTGGTGGCCAGGGGCCCGGTCGCCGGAGCTTCCTCGCCGCGCAGCAGGGCGGCCAGCGCGGCCACGCCCACCCGGCCGAGCGCCTCGCCGGGGAGGTCGACGGTGGTGAGGGGCGGGGCGAGAAGGTCGGCCACCGGGATGTTGTCGATGCCGACCACGGAGATGTCGGCCGGGATGCGCAGGCCGAGGTCGGCGGCGGCCTGGTAGAGGCCGGAGGCCACCACGTCGTCGTCGCAGATCACCGCGCGCGGCCGGTCGGGCGCGCCGAGCAGCTGGTACGCGGCTGAACGGGCGGCCCGCTGCCCCTCGTTGAGGGTGACCCCGACCTCGACCACCTCAAGTCCCTTGGCGGCGGCCTCGAATGCGGCCTGCCGGACCCGGAAGGTGTACGCGGAGTGGGTCGAGCGCAGATGGCCGATCCGCCGGTGGCCGAGGCCGACGAGGTGTTCGACGGCGGCCCGCATGCCGCCCGCCACGTCGAGTTCGACGGTGGGCCTGGCCCGGCTGCCCAGCAGACCCGAGGGGTCGGCGTCGAGGAACACGGCGGGGGTGTCGGCGGGCAGTTCGCCGAGTTGGCTGTCGTCGGGCGAGCAGATCAGCAGACCGTCGAAGCGGCTGGTGGTGGCCGCTTCGGCGAGCGTCGCACTGCCCCAGCCGGAGCTGACCACCACGGCCAGGCCGTGCTTCCCGGCCTCCTCGTGGACGCCGACCAGCACCCGGCCGAAGAACGGCCCGAGGATGTTGGGTACGGCGAGCAGGATCATCCCGCTACGGCCGAGCCGCAGTTGGCGCCCCGCCGCCTGCGGCCGGTACCCGAGGCTGCGGGCGGCCTCGCGGACCCGCTCCCGGGTGGCCTCGGAGACCCGGTGGCCGGACTCGGAGCCGGAGAAGACCAGCGAGACGGTCGCCTGCGAGACACCGGCCAGGCGTGCCACGTCCCGCCCGGTGGGCCTGCGCCCGGGCACGGGAGATCCGCCCTCCGACCCTGCGGGGTCGAGGGCGGCGGGATCCGAGGTCGGGTCTGCGGCGGTCACGGTGCTGATCGGGTCGGCGGTACGGCAGCCGGCTGTCAGGCCTGCGCGGTCACCGAGCGGGCGGCCTCGTCCGCCGCGTCCTCCTCGGCGTTCTGCGCGGCGATCCGCTCGGCGGTGCGGCTGCGCATGCCGGAGACCTTCTCGGAGATCTGGGCCGACATCTCGTCCCGCTGCCTGCTGAGCAGCACATAGCTGAGCGGGGCGGACACCAGTGCGGCGAGCAGCACCAGGAAGACGATTCCGGTGGCGCCGGCCACCGGGATCACCTGGAAGTGGCCCAGCAGCAGGGCGACCATCAGGCAGCCGAGGAAGATGCTGGCCCGCATGGAGGTGTAGCGGAGCGTGGCGTGCTTCCTGCTGCTCACGTTGCTGCTCACGGTTGACGTCCTTACTGCGTGGGTGCGGCCGGCCGGTCGGGGCGGCGCGGTGTACGCGCCGGTCTTCCAGTGAAGCATGCCTCACAGTCGGCCCCGCAGGGCCACCCCGGCCGGGCCCGCCCGCCGCCGGAGGCCGGCGGGCGGGCCCGGCCGGTGCCGGATCAGCGGAGGTCGAGCCACATGGTGACGTCGTCGCGGTCGTCGCCGGGCGCGACCCGGATCGCGCCCGGTACCCGGCCGACCTCGACGTACCCGCAGCAGCCGTAGAACTTCTCCAGTCCGAGCCCGCCGCGCAGGGTGAGCCGCAGGCCGTCCAGGCCCCAGCTCCGCGCGATCCGCTCGGCCTCGGCCATCAGGTCGGCGCCGTAGCCGCGGCCCTGGAGCTTCGGGTGCACCATGACCCGCTTCAGCATCCGCCAGTGGTCCATCAGCTCGAAGCGCATGTCCTTGAAGAACAGGACTCCGGCGAGCATCCCCGTCCCGGTCTCATGGGCGACCAGCAGCCGGTCGGGCCGGCCCGGGCCGACCCCGGCGAACTGCCTCTGCGCCCTGACCCGGACCTCGTCCTCGGTGACCGGCGGCACGAAGCCGACCGCGCCGCCGGCGTTGCTCACCTCCGTCCAGAGACTGACGATGTCGGCCTGCAGCCCGGGGGTCAGGTCGGGATCCAGAGTGAAGGTCAGCGTCATGGGTCCAGAGCCTAACCACCCATTACGACAGTGCCGTTACGGGCCCGCTTCGACCGGCACCGGCCGACGGTGGCGGAGTCTCCCGGACGGGTGCGGAAGCCGGAGCGGATGGCGGCACGTCGTACGCACCCCGAGCACGGCACGGGCCGCCATCCCTCCGGGGCGCGGGCCCTGAACCCGCGCACGCGCGCTCCGCACTCGCCGAGGAGCACACCCGGGCGACCGGCAGCCACAGATATCCCCCTGCTGACCCGGCTCGGATGCTCCCTCGACGTCCCCTCGCAACGGAGAGCTGCACCCAAGAGTGATCAGTCGGATACGTCACGTCAATGGGTTGTCTGAAATTCGGAATGGTTGCGGCGCATTTCCCGACCGGGTGGTGCGCGGTCCGCGCGACGGAGGCGCGGATGGCACCCGCCGCACCTCGCGCGCCTGCTGCGAGGCAACGATCATGACGCGGCGTCAGAGTGCCGCACCGAGGAGCGCCACGGCGGCCGGCCCGGTGGCCGGAGCGGCGCTCGGATCAGCGGGCGTACGCGCCGGCCGCCGGGGCCTGCTCGGCCGCGTGGTCGGCCGCCGGGGTCGGCCCGATCTCGCACCAGACCCGCTTGCCCGAACCGTCCGGGTACCAGCCCCAGCGGTCGCAGAGCATCTCGACCAGTTCGAGCCCCCGGCCGTTGGTCGCGTCCCCGGGCGCGTGCCGGGGCGCCGGGGCGGTCCGGCTGGCGTCCGCCACCTCGACCCGCACCGCGACGACTCGCGGCGCCTCCATGCCGTCCACACCCGGACAGCAGAGCGGCATGGAGAGCCTGAGCACCGCCGGACAGCCGGTGTGCACCACGGCGTTGGTCACCAGCTCCGACACCACCAGGACGATGGTCTCGGCGAGCTGCTCGTCCGGCTCCACTCCCTGGCCCTGGAGGCGCGAGCGCACCCATCGGCGCGCCCGGCCCACCTCTGCCGGGTCCGCCTGGACCGCCAGCTGTACCTGAAGTACCTGCACCGCTCCACCACCCGCACTCGCAGTTCGGCCACTCTCCCGGCTGCCCGACCCGGGCAGCAGGGCACTTGATCACGCCGGTCCGGCAGGCCACGAGCGTCCCGAGGCCCGATCGGACTGCCCATGGCTCGAACCGCCCATGGCTTCGTCACGAATACGCCTCAGGATGATCCGGCAGATCGGACGCAGCAAGCGCTTCGGGCATATTCCAGCGATCGAGGGACAGTGCAGTGCATACTGTCCCGCTCACTCTGACGAGCTTCGCACCGGCGCTCGTCCGGTGGACCGACGAGGCCCGGTTCACACCCTGTGCACGAGCGTAACGAACGTACCGCCACCAGCCCCGGATCCGGTGATCGCCACGAGCGAACCACCCTTCCTACATCTGTCCACGGTCCGTCGAACATCGACATCGACTGCATTATCACTATCTGACGATCAGACACATTTCCTCCTCTTCTTCCGAGGATTCCCCCACGGCCCGGAAAGGCTCCGGGATAACGTGGGGCCGAAGGCGCAGAGAAACACCCAGCCGCAGGGCACCGGCCCAGCAGACCGGACCCGATCCACGGACGAGGGAGGGGCCATGGCCGCTGCCGCGTCCAGCCCGCGTCGGACCGCCCCGGAGTGGGACGAGCAGATCCGGTGGCGCCTCGCGCGCGGCGAGGAGACCGCCCTCGGCGAGCTGTACGACCGCTTCGCACCGCTGGTGCACGGCCTGGCCGGCTGCATTCTGGAGGACCGCAAGGCCGCCCAGCAGCTCACCCGCGAGGTCTTCGCCCACCTCTGGGAACACCCCGAGTCCTTCGACCCCGCGCAGGGCTCACTGCGCTCCTGGCTGGGCGCGCTGACCCGCCGTCGGGCCCTCGACCGGCTGCGCCTGCTGCACACCGACGACCGCGAGCTCCAGGCCCGGGCCGGTGCGGCCCGGACGCAGTACGTCGTCGAGTCCCTGCCCGACCCGCTGCGCGAGACCCTCGCGGTGACGTACTTCGACGGCCGCACCTACCAGGAGACGGCCCTGCGGCTGGGCATCAGCGAGCAGGACGCCAAGCAGCGCATCCGGCTCGGGTTGCAGCTGCTGGCCGGCGCACTCGGCCGGGACGACGGCGAGGGCGCCAGCGAGGGCGACAGCGAGGAGACCGGCGCGGGCAGGAGCGCGGACGGGAGCAGTGGCGGAGTGCCCGGGAGCGCGGTGGCACGCGAACGCGCCGGGCGCACCGAACCGGTAGGTCCGGACGCCGGGCGCACCGGCGCGGAGCCTGCGTGCCCGGTGCGCGCACATGCGGAGCGCAGGCGGACGGACGCGGCGGGGGCGAGCACATGAGCGTCGACGGCGCGCAGCACGAGGCCCTGCGCTCCCTGCTCGGTGCCTGGGCGTTGGACGCCTGCCCGCGCCGGGAGGCCGCCGAGGTCGCCCAGCACCTGACGCTCTGCCCGGAGTGCGCCGAGGAGGCCGCCCGGCTGCGGGACGCCGCCGCCCGGCTCTCCGCCGACGACCCGCTCGACCCGCCCGGGTCGCTCCGCCAGCAGGTGCTCGACTGGTGCCTGGCCCGGCGGCCCGCCGGACTGCCCGTCCCGGCCTGGGCCGCGCCGTACGCGACCGAGACCGCCAAGCTGGACGCGTTGCTGCGCGACCTGGGCCCCGAGGAGTGGCAGGAGGTCGCCGAACTCCCCTGGCACGGCGGGCTGCAGCGCTGGCGTCCGGCCGAGGTGCTCTGTCACCTCACGGCGGTTGACGGCCTGCTGGCCCCCGCCCTCGGACTGCCCGACCCGGTGGCGGGGGCGGCCGAGACCGCCTCCGCTGCGGACCTGGTGCCGCTGCCGAGCGGACCGGCCGGTCCGGCGCAGGCGCCGCCGCAGGACGGCGGGCGGCTCGGGGTGCTGGAACGCAGTGAGCGGCTGATGGCCGACCGGGCCGGGTATGAGCCTTCGGCCGTCCGCTCGATGTGGCGGCGGCAGAGCCACGCCCTGGTCCGCAGCGCCGCGTTGAAGGCCGACGGGGCCGCTCCGGTCGACTTCGGCTTCGCCACCGTGCCGCTGCGCGACGCCTTCCTCGACCGGGCCTTCGAGTGCTGGATCCACGGGGACGACATCGCCCGCGCGGTGGACTACCCCTATCCGCCACCGGTCCCGAAGCACCTGCGGTCCATGATCGACCTGGCCGCCCGGATGCTCCCGTTCGCGCTGGCCGCGCTGCGCCGGCCCGAGCCGCCACCGGCCGAGGCCGGCGGGTCGCCGGTACCCGGGCGGGTGGTCCGGATGGTCGCCGACGGGCCGGGCGGCGGGGAGTGGCTCATCCCGTTGGACGGCCTCGAGTCACCGCCGGGCCGGGCCGACCCGGTCGCCTCGATGGTCCTGGACGGCCTGGACTTCTGCCGCCTGGCGGCCGCCCACCACGACCCCGACCACCTGATGGTCGGGGAGTTCGGCGACCGGGCCGCGATCCGGGAGGTCCTCCGGGCCACCCTGCTGCTCTCCCGGCCGTAGGGTCCGTCCCGTCCGGGGCGGTCGGCCGGCGGTCAGCCGAGGACGACGGTGCGGCTGCCGTTGAGCAGCACCCGGCGCTCGCTGTGCCACTTCACCGCGCGGGCCAGCGCCTGGCACTCGACGTCCCGGCCGAGCGCCACCAGCTGGTCCGGTGTCACGTCGTGGGTGACCCGGGCCACCTCCTGCTCGATGATCGGGCCCTCGTCCAGGTCGGCGGTGACGTAGTGCGCGGTCGCACCGATCAGCTTCACGCCCCGGGCGTGCGCCTGGTGGTACGGCTTGGCGCCCTTGAAGCTCGGCAGGAAGGAGTGGTGAATGTTGATCACGCGGCCGGAGAGCGCCTTGCACAGGTCGTCCGAGAGCACCTGCATGTAGCGGGCCAGCACGACCAGGTCCACCCGCTCCTCCGCGACCAGGTCGAGCAGCTGCTGCTCGGCCTCGGCCTTGGTGTCCTTGGTGACCGGGATGTGGTGGAACGGGACGCCGTACGACTCGGTGAGCTCACGGAAGTCGGTGTGGTTGGAGACCACGGCCGCGATCTCGATCGGGAGGGCGCCGATCCGGGTGCGGAACAGCAGGTCGTTCAGGCAGTGGCCGAACTTGCTGACCATCAGGATGACGCGCATCCGCTCGTCGGTCGGGTGGATCTGCCAGTCCATCCGGAACGAGGCGCCGATCGCGGCGAAGCTGGCGCGCAGCTTCTCGGTGTTGACCGGCTGTTCGGCCGAGAAGTGCACCCGCATGAAGAACAGTCCGCTGTCGCCGTCGCCGAACTGCTGGCTGTCGATGATGTTGCAGCCGGTCATGAAGAGGTAGCTGGAGACCGCGTGCACGATCCCCTGCTTGTCGGGGCAGGACAGCGTGAGGACGTACTGGGTGCTGGCCGGCTGCTGTTCCACGGTGTGGGGTTCCCGTTCTGAGGTCGGTGGGTGCGCAGGCGGTCCAGGGTGTCACATATCGGACGCCGCTCGTCGCACTGCCCGTCATCCGGAACGCGCTCCCCGCCGGGGCGCGGGACCCCGTGCGGGCCGGAGAGCGGGGACGGTCGGCGCCCGCCCCGCGAGCGGCTGCCCGCGCCCTGCCGGGCACCGCCCCTGGACGGCCGCCCCCGGCGGCTAGACGATCCTGGTGAGGATGCGGAGCACCTCCAGCGAACGCGGCGCCGCGTCCGGGTCGTCGCCGTCGCTCACCGCCAGCGCCACATGCGCCTCACGGGCCGCCCGGACGGCCTCCGGCCAGTCCGGGTGGGCCAGGTAGCTCGCGGCGGGGGCGTCCGCGCCGACGGCGTGCAGGATGCGCAGCACCCGGAGGACCGCATGGTCCACCAGCGCCGCCTCGGCGGCGTCCCGGAAGATGGTGCCGACGTACTTCTCGGCCGACCAGCGGTCCAGCCAGGTGTCCTCCACCAGCCGGTAGACGGCGTCGGTCACATCGCCGTAGCCGCCGTGCCCGGCCAGCCAGGTCTGCTGCTGGAAGGCGGGGTCGGACAGCATGTGCAGCGCGGAGCGGAGTCGGGATCGCCAGCGCCACCAGGGCAGGTCGTTGAGCGGCATGCCGCCCATCGTGCTGGAGCGGTGCGCGCCACGAGAAGAGTTTCGGGCAGACCGGTACGAAGAATCTGAAGTGGCGGACATGAGCAACGATCGTACGTTCCCCCACGGTTAGCCCTCTACACGCGCTCTACACGCGTCGTTCCATGATCACACCTGGAGTTCCTGGTCAGTTGGTCCGGCATTCACCCGACGTCCCTCTCCCTGCACCCGGCCCGGTCAAGGCTGAACGGCGCCGTACGCGAGTGACCCGGGAAGGGGCACACCAGCATGGAACCGAGCGGACATCCCGAACAGCGGCACTCGACCGGTGCCCGGCGGTCCGTGCGCCACCCCCGGCGCACCTTAAGGGCGCTGGCCGCGACCGCCGCGCTGCTGCCCGCGCTCCTCACCGCCTCGGCCTGCGGTGGCCCCGCCGACGCCGTCGCCAACGCCGACCGGCCGGTGACCCTGATGACCTGGGCGCCCGCCGACACCGGTTCCGCCGACCGGCCCGGTATGACCGCACTCGCCCAGGCGATCGGCCGCGAACTCAACGCCACGGGCGGCCTGGCCGGCCACCCGGTCACCATCCTGACCTGCAACGAGCACAACACCGCCGACGGCGCCACCGCCTGTGCCCAGCAGGCGGTCACCGCCCACGCCGTCGCCGTGGTCGGTTCGTACAGCCAGTACGGCAGCAACTTCATCCCCGCACTGGAGGCCGCCGGGATCCCGTACATCGGCGGGTACGGGCTCTCCACCCCGGAGTTCAGCAGCCCGCTCTCCTACCCCGTGGACGGCGGGCTGCCCGCGCTGATCGCGGGCAGCGGACTCCAACTGGTCGAGGCGGGCTGCCGGACGGTCACCCTGATCCGCCCCGACACCCGGGCGGGCGACACCCTGCTCGGCTACCTCGCCGGGGCGCTCAAGTCCGCCAACGTCAAGCTGGTCGACCTCAGGGCGCCCGAGCAGTCCAGCGACTACGCCGCCATCGCGGCCAAGGCCATCGGCGGGGACAGGCCAGGCAGCTGCATCACCAGCGCACTCGGCGCCGAAGCCACCTCCAACCTGCTCGACCCGTACCGGCGGCTCGGGCCCAGGAACACCGTGCTGGCCTCGGTGATCGGCAGCTTCCAGCAGTCGGTGGTCGACTCCACCGGCGGCGACAGCGGGCCGCTCGGCGGCGCCTACGCGACCGGCTGGTACCCGCCCGAGAGCTCGCACGTCTGGGACGCGCTGCGGGCGACCGTGCACGGGTACGGCAGCAGCGACGCCCCGATCGACGTCTCCGACCCCGGCGTGCAGACCACCTGGGTCGCGTATGAGGTCGTCCGGCAGGCCGCCGCACGGATCGGCGACGGGAAGCCGCTCACCACGAAGACGCTCCGCAACGTCCTGGACGGCGGCGAGCCGATCGACACCGCCGGTGCCACCCCGCCGCTCGCCTGGGGCACGACCAGCATGCTGGCCAGCGCGGACTCGCCCCGGCTGGTGAACACCTCGGTCACCTACCAGCAGGTCAAGGACGGACGCCTGACCGAGCCGCACCCGGGCTTCGTCGACGTCCGCTGGGTCCTCGCCGGCGACAAGCCGCCGGCCTAGGCACCCGTCCGGCCGGACCGCCGCCGTCCCCGGAACGGCCTCGCCGGCCCCGGGCTCAGAGCTCGCTCTTGTCCTTGGTGGGCAGGCCGGTCTGGGACGCGACGGCGTTCCAGAGGGTGGCGGCCTGGGTCTTGGCCGTGGTCGCCGTACCGCTGGCGTCGTTGGCCGCCTTGAGGTGCGGGTTGTCCTTCTTGGACGGGTCGCAGGAGGCGATCGAGTCACCGGCCCAGCCCGCGTACTCGCGGTCGGCGGTGGCGGACGCCTGCCAGGCCTTCTGCAGCTGCTCGACCAGTTGCGCGCCGCTCGGGAGCTTGTCGACCTTCAGCCCGTTCAGCCCGGCGACCAACTGGTCACGCTGGGCGGCCGCCTGGGTGAGCGCCTGCTGCGAGTCCGGCAGCTGCTGGCACTTGCCGACCGCGTCCACCGCCCCGATGACGGCCTGGCGGCTGGAACTGGCCTTGCCCAGCAGGTCGGAGAGCGCCTGGGCCTGGGCCTTCAGCGCCGGGTCGGCCGCCGCGGCGCTGCCACCGGCGGACGGCCTCGCCGAGCTGTCGGCGACCTTGGCCACCGGCGTCGTCTTGGCGCCGGTACCACCGGTCGTGTTGTCACCGCCGCTCATCAGCAGGGCGGCCACCACGGCCACCACCGCCACTCCGGCGACGGCTGCCCCACCGATCAGCAGCTTGTTGGAACGACGCCCGCCGCCGTCCTCCACGCTGGGCGCGTACGCCGGGGGCGGGGGCGGGAAGCCCTGCGCGGGCGCACCCGCGTACGGCTGCTGCGGCGGCCCGAACTGCTGGCCACCGAAGGTCTGCTGCCCGCCGTACGAGGGCTGGCCGCCCGCCGGACCGCCCATCGGCGGCTGGCCGGGCACGCCCTGCTGCCCGCCGAACGACTGCCCCGGGCCGCCGAACTGCTCAGGAGCGCCGAACTGCTCCGGAGCACCGAACTGCTGCTGCCCGCCGAAGGACGGCTGCTGGGCACCGAACTGCTGCTGCCCGCCGTACGAGGGCTGCCCGGCCGCCGGACCGCCCATCGGGGGCTGGCCCGGCATCGGCTGCTGGGGCAGCCCGCCACCGGCCGCCGGGTCGCCGGCCGGGTACGGCGGCAGGTACTGCGTCGCCGCGGCCGTGTCGGGCTGCGGCAGCTGCCCGCCCTGGTGCGGCACCCCGCCGCCCCCCAGGTACTCGGGACCGCCCTGGAACTGCTCGGTGGGTACGTCCTGCTGCTGCGGTGGCGGCGCGCCCTGCGCACCGCCCGGCTCGGGGCGGAACAGGTCGTCCAGGTTGAAGTCGTTGGAGCTGGAGTACGAGCGGCGCTGGCTCAACGCGATTCCTCACCTGTGCGTGGCACCTGGCATGCGCGGGCAGGCGACGGCAGCCGGGCGGCACCCTGCCGCCCGCACCGTCTCAACCGCGTCTGCACCCGGGCCTTCCTCGGTTCTTCCGCGCGCTCGCTGACGGCGGACCACGACTACTCGGCACGCTCGGCGGCGCTGACGACGCCGGACGACGCTTCTCACGCCGAATATCGGGCCCACGCTACCTGTTCACCGGCACGGGTGACTACGCGGGCCGGTCTTCTCTCACGCGGCCTCCACGTCGACACGGGCCTGGAACTCCCTGACCACCCGGTTGTCCCGGTACGGTTCGAGCCTGCGCCGGAAGTCGTCCAGGTACTCCACCCCCCGGTTCGACCGCAGCCCGCTGAGCAGCCGGACGGCCTGCGCCCCGGTCTCACAGGCCCGTTCCACATCGCGCTGCTGGAGTTGGGCGGTCGCCAGCAGCACCAGGTCCACCGCCCGGCGCCGGACCCGGGTCGGCGGGTGGAGTTCGAGGGCGGTGCGGGCGTAGCGCTCGGCCTGGGCGGCCTGCTCCAAGTCCCGGTGACAGTGCGCCAGCTCGTCCGCCAGGTACGCCTCGTCGAAGTGGACGATCCAGTCGGGGTCGTCCTCCGGGTTGCGCTGCTCCATGGCGGCCAGCGCCTTGGTGGCCACCGCCTCGCAGGAGCGGGCGTCGCCGAGCAGGGCGTGCCCCCTGGCCTCCGCCGCGTAGAACATCGCCATCGCCGTCGGGGTGGCCACCGAGCGGGCGCCCTCCTGTGCGGCGCGGGCGAGTTGGGCGATCTCGCGCGGGTTGCCGAGGGTCGCCGCCAGGTGGCTCATCGAGGCGGCGAGCACATAGCCGCCGTACCCGCGGTCGTCCGCCGCCTGGGCGAGCCGCAGCGCCTGGATGTAGTACCGCTGGGCGAGGCCGGGTTGGCCGGTGTCCACCGCCATGTAGCCCGCCAGCTCGGTGAGTCGGGCGACCGCCGCGAAGAGCTGACGCCCGGTCTCCTCCCGGTACGCACCGCCGATCAGGCCGGAGACCACGCTGTTGAGGTAGTGCACCACCACCGGACGGACGTGGCCGCTGCCGAAGCGGTGGTCCAGCTCGACCAGCATCTGGGTGGTCGCCCGGATCGCCGCCACGTCCGCCGGGCCGACCCGGGGACCGCCGGCCCTGGCCACCACCGGGTCGGGCGGGGTGATCAGCCAGTCCCGGCTGGGCTCGACCAGCGCGGAGGCGGCCACCGTCGCCCCGGTCAGGAACTCGCGGCGGCCGACGTCACTGCGCCAGAGCTCGCAGACCTGCTCCAGCGCGGCGCTCAGGGTGGGCGCGAACTGGAGCCCGACGCCGGAGCTGAGGTTCTTGCCGTCCGCCATACCGATCTCGTCCACCGTGACGCTCCGGCCGAGCTTGCGGCCCAGCGCCTCGGCGATCACGGCGGGTGCCTGGCCGCGCGGCTGCTGACCACGCAGCCACCGGGCGACCGAGGTCTTGTCGTAGCGCAGATCGAGCCCGTGCTCGGCGCCGCAGAGATTCACCCGCCGGGCAAGGCCGGCGTTCGAGCAGCTCGCCTCCTGGATCAGCTGCTGCAAGCGCTCGTTGGGCTGTCGTGCGACAAGTGGTCTCGCGGCCATGGGTTTCGCCTCCCCACGCCCCCGGCCCTGACCGGCGGGCGACGATTCTGCATGCTCTGGTGCCGACGTGCCGACCGGTTAAGGCTTCTGACCCCAGATTAGCGATCAGCAACACCTGCGGGATACCCACGGTGACGACCCCACTCCCCGCGCGCCCTGCCAAATGCCCCTGTGCGCCCCCTGCTGCGCCGGGCGCGACCCCCATTCGACTGCACTGCGCCCTACCGAGGTTGGGAGCTCTCACCGGTACGGGTGACATCGCGTGCGGCACGCTGACCTCCCCGGCCCCAGCCGTAACCCCACTCACAGACGGTAGTTGAGCAGCACGTGGAAGACACCCCAGGAACCCAGGAGCAGGATCTGCCCCCACTGCTCATCGAAGCCGTCAGATACGCAGAGGACCGTCACTGGGAAGTCGCCCCCGGCGCATGGCTGATCGAGGGCGACGGTGCGACGCGCTGCTCGTGCGGTGAGCCGAACTGTGCGCTCCCCGGCGCACATCCCACCAGCGCCGACTGGCGCCGCCGGGCCAGCGCGGGCCCCGGCGTGGTCAGGCGGTGGTGGACGGAGAACCCGTCGGCCTCGATCCTGCTGCCCACCGGGCGCGCCTTCGACGTCCTGGACGCCCCTGAGGTGGCCGGCTGCCTGGCGCTGGCCCGGATGGAGCGGATGGGCCTGCAGCTGGGGCCGGTGGTGGCCGTACCGGCGGCGGCCGGGCAGACCGGGCGACGGCTGCACTTCCTGGTGCTGCCCGGGGTGCAGAGCAAGCTGCCGGAGCTGCTTCGCAAGCAGGGCTGGGCCGCCGGCCGGCTCGACCTGGTGGCCCGCGGCGAGGGCGACTTCATCGTCGCCCCGCCGTCCCGGGTCGGCGCGTACCGGTTCGCCCAGTGGGCCCGGCCGCCGTCCGCGCTGAACCGCTGGCTGCCGGACGCCACCGAGCTGATCAGCCCACTGGCGTACGCCTGCGGGCGGGGCGGGGCGGCACCGGCCGCGCCGCGGACCCAGCCGGTGGCGGTGCGCTGAGACCTCCCCGGTCGGCCGTCCGGCCGCACGTGGACCACCGCCCTACGCCTATCGGGTGAGGGGCGGCGCTGCGCGACACCACGCGCGCACCTGACGGGCCTTGTCTCCCACCGGAGACAGGGCCCGTCAGACGCATGTGCGGATAAGAGATCGGTGTACCCGATCGCCCATCGCGAAAGCCCCTCGTACGAGTGACAGCGCTCAAGGATTGCGGTGATCTGCCGAGGGGAGGAATTCCGACGAGAGGGGCGGTCCGAGAGAACAGGAAGGCGGCGCAGCAGCGGGACACCGGGGCCGGATCAGGCACCAGGGGGCAGCAGGACCGGGGGATCACCGGGAGGGCGCTCGGACGGGGAAGCCGAGCGTGGTGAACGGGGAGAAGCCGGGGGGCCGTGACACGGATCGCGCTCGGGGCGGTCGGGTGGCACGGGCCGGGGGATCAGGGAGGGAAGCGGGGAGGGCCGCGGAGCCCGGTGCACGGGGATGCACCGGGCTCGCAGGCATTCGTCCCGGGCGACGGGGTGGCCGCACAGGCAGGGCATGCGGGGCAGCCACCGGACCGCCCCGAGGGTGCCGCCGGAACCTACGACTGCTGGAACCTACGACTGGGTGACGAAGACGTGGGCCGTGATGTCCTTGCCCAGCTCGGCCGGGCTCTCGCCGCTGCCGACCAGCAGGCCGCCGATCCCGGTCGCGACCTGCACCGTCGCGCCCGGACGGACACCGGCCCGGCGCAGCGTGCGCATCAGGTCCTCGTCGGTCTGGATCGGCTCGCCGATCCGGCGGACCACGACGCTGGTCCCGCCCTCGCCGGGCTGCACCGCGTCCAGGGTGACCAGGGCGGCGTCGAAGCCCTCGCCCTCCGCCTTGGGGTCACCCAGCTCGTCCAGGCCGGGGATCGGGTTGCCGTACGGGGACTGGTTGGGGTGGCCGAGCATGGCGAGCACCTTGCGCTCCACGGTCTCGCTCATCACGTGCTCCCAGCGGCAGGCCTCCTCGTGCACCTGCTCCCACTCCAGGCCGATCACGTCGACCAGTAGGCACTCGGCGATGCGGTGCTTGCGCATGACCCGGACGGCGAGCCGGCGGCCCTCCTCGGTCAGCTCGAGGTGGCGGTCACCGGCGACCTGCAGCAGGCCGTCGCGCTCCATCCGGCCCACGGTCTGGCTCACCGTGGGGCCGCTCTGCTCCAGGCGCTCCGCGATCCTGGCGCGCATCGGGGTGATGCCCTCTTCCTCCAGCTCCAGGATGGTCCGAAGGTACATCTCAGTGGTGTCGATCAGCCCAGACATCGCAGCCGGCTCCGTTCATCGGTGTCCTCACGCCAATTCTGACGTACTGCGGGGACAACCAGAGCCGCCCGGACCCTGTGCCCAGGGCATTTCGTCCCTGTTGACAGCAGGCCACCGCAGGCCGCACGGTGCTCGCCGTAGCTTTCTCCATTGCTTTTCCCGAACTGCGGTCCGGACCGTCCCGACCGCACAGCACGGTACGGAGATCTGATGAGCGACCTGGTCGGGCAGTACTTCGATGCCGCGGTGGCCCACCTCCAGCGAATCCGTACCGAGGAGGCCGGGGCCATCGAGCAGGCCGCATCGCTGCTGGCAGACGCGGTGGCGGAGGGCCGGCGGATCTTCACCTTCGGCGCCGGGCACTCCTCCCTGCCCGCCCAGGACGTGGTCTACCGGTCCGGCGGGCTCGTGGTGATCAATCTGCTGAACGTGCCCGGCATGATCGGGGTCAACGTGATGCCCGCCCCGCTCGGCAGCGCGCTGGAGCGGGTCTCCGGCCTCGCTCCGGCGACGCTCGACCTCACCCCCGCCCGCGAAGGAGATCTTCTCTTCGTCATCTCGCTCTCCGGCCGCCAGGTCATGCCGATCGAGCTCGCCCAGCACGCCAGGTCCCGCGGACTGCGGGTGATCGGGGTCACCTCGCTGGCATACCCGGGTGCGGTCTCCTCCCAGCACCCCTCCGGGAGCTATCTCAAGGACCACTGCGACGTGGTGCTGGACAGCAAGATCGCGGTCGGCGACGGCGAGCTGTCCCACCCCGACGCCGGGACCGGCTTCGGGTCCGTCTCCACCGTGGTGACCAGCGCGCTGATGCAGGCCGTGGTGGCCTCGGCGGTCGGCAAGCTGGCCGACAAGGGCATCACCCCGCCGCTCTTCCGCTCCGGCAACGTGGACGGCGGCACCGAGTGGAACGCCCGGATGATGGCCGAGAACGCCGACCGGATCTACTACGCGTACCCGGCGGGCCCGTCCGGACAGGGGTGAGCCGAAGGCCCGCGCCGGGTTGCGGAGATTGGCCGGACAGGACGCGTACCGACCTCCCGTCCGGGGCAGTACGTACCTGCTGAGGTCACGGCGAGGAGGCGGTGGGGGCCGACATGGCAGCGGGGTCAGGGCGGTCGAACCGGCGCTTCGAGGAGCGCGAACTGCTGCCCGAGCTGTTCTGGACGGCCGACTCCTCCTCCTTGCAGGGGCAGCGGCGGGCCGTCGCGCTCTCCCGTTGGGAGCTGCTGCTGCTGGTCGCGGCGGCAGCCGCCGGTTCGGCGGACGGCAGGCTCTGGGCCTGGATCGCGGCCCTCGCCTACCTGTGCACCGTCGTCATGGCCGCCGTGGTCAGCCGCCAGAACCCGCAGGGCCTCTGGTACGAGGGCCGGGCCGCCGCCGAGTCGGTGAAGACACTCTCCTGGAAGTACGCCGTGCGCGCCGACGCCTATCAGCCACCGCCGCGCACCCTGCCGGATGCCGAGCGGCTGTACGACGCGCAACTCGGGGGGATCGTCGGCCAGTTCGGCACCACCCGGGCGATCCCGCAGTTCGACCGGGTGCAGGCCGAGCTGTCCGCCTGGCGCGGGCCCCTTCTCGGCCGCCCGGCCCACCACCCGCAGATCACCGAGACCATGGCGGCGCTGCGCGAGCAGCCGCTGGCGGTCCGCCGCGAGGTCTACCTGCGGGAGCGGGTGCAGACCCAGCGCGACTGGTACCGGGCCAAGGCCCGGCAGTGCGCCAACGCCAGCCGCTGGGCCAACCTGCTCGGCATCGCGCTGCCGCTGCTCGGCCTCGGGCTGGCGGTCCTGCGGGCACTCGGGTACTTCAGCTACGACGCACTCGGCACGGTCTCCGCCGTCGCCGCCTCGATCGCCGCCTGGGCGCAGCTGCGCCAGTACCGGCCACAGGCCGCCGCTTACGCCTTGGCCGCCTCCGAACTTGCCGTGGTCGAGGCCCAGTTGAGCGGCCTGGAGCTGGAGTCCGGGGAGGCCGAGGAGGTCTGGGCCCGCCTCGCCAGGGACGCCGAGGACGCGATCTCGCGGGAGCACACCACCTGGCAGGCGCGCCGCGAGGTCCGCAACCTGGACGTGGCAGGGTGACGAACCCCCGCAGTGGGCATGTACCGGACAGCACTTCCTCGGAGGCACGGGGCACCGCGCCAGCGCCGCGGGCGGCCGCCGGAACATCCGGCGGACCCGACTACGCCCCCAGGAGGCGCCTTCAGGATCCTTGCCCGCTGACGAAGGAGAGACCGGTGGCGGAACTCCTGGTCCAGGTCGCCGACGGCCGCAGGCTGGCGGTGGACACCCACGGACACATGCAGGGCCGTCCGGTCTTCCTGCTGCACGGCACCCCCGGCAGCCGGGTCGGCCCGCTGCCGCGCGCCTCGGTGCTGTACCGGCTGAGCGTCCGGCTGATCTCCTTCGACCGTCCCGGGTACGGGGACTCCACCCGGCTGCCCGGCCGCCGGGTGAGCTCGGCGGCCGCCGACGTGACGGCCATCGCGGACGCGCTGGGCATCGGCGAATTCGCCGTCCTGGGCCGCTCCGGCGGCGGGCCGCACGCGCTGGCCTGTGCGGCCCTGCTGCCCGACCGGGTGACCAGGGTGTCCGCGCTGGTCAGCCTGGCGCCCCGGCACGCCGAGGGGCTCGACTGGTACGCCGGGATGACCGAGGCCAACCGGCACGGCTACAGCGAGGTCGAGCGCGGCCCGCACCGCTTCGTCGACACCTTCCAGGTCAGGTCCCGGAAGATCAAGGACGACCCGGCCGCCCTGATCAAGGGTCTGGTCCCCGAACTCCCGCCCACGGACCGGACGGTGGTCACCGACGCGGGCATCCGCCGGATGCTGCTGAACACCTATCGCGAGGCGTTCCGGTACGGCGCGTACGGCTGGATCGACGACGCCCTGGCCTTCATCAGCCACTGGGGTTTCAAGGTGGAGGACATCGGTGTCCCGACCAGGCTCTGGCACGGCGCCGACGACCAGTTCTCCCCGGTCGGGCACTCCCAGTGGCTCGCCGACCACATCCCCGGCGCCGAGCTCTACCTGGAGCCCGGCGCCGCCCACTTCGGGTCCCTGCGGGTGATGGCCGAAGAACTCAGATGGGCGGCGGGCTCGGCCAGGTGACCCCTGCTGGCAGGGAGCAGCCTTCCGGGGCCCCGCAGTGGCCCGGACCCCGGCGGGCTACCCCCGTGCCCCGGCCGGGCCGACCGGGGTGAGCGGGTCCCGGCCGGCCAGGACGGCGAGCACGTTGTCGACGGCCAGGCCGCCCATGGCCTGCCGGGTGCGGACGGTGGAACTGCCCAGGTGCGGTGCCAGTACCGCGCGTTCCTGCGCCAGCAGGGCGGCCGGGACGGCGGGTTCGCACTCGAAGTTGTCCACGGCGGCGGCGAACAGCGCACCGGAGTCCAGCGCGGCGGCCAGCGCCTCCTCGTCCACCACTCCTGCGGTCATGCTGACCACGACCGCACCGGCGGGCAGCCGGGCGAGGCGCTCGGCGTCGAGCAGGTGCCGGGTGCCGGCGTTGAGCGGGCAGGTGACCACCAGCACCTGGGACTGCGCGAGCAGTTCCTCCAGCGGGAGCCAGCGCGGACCGTCCTCGGCGGCGACGGCCGGCCGGGTGCGGTTGTGGTAGCCGACCGGCATGCCGAAGGCGGCGGCGCGGCGCGCCACGGCCTGGCCGATCCGGCCCAGGCCGAGGATGCCCAGCGGGGTACCGGAGAGTTCCATGCCCAGCAGGAAGTTGGGCGCCCAGGCCCAGGGCCGCCCGGAGCGCAGCCACCGCTCCCCCTCGCCGAGCCGCCGGGTGGCGGCCAGCAGCAGGGCCCAGGCCATGTCGGCGGTGGCTTCGGTGAGCACGCCGGGGGTGTTGCTGACCGGGACCGCGCGGGCGGCGCAGGCGGCGAGGTCCACGTTGTGGGTGCCCACCGCGTGGTTGGCGACCAGTCGCAGGCCGGGGCCGGCCGCGTCCAGGAACTCGGCGTCCACCACGTCGTCCAGGGTGGTGACGACCGCCGCCTTGCCCGCCACGGCCTTGAGCAGCTCGGCCCGGCTCATGGGCAGATCGTCGTCGTGCAGGGTGACGGCGCAGAACGGCGTGAGCCGTTCCAGCACCCCCGGTGCGAGTCGGCGGGTGACAAGGACGGGAGGCAGCGGCGAGGTCTCGGTCACAGCTCGGCAGCGTACCCGCCGCTCGCCGACGCAGTTGGGTCTGCCGCCAGGGGCGCGGGGAACTGCGCCGCCGACCCCGCACCGCCGTAGCGGGCTGGTCGCACAGTTCCCCGCGCCCCTGACTTGCTCACCCTTGCCCCGGGAAGTTGCCGCCTCCGTTACACGGGCTGGGGTTCCAGATCGCGGTTGATCCGCTTCCAGCCCCGGGCGGAGACCGTGTTGGGGTGCTCCTCGCCGAAGAGACGGATCAGTTCGGCCACCGCGTGGTCGCGCAGTTCGGTGGCCTGGGAGAGCCGGCCCGCCTTGCGCAGGGTGACCCCGAGGTTGGCCTCGCAGGCGATGGCGTCCGGATGGGTGGGGCTGTACCGGTTGCACAGGCCCGCGAACGCCGTACGCTCCAGCTCCTCCGCCTTGGCTAGCTGGCCGTCCTCCCCGTACGCGTTGGCCAGGTTGATCATCGCGTTGAGGGTGAACGGGTGGTCGGGGCCGAGCACCCGCTCGAGACCGGCCACGGTGTGCCGGCCGCGCCGGATCGCCTCCTCGACCTCGCCGCTGCCGCGCAGGTAGATGCCGAGGTTGTTCTCGCAGGCCAGGGTGAACGGGTGCTCGTCGCCGAACAGCCGCCGGTGGCCCTCGAAGACCGTGGTGGCGAGGTCCCGGGCGGCCTCCTTGTCGCCGGAGGCGGAGTGGTCGGCCGCCAGGTTGAGCGCGCAGGCCAGGGTGTCCGCCGCCTCCGCGCCGTAGCGGTCGAGGTAGCGCTCGTAGGTCTGCATGGTGAGTTGGCGGGCCTCCCGCAGATGCCCCTCCCGGCGCAGCGACACCGCAAGGGACTTGGCGTTGCGCAGGTTCTCCGGCAGGTCCGGCTGCAGGACGTCGGCGAGCTCCTCGGTGACCTCCCGCAGGAGTTCGATCGAGCCCTTGTAGTCGCCGACCTCGCGCAGGTCGCGGGCCAGGTTGGACTTGCTGGAGAGGGTGTACGGGTGCCTGGGGCCGAGGACGGCGAGGCGGCGGTCGAAGGTCTCCTGGTCGAGGTCGCGGGCGGCCTCGCTGTCGCCCACCAGGCGGTAGTCGATGGCCAGGTTGTTGGCGATGGAGAGCGTGCGGGCGTTCTCGTCGCCGAACAACTCCCGGAACTGGCTGTAGGTTTCGAGGTCGAGGTCGAGCGCGTCCTGGAACCGCCCGAGCGCCCGCAGGTCGGCGCCGAGCGAACCGGCGGTCATCAGGGTGTACGGGTTGTGCTCGCCGAGCAGCTCCCGCTGCCCGGCCAGGGTGGACTCGTCGAGCTGCAGTGCGTCGGAGTAGTTCCCCTGCGAGCGGACCACGTTGGCGAGCTGGAAGTTGAGGCTGAGGATCTGGCGGCGGAGGTTGCGGCGTTCGAGGTCGTCGCCCTCGCCGGACAGCCGCTCGACCCAGGTGGCGTCCAGCTGCTCGGCCAGCGCGCGGGCCCGGTCGAGGTCGGTGCGCTTCCACAGGTAGCGGACGCGGTCGATGAGCAGTTCACGGGTCTCGCGCTCGTCGCAGTCCTGGGCGCGGGAGGGTGTCAGGTGCGGCCAGATCCGTTCGAAGCGAGGCCAGTTGGCCGGGTTGTCGGTGTCGCCGAGCACCGGGCGGGCGCCCACCAGGATGCGGTGCACCTCGTGCATGGCGTTCAGCCGGTCGTCCTCGCTCATCTCGGAGCGGACCACGGCCTGGACCAGGCGGTGCACCTGGAAGCTGTTGCTGGCCGCGTCCACCTTGGCCAGCGCGTACCGGCCGACCGCCTGGATCACCTTGCCGAGCATGAAGGTGTCGCTGAGGTCCTCGTCGTACCGGACCAGGGCGCGGATCATCTGGTCGCTGTAGAAGAGGTCCATCGAGATCGGCTCCGGCGCGAAGAACGCGCAGAGCTGCAACAGCCGTACCGCCGCCGGGGACTGCTCGCGCAGCCGGGCGATGGACACGTTCCAGGTGGCACCGACCTGGCTGGGGTAGTCGGCGGGGCGGCCGACCGCGAGGGCTTTGGTGGCCTCGGCGTGCAGCTGGGCGACGTAGGTGTCCACCGGGGTCCGGGTGGTGTCCAGCCAGGCGGCCGCCACCTCGACGGCCAGCGGCAGGTCGCCGACCGCGTCGGCCACCCGGTCGGCGTCCTGCCGGGAGAGGCCGCGGGTACGGCGGGTCAGGTGCTCGATGCTCTCGCCGCGGGTGAAGACGTCGACGCCGAGCACCCCGGCCTGTCCGGACCACGCCTGGTTGCGCGAGGTCACCAGGATGTGCCCGGAGCCGCCGGGGAAGTACCGGCGGATCTCGGAGGGCTCGTCGGCGTTGTCGAAGATCAGCAGCCAGCGGGAGGTCGGGGTGCCCCGGCGCAGCGCCTCCCGGGCGGCCTCGGCGGCCTCGTTGACGCTGTCGCCGACCCTGAGTCCGAGCCGGGAGGCGAGGTCCGCGAGCGTGGAGGGGACGAGTTCGGTCTGCTCGGCGTCGATCCACCAGACCAGGTCGTAGTGCGACATGTACCGGTGGGCGTACTCCAGCGCGAGCTGGGTCTTGCCGACGCCGCCGAGCCCGTAGAGCGTCTGCGGCGTGGGCAGCACCACCGTGGGGCCGCCGACCAGTTGGTCGCGCAGCTCGTCGAGGACCTTGGCGCGGCCGGTGAACGAGGGGTTGCGCTGCGGCACGGACCAGTACGCGGGCTTGGTGCCGGGGAAGCGCGGGACCGCCCCGACGTTCTCGCCGGCGGTGTCGCCCCGGCCGAGCGCGCGCAGCAGGATCGCCGCCGCCTGGTCCTCGTCGCGGCCCACCAGGTCGACGGGGTTGCGGTTGTTGAACGGTGCGGCGAGCCGGACGTCGCCGACCCGGACCGGGACCAGCTGGCGCCGGGTGCCCGCCGGATCGAAGCCCGCCATCGAGTCCCACAGCGCCTTGGCCTGCGGTGAGCGCAGATAGGCGGCCGAGAACACGGCGACCGTCCGGAAGGCGGCGTCGATGCCCCGCTCGGTCTCCGAGCGCGAGTCCGCCCCCGCGCCCAAGTCCCGCGGCACCACCCGGAACCCGGCGTTCTCCAGCACCGCGGCGATCCAGTCCGCCCACATCCGGTCCTCGGGCACGTACGACAGGTACAGGTCGGCCGGGACGGTCGGACGGCGCCGGGTGTAGGCGTCCACGAAGCGCAGCCGGACCTCCTCGTCCACCGGAGGCAGGCCGGTGACCCGGCCCTTGGTGATCACCGAGGTGATCCGCTCGCAGGCGGCCAGCATCGAGGTGGGCGTCCCGACCTGGTCGCCGAAGGTGGCCAGGATCTCCTCGTAGGCGTAGAAGGGCCGGTACGGGACCTCCACCGAGCCCCAGTACTGGGCGAGTTCCTCGTCCGCCAGGCCCTCGGGCAGGCCGCCGAACCGCAGTCGGGCCAGCGCCCGCCCGGCATCGGCCTTCTCCTTCTCGCCCTCGTCGATCCGCATCGGCACCGGCAGGATCCGGATGCCGCGCTCCCGGTACCGGTCGTTGATGTGCTGGGCGATCTTGGAGGCGCCCTCGATGCTCTGGTCGCTGAGGGTGAAGCAGACCACCAGGTCGTCGGGCATCTGCACGGTGCAGATCTCGGCGATGTCGGAGAGCCCGGTCCGGCTGTCGATCAGGACGTAGTCGTAGCGGCGGCTCATGTCCCGGCGCAGTGCGTCGAAGAACTGCCCGCCGTCGAACCGCTCGTAGAACAGGTCCCAGTCCAGCCGGCCGACGGTCTCGGAGTAGTCCCGGTTGGGCTGGCCGGCCGAGAGGAAGTCCAGGCTGCCGCCGGCCGGGAAGCCGGGCCAGGAGAGCGAGAGGGCGTGCGGGTGGACCCGGGCGAAGTCCTCGTGCCAGTTGGGGGCGTGGTCGACCTCGCGCAGCGCCTCCTCCCGGTACTCGGTGATCAGGTCCATCATCCCGGTGGTCCCGGCGAGCGCCGCCGGATCCAGGAAGGGATGGAAGAAGCGGGCCAGACCCGGTGCCTCCAGGTCCCAGTCGACGGTGAGCACCCGGAAGCCGTTGGCGGCCAGGATCCAGGCCGTGTTGGCCAGTGCCATGGTGCGCCCGGTGCCGCCCTTGTACGAGTAGAAGGTGACGATCCGGCCCTGCCGGTCCTCGTTCGCCTGCGGCTCGGTCTCCGGCACGATGGCGCTCTGCGCGCGCAGCCGGAGGTTCCTGGTCGGGTTCTCGGTCATGCTTCTCCTCCCCCGAGACCGGCCCCCGGGGGAAGACCGTCCTCCTCGACACGGGCCGCCTCCTGACTGCCCGGCTCGCTGCGTCCCGTCCCGGGCCGCCACGGTCTGGGCTCCCCGCCGAAGGCCTCCCGCAGGCTGGGCTTGGGTGCACCCGGCCTGGTCTGGCCGCCTCTGGACCGGTCCTCGAAGGCGTACTTGGCCCGCATCGCGGCCCGTGGCAGTGCGTCCTCGAAGTCCTCCAGCGTGGCCAGCCCTGCGGCGTCCTCCTGGAAACTCGGTTTGGCTTCGCGGCGTTTGAACTTCAATGTGGTGGCGCTGAGTTCGGACAGCGGACGGTCCTGCTCGACACAGTCCGCATCAGAGGTGTTCCACGGTTCCAGCACGCTCACCCAGGGCGGGTTGGTGCGATCGAATCGGGCGACGATTTCCCGCCGCTCCTCGTCCCGCAGCGCCCAGCGGTCCAGCAGGACCAGGCCGGGCGCGGCCGGCTCGCCGTTCGAGAGGATCTCCTCGGCCTCCTGGTCGAATTCGTGGATGCTCGGATGGAAGCCCAGCTGCTTGGCGAGCCGCATCGCGTGCTCGGCCAACGGCCGTGCGGACTGCGGTTGGTAGGGGTGCCAGTCGACCCGGCGCGGCCCGTAGTAGTCGGGGTTGCGCCCCTCGGGCAGCTCCGACTGCCGGTAGGAGAACACCGAGATCCGCAGCTGCTTGGTGGGTGCGAGCGCCTTGAACGCACTGGGCTGGGCCTGGAAGTCGAGCGGGCGCCCGACCGGGATCACCGTCGCCTCGGCGACGTCCACGATACGTTTCGCCAAGCGGTGCACGGCCAGCTCGTACGAGGTGCGGAAGTAGCTCAGCTTCATCAGCGCGTACAGGCCCTCGGCCGCGTAGTCGGGGCCGAAACTGCTGTGGTTGAACTGGAGTTGGCTGGCCACCTCGGGCAGCTGGTAGTTGCCCATGGCCACCCAGAGCACCGGAACGATGCCGCTGCTCTGCTCCGAGGTGGAGCGCTCCGGGTAGACCGGGCGCTGGGTGAAGGAGTACCACTCCTGGCCGCAGGCCAGGCTGTTGAAGTAGCGCGGGGAGTAGAGCGGGACGAAGACCCGGCAGGTGGCCAGCTCCTGGGAGAGTCGTTTCGCCCACAACGTCCCCTGGTGCATGGACTGGTCCATGAAACCGACCGGCGCGCCGTCCGGCAGGTCGGTGAGCTGGAGCACGGCCTCGCAGAGGTCGTCGTACAGCTTGCTCACCCAGTGGTTGGGGTCTCCCGCTCCTCTGGTACCCGCACGCGGAGTGTGCGCGTAGCTGAGGAAGAAGTACGGCCGTGCCGCGTCCTCGTCCCAACCCCCAGGGTCGTCGTACACACGCGCCTCCCCCGAGACCGTCCGGTGTGTGATGGTGGTGTACCGCACTGGACGTAGCCGGTACTACGTCCAGTTCCCAGTTACGTCGTTCCCCCACGGAGGGGCTGTCAGTCTAGGAACCCGGGCTTCCCCAAGGGAATAGGGCGACACCGGCCGACCGTACGTGCTCGCGTCAACCAGGGTGGCTGGGCTGCGAAGATTCAACTGCGGTGATCGCGGAGGAACTTGTCCGCCACGTCCACTCCCTCGGCGATCCGCAGGAGGTAGCAGCTCGCATCACCGAGAGTACCCGCGAGCAGGCTCGGCATGCCCGCCTCCAGCGCGGCGGTCATCGGTTCGAAGTGCTCGTCCCGCAGGTGGACGGCCTCGAAGTGCACCCAGCGCCGCTGCCCCCTGCGGTCGGTGACCACACAGCCGTAGCGCTGCATGGGCGGCTCGTCCTGCCGGTACTCGGCCAGGTGGAAGGCGGTGCAGCACCAGACGGGCACCCCGATCAGCAGGGCCCGGGCCCCCCGGTCGTACAGCTTCTGGACCGGCGAGTGCTGACCCAGGTGTCCGGCCCAGCGGTGACCGCGCATCAACTCCCTTGCCCGACTGCCGAGCGCGGTGAAGGAGGTCTGCGGATGGCTGCTGCGCACCGCCTTCGGATGGCTGCGGACCAGCTCGGAAAAGTGGCCGAGAATCTTCGATGTGGGCGTCCGCGCGGGATCGAACGGCGGTCTGGCGTCCCAGTACGCCTGGCGCTGTCCGGGGGTCATCCCGTCGGTGGGCGCCAGGGCCAGCCGGGAGGTGTTGGAGTTCTCCGGCGTCGCCGTGTAGACCACCAGCGTGCCGTCGGGGCCGAGTGCCCGCAGCAGGGCCTCCAGCAGGGTGGCGGCGCCGTCCGCCATCGGCCCGATCGAGCGGAGCGAGGACTGCACCAGCAGCGTCTCGCCCCGCTCGACGCCCAGTCGGCCCAGATCCGCCGTCAGCCGGTCCACGCCGTGCATCGCCGCCCCCTCCCGCGGAGTCCGAGGTCAGGAGCCGGCCAGCGCGGCGCGGGCGCGCCACTCGGCGAGGTTCTGCTCCGCGGCCCGGCGTGCGGCGCTCTCGGCCTCGGCCGGGAGCGGCAGTCGGAGCCAGGGCGTGAGCCCGGCGTGCATCCCCTCGACGAAACACGCCCCGGCCGCCGTCAGCGCACCGGAGCCCGCCAGCGTCTCCAGGGCCTGCGCGGTGTGCGCCCGCCAGGTCGCGAGTTCCACCCGCGCGTGGTCGGCCGGTTCGCCCGGCAGCCCGTCGTAGGCCCGGACCCGGGTGGCCCAGTACTCGGTGACCGCCAGGTGCGCGTACGTCCCCTGCAGCAGCCCCTCCAGCGGGCGCGCGTCGGGCCGCCAGGGCGCGTAGTAGCGGCCCTCGTCCGCCGGGTCGTACAGGTCGTGGAAGTCCAGCACCGCGCCCAGCTTGACGTGCTGGAACTCGTGCGCGATCAGCAGCGCCAGGGTCGGCGCGGTGGCGGGCCTGGCGATGCCGACGGCGCCGAACGCCTGCCGGGCGGCCGCGCTGACGTCCCGGCCCGCCGGGGCGGAGCGGAGCGGCGTGATGGTGCCGAGTCCGACCCGCAGGCCGGCGGCGTGACCGGGCAGATCGCGCAGGATCAGCTCCCAGGCCTCGCGCAGCGCACCCGTCCAGCCGAGCAGTTCGGCCTCTCCCAGGCGGTCCTCGACCGGCCACTGGTGGCTGTCGCGCTGGGGGTCGGTGTCCTCCAGCGCGACCGTCCAGCCGCCGGCCAGCGCGAGCCGCCGGACCGGCTGCCACTGCGCGCCGCCCGCCGAGTCCCAGCCGACCCGGACCCCGCGCACGGTGAACCCGTCCGCGGTGCCGCGCAGTTCGGCCCGGCCCGCACCGACGGTGAGCACCCGGCCGAGCGTCGGCAGGTGCACCGCGCCGCCGCGGACCGGCACCGGCAGCTCGAAGTCCAGGCCGGCCCGCAGCGCCGCGGCGGCCGCGATCTCGGCGAGCGATCCGAGGTCGGCGCCCGGCTCGCCGCTCAGGCAGCGCACCGCCCAGGCGCGGACATAGGGGTGGGCGAGCACCGCGTCCAGTGCCTCGGGGGCACGGGCGTCCAACTCGGTCAGCAGCGACCAGGGTTCGCCGGGCTCGCCCGCGAGCGCCGCCAGCAGCCGCCGGGTGACGCCGAGTTGGGCGCCGGCCAGGGCGGCCACCGTCGACGCGCTGCCGTGTCCGCCGGCCAGCTCGTCCAACTGGCGCTCGGTGAGCACCGGTTCGACCGGTGCGCTCTGGGCGGGTACGACGGCGCGGGTCGCCACCCGGTCCCGGATGGTGGTGATCAGTCTCATCAGGTCCCCGCAGAAGACGGAGGGATTGGCGAAGCCCCGTCCGCTGCGGTAGCGGTGCGCGTAGAGGCCACCGCCGCAGGAGCGGACCACGGGACAGGAACGGCACTCCTCGCACAGCCCGGCCAGCCCGGACTGGCGCTCCACCATCCCGGGATGGGCGGCCACCTCGTCCAGGGTGTGGGTGAAGAGGTCGAAGCCGGTGGCCGGTGCGCCGTCGTAGGCGGTCTTGAGGCTGTCCGCCTGCTCCAGCGTGCCGTCCGTCTCGATCACGACCAGGTCGGCCGGGTCGAGTCCGAGCGACTCGGTGAGGCTGGACTGCCCCCGCAGGGTGCGGTGCACGGAGTCGAAGGTGCGCACCGGGACGGGACAGCCCTGGGCCGTCCAGCGGTCGTAGACGGCCATCAGCCAGTCTGCGTAGGGCACTCGGCCCGCGCCGGACGGCCGCTTCGGCGGCTGGTCCCAGGTGGCGTGCGGGAGGAGGAAGTCGATCCGGGGCGGTTCGAGCGCGACCAGTGCGTCATGGACGGCGACCGGGTCGTTCTCCACGTCGATGGTGCAGAGCAGCCCGGCGTAGAGGTGCCGGTACTCGGGGAGCCGGAGCAGCTCGACCGCCGCGATCACCTTGGCGTGGCTGCTGCGCCCGTCCGCGAACCTGCGGTGCCGGTCGTTGGCGGCCCGGTCGCCGTCGAGCGAGATCCCGACCTTGATCTCCAGCTCGGCGAAGAGGTCGCAGAAGGCCCGGCTGAGCAGCACGCCGTTGGTGTGGATCCGCAGATCCAGGGCGCAGCCGGGCGGGAGGGCCCGGCGGAGTTCCTCGGCGGCCCGGCGCAGCAGGGCCGGGCCTGCCAGCAGGGGTTCGCCGCCGTGCAGGACCACGTGGACAGCCGGCAGACGGTGCACCCTGGCGTGTTCGGCGATCCGTTCGGCCGCTGCCACCAGCACTCGCTCGGAGACCGCGCGCGGTTTGCCGCGCCAGCTGGTGTCGGCGTGTTCGTACACATAACAGTGGTCGCAGGCGAGATCGCACCGGCTGTGCACTTTGAGGACGAACTGGGAGAACGGGACCGTCAAGGGGGACATCAGCGTCTGCCGGCCGTATCAGCCCGTCAGATCGAGGAGTTGAAGGCCGCCACGGCGAGTCGGCCCGAATCACCGCCGGGCAGCACCCGGTGCAGATCGGAGGTGAGCCTGTCGGTACCCAGAGCGGCGAGGGAGGCGAGCGAGGCCCGTGGGGCTGGCTCCTCGACGGCCTCGCGGTCAGCTGGCCCGGTGACGAGTGCGGCGACCATGTGATGTCTCGTTTCTGCGAGTGGAACGGTGAGGGGTCGGGTTAAACACAGAAGCCCTCCCCTCGCCCTGGTCCACCCAACGGCGAGTATCCCGAGAGGCGCCTGCGGTTTCCCCGTAATTAACCCGTCCGAGTGAATTGGTTCAGTATGTCGAGCGAATCGCACTACTGCGACTGACGGCATCAGCTATAGCCGCGCGCCCGGGCCGCCGGCATCCGAGCCTAGGGGAAAGGCCGGGAGAAACACCGGCCCGACCGGCCGTTCCATCGCATCGGCGGACCACCGGGCTACTGCAACTGGCGTAGACCAGCCATGATCACGGCAGCGGTCGGCAGCGGCCTGCCGACGGGCTACGGACAGAGCCGCTCGACCCGCCAGCCGCCGCCCTCGGCGACGTACCGCAGCCGGTCGTGCAGCCGGTTCTCCCGGCCCTGCCAGAACTCCACCCGCTCGGGGACCACCCGGTACCCGCCCCAGAACGGCGGAACGGGCACGCCCTCACCCTCCGGGTAGCGGCGCTCCAGTTCGGCGTATCGCTGCTCCAGCACCTCCCGGCTGCCCACCGGGCTGGACTGCTCGCTGGCCCAGGCGCCGAGCTGCGAACCGTGCGGCCTGGTACGGAAGTAGGCCGCCGTCTCGTCCCGGCCGACCTTCTCCACCCGGCCGGCCACCTGCACCTGGCGGGCGATCGCGACCCACGGGAAGAGCAGCGCCGCATGGGGATTGACGGACAGTTCACTTCCCTTCTGCGAACCGTAGTTGGTGAAGAAGACGAAGCCGCGCCGGTCGTAGCCCTTGAGCAGGACGGTCCGCGAGCTCGGGCGGCCCTGGGCGTCCGCGGTGGAGAGCACCATGGCGTTCGGCTCCACCACACCGGCCTCGTCGGCCTCGTGGAACCACCGGGTGAACTGGGTGACCGGGTCGGCGGCGAGCTGTTCCTCGCCCAGGCCCTCGTGCTGGTAATGCTTGCGCATCACGGTCAGGTCCGGACCCGGCCGGTCCTCGCTCGGCGTGGTCAGGGATGTCGGGTGGCGTTCCGCGGTAGGCACGCCAACATCATCCCGTACGACAAGCGCCGGGTACCGCTACGTCCGGGGAAACCCGGGTGGGAGATAAGGTGTCTCGCCGTCTCGGCGCCGCCTGCCACTCAGGGAGTATGTCCGGAATCGTCCGGAACTCTCCGGAATGTCCGCTGGCGATATCAGCCCCGGAACCGGGTTGGATGTGGCCCTAGGGGAAACATCACCGTGGTGGTGTATGGCGTAATGCACTCCGTGCCTGCCACCCTGGCACCGAGTGCCAACCACCATCGGTCACCCGACGGGACCGCCCCACCATGGCGTCCGTCGGACCGGATCACTGAGGGAGCCGTCTGATGTCCGATTTCGTACCCGGGCTTGAGGGAGTAGTCGCCTTCGAGAGCGAGATCGCCGAGCCCGACCGTGAAGGCGGCGCACTGCGCTACCGAGGCGTGGACATCGACGACCTGGTCGGTCATGTCTCCTTCGGGCACGTCTGGGGCCTGCTGGTGGACGGCAAGTTCAACCCGGGCCTGCCGGCCGCCGAGCCGTTCCCGATCCCGGTGCACTCCGGTGACATCCGGGTCGACGTGCAGTCCGCGCTGGCCATGCTCGCCCCGGTCTGGGGCCTCAAGCCGCTGCTGGACATCTCCGCCGAGCAGGCCCGCGACGACCTCGCCCGGGCCGCGGTGATGGCGCTCTCGTACGTCGCGCAGTCCGCGCGCGGCCAGGGCCTGCCGATGGTGCCGCAGCGCGAGATCGACAAGGCCGAGACCGTGGTCGAGCGGTTCATGATCCGCTGGCGGGGCGAGCCGGACCCCAAGCACGTCAAGGCCGTGGACGCGTACTGGACCTCCGCCGCCGAGCACGGCATGAACGCCTCCACCTTCACCGCCCGGGTCATCGCCTCGACCGGCGCGGATGTGGCGGCGGCCCTGTCGGGCGCCGTCGGCGCGATGTCCGGCCCGCTGCACGGCGGTGCGCCCTCGCGCGTGCTGGGCATGATCGAGGAGATCGAGCGCACCGGCGATGCCGCCGGCTACGTGCGCCAGGCGCTGGACAAGGGCGAGCGCCTGATGGGATTCGGCCACCGCGTCTACCGCGCCGAGGACCCGCGCGCCCGGGTGCTGCGCCGTACCGCCAAGGAGCTCGGCGCGCCGCGCTTCGAGATCGCCGAGGCGCTGGAGAAGGCCGCACTGGAGGAGCTGCACAACCGCCGCCCCGACCGCGTGCTGGCCACCAACGTGGAGTTCTGGGCCGCGATCATGCTGGACTTCGCCGAGGTCCCCGCGCACATGTTCACCTCGATGTTCACCTGCGCCCGCACGGCCGGCTGGTCGGCGCACATCCTGGAGCAGAAGCGCACCGGACGCCTCGTGCGCCCCTCCGCGCGCTACATCGGCCCCGGCCCGCGCAGCCCGCGCGAGATCGAGGGCTGGGAGTCGATCGCCCACTGACGGGTCGCCGGTCTGCTGACGGCATATCACTCGTTCGGGCGGGTTCGGAAGTGCCTTCCGGACCCGCCCGACCAGGGAAAGATCACATCTCAGCGGGCGGACAAGCGCCTTGCGCGCCCAGGGCGAAGCACTAGGCTGCGCCCGTGGCTCAGATCCAGATCCCCGCTGAACATCTGCCCGCTGACGGCCGATTCGGCTGCGGCCCGTCCAAGGTGCGCCCCGAGGCACTGAGTGCCCTCGCCGCCACCGGAACCTCCCTGCTGGGCACTTCGCACCGCCAGGCCCCGGTCAAGAACCTGGTCAAGCGCGTCCGCGAAGGCGTGAGCAGCCTGTTCTCCCTCCCCGAGGGGTACCAGGTCGTGCTCGGCAACGGCGGCTCCACCGCGTTCTGGGACATCGCGGCCTTCGGGCTGGTCCGCGAGAAGTCCCAGCACCTCAACTTCGGTGAGTTCTCCTCCAAGTTCGCCTCCTCGGTGAAGGCCGCGCCGTGGCTGGCCGAGCCGTCGGTGATCAAGACCGATCCCGGCACCCACCCGACCGCCACCGCCGAGCCCGGGGTGGACGTGTACGCGCTCACCCACAACGAGACCTCGACCGGTGTCGCCATGCCGATCCGCCGCCCGGCGGGTGCGGACGAGGGCTCGCTGGTCCTGGTGGACGCCACCTCGGGCGCCGGCGGCCTGCCGGTCGACATCACCGAGACCGACGTCTACTACTTCGCCCCGCAGAAGTCGTTCGCCTCCGAGGGCGGGCTCTGGCTGGCGACCTTCTCCCCGGCCGCCCTGGAGCGTGCCGCCGAGATCGCCGCCTCCGGCCGGTACATCCCGCCGTTCTTCGACCTGCCGACGGCGATCGACAACTCGTCGAAGGACCAGACCTACAACACCCCGTCGCTCTCCACCCTCTTCCTGCTGGCCGACCAGCTGGAGTGGCTGAACGGCCAGGGCGGCCTGGACTGGGCCGTGGCCAGGACCGCCGAGTCCTCCTCGATCCTGTACACCTGGGCGGAGAAGTCCCCCTTCGCGCAGCCCTTCGTGGCCAAGCCCGAGGAGCGCTCGCAGGTGGTCGGCACCATCGACTTCGACGAGTCGATCGACGCCGCCGCGATCGCCAAGGCGCTGCGCGCCAACGGCATCGTGGACACCGAGCCGTACCGCAAGCTGGGCCGCAACCAGCTGCGCATCGCGATGTTCCCGGCGATCGACCCGGCGGACGTCCAGGCCCTCACCACCTGCATCGACTACGTGGTCGGCAAGCTGTAACCACTGCCCTGCCACGGGTAGCCGGACGGCGGCGCGGGGAACCGCGCCGCCGTCCGGTCGTCTCCTGCCCCGGGCGACTCCGGCCGTGCGCGGCCGGCCCCGGGGGGGGGTGTGCTGAGGGTTACCAGTTCACCAGCGACCTGATCAGCACCACTGCCAGCAGCAGTACGAGCGCGCCGGACACGATCCGCATACGAGTCTTGGGGTCCACGTTCATCGAGGTTACCGGGTGGCTCCGGGAGCCTCGGCACTCCCCCGCTCCGGCCCGGACGACCGCGCGGGCTCCTCGGCCGGCTCCCGGCGCCGTACCGCCCGCAGCTCGCCGTCCCCCCGGTACCGCCGGGCCCGGAACACCGAGGGCGGCAGGCCGACCCGGCGGGTGAAGATCCGGGTGAAGTAGGCCGGGTCCTCGTAGCCGACCCGGCGGGCCACCGCCGCGACCGGGAGCTCGCCGGCGGCCAGCAGTTCCTTGGCCTCGTCCAGCCGGACGGTCAGCAGGTACTCCTTCGGTCCGACCCCGCCGCCCGCCTGCACCGCGCGCCGCAGCTCGGCGACGGTCAGCCCGGCACGGCGGGCGTGCTGGGCGACCGACAGCGGCAGGCAGGCGTTGCGGCGCAGCAGCTCCAGCACCGGCTCGCTGTCCGGGTCCAGGTCGGCCCGCCGGCGGCCCAGTTCGACCAGCAGCTCGTGCACCCCGGCGCCCGCCTCCACCCCGGCCAGCGGCCCGCCGCGCCGGCAGGCGGCCGCGATCCTGCCGATCACCCGCTGAGCCGCCGCCACCCCGGTCAGCGGGGTGACCTGGACATCGGGCAGCAGGCCCAGTTCGGCGTAGCCCGCAGTGGCGCTGCCGGTGAAGTCGACGAAGGACTCGGACCAGCCGTCCCCGTCCGGCGCGTAGTGGTGGCTCACGCCGGGGCGCAACCAGAGCACAGCCGGGGCGCGCACCGGCTGGCGTACGCCGTCGCCGCCCGCGAACCAGCCCCGGCCGCCGGTCACCACCACGGCCACCCAGTGGTCCAGCGTGCGCGGGCCGACCACCGGCAGCCGGCCGTGCTGCCTTCCGACGCCCAGGCAGGCCAGGCCGGTGGAGAGTTGGGCCGGCCCCGGCGTCAGGTACTGCCACCACCGCTCCACGTCGCCGCCCTTCGCGTCGCCGCCCTTCGTGCTGCCGCCCTTCCCGCCGATGCGGTCGGCCTCGACAGTCCAACACGCCCCGGGGCTTTGTCCATGGCTTCCGGCCCGCCGCTCCCGCAGGCTGGGCGCATGCTCACCTACGACTCCGCAGGTTTCCGCCTCGGCGGCCGTCCGCTGCGGATCCTCTCCGGCGCCCTGCACTACTTCCGCACCCGACCCGAGCAGTGGCCGCAGCGGCTGGCGGCCCTGCGCGCGATGGGCCTCAACACGGTCGAGACCTACGTCCCGTGGAACCTGCACGAACCGAGGCCCGGCGAGTTCCGGCGGCTGGCCGAACTCGCCGGCTTCCTGGACGAGGCCGACCGCCAAGGGCTCTGGGCCATCGTCCGGCCCGGCCCGTACATCTGCGCCGAGTGGGACAACGGCGGCCTGCCCGGCTGGCTGACCGCCCGGGTCGGACGGCGGGCCAGGACCAGTGACCCGGAGTTCCTGTCCGCCGTGGACGGCTTCTTCGACGCCGTGCTGCCCGCCGTCGTGGCACGGCAGGTGGACCGGGGCGGCAACGTGCTCATGGTGCAGGTGGAGAACGAGTACGGCTCCTACGGCAGCGACGCCGGCTATCTGCGGCAGCTGGCCGACGGGCTGCGGCGGCGGGGCGTCACCGTACCGCTGTTCACCTCGGACGGTCCCGAGGACCACATGCTGACCGGGGGCACCGTGCCCGGGGTCCTCGCCACCGTGAACTTCGGGTCCGAACCCGAGGCGGCCTTCGAGACGCTGCGCCGCCACCGGCCGCAGGACCCGCCGTTCTGCATGGAGTACTGGAACGGCTGGTTCGACCACTGGGGCGAGCCGCACCACACCAGGGACGCCGCCGACGCCGCCGACACGCTGCGCCGGATCCTGGCGGCGGGCGCCTCGGTCAACCTCTATCTGGCGCACGGCGGCAGCAACTTCGGGACCGGCGCCGGGGCCAACCACGCCGACCCGCCGTTCAACTCCACCGACTGGACGCAGTCGCCGTACCAGCCGGTCACCACCTCGTACGACTACGACGCCCCGCTGGACGAACGCGGTGCGCCGACGCCGAAGTACGAACTGTTCCGCCGGGTCCTGGCGGAGTTCGCGGCGGAGCACCCCGAACAGGCCCGGTTCCGCTCCGCCGTCCCGCCCCACCTCCCGGCGCTGCCCGACCTGTTGGAGCCGGCGACGGTCCCGCTGACCGGGCGGGCCGCGATCCCGTTCGGCGCGCCGGTGGAGTCCGCCGTCCCGCCCTCCTTCGAGGAGCTCGGGATCGAGCACGGCCTGGTCAGGTACAGCTTCCGCACCCCCGCCCCACGGCCCGAACTCCCGCTCACCGTCGAGGGACTGCACGATCGGGCGGTACTGCTGGTGGACGGCGAGCGGGTCGCCGAGCTGGCGCGCGGGGTGGCGCAGGAGCCGGTCCGGGTGGCGGGCGGAGCCCTCGTCGAGCTGCTGGTGGACTCGCTCGGCCGGGTGAACTACGGCCCACGCGGCGGGGAGTGCAAGGGCATCACCGGCGGTGTCCGGCACGAACGGCAGTACCTGCACGGCTGCCGGGCGGAGGTCTTCGACCTGGCCGCGCCGCTGCCCGAACTCGCCTTCGACACCGACGAGTCGGGGCTGGCCCGCGGCATCCTGGAGCTGGCCGCCACCGGGGACACCTACCTGGCCGTTCCCGGCGGGCAGCGCGGCTACCTCTGGGTGAACGGCTTCCTGCTCGGCCGGTACGACGAACGAGGCCCGCAACGCGCCCTGTACTGCCCGCAGCCGCTGCTGCGGACCGGCCGCAACGAGCTGATCCTGCTCGAACTCGGCGACACCGCACCACAGTCCATCGAACTGCGCGGCGATCCCCTGACTCCCTGAGGGCCGGGTCGTTCTCAGGGGCGCGGGGGTGTCTTCAGGGGCGCGGGGAACTGCGCGAAACGGAAGGCACGGGCCCGCACACACCTCCGGTGGATCAGTTGCACCGCCACACTCGGGGGCAGGGTGCAACTGACCCGCGGGGTCCGGCCCAAGGCAGTCGCCTTCCGGATTCGCGCAGTTCCCCGCGCCCCTGAAGACAACCCGCTGCCCCTGTGGCCCCCTGCGCCGCTATGAGGAGGCCTCCCACCGGGCCAGTGGCCAGGCCCGTACCTGCTCGTACCTGGTCGGCCCGTAGCCGAGGGTGCTGTGCATCAGCCGCAGCTCGCCCGCCTCCCACTCGCTCCCCCGGAAGTCCTCCAGGGCCGCCGCCATGCCCTGCAGTTCCCCGGGGGCGGAGCGCCGTACCGCCCGGCTGCGCCCGTGGCTGGACCCGGCGCGGGCCAGCGTCAGGTGCGGGTGGAAGCCGCGCTCGTCGGTCTGCAGGCCGAGCTCGCCGATCCCCTCCCGGACGGACTCCGCGAGCCTGCGCAGGGCCCAGGTCTCGCCGTCCATCCCGGCCCAGAGCACCCGGTCGCCGAAGCAGCCGCCGCCCGCGATCCGCAACCGGTGCGCACCGTTCACGGCCGCCGCCCGCGCGAGCACCTCCTCCAGCTGCGGGACCTCCGTCACCGGGACCTCGCCGAGGAAGGCCAGGGTCAGGTGCCAGCCGTCGACACCCGTCCAGCGCAGCCGGTCCGCACCGGGCAACTCCCGCAACGGCGCCACGGCGTCCGCCAGTTCCTGCACCGCCGACACCGGCGGATCCACTGCCACAAAGAGCCTCATGGCCTCATCCTCCCCGCCGGACCGGCGCTCCCCGCCCCCGACACCCCTGAGCGGTCCCCACCTCGGCCCCACCTCGGCCGACGGCCCGGCCCCGACCCCGACCCGAAAGTTCTTCCGTGCACCGCCCCCGAACGGGTAGAAACGTTCGCATGAAGATTCGCACCGGTGGCCCCGACGACACGGCCGACGTACTGAACCTGCTCGACGGCGCCGTGGCCTGGCTGGTCTCGCTCGGCCGCACCGGCCAGTGGGGCGACCAGCCGTGGTCCAGCCTTCCCGCCGCCGTCGAGCGGGTGCACGCCTACACCGGCGACGCCGACACCTTCCTGGTCCGGCTGGCCGAGGACGAGGAGGGCACCGTGATCGGCTGCTGCGTGGTCTCCGAGCAGGCCAACAAGCACGCCACCGTGGCCGACGAGCGCGAGCTGTACGTGCGCAACCTGGTCACCGACCGCAGCCGCAAGGGGTCTGGCATCGGCGCGGCCCTGATCGCGGACGCCCTGGCGGAGGCCCGGCGCCGGGGGATCGGGCTGGTCCGGGTGGACTGCTACGCCGACGGGGATCGCCGACTGGTCGGCCAGTACCTGGAGTTGGGCTTCACGCCGACCGAAACCTTCGAGGTCGAACAGCCGAGCGGCCTCTGGCGCGGGCAGATCCTGGAGATCAGGGTCTGATCCGGCACCGGAGGCCACCTCACATCCGACTCACCGTCAGCAGGCAGTCGCCAGGCGCTGCTTCGGGATGGTACGCGGAACCACCGCGACGACTCTCCCACCGCGCCCCGGGTGCAGGTCCACCCGCACCCGGAGGTCGGCCACCCGCGCCAGCACCAGGCCGACCACGGCGGCGGCCGCCGCCGACACCACACCACAGGCCAGCAGGCCCAGCCGGGGCCCGTACGCAGCGGTGACCCAGCCGACCAGCGGGGCGCCGATCGGCGTACCGCCCGTGAACACCAGGACCAGCAGGCCCATCACGCGTCCCCGCATCTCGGGTTCGGTGGCGAGCTGGAGCATCGAGTTCACCGAGGTGTTGAAGGTCAGGCCGAAGACGCCGATCAGCGGCAGCAGCGCCGCGAAGGTCCAGTACCCGGGCGCGAAGGCCGCCAGCACCTCCAGCGCGCCGAACAGCAGCGCCGCCAGGACCAGCCTCCGCAGCCTGGGCGCGCCACGCCGCGCGGCCAGCAGCGCGCCGACCAGCGAGCCGACCGCCATCCCGGTGTTCAGCAGGCCGTACTCGCCCGCGCCCACCTTGAACACGTCGTACGCGAAACCCGACAGCACGGTCGCGAAGTTGAACCCGAAGGTCCCGATGAAACCGGCCAGCACCATCGGCCAGAGCAGCTCCGGACGCTCCTTCACATACCGGAGCCCCTCCCGGAGTTGGCCCTTCTCGCGGGCGATCGGCGCGACCGGCCGCAGCTCACTGCCGCGCATCGCCAGCAGGCCGCCGATCACGGCCACGAAGGAGAGCGCGTTGACCGCGAAGGCCCAGCCGCTGCCCACGGCGGCGATCAGCAGACCGGCCACCGCCGGGCCGACCAGCCGCGCGGTCTGGAAGTTGGCCGCGTTCAGGCTGACCGCGTTGGCCAGGTCCTTGGGACCGACCATCTCACTCACGAACGCCTGCCTGGTCGGGTTGTCCACCACGGTCACCAGGCCGAGCAGCAGCGCGAAGGCGTAGACGTAGTAGGGCGTGACGGTACCGCTGACGGTCATCACGGCCAGTCCGGCGGCCAGCAGGCCCATCACACCCTGGGTGACGACCAGCAGGCGCCGCTTGGGCATCCGGTCGGCGAGCACACCGCCGTAGATGCCGAACAGCAGCATGGGCAGGAACTGCATCGCAGTGGTCACACCGACCGCGAACGGGCTGCCGGTCAGGCTCAGCACCAGCCAGTCCTGGGCGATGCGCTGCATCCAGGTGCCGGTGTTGGAGACCACCTGGCCGGCGAAGTAGTAGCGGTAGTTGCGGATCCGCAGGGAGGAGAACATCCCTCCGGGCCGGGTGAAACGCGCCCCGGTCGGGCCGGTCGGGCCTTCGTGGCCGGTCGAACCGGTGCGGCCGCTCGAAGCGGCGGCGTCGGCGGGGCTCGGCGCGGCGGTGGAGGCCGCCGCGGTGCGTTCGTCGGGGTCGTCGTCGCCGGTGCCGGGCAGTCCCACGGGCGTGGGAGCCTGGCTCTCGGCGGAGGCAGCGGTGGCGGCCGCCTGGTCGGTGGTGGAGTCGTCGATTCGGATGGCGGCGGCGCTGACTGCGGCCGGCGGTGTCACGGTGGTCTCCCCTCGGTGCGCGGCGGTCGGCAGGACGATCGCCGCGCGGCTGGTGTCAGGTTTCGGTCCTGCGGTGATGCGGTGCTCCTTCGTTCGGTCCCGATGTGTCGATGTCGACGCGGCTCAGCCCCGGCCCCCGGGCCGGGCGCCGGGCCCGCTCAGAGGTGGGCCAGCTTGTAGAGCACCGGAGCGGCCCCCTTGAGCACCGCCCACTCCTCCTCGCTGAGCCCCTCGGCCAGCTCGGCCAGCCAGGCGTTCCGGCGGCGACGGCTCTCCGCGAGGATCGCGTCGGCCTGCTCGGTACTGCTGACGACCACCTGGCGGCGGTCCTCCGGGTGCGGCTCGCGCTGCACCAGCCCCTTCTCCTCCAGCATCGCGATGATCCTGGTCATGGACGGCGGCTGCACGTGCTCACGCCTGGCGAGCTCGCCGGGCGTGGCCCGGCCGCACCGCCCCAGGGTGCCGAGCACCCCCATCTCGGTAGGGCTCAGCGACTCCTCGACACGCTGGTGTCGCAGTCGTCGGGCAAGGCGCATCGCGGACGACCGCAGCTGGCTCACAGCTGCGAGGTCCTCCTCGGACATCTCGGGCATGTCCTTAGCCTACGTCATTACCCTCGCTAAAGAAAATTGATTACGGCGCGAACGACCGCCCGGCCACCCGTCCCCGCCCTGCCGTCCGCCCTGCCGCCCAGGCCGCCCTACGGGCTGCGGCACGACTCCCCCGCCGGGCCTTTACCTCACGGGGCAAGCCTGGGAATCCCGTGGAGCTTCGCCCACGGCTCGTGTGCTGATCGTGAAGTAACCCCTCTGAACTGGGAGTTCACCGAAAACACCAACCTTGCCCACATCCGGACGCGTCGTTACTGTGCCCGCTGTCAGGAACACGGCACACCGGCATGCACCCCCGTCCAGGGAGTTCCTCTTGGGTCACATCAACCATGCTGTCTACGGCTGGCTGACACCGGCGATCTCGTACGTCGTCGCCTGTATCGGCTCGCTGTTGGCGCTACGCAGTACCCGCTGGGCTCTGCTCACCGAAGGGTCGACCCGCCGGAACTGGCTCACGTTCGCCTCGTTCTCGCTGGGGCTCGGCATCTGGAGCATGCACTTCATCGCCATGCTCGGTTTCACCGTCTCCGGCGTCCAGATCCGCTACAACGTGCCGCTGACCACGCTCAGCCTGCTGGTGGCGGTCGGCGTGGTCGGCGTGGGCATCTTCACCATCGGCTACAGCAAGCGCCCGCTCGGCGCCGTGCTGGCGGGCGGGGTGTTCACCGGCCTCGGGGTCGCGGCGATGCACTATCTGGGGATGGCGGCCATGCGGCTGCCCGGCTCGCTCTCGTACGACCACGTCACGGTCGGGGCCTCGGTCGCCATCGCGGTCGTCGCGGCCACCGCCGCGCTCTGGGCCGCGCTGAACATCGAGGGCACGCTCGCCGTGGCGGCCGCCGCCCCCGTGATGGGCGTGGCGGTCTGCGCGATGCACTACACCGGCATGGCAGCCGTCTCGGTGCACCTCGACCCCGGCCAGGACTCCGCAGCCAGCGGCGTCGTGGCGCTGGAGTTCATCTTCCCGCTCGCGGTGGGACTCGGCACGTACGTCTTCGCCAGCGCACTCGCCTTCGCCGTCGCCCCCAGCAAGAGCGCGAAGCGGCAGCCCGTCCTCACCGGCCGGGCCGCGCCGCTCCGCAGGTAGTCCCGCAACGGCAGGAAGCGATCAGGGGCGCGGGGAACCGCGCGAGGCGGAAGGCGCCGACCGGTACCGGCCCACGCAGGGCGCTACCGCCGGCCGTCCTCCGTCCCGCGCGGTTCCCCGCGCCCCTCGCTCCGTCAGCCCCGGAGGTGCTCCGGCGTGGCAACCGGGCAGACCTTGTGCACGAAGGCCCGGCGGAGCGCGTGGTAGGGCTCGTCCGGGGCCCAGAAGTTGCGCCGCATCTCGGCCAGCTCCTCCTTCCGGTAGGCCGCGAGCGGCTTCGCCGCCTCGTCCTCCGCGCGCTGCCGCTTCTTCTCCAGCAGCCGCGCCTCCAACTCCGGCCCGACCGCCAGCGCTTCGGCCTGCCGCACGGTCCAGGACCGGAACTCGGCCGCGCTGCCGGACTTCGTCCGGTCCACCAGGCCGAGCAGCCGGGCCTGCCGGGTGCCGACCGGCAGCGCGGCCGTGGCCAGCCGGGCCGCCCACTCGCCGCCCACCCGGCGCGGCAGGGTGTACGTCCAGTACTCGGAGCCGTACAACCCCATCAGCCGGTAGTGCGGGTTGAGCACCGCCGACTCCCGGCACCACACCTCGTCCGCCGCGATCGCCAGCATCAGGCCGCCGGCCGCCGCGTTCCCGGCCAGCGCCGCGACGGTGAGCTTGTCGCCGGTGGTGAGGATCGCCTCGACCAGGTCGTCCATGGCGTTGATGTTCTGCCAGGACTCCTCGGCGGGGTCGGCGGCGGCCTCGATCACGTTCAGATGGATGCCGTTGGAGAAGAAGTCCCGGCCAGGCCCGAGCACCAGGACGGAGGTCGGCCGGTCCACCGCCTCCCGGTACGCGGCCAGCAGGCGGCGGCACTGCTCCGTGCTCATCGCCCCGCTCGGGAAGGCGAATTCGAGGTAGCCGACCCGCCCCTCCTCCCGGTAGCGGATCTCCGACCAGGTGTCCCGCCAGGCCGCCGCCACCGGCGACAGCGGCAGCTCCGGCACCTCCGAGAGCAGTCCGCCCAGCACCTGGGCGGCCGGCAGCTTGAAGGTCGCGGGCCCGCCGGGGGTGCGGCGCGGGCGCAGCTGCGGGATCCAGACGGCCCCGTCCACGGTGGCCCGGCAGATCGCGCCGTCCCGGGTGGCGAGCACGGTGCCCGGTACGCCGCGCAGTTCGTCCTCGGCGTGCCCGCCGTGCAGGAAGTACTCACGCCCGTACAGCTCGTCCAGCACGCCGGGCTGCGAGTCCGCGGCCCGCAGCTTGCGCAGCACCGTCCTGGTGTCGTCCACCGCCCAGTCGATCCGCCTGAACTCCTGGGCGTGGTACGGGCGCAGCCGCCCCTGGACGTCCCAGCGTCCGTAGTCCAGCGGCTCGGGGGCGAACCATCCGATCTCGAAGCGCTCGACCGCCAGCAGGACCGCTTCGAGGGCCGCGTCGGAGACCTCGTTGCGGTACAACTCGCTCTTCCCGCAGCGCGGTACGGAGTACGGCACCGAGGCCCAGATCGGCCCGGCGTCCATCTCGGCGACGGCCTGCAGCACCGTGACGCCCCACTGGGACGCCTCCTCGTGGATCGCCCAGTCCAGCGAGGACGGGCCCCGGTCGCCCTTGGGACCGGGATGCACGATCAGCACGGTGTGCTGCGACCAGACGTCCTCCGGTATCGCCCGGGTGAGCATCGGCGCCAGGATCAGCTCGGGCCGGAACCGGGCCACCCCGGCCCGCACCGCCTCTTCTCCGAGAGCGAGTTCGACGCCGACGGCATGGCCCCGGTCCCGCAGTTCGGTGTGAACGCGCTGGGTGAGGCTGTTGAACGCGCTGGCGATCAGCAGGATGCGCAAGGTGCCCTCCGACAGTGGTGTCAGCAGTGCTGTGAAGTCCCCCGGATCTGTCCGTCCCATGGTGCACGCGGGCCCCGACGGCAGTACGCACATCCCGGCATCACGTCGACTTCACATCACCGGGGCGCGCAGCACAGGACACCCGCCCGACCCCGGGCCGGCTCATCCAACCATGGTCATGCACACGCAACAGCCCCCGGATGGCCCCAACTCCCGGACTCTCACCGGGTTCGCACAAATCTCCGACCAATCGCCCGTCCGATCCCCAGAACGATCACCCCTGCGATATCCGCCCGATACCCACCCGACCCCCACCCCGCGCGACGATCACCGGACCACCGGCGCCGGTCGGCCACCGGACGTGAAGCAGTGCCGGGGACCTCCGTCCGCAGGGTGGAGTAGCGTTCGCGCCAGGCCGGCCGGGACGAGGGCTCCGGAACATTGAGGACCGGGTCTCACGGCAGGTCCCAGGCGACGCCCGTGACCGGGGGACGCCCCCGCACACCGCATTCGACCGACCTGCATCGAGGAACAGCGGTTGACCCCGTACTCCCTGGCGTTCTACATGGACGTCGTCGCCACCGGCACCGTGCTCGGCGCGCGCCCGACGGACTCTCCCGATCGCGTCACCGCCATCCTGGGCCCGGACTTCGGTGAGGCCGTCCTCGACGATCACAACATGGTCCGCGACTACGGCCTGACCGAGTTCTTCTGGGATCGCGCCTCCGCCGACCACCCCTGGTCGGGCCACCACTTCACCTTGCAGGTCCACAGGCTCGCCCACCGGAACCGCACGCTCGCCGACAAGACGCTGCGCACCCGCTACGGGCGATTCGCCCCAGGCTTCGGTTCGAGAAGCTGAAGCGCCTGCCGGAGCGGCGCGGCGTCCCCCTGCTGGAAGTCCCGGACCCGGCGAACGCACCGTACTACCGAACGTTCTGGCAGCCGGATTCCCAGGTCGCCGGGCGGGAGCTCCAACTGCCACCGCTCCACCCCGTACCCGGCCAGCAGCCCGTTCAACTCCCGTGCCGCACCGAGCGCTTCACGCCGGCCAGCCACATAGCCCCCGCACCCACAGCCACACATCCGGCGCCAGGCCCTCCACCGGCTCCCCGAAGAAGTCACCATCCCCGTCCAACTGACCGTCAACTCCCCTTGGTCACAGGCCCAGAACGGGAATCCGTGTACGGACATGCCGACAGCCCCGGCACCATCGTCACCGGGCTGACGCCCACCGGGCCACCCCGCACCCGCCAAGGAAAAGGGGTGGTCCGGCAAGTCTTCAGTTGGCTTCACTCAGGCCACCAGCACTCAGCCCACCGCCCTCTCAGCCGGGCGCACGCGCACCGCATGCGGCTCGCCCGACATGGTGAACGTCAGCTCCAACCGCCCATCCCGCTTCAGGAACTCAGCCACCCGCTTCTCCGCGCCTGGCCCGAAGAAGTCCGACCGCCGATCCTCCGCACTCACGCCGACACCTCACCCGGCCGCCGGGGGTGATGCCGGTGCACCGCCACCACCTCACGGCCGACCACGATGAACCGCGCCAGAGCCTTGGCCAAAGCCGGGCCGCAGTAGTAACACCGCAACCTGCCCACCCGGGGCCGCCTGATCACCCTCACTTCTCCTCGATTCCCGCCGGAGGAAGGCAGTTCAGCGCATGGGCCAGGCGTCGCGCCGTAGGGGCCGAGACCCGGCCGGTCGAGGAGGCATGAACGTGGCACGCGCCGAGTACTACGACGATCCCCAGGCCCCGAAACCGAACTCCCTGGTGGTCGCGGCAAGCGCGGTCGTCACGGACGACAGCGGACGCATCCTGCTGCAACGCCGGGGGGACAGCGGGAACTACGCACTTCCGGGCGGAACCATGGATCTCGGCGAGTCGCTGCCGCAGACGGCCGTCCGGGAGGTCCGCGAGGAGACCGGGCTGGAGGTCGAGATCACCGGGGTCGTCGGCACCTACACCGACCCAGGGCACGTGATCGCCTACACCGACGGTGAAGTACGCCAGCAGTTCAACATCTGCTTCACGGCCCGAGTGACAGGCGGATCACTGGCGATCTCGGACGAGTCAACGGACCTCCGATTCGTCGCGGTCGGCCAGCTCGACGACCTGCCCATCCACCACACGCAACGACTCCGGCTGGACCACTTCCTCGACCATCGGGAACACCCTTATCTGGGGTAGCTCAGCCGTAGCTGCCCGGGAACGTTCGAGCCCTCCCCCGGATCTCGGAGGAGGGCTCGAACGTTGCGGACGCGGGTTCGGTCAGGAGAGACCGAGGGCCGGCATCAGGTAGTAGAAGGCGAACACCGCCGCCACCGCGTACAGCGCGACCGGCACCGACCGTCCGCGACCGGCGGCCAGGCGCAGGATGCAGAAGGTGATGAAGCCGAAGCCGATGCCGTTGGTGATCGAGTACGTGAACGGCATCATCACCATGGTCAGGAAGGCCGGGATGGCGATGGTGAAGTCGCTCCAGTCGATCTCCCGGATGGAGTTCGCCAGGATCAGGAAGCCGACCGTGACGAGCGCCGGGGTGGCCGCCTGGGCGGGGACCATGGTGGCCAGCGGGGTGAGGAACAGGGCGACCAGGAAGAGCCCGCCCGTGACGATCGAGGCGAAGCCGGTACGGGCGCCCTCGCCGACGCCCGCCGTGGACTCCACGAAGCAGGTGTTGGCGGAGGAGGAGGTGGCCCCGCCGAGGGCGGTGGCGACGCCGTCGACCATCAGGATCTTGTTGATCCCGGGCAGGTCGCCCTTCTCGTCCAGCAGGTGCGCCTCGTCGGCGACACCGAGGATGGTGCCCATCGCGTCGAAGAAGCAGGACATCAGCACGGTGAAGACGAAGAGCACCCCGGTCAGCACACCGACCTGGTGGAAGCCGCCGAACAGGCTGACCTTGCCGACCAGGCCGAAGTCCGGCGCGGCGACCGGGTTCCCCGGCCAGGCCGGGACGGTGAGACCCCAGTGCAGGGCCGGGATCGTCGCGATCCTGTCGATGACGACCGCGACCAGCGTCATGGTGGCGATGGAGATCAGGATGGCGCCGGGCACCTTGCGGATCAGCAGCACCAGGGTGAGCAGCAGGCCCAGGATGAAGATCAGCACCGGCCAGCCGTTGAGGTGACCGTTACCGCCGAGCTGGAGCGGGACGGTGGTGTGGGCGGCGTCCGGCATCCGGCTGACGAAGCCGGAGTCGACCAGGCCGACCAGGGCGATGAACAGGCCGATACCGATCGCGATGGCCTTCCGCAGGCCGAGCGGTACCGCACTCATCACCCGCTCGCGCAGGCCGGTGGCCACCAGCAGCATGATCGCGAAACCGGCCAGCACGACCATGCCCATGGCGTCGGGCCAGGTCATCTTCGGTGCGAGCTGGAGGGCGACGATGGTGTTGACGCCGAGTCCGGCGGCCAGGCCGATCGGGACGTTGCCGATGACACCCATCAGCAGGGTGGTGAGACCGGCGGTGAGGGCGGTCGCCGTGACCAGCTGGCCACTGCTCAGATGGGTGCCGTTGAGGTCCGTGGCACTGGCGAGAATGATCGGGTTCAGCACCAGGATGTACGCCATGGTGAAGAAGGTGGCGACACCGCCGCGGATCTCGCGCGGCAGGCTGGAGCCCCGCTCGGAGATCCGGAAGTAGCGGTCCACGGCGCCCTTGGGGGAGAGCGCGGCGTCCTGGGGAGGCTCGGGCGACTTGGAGGTCGGCTGGGCCAGCGGAGACATACGGGTGGTCCTCATCGGGTGGGGGCGGAGGAGGAGGGGTACCCGGTGCGACGGTGGCCGGGTCCGCCGGGAGCGCCGCGCGGTCAAGGCAACACGCCGGAGCTAACCGGAGCCTCAAGTATGTGTTCCTCGGTCGTGCACGCGCCATCTTCGCGCGTAGAAGGCATCCCTTACGATCACCGGCCGGTCGGCAGCCGGTCACCGGTGGCCAGGCAGCCGATCACCGGTGACCGGCTGGCCGAAGATCGGACCGCCCACCCGCCTCTCCTCCTCCCGACCGCCTCCCCCGTACGCTTGGGGCCATGCCCAAGACCCCGCTGCGCCCCTCTCCTCCGCCGCTCGAAGCGAACGACGTCATGATCGTCGGCAGTGGCACGGTGCTGTGGTTCGTCGCCTTCCTGGTGCTGCTGCCGTTCCACAGCACGCTGGACCGGAACGGGCACGGCAACTGGCCCTGGATCTGCCTGGCCGGCGGCTGTCTCGGGCTGATCGGGCTCTGGTACTGCCGCGCCCGCCGGGACGCCATCAGGCGCAGCGAGGCGGCCGCCCAGGACACCGAGCCCCCCGCCACTCGGTTGGACTGAATCGCCCCACAGGGGGGCGCATCGGACAAATCGCCCGCCTACAGTCGGTCCCATGACGCATCCGGCGGACGAGACAGCGGACCCGACCGGCCAGGGTCAGACAGCCCCGGGCGCCCACTCCTCCGGTCTCGGCCCCCGCCACCGGAGCGGGTTGACGGCGGCGGAGGTCGCCGACCGGGTCGCGCGCGGCCAGGTGAACGACGTACCGGTCCGGTCCAGCCGCTCGGTCCGCGAGATCGTCCGGGCCAATGTGTTCACCCGCTTCAACGCGATCATCGGCATCATGTTCGCGATCATCCTGGTCGTCGGGCCGATCCAGGACGGGCTGTTCGGCCTGGTGATCGTCGCCAACACCGGGATCGGCATCATCCAGGAACTGCGCGCCAAGAAGACGCTGGACAGCCTGGCGCTGATCGGCGAGGCCAGACCGCAGGTCCGCCGGGACGGCGCCGCCCGGCAGATCGCGGTGGCCGAGATCGTGCTGGACGACACCGTGCTGCTCGGCACCGGAGACAAGGTCGTGGTGGACGGCCTGGTCACCGAGGCGGACGGTCTGGAGATCGACGAGTCCCTGCTCACCGGCGAACCCGACGCCGTACTGAAGCACCCGGGCGACCCGGTGATGTCCGGCAGCTTCGTGGTGGCCGGGGCCGGCGCCTTCACCGCGACCAAGGTCGGCCGCCAGGCGTACGCGGCGCAGCTGGCCGAGGAGGCGACCCGGTTCACCCTGGTCCGCTCCGAGCTGCGCAGCGGCATCAACAGCATCCTGCGGTTCATCACCTATCTGCTGGTCCCGGCGGCGATCGGCCTGATCGTCAGCCAGCTGGCGGTGGAGCGGCACGACTGGCGGGAGGCCGTCCGCCGGATGGTGGCCGGCATCGTGCCGATGGTGCCCGAGGGCCTGGTGCTGCTGACCTCGGTGGCCTTCGCGATCGGCGTGGTCCGGCTGGGGCGCCGGAAGTGCCTGGTGCAGGAACTGCCCGCGATCGAGGGCCTGGCCCGGGTGGACACCGTCTGCCTGGACAAGACCGGCACCCTCACCGAGGGCGGCATGGACGTGGTCGAGCTGCGCCCGCTCGCCCCGGCGCCGGCCGCCGCCGACCCGGGCAGTTCCGCTCCGGGCACCGCTGCCCCGGGCACCGCCGCCCCCGACGAATCCCGGCTCCGGCGCGCCCCGGCCGAACCGGCCGCACTGCGGCAGGCGCTCGGCGCGATGGGCCGCGCGGACGCCCGTCCGAATCCGTCCATGCGGGCCGTGATCGACGCCTACGGCGGCCCGGACGGGGAGGACGGCTGGCGGGTGCTGGAGGCCGTGCCGTTCTCCTCGGCCCGCAAGTGGAGCGGGGTGCAGTTCCTGGAGCCGCAGGGCACCGAGGCCAGCTGGCTGCTCGGCGCGCCCGACGTCCTGCTGCCTGCGGACCACCCCGCCCTGGGCGAGGTGGACGAGCTGGGTGCCAAGGGCCTGCGGGTCCTGCTGCTCGGCCGCTCACCGCTCCCGCTGGACGCGCCCGACCCGGCGGGGCAGCTGGACCCGCTCGCCCTGGTGGTGCTCCAGCAGCGGCTGCGCGAGGACGCGTCCGCCACCCTGCGGTACTTCGAGAGCCAGCGGGTCGAGGCCAAGGTGATCTCCGGCGACAGCGCGGTCTCGGTCGGCGCGGTCGCCTCCCACCTGGGTCTGCCGGGCGCCGAGCACCCGGTGGACGCCCGTACGCTGCCGAGCGGGTCCGCCGAGCTGGCCGAGGTCGCCGACCGGACCACGGTCTTCGGCCGGGTCACCCCGCAGCAGAAGCGCGACCTGGTCGGCGCGCTCCAGGCGCGCGGGCGCACGGTGGCGATGACCGGCGACGGCGTCAACGACGTGCTGGCGCTCAAGGACGCCGACATCGGTGTGGCCATGGGGTCGGGCAGCGAGGCGACCCGGGCGGTGGCCCAGATCGTGCTGCTCGACGACAGCTTCGCCACCCTGCCCTCGGTGGTCGCCGAGGGCCGCCGGGTGATCGGCAACATCGAGCGGGTGGCCAACCTCTTCCTGGTGAAGACCGTCTACTCGGTGCTGCTGGCCCTGCTGGTGGTGATCTGCCACGTGCCGTACCCGTTCCTGCCCCGGCACTCCACCGTGCTCAGCTCGCTGACCATCGGCATCCCCGCCTTCTTCCTGGCCCTGGCGCCCAACAACGAGCGGGCCAGGACCGGATTCGTCCGGCGGGTGCTGCGGCTGGCGGTGCCGGGCGGCGTGATCGCCGGTACGGCCACCTTCACCGCGTACATGCTGGCGCGGGCCGACCACGCGACCGGTCTGAAGGCCGACACCAGTGTGGCCACCCTGACCCTCTTCCTGGTGGCGATGTGGGTACTGGCGATGGTGGCCCGGCCCTACAACTGGTGGCGGCTGACGCTGATCGGCACGATGGCGGCGGCCTTCGCGCTGGTCCTGTGGGTGCCGTGGCTGTCCGGCTTCTTCGAGCTCTCCCTGGTGGGCACCCGGGACCCGTTCGTCGGCGTGGGCATCGCCGTGATCGCGGGGATCCTGCTGGAAGTCGTCTGGCGCTTCATCGTCCGCCGGACCGACGCGCCCTGACCCCCGCCGGCATCCCACTAAACATCAACCGGACCCAACCCAGCCCCCGTTCGCGCAGTTCCCCACGCTCCCGAGGGTTACCCCTCGCCCCGGATTGGAAGGATCCTGTGGGAACAAGGGGGCGCGATGGCGGAGCGGGACGGGGACCTGGAGGCGTTCATCGCCTTCTGCGGCGGGCTGGTGGTGACGCTGCTGGTGCTGCTCAGCCTGTGGCTGGTGGCCGGCGGGTCGGAGACCAGCGAGCCGAGGTGGTGGCTGGTGCTGGCGGCCGCCGCCGGGCTCGGGACCACGGTACTGACGTACCACCGGCTCCGAGCCCAGCGCGCGGCTCAGGACTCGAAGTCCCGGGCGGCCAGCAGCTCGTAGGCCCGGTCGGGCTCGGCGAGGGCGGCCAGGATCTCGAAGCGGCGGTGCCACTGCCCGACCGACCAGGCCAGCCCGGCGGCCAGGCCCTCGGGGGTGGCGGCGTGCAGCAGTCCGGGCACCGGCGGCACCTCGAACTCGTCGTCCTCGTCGGCCGCTTCGGTGTCCTCGGGGTCGTACGGGAGCTCGGGTGCGGTGGCGGCGGTGTCCCAGCGCCAGCCGATCGCGGCCTCCTCGCCGTCCGGGCCGACCACCAGCAGGTCCTCGTGCTCCTCGTACACGGCGGGGCAGCCGGGCAGCAACTCCCGTACCACGGCCGGGGTTCGGTGCAGGGTGCCCTCGGAGAGGACCCGGCCGCCCGCGACCTCGCTGGCCAGCGAGACGTGCAGGCGCTCGGCCAGCTCGGCGGCCCGCTCGGGGGCGACGGGCAGCACCGGGTGGTCGTGCAGGAGCTCGACCAGGTCGGGGGCGTCCGCGACGACCGCGTCGGCGGCGTCCACGATCACCGTGCCGTCGGGGCGGCGGCCGGTGTCCGCGTCCAGCGGCGGAACGGCCCGTACCTCGTCCAGCGGCTCGACCCGATCGGCCGGAAGCGCGGCCAACGCACTGTAGACGCCGTGCAGTTGGCGGTGCGAGACGCGCGAGGACGGGTCGACGAGGCGGTCCAGCAGCTCGTCCGGCCCGTGCGGCTCGGCGAGCAGCGCGGCCAGCGTGGTGCGTACGCCCAGCGCGTGCAGGAAGGGCTCGTCCAGGCCGGTGCGGGCCTCCTCGTAGAGGCCGCGCAGCAGCGGGTCGGCCCCGGCCGCGCGCAGCCCGGCGGGCTCGCGGCCGCCGAGCACCGGGTGGTCGCGCAGCCACCAGGCGGTGTACGGCGGCAGGTCGGTGTACGAGCCGTCCGGCAGCAGGGTGCGCACCGGGTTGACCACCGCGTCGCGGTACGGCGGACGGGCCAGCAGCGCGAGCGCCTCGGGCCAGGCGTCGTCGTCGATCAGGTCCAGGTCGCGGACGGCCAGCAGCTCGGCGGCGACCGGCGGTACGCCCAACTCCCCGCCGTCGTCGATGTGCAGGGCCTCCAGGGCGTCCTCGCACCATTCGGCGAGACCGTCCGGGGCCTCGTCCAGCAGGCCGGTGGGACGGCCGCCGGCGGCGCGGTCGGCGGGGGCGGTGGGGTCGAGCCGCTCCAGGTCGTCCGGGTCGAGCACCACGTCCTCGGCACGGACCAGCACGAAGGTGCTCAACGCGCCTGCTGCGGCGAGAACTTCGGCTCCCCAGCGCTCCAGCAGGTCCTCGTCCACGTACCCGGCGTCGTCCTCGCGGGCCAGGGCGGCGAGCGGGCTGTCGGGGAGGATCAGCTCACCGGCGCGGGTGAGTTCGCCCTCGTCGTCGGGGAGGGCGAGCCGGGCCAGCCAGGGGTGCTCGCCGGGCGTCGCCTCGGCAGCCTTGACCAGGGCCAGGACGGCGTCCGCGAGATCGACGGCGGCGTCGAAGTCGTCCTCGCCGAGTTCCAGCGAACGGGCGACGGCGGCCCGCACCTCGGGGGTGTCCAACACCCCTGCGGGGGTTGCGGTTCCGGCGCCGAGCCGGGCCAGCAGCGGGTGGGCGGCCTCGGGGTGGGCGAGGCGCAGGTCGAGCATGCCGAGGGCGTCGGCGAGGGCGTCGGGGTAGCCCTCGTACCCGGCCCAGTCGGCGGCGTCGGACGGCAGCAGGACGCGGCGCGGCCCGGTGATCGTACGGCCGTCGGCGAGCGGGACCGGCAGCGCGCCGAGCGCCTCCGGATCGGCCCCGGCGAGCGCCGCGTACAGGTTGCGCCACCAGGCGGGTTCCCGCTCCAGGCCGCCGAGTTGGTCCACCACCTCGGCCAGCGGCACCCGGCGCACCCCCAGCACCCGCAGCTCGCTGCGGCGCTCCAGCCCGGCCGGGAGCAGCCCGGGGAAGATCGGGGCGAGCGCCTCGACCACCGAGTGGTCCGCGCCCTCCAGCAGCGTCGCGTCGCGCGGACGGAGCGCGGGCGTGCCCTCCTCCACCGGCGCCGGGTGCGGCAGGAACGGCGTACCGGGGAGACGCCCGATGATCGCCGAGCGCAGCGCGTTGTCCAGCGCGCCCTGCCCGAGCGGCCCCGGCACCAGCGAGAGCGAACCGAGGTCCGCGCCCCGGGCGCGCAGCAGGTCGGTGTACGCGTCGGCGGCCCGCTCGGTGAGGAAGTCGGTCAGCGGTCCCGGCGCGACATGCCGCCGGGTCGGGTCCAGCGGGTACCCGGCGATCAGCAGGGCGGGCACGCCGAGGGGCTCGTCGCTCGGGGTGGGGGCGTGCACCACCGGCAGGGTGCGCAGCGGCTGCGGGGCCCCGTCCGCGCCGACCGGGACCGCCCAGGTCACCGTCCAGTACGGGCGGGCCCGTTCCTCGGTGGGCCGGTCGGCCAGCAGCTCGGGGGCGGTGGCCCCGGCGAGGGTGACGGTCTGCCAGACGGTCTCGGCGCCGTTGTCGGTGAGGGTGACGGTGGTGATGCCGTCGGGCCGCTGCGGGGCGGCGGCCCGGGTGAGCGTACGGGTGCCGTCCGGGGTCTCGACCACCACCTCGGCCAGACCCGGGAGGGTGAGCAGCAGGGCGTCGTCGATCTCGGCGAGCAGCCGGCGGGTCAGGTCCTCGGCGGCGGTGTCGCGCAGCGGCAGCACCACCACCGTGTCGTACCCGGCGGGCGCGGCCCCCTCGGCGGGGAACGGCAGCCGCAGCAGCGGGACATGGCCCTCGCGGCGGCGCAGCTCCTCGGCCAGCTCGGTCCTGGCCTCGCTGAGCGCGTACGCCTCGGCCAGCGACCAGCGGACGCCGCCGTGGGCACCCAGCACGGCGGGCTCGTCGGTGACGGCGAGCACGGCGGAGAAGCCGACGCCGAACCGGCCGACGGTGGAGGAGTCCTCGGGGCGCTCGGCGCGCTTGGCGGAGGCCCGCAGGGTGGAGAGCGACTCGACCGCAGTGGCGTCCAGCGGCGCGCCGGTGTTGGCGGCGGCGAGGGTGCCGTCGCGCAGGGTCAGCCGCAGCCGTCCGGGGGCGGCACCGGCCCGTGCGGCGGCGTCGGCGGCGTTCTGCGCCAGCTCGACGATCAGCCGGTCGCGGTAGCCGCCGAGGGCCAGCTCCTCCTCCGCGTTGGCGTCCTCCCGGAACCGTGCGGGTGCGGCCGTCCACGCCTGCAGGACCCGGTGGCGCAGCCCGGCCGTGTCGAAGACATCGGGGGCCTGTTCGTCCGTACCGCTGCCGATGATCCGAGGCTCCACTGGCCTTGCCGCCTTCCGCCGTCTGCACCCTGCCCTGCGTACGGTGGGCATTCTCCCCCGCCCAGCCCCCTCCCACCGACCAGGGCTCCCTCAGCGCAACGGGGCAACGCCCCCAGGGGCGCAAGGAACTGCGCGAAACGGACGACACGGACCCGTACCGGACCTCGGGGAGCACGGTGCACCGCCCCACCGGACGCGAGCGGGGTGCAGCTCTGCCCACCGGGCGCGGTTCACGGCAGCAGCCTTCCGAATTCGCGCGGTTCCCCTCCGTGCAGTTCCCCGCGCCCCTGTCGGCTCACCTCGGAAGCCGGGCTCAGGAGTGGCCGAGCTCCTCGGCCGGGGCGTCCGGCTCGACCGAGCCGCTGGAGCGGTCGGGGTGCAGCTGGAGCGGCTCGACCTTCAGCTCGTCCAGGATCAGCTCGGACGGCACCGGCGGAGCCGGCAGCACGGCGGCCTCCGAGTGCCCGCCGCAGCCGTAGGCGAGCGAGACCACCTGGCCGTCCGCCGGACCGAACTCGTTGCCGCAGATGCCGAACGCCTGCCCGAGCGAACCGCCGATCGGCACCAGGAAGCCGCAGCTGCTGCAGTGCGCCGGTGCGGCCTGTGCCATCGGCGTCTGCGGACCGTACGCGGTCTCCCAGCGGTCCGCGGCCAGGTGCAGGCCGAACCGGGACAGCACGCGCGGGCGGCCCATGCCGAGCTCCTCCGCGACCGCGCCGATCTCGGCCCGGGCGGGCGCGGGCTGGACGCCGGTGTCGGCGACCACCACGTCCTCCTCGGCGGCCAGCGCGACCGCGGAGTTCGGGGCGGGCTCGTCCTCGCCGGTCCAGCCGGGCTCCAGGCGCAGGTCGTCGGCGCCGGTCGGCAGCAGGTCGCCGGGGCCGAGGTCGCCGGGGCGCAGCCGCTCGCTCCACGGCACCCACTGCGGGGCGAGCACCGCGTCCTGGCCGGGCAGCAGGACGACCTCGTCCAGGGTGACGTTCTTGGCGCGCGGCGCGCGGGCCACGGTGACGGCCCAGTGCCAGCCGCGGTAGGCGGCGTCCAGGCACTCGAAGGTGTGGGTCACCACCCGGTCGGCGTCCGCCTGGGCCCCGAGGTGTGCGCCCACGATCTCGGCGCCGACGGCGTCGTCAGCGGCCTGGCGGGCGAGTTCGACGGCCTCGGCACAGAGCCGGTCGGGGGTACGGCTTCGCATCGCAGCACTCACGGCGTCGATTCTCTCCCAGTTCTGTTGCCTGCGGTCCATGGCCGACGGTCCATGGCCGTCGGTCCCTTGCCAGCGTTCCGTCGCCCGCTCCGCGCGGTCGTCCGTCGCGGTCGTCGGTCGCGGTCGGATTCGGAGAGCTCTCCGGGAGATGCTCCCGAAAGAAGGCTCCGAGAACCTTCACCGGACCATGCCGCGAGTTCCGGCCCCGCTGGGTACCGTGCTCCCATTCTGCGCGACTCGGCACCCTCGTGGGGACCGACCGCGCCGCCCACCGGGTTGCGCACCCGCGATGTGCAGGCTACCCGCCGGTCGGCCCCCTCCGACAGTCCGGTGCCCAGCTCCTGACAGAGCCGCGCCGATTGGCACCGGTTCCCTCGTACGGTGGGGGTTTGTCGGGCAGGATGACGTACGTGGCGGACGAGACCCCGTCGCAGCACGCACTGCACGACCAGCAGGCCAACGGCACCCCGGGCCGGGCCCCGGAGCCGGCCGGCGTGCCGCGACAGCAGCTCCAGGTCCCCCCTGCGGACGGCGCCGAGCCGCAGCCGGAGGACGGATCCGCCCCGCCCGCAGTAGATCTCCCGCCCTCGCCGCCCGCCGCTACCCCGGTCGTACCTGAGCCGCCCGCGCCCGAGCCGCCCGCGCCGGTGCCGTTCGCGGGCGAGCCGTTCGCGGGCGAGCCGTTCGCGGGCGAGCCGTTCGCGGGCGAGCCGTTCGCGGGCGAGCCGTTCGCGGGCGAGCCGTTCGCCGGCGAGGACGAGCCCTTCGCGGGATTCGACCGGCGCCGCAGCCTGCTGGTCCGTGGCGCCTCCGCCGCCGGGCTGCGCACCGGTCGGCTGGTGCACGGCACCGGCCGCCGGATCCGCCGGGCGACGGCCGCCGAGGGGGCGGGCGAGTCGGGACTGGCGAAGCTGATCGAGCTGCACGCGCTGAACTCCTTCGGCGACATGCTGATCACCATCGCGCTGGCCTCGACCATCTTCTTCTCGGTCCCGACCGGCGAGGCCCGCGGCCGGGTGGCGCTCTACCTGCTGATCACCATGGCCCCGTTCGCCCTGCTGGCCCCGGTGATCGGCCCGCTCCTCGACCGGATGCCGCACGGCCGCCGCACCGCGATGGCGATGTCGATGCTGGTCCGCGCCGTCCTGGCGTGGACCATGGCCGGCACGGTCGCCGACGGCGGCCTCGCGCTCTACCCGGAGGCCCTCGGCGTCCTGGTGGCCTCCAAGGCGTACGGGGTGGTGCGCAGCGTGGTGGTGCCCCGGCTGCTGCCGCGCCGGCTGTCGCTGGTGAAGGCGAACTCGCGGGTGACCCTGGCCGGACTGCTGGCCACCGGCCTGGCGGCGGGCCTCGGCGGACTGCTGCACCTGATCGGGCCCGGCTGGCCGCTGCGCGGGGCCTTCCTGGTCTTCGTCATCGGCACCCTGATGGCCTTCCACCTGCCGCACGAGGTGGACTCCGCCAAGGGCGAGCAGCGCGCCGTCCTGCACGCCGACGAGGAGTGCCCGGCGCTGCCCGACGGGATCACGGTGCTGCCGGAGAAGGCGACCCTGCGGACCGTCGGCCCGTCGGTGATCCTCGCCCTGCGCGCGATGGCGACGCTGCGCGCGCTGGTCGGCTTCCTGGTGATGTTCCTGGCCTTCCTGCTGCGCGAGGACCCGGTGGGCGGCCTCGCCCCGACGGTGAGCCTCGGCATCGTCGCCCTCGCGGCCGGGACCGGCAACGCGTTCGGCTCGGTCCTCGGTTCCTGGCTGCGGACCAGGGGCTCGGAGGCCACCGTGACGGTGATGCTGCTGCTGGCCGCCCTGGCCGCCGGGGCGGCGGCGCTCTGGTACGGCCTGCCGACGGTCGCCGTGGTGGCGGGCGCGGCCGGGGTGGCCGCCTCGCTCGGCAAACTGGCCCTGGACGCGCTGATCCAGCGGGACGTCCCCGAGGCGGTGCGGACCTCGGCCTTCGCCCGCTCCGAGACGCTGCTCCAGCTCGCCTGGGTGGCGGGCGGCGCGGTCGGCATCCTGCTGCCGCTGGACGGCGTACTCGGCCTCTCGGTGGCCGCCGGGCTGGTCGGCCTGATGCTCCTGTGGACCGTACGGGCGCTCCTCAAGGTCGGCCTGCGCGGCCCCGCGGCCCGCCCCAGGGTCGCCTAGGCGGCCGGTGGCCCGGGCCCGCGCGTCACGGAAGCCTCCGCCGTGTCCCGACCGCCCCCGTCGGCCTCCGGAGAGCTCCGTTCCCCGGTTCGGCCGCCCGACCAGCGGCACATGACACGGGCGGGGGAGACTTGGCCACCCGCGCGCACCTTGATCGGCGCTGCCCGGTAGATTCATGCCCATGAGCCTCAGCACCCGTGTCATCGCCGCCGTCGGCGCCGTTGTCGTGATCGGCGCCGGCACGGTCGTCGGTTCCGTCGCGTACGCCAGCAACCAGGGCAAGCCCGAGCACCCGCTGGCCACCCTGGTGGTCGGCCGGTCCTCCATCCACGCCGGGCCGACCTGCTACAACGACGGCAAGCCGCTGAACAAGGACGCCATCGCCAAGTGCCAGGCCGACGCCAAGAAGGCCGGCGACGCGGGCGACCTGCCGTCCTCCGACGTGACCAGCAGTGACCGGATCGGCGTCGGCGTCGACCCGGGCGTGGCCGACAAGGGCTGGTGGGCCGCGACCGACGGCGGCCAGGGCCAGGCCCAGATCGCCTCGCTGCGCACCGGCTCGACCTTCTCCGGTCTGCAGACCGCCTCCGCGCTGCTCTCCACCAGCTCCGAGAACACCCGGGTCACCGTGGTCGAGAACGACGCGAAGACCGGCGACATCATCGCCGCCTGGTTCTTCGACCTCAAGAACAAGGACTTCGTTCCGACCGCGCAGTGACGCGGCGTCCGTCCGACGACCAGCAGCCGGGAGCGCAGGCCGCCCGGCTGCTGGTCGTCGTCGCCGTTCCCGCCGAGGCCGAGGCCGTACTGCGCGGACTGGGGGACGGTGCCGTGACACTGCCGGTCCCCGGTGGTGAGCTGCACCGCGCCGAGCACGCCTGCGGGGTGCCGGTGGACGTGCTGGCCGGCGGTGTCGGCCCGGCGGCCGTGGCGGCGGCCACCGCGAGTCTGCCCTGGCTGCACCGGTACGAGCTGGTGGTCTCGGCCGGGATCGCGGGCGGCTTCGCCCCGCACGCGCCGATCGGGTCCGTCGTGGTCGCCGACCGGATCGTGGCCGCCGACCTGGGCGCGCAGACTCCCGAGGGCTTCCTGGACGTCGCCGAGCTGGGCTTCGGCAGCGTCCACCACACACCGGTGCCCGCAGCCGTCGGCCTGGCCGCCGAGGTGCTCGGCGCCGCCCGCGGCACCGTGCTGACCGTCTCCACGGTCACCGGCAGCGCCGAACGGGCCGCCGAGCTCACCGCCCGCCATCCGCGGGCGCTGGCCGAGGCGATGGAGGGCTTCGGGGTCGCCGAGGCCGCCGCCCGGCACGGGGTGCCGGTGTTCGAACTGCGGACCGTCTCCAACGCCGTCGGCCCGCGCGACCGCTCCGCCTGGCGCATCGGCGAGGCCCTCGGCGCGCTGGAGCGGGCCTTCGCCCACCTGCCGTACCCGGAACTGCTCCAGGAGGTCGGACATGGCTGAGCCGCTGCGGATCGCCTACTCCCCCTGCCCGAACGACACCTTCGTCTTCCACGCCTGGGCGCACGGCCTGGTCCCCGGCGCGGCCGCCCCCGAGGTGACCTTCGCGGACATCGACATCACCAACGGCCTCGCCGAGCGCGGGGAACTGGACGTACTGAAGATCAGCTACGGACAGCTGCCCTGGGTGCTGGACGAGTACGCGCTGCTGCCCTGCGGCGGGGCGCTGGGCCGGGGCTGCGGGCCGCTGGTGCTCACCCGCGAGCCCGGTACGGACCTGACGGGCCGCCGGGTCGCGGTGCCGAGCGAGCGCTCCACCGCGTACCTGCTGTTCCGGCTCTGGGCCGCCAAGGCGGTGCCCGGCGGGTTCGGGGAGATCGTGGTGCTGCCGTTCCACGAGATCATGCCCGCCGTCCGGGACGGGCGGGTGGACGCCGGTCTGGTGATCCACGAAGCCCGGTTCACCTACCAGCAGTACGGCCTGCACAACCTGGCCGACATGGGCGAGGCCTGGGAGCAGGAGACCGGCCTGCCGATCCCGCTGGGCGCGATCATCGCCCGGCGCTCACTGGGCGCCGAGCGGCTGCGCGAACTCAGTGCGGCGATCCGCACCTCGGTCGCGCTGGCCTGGGAGAACCCGGCGGCGTCCCGGCCCTATGTGCTGGCGCACGCCCAGGAGATGGACCCGGACGTGGCGGACCGGCACATCGCGCTCTACGTCAACGAGTTCACCGGCGACCTCGGCGAGGCCGGATACGCGGCCGTGCACGGCCTGCTGACCCGGGCCGCCGCCGAGGGACTGGTACCGGCGATCGACCCGGGCGCACTGGCCTTCTGAGCCTGCCTTGGCGGTGGCCCGCTCAGACGTCGAACTGGTCGGCCACCGCCCGCAGCAGCACCGCGAGCTTCTGTCCGGCGGGCTTCGCGGGGTAGCGGCCGCGCTGGAGGCCGGGCAGCACCGCGTCCAGCGTGGTGATCAGATCCTGCACGATCGGTGCCATGTCGTCGGCGCTGCGGCGCTGGGCGACGGCCACCGAGGGCAGCGCCTCCAGCAGGGTGACGGCCATCGCCTGGTCGCCCCGGTGGCCGGCGACCACGCCGAACTCCACCCGCTGCCCGGGCCGGAGCGAGGTGACCCCGGCGGGCAGCGCCTTGGTGTGGACGAAGACGTCCCCGCCGTCGTCGCGCGACAGGAAGCCGAACCCCTTCGTCTCGTTGAACCACTTGACCTGGCCGGTGGGCATCTCGAAAAGTCCTCGGTGTGGGTGCGGGGCGATCTCGGCGCCGAGGCCGGCGATCACCGGGTGGATGGCGAGCCGACCGCACGGACAAGCGGGCCGGACTCGTTCTGCAGACTAATGATCCGTCAGCGGCTCAACCGCTCACCGCGGGCCAGGGAGTTGCCTGGGGCCCCGCGCCCGGGATCCGTGCGCCGATGGTGCGTGCGCTGGTGAGGCATCGGCCGCCGCCCCGGGCCTGGCGCGGCCAGGGCGCGGCATCGCGCTGTCCATGGCTCACACCCCCGTTGGGAAAGCGGGGCGTCCGGACGGCCCCGTGCGTTGGCTGCATACCCTGGTCAACGGGAGGCCGAAACTCCCAGTTCCCGAGGAACTGCACGCAGTGACGGAGGTGTCCGGCCGCCGGAAGTCCGCCGAGGAGTCCGGATTCTGAGCTCAGGCCGACAGGCACATGGGGGGTGGGTGAAGATGGGGGGTGCCCCCGGCCGGAGGCTGGGGGAGGTCGAGGGCCGAGTCTGGGCGGTGCCGACGTGG
>NZ_JYJF01000320.1 GCF_000955975.1 Saccharothrix sp. ST-888
TGCCTTGCGACCTGCGATGATGGGAGTTCTCTAGGCTCCACCACGCACAATCGGCAAGGCATCTCGTAAGTGCAATCCTCTCACGCTGTCTCGGCCGTCTCCGTCGTGTTCGACGAGCCGAATCTGATCGCGGGCGCGGGGCTGGTCCCGCTGGTCCGCCTGGCCGAGCGCGCCGGCCTGCCCGCCCTGGTCGGCGACAGGCTGCGCATCGAAGGAACCGGCAGCGGTGCCGGGGCCAATCCGGCCGCGAAGGTGATGACGCTGGTCGCGGCGATGTGCGCCGTGTCCGCCGCTTGAACGCCGAGGTCGCGGCCGGGCAGGGCGAGCTCTTCACGGCCTGGCGCTACCACCCGGTGTTCACCGACAGCCCGTTCGAGGTACTCCAGGCCGAGCTGCGGCACCGGCAGCACGCCACGATCGAGCAGGTCATCGCGGACGGCAAGGGATCGGCCTTGGCCCACCTGCCCTCCGGGCACTTCCAGGCCAACGCCGCGTGGCTCACCCTGTGGACGATCACCCACAACCTGCTGCGGGCCGCCGGCAGCCTCGCCGGCCCCTTCCACACCAGAGCGACCACCGCCACCCTGCGGGCCCACCTGGTCAACGTCCCTGCCCGGCTGGCCCGTTCAGCCCGTCGGCCAACACTCCACCTGCCCGACCGATGGCCCTGGCAGCACGCGTCCACCGA
>NZ_JYJF01000321.1 GCF_000955975.1 Saccharothrix sp. ST-888
CAGCAGATCCTGAACCGCCCTACGGCGGTCGCCCTTCGGCGCCACCTCCGGATGGATCTCGAACGGCTCCCCGATGATGTCACCCACCGTCATCCGCGGGTTCAACGACGTGTACGGGTCCTGGAACACCATCTGGATGTTCCGGCGCACCGCCCGCAGCGCCGCGCCCCTCAACCGCGAGATCTCCTCGCCCTTGTAGAACACCTCACCCGCGGTGGGCCGTTCAAGGTTCATCAGCACCTTGGCCAGCGTCGACTTCCCGCAGCCGGACTCACCGACGATGCCCAGGGTCTCGCCCCTGTGCAGCCCGAAGGAGATGCCGTCGACCGCGCGGACGGCCCCGATCTGCCGCTTGAAGAGAATGCCCTGGGTCAGCGGGAAGTACTTGACCAGCTCCCTGACCTCCAGGATCGGCTCAGCCATGGAGGGTCTCCTTCCAGAAGTGGCAGGCGCTGCGGCGGCCCGGGAGTTCGCCGCCGTCCTCGTCCGACACGGCTTGCAGCAGCGGCAGTTCGGTCCGGCACCGATCGGTGGCACGCTCACAGCGCGGGTTGAACGCGCAGCCGGCCGGGACCTTGAGCAGGCTCGGCGGCAGGCCCTTGATCGCGTACAGGTCCTGGCCCTTGTGGTCCAGGCGCGGGATCGAGCGGAGCAGACCCTTGGTGTACGGGTGCGCGGGGTTCG
>NZ_JYJF01000322.1 GCF_000955975.1 Saccharothrix sp. ST-888
AACCGGGTGCCGGCTCCGCCGTTCTGGGGGGACCGGATCGTCAAGGGGGTGCCGTTCGCGGACTACGCGTCCTGGCTGGACGAGGACGCGCTGTTCAAGGGGCAGTGGGGGCTGAAGGCGGCGCGGGTCGGTGCCGGGCCGTCGTACGAGGAGCTGGTGGAGACCGAGGGGCGGCCGCGGCTGCGGATGTGGCTGGACCGGTTGCAGACCGAGGGCTGGCTGGAGGCGGCCGTGGTCTACGGCTACTACCCGGCGGCGTCCAAGGGTGACGATCTGATCGTCTACAACGAGGACGGCTCGGAGCGGACCAGGTTCACCTTCCCGCGGCAGCGGCGTGGGCGCCGGCTGTGCCTGGCGGACTTCTTCCGTCCGGAGGAGTCCGGTGAGAAGGACGTGGTGGGCCTGCAGGTGGTGACCATGGGCAACCGGATCTCGGAGGCCGCGAACGAGCTGTTCGCCGCCAACGCCTACCGGGACTACCTGGAGCTGCACGGTCTGTCGGTCCAACTGGCTGAGGCGCTGGCCGAGTTCTGGCACGCCCGGGTCCGCTACGAGCTGGGCTTCGGCGACGAGGACCCGCAGGACGTCCGCGACATGTTCGCCCTGAAGTACCGGGGTGCCCGTTTCTCGCTCGGCTACGGGGCCTGCCCGGAGCTGGAGG
>NZ_JYJF01000323.1 GCF_000955975.1 Saccharothrix sp. ST-888
CTTGGTCGACTTCCTCTCCTAGCAGGAGCCCTGCCCGCTGGGACCAGCTTCAACGAACCGCTTGACAGCGCCGCAGCAGCCGTAACTTCGCGGCATTGCTTTGAAACGTCCCTGATCTGAACTGCCGGAAGATTACCCGAACGGGACCTCCTGTCCGACCGTCAGGCGAACTTTCCAGTATTATTTTGGTTTATCAGTAAAGAATGGTGGCAGGGGAACTGGAGGTTCCCCTACCACCGCTGGGCTGACTAGTCCCTGGTCAGTCGGTGCTCAGCTGTTCACTGCCGCGCCCTGCGGGCCGGCAACTTCCCGGCGCCTGCGGGCCTTTCCGCAGCGCAGCAGGAATGCGCCCACCCCCAGCAGAGCGCTTGCAGAGAGCCCGGCTGCCTTGATCGGAGCTCCAGTGTGGGCCAACCCACCTCCACTGTGGCCGGCGTGCTCTGCGGGGAGAGGCCGCGAGACGTGGCTGTTCTCGTGGCCGTTCTCGTGCTCACCATCGTGGCCGTGGCCGTGGCCGTTCTCGTGGCCCTTCTCGTGCTCACCATCGTGGCCGTGGCCGTGGCCGTTCTCGTGGCCCTTCTCGTGCTCACCATCGTGGCCGTGGCCATGGCCGTTCTCGTGGCCCTTCTCGTGCTCACCATCGTGGCCGTGGCCATGG
>NZ_JYJF01000324.1 GCF_000955975.1 Saccharothrix sp. ST-888
GGATCGTCACCACGGTCTCGGACAAGAGCGTTGACCGCGCACCCGACCTACTGAAGCGCAACTTCGTGGCCGGCGCGCCGAACCGGGTGTGGGTCGCCGACTTCACGCACGTGGCGGCCTGGGCCGGCACCGTCCACGTCGCGTTCGTCGTCGACACCTTCTCGCGGCGGATCGTCGGCTGGTCGGCGGCCACCAACAAGCAGACCCCGCTGATCCTGTCCGCGCTCGGGATGGGCCTGTGGCAGCGCGACCGAGCGGGATTCCCGGTCCAGCCAAGGGAGTTGATCCATCACTCCGACGCCGGATCGCAATACACCAGCTTCCGCCTGGCCACCCACCTGGCCAAGGAGAAGATCGCCGCGTCCATCGGCTCGGTCGGCGACGCCCTGGACAACGCCCTGATGGAGTCGACCATCGGACTCTACAAAACCGAATTGATCAAGCCGCGCGGCCCCTGGCGGACCCTGACCGATGTCGAGATCGCCACCGCCGAGTACATCGACTGGTTCAACTCCACCCGGCTCCACGGTGAACTCGGCCACACCCCACCCGCCGAGTACGAAGCCAAGTACTACAGCCAACAGCCAAACCTGCAGGCCACGGCCACAATCTAGAGTCTCTGAAGAACCCGCAGCGGTTCAC
>NZ_JYJF01000325.1 GCF_000955975.1 Saccharothrix sp. ST-888
ACCGAACCCGGCCGCCGCGAACCGGTCGTACAGCTCATCGACCGGCACGGCCTCCGCACCCACCGGCGGCCACTCCACCAGATCGAACGACTCCGCAGCACCACCCTCGGCCAGCAGACCCGCCGCGTGACGCGTCCACGGCTCCTCGGCCGAAGCTTCCTCGGCCCTGGAGTAGAGGCCGACGGTACGTCGACCCGACTCGTCCGGCGTGCCCACCGAGACCTGGACCTGCATGGCGCCCTTGGCCGGCAGGACCAGCGGCGCCTCCAGGGTCAGCTCCTCGATACGACCGCAGCCGACCTGGTCGCCCGCTCGAACCGCCAGTTCCACAAAGGCAGTTCCCGGCAGCAGCACGACCTCACCCACGGCGTGGTCGGCCAGCCACGGGTGCGAGTCCAGCGACAGCCGTCCCGTGAAGAGATGGCCGTCCGCGTCCGCGAGAGCCACGGAGGCGCCCAGCAGCGGATGGTCGGCCGACCCCAGGCCGGCGGACGCGACATCGCCCACCAGGCCGGAGCGGACTCGCGGCCAGTAGTTCTCCTGCTGGAAGGCGTAGGTGGGCAGGTCGACGCGCTGCGCGCCGGTACCCGCGAAGACCGCCTGCCAGTCGAGCTTGGCACCACGGACGTGCAGCTGCGCCA
>NZ_JYJF01000326.1 GCF_000955975.1 Saccharothrix sp. ST-888
GTGCGGCGGGCGTGATCAAGATGGTGCAGGCGATGCAGCACGGCGTGCTGCCGAAGTCCCTGCACGTCGGCGAGCCGTCCTCGCACGTGGACTGGACGGTCGGCGCGGTCTCGCTGCTCAGCGAGGCGCAGCCGTGGCCGGAGACCGGCGAGCCGCGCCGCTCGGCGGTGTCCTCGTTCGGCTTCAGCGGTACCAACGCGCACATCATCCTGGAGCAGGCACCCGAGGCCCGGACCCACGAGGCCCAGACCTCCGAGGCGCCGGCGCCCGAAGCCCAGCCCGCAGCGGACGAAGGCCGGACGGAGGAGACGCCCGCCCGCCCGGCGGTGTCCTCGGCCGTCCCGTGGCTGCTCTCGGCCCGGTCGGCCGACGCCCTGCGCGGCCAGGCCGAGCGACTGTTCGCGAAGGTCGAGGCGGACGCCGGGACCGGGTCCGAGGTCGCGGATCTCGGGTACTCGCTGGCCACGACCCGTTCCACCTTCGAGCACCGGGCGGTGCTGGTCGGGCACGATCTCGCGGAGCTGCGGCCCGCTCTGGAGGCGCTGGCGTCCGGTGAGCCGGGTGCGGGTGTGGTGCAGGGTGTGGCTGGGGCTGGGGGGAAGGTGGCGTTCGTCTTCCCGGGTCAGGGTTCG
>NZ_JYJF01000327.1 GCF_000955975.1 Saccharothrix sp. ST-888
CGAAAGCCCCGGCGAACACCGGGAACGCCGCATACAACTCGGCGCCCATCCCGACCCGCTGACTCCCCTGCCCCGTGAACAGGAACGCCGTACGGCCGGCCGAACCCGCGACACCCGTCACCGACTGAGCCGAAGCCTCACCCCGCGCCAGCGCCTCCAGCCCGGCGCGCAGCTCCGCACGTCCGGCGCCGACCAGCACCGCACGGTGCTCGAACGAACCACGCGTACTCACCAGCGAGAGACCGAGGTCCAGCACACCAGCGCCGGGCTCGGCATCCACCCGGGCGAGCAGTCGACCGGCCTGGCCGCGCAGCGCCTCCGCCGTCCGGCCCGACAGCACCCAGGGCACCACCGGCGCCATCGCAGCGGGCCCGATCGGCTCCTCGGCATCGGCGACGACAGCAGCAGGCGCCTGCTCCAGAATGATGTGCGCGTTGGTACCGCTGAAGCCGAACGACGACACGCCTGCCCGGCGCGGTTCGCCGGTCTCCGGCCACTCGGTCGTCTCCGCCAGCAGCGAGACCGCGCCCGCCGTCCAGTCCACGTGCGAGGACGGCTCGCCGACGTGCAGGGACTTCGGCAGCACGCCGTGCTGCATCGCCTGCACCATCTTGATCACGCCCGCCGCAC
>NZ_JYJF01000328.1 GCF_000955975.1 Saccharothrix sp. ST-888
CTCGAACGGCTCCCCGATGATGTCACCCACCGTCATCCGCGGATTCAGCGACGTGTACGGGTCCTGGAACACCATCTGGATGTTCCGGCGCACCGCCTTGAGGGCGGCACCGGAGAGCTTGGAGATGTCCTCGCCCTTGAACAGCACCTCGCCCGCGGTGGCCCGCTCAAGGTTCATCAGCACCTTGGCCAGCGTCGACTTCCCGCAGCCGGACTCACCGACGATGCCCAGGGTCTCGCCCCTGTGCAGCTCGAAGGAGATGCCGTCGACGGCCTTGACCGCGCCGACCTGCTTCTTGAAGAGGACGCCCTGGGTCAGCGGGTAGTGCTTGACCAGGTTCCTGACCTCCAGGATCGGCTCAGCCATGGAGGGTCTCCTTCCAGAGGTGGCAGGCGCTGCGGCGACCGGCCAGCTCGGCGCCTTCCTTGTCGGTGACCTGGTGCAGCGCCGGGATCTCGGTACGGCAGAGGTCGGTAACCACGTCGCAGCGCGGGTTGAACGCGCAGCCGGCCGGGACCTTGAGCAGGTTCGGCGGCAGGCCCTTGATCGCGTACAGGTCCTGGCCCTTGTGGTCCAGGCGCGGGATCGAGCGGAGCAGACCCTTGGTGTACGGGTGCGCGGGGTTCG
>NZ_JYJF01000329.1 GCF_000955975.1 Saccharothrix sp. ST-888
GTACGAGGAAATTGTCGGCCTCTCAGCTCGGTGACTGGGGGACGGCAATCAGCGGACACGCGATGCGTCTTCTGGAGCAGGGCCTGGAGGCGCCGGAGGCCCTGGAGGATGTGGACGAGATTGTCCTGGCCGGCGTCAGTCTGTTGGCGATCGGCCTGGAGAAGCGTCGCCGGGCCGAGGCGCGGGGCGACTGATAGTGGTTTTGCTCTCCGCGACTGTGCATGGCATGGGCGCACGGTTCCCCTGGCCGAGCGGGCCGGGGGAACCGTGCTTCAGAGGACAGGACTGCTGATCAGTTGAGTTCGAGGAGCTCGACGGTGTGCGTGCTGCGTCCTCCGGGGCGTACTTGGTGTGGTGTTAAAGGGTGCTCCATGCACCTGGTCCGAGCAGCGTTTTGATGTCCGAGGCGAGCCCGTTGTCCGGGTTTACCTGGAAGCCGAGCTCGTACAGGGTGTTCTTGTCCCAGTTCGTCGTGAGCAGGCGGACTGGGGTGTCGCCCGGGTGTGCCTGCAACGAGCGCTTGAGTTCGGCCACCAGCGCCGGGGTGATCTTCCCGGTCGGCACGGTGATCTGCACGGGCGGTTTCCGGCCGAGTTCGGCGGAGGAGACGTCCAGGGTGG